>PABH01000029.1 GCA_002702705.1 Anaerolineaceae bacterium
CGACACTTTGGCCGCCTTTGGGTAAACCTTTAGCTG
The DNA here is from genome assembly GCA_002702705.1 of Anaerolineaceae bacterium. GTDB lineage: Bacteria > Chloroflexota > Anaerolineae > Anaerolineales > Anaerolineaceae > UBA6170. Next base: position 37 of record PABH01000029.1, read on the forward strand.
GTTTAATCCAGGGAAATTGGTCAAACCGCGCTCAATGGCGGCGGCATCATGTTCGCAATCGAGATTGGCGACGCGAATATCAAGTTGTTTGGTACTCATTTCATATTCTCCTTGAAATAATGTAAAATTTAATTGATTAAGCGCCATCCTGGACATATTTGAATCCAAATTGGCTGGACATCTCTGCTTTAGTTAATTCTTTACCTAGATACGCGGCATGACTCAATTCAGTAACCCATCCGTTGGCTATGATGGTTTTGTAAAGAGCTTGAGCGGAGCTGCCCTCCATGATGCGCAAAAGTGTATTGTCATAGGCGTAATGCTCCACGTTGATTAATTTTTTCTCGTCCAGAGTGACGATAACAAAGTAGCCGGCCTTATCCATTTTTACGACTTGTTTGGGTTCGTCGGTAACAGTCACTGTGGGAACGGCCGAAATTAAAACTGGCGGTGAGGATGGCTCGGCACATTCTTTACAACCGGGTGAGGCATTAGCCTGGTTGGTTAACGTTTCAACTTCCAATCCTATCATTTTGGGATCGCTGCATCCGACCATATCAATCACCTGCACTTGTTCTCGGAAAATCGCTACCTCTTCCCAGGACACGTTGCGTAGAATAGGGCGCTTACCAGGAGACGCGATGACGCGCCCCTTATCATCAATTCCAAATTGCGCGAGCGCCAGGAGGGTCTTGCCGCTTTCGTGTCCGCGTGGTTCAGTGCCAGAAACGATGAGATATTTGATCGAGGGGTTGGTGATGATGTTTTTGACAATCTTGTCAATACCGATGTTCTCAGTTTCGGTTTTGCCTACGATAGCCAGCCCCCTTGGATTGTGGCTGACCAGGCGTTTGGCCAGCTCAACGCTGGCAAGGGTCGAGACAGCCACTGGCGCAGTCTGGTCTGGCACAATATATTCCCCTACGACTAGCGGCCATCCCGTGGTGCTCAACCGGAAATCACAACTTGGTGATGGTACCTGAACGGCGGACGGAAAAGCATTTTCGAAAGCATTAGCCGCAACCGCAGGGTAGCAATGTGCACATCCCAGGCAGGCGTATTGTGCCGGTTCCATTCTCCCGATCCAAACTTCAAGTTCTTGTGCTAGGCCTTGTACTTTATGCTCGCCACTGTTTGGCAGCAATGTAGCCAGATCATTGAGCGCATCTTTCATGCAACCGCACTTCTTACATTTGGCAAGCAGAGTTCCCGATTCAAGTTCTGATCGTATTTTCTGGATAGCGTCATTCTTTTCCATAATGATTAACTCCAAAGGGTGTACTTATCTTTCGCTGGTAATCATCTCAGACCGGCTCGTGAGGTACTCTACTGCGAATTGGTGCATTTCATCATAGGCAGCGCTGATTCTGGGGCTGCCCAACCTGTAATTGACACTCTGCCCCTTATGGCGCGGGGCACGACAACTCCTTTGGACCGCATGAGACTGAGAAACCAGGAAATAGCAGTCTGGGGGGCTTGTAGCGCTTCTACCAGTTGTGTGACGCTTTTTTCGCCTTCGTGCAGGCTCTCTATGATTTCCAACCGGATTGGATGTGTCAGTGCCTGGCAGATATCGGCGTGGATCTGGAAAATTTGTTTGTCATTCATAATTTTGTTACCTTTGAGCTTAGTCCTTCAATTGACGCTGTTCCAACAACATCATCAGCATAAGTACAATGACGCCCAGGACGATGAAACTGTCTGCCAGGTTAAAGGTCGGCCAGCGGGTGCTCCCTAATCCCACGTCAAGAAGGTCGGTGACGCGCCTATCGGGAAGCCTATCTACGAAGTTGGCGATGGCTCCGCCAAGAATTAGACCAATAGGCCAACTCGCAACAGGCGGAATTTCATCTGTGCGCAGAGCATGCACGAGCCAAATTGCTAGGCTAACAATGATGAGGCCGGTAACAACCAGCGGCCAAACTCCGCCATTGGCGAACAAGCCAAAAGCTACGCCCGTGTTGTAATTCAATGTCAGCCGGAGGAGCTCCCCGAGGACAGGGACGGGCTGATTAATCTCAAGCGTCTGTTCTACCCAGAACTTGGACAACGTGTCAAGGCCCAGAACCGGCAAGAACACGGTCAATAAGCGAGGGAATATCCTCTTCATAACGGCTTCTCCCATTCCAACAAGGTATCCAAATCAAGACACCGCCCCACCTTGCGCGATTGCACCAATGAAGAGTGCAGGTACAGGTTGTGGGGCATCGTCAGCCGCCAATGCCCGTGTGCAGGCACGGTCACGGATTCATGTACCTCGGAAAGAGATGGACGCTGTTTTATCATTCCTCCGAGGCGTAATATCGCGTGCACTGATACACGCCGCAGGCTGCGTCTGACAGCAGAGATTCACCCAAGGCTAGCAGGTCGCCTACCCGGTCATCACTTAGGCTGTAATAAACGTACTTCCCTTGTTGTTCGGCAGCAACTAAACCACACTCTCGGAGACAGCGCAGGTGGTTCGATGTATTGGATTGACTCATACCTGTGGCAGAAACAATTTCGGTGACGGTCAGCGGTCCGCCCAGCAGCGAATATAAGATACTCAAACGATTGGGATCGCCAAAGCCGCGAAATAGCTTGGATCGCAATTGAACTCCCTCCACGTTGATGACAATTTGCATAAATTGATTCTCCTTATTATATAAACAAATCATAATATGATGATATGTTAATGACTAGAAACGATTTTGTCAAGAGTGCGATTCCTCTATGGCACCCTGACAGAAGACCTGTGACAAATTTCATGGCTGACTAGTGAGCTTTGTACATCGCCTGTTTATGAAGAAGTTTGCAGAGGTGTGGTTTGTTTAATCAAGTAATTCTCTTCATCAAGAAAATCTCTTGACAGATGGATAGAAAAAGTTATAATAATGAGTATATGAACATTCATTCACATAAATATGAAAAAATATTTGAATCTGATGAAGGATTCCCCCTAGGAGATGAGAATGCTTTGCAACTTGCAGAGTTATTTACTTCTTTGAGCGATCCTAGTCGCTTGCGGATTTTATCGGTTTTGCTTCGAGGAGAGAAAAATGTCCAGCAAATCAGCCAAATCGTAGTCATGAGCCATTCAGCTGTCTCTCACCAACTTCGCGGTTTGCGCCAAATGCGAATTGTGCGTACACGTAAACAAGGTCGAATGGTGTTTTATAGCCTGGACGATGATCATGTAAAAGAGTTGTTCCTTTTGGGATTGGATCATGTCTGCCATGAATAAAACTCGAATATTTAATGATCGTATCATTGTTGTTTTATTTTTGTTGGTCACATGTATCGTTTGCGCCCGTTTTCTGCATGATATGCTGCCTGGGCATTCAGATGTGATCACAAGCAGTTCTGGCTTATGTAGTGGAGTTGTTCATTTCGACATTATTCTGGGAGTAGTTTCAGGGTTGGTGCTAATTGGGTTGACGATAAAAAGTCACCATCCACATAAGTTGTTCATTCGTTTAATCAACTTGCATGTTTTTGATCCTCCCCCTCGTTCATTAATTTAACGTATAACGATTCCTGAACGGGGACTGATCCCCCTTTTTTTAAGGCTGCTTAATTGTAATGAAAAGAAATACAGAAAGGTTAATATAAATGACTGAAAAAACGGTTGAAATCTCTTTGCCAGTACTTTTACCTGAAATTCAAGATGCGCGTGATATTTGTGTGGATAAGCTCCAAGCAAGTATGCAAGATCATAAAGGCATCCTCCAAACACATGTACATATGGATCATGATCCAATTGATTTATGTATCCATTACGATCCAAATCTAATTTCATTGGCTGCGGTCAAACGAATTGCGGAGGATGCAGGATCAGAGTTGAGCAACGGTTACCGTCACGAACAAATTTCTTTTAGTGGTCTGGACAGTGCTGATTCGGCTTCAATGATCGCCTCAGAGCTTGAAAACCTGAAAGGAATGCTGCATGCAAATGCGAGCTACGCCTCAGGGCTCGCAATTGTGGCGTACGATACGAAAGTACTTTCTCTAGATCAAATCCAGCGCACCATGAAACGTTATGGCGCTCGTCCTTCCGTTCAATTGAAGGCAAAAGAAACCAAGGAAGAACACGATCATGACCACGGAAGTGCCCCTGCCTTTATGCCGCACTGGCTCCAAAACCGTTGGACGTTGGTTTTAATATCGGTTGGCGGTATATTTTTACTCTTGGGTTGGGGTGGAGAGCAATTCCTGGGATTGCCAGCAAACATTGCTTTAATTTTTTTCCTGCTTTCTTATGTTGCAAGCGGATATGATATAACACATCACGCCATTCCGGCACTTTTGCGGGGTAAGTTTGATACAGATGTGCTAATGTTAGCAGCTGCGGTTGGCGCTGCTATTTTAGGGGCATGGGCTGAAGGCGCATTTCTCCTTTTCCTATTTGGGCTAGGACATGCTGGCGAGCATTATGCCCTGGGTAGAGCCCGTAACGCGATCAACTCATTGGGAGAATTGATGCCGAAGACCGCTCAGGTATTACGTGATGATAAGATCGTTGAAGAACCAGTCGAGCAGCTCTCTATTGGTGATGTGGTTGTTGTTCGCCCAGGAGACCGTATACCGGTTGACGGGGTGATTTTGCAAGGTGAGAGTGCCATCGATCAGAGTCCTATTACCGGGGAGTCGGTCCCTGTTCAAAAGGGTATTGAGGATGAAGTATTTACTGGAACGATCAACCAGGAATCTTCACTTGAGATAAAAACTACCCGGCTGGCGAAGGACAACACCTTGAGCCGAGTCATGAAAATGGTAGCAGAAGCTCAAGGACAGCAAAGTCCTACCCAGCAATTCACCGAACGGTTTACCGCTCGGTTTGTTCCGATTGTGCTGATTTTGGTTGTGTTGGTTGCAGTGGTACCGCCCTTAATTGGCTTAATGCCATTTTCAGAGAGTTTTTATCGAGCTATGCTTCTTCTCGTCGCAGCTTCACCTTGTGCATTGGCTGTTGGTACCCCGGCAGCAGTTCTGGCTGGGGTTGCCCAGGCGGCGCGCAATGGCGTATTGATTAAAGGTGGCGTTCATCTTGAGAATCTCGGGCGTCTGAATGCGATGGCTTTTGATAAGACCGGAACACTTACGCAGGGTAAATTTCAAGTGACAGACATTGTACCTTTCAATGGCGCAAACCCCGATGAAGTCTTACGATTAGCAGGTGCTGTGGAACAGCAGTCAAATCATCCATTAGCGTTAGCGGTTGTTCGTGCTGCTAAAGAAAAGAATCTCACCCTGCCTGTAGCAAATGGTTTGGAGAATATTCCAGGCCGTGGTGTACGCAGTCAAGTCGAAGGCCATCCAATTTGGATTGGATCTCTCAAACTTTTCGAGGAAAAGGACGAGAATGCTGTTGATGCCGATATTCGACAAACTGTAGAAGCGTTGGAGAACGCTGGTCGCACGACAATGACGATTGGTCGCGGTGGTACTTTTCTTGGGGTCCTGGCTTTGGCAGATGTGGCAAAGCCAGGTGTAGCTGGCGTCCTTTCTCAGTTACGTAAACTGGGTGTGAAGCACTTGATCATGTTAACAGGTGACAACCAGAGGGTAGCACAGCAGATTGGAAAGGAGATTGGGATCACAGATGTTGAAGCGGAATTACTGCCTGAAGATAAATTAAACACGATACAACGTTTACAAAAAGAGTATGGGGCCGTTGCGATGATGGGAGATGGTGTAAACGATGCACCAGCGCTGGCGACCGCTACGGTTGGGATTGCTATGGGAGCCGCAGGGACAGCGGTAGCGCTTGAGACTGCCGATGTGGCTTTGATGGCGGATGATCTAGGCAAGCTTCCATTTGCAGTCGGTCTGAGTCGGGCCAGCCGGGCCATCATCAGCCAAAACCTTGCCATCTCCCTGGGTGTGATTGGGGTGTTGATAGTGACATCGGTGATAGGGTTGATGCCATTGAGCGGAGCGGTTATTTTCCATGAAGGCAGCACGATCCTGGTGGTGATGAATGCACTTCGCTTGTTGAGATTCCAGATCTGAAACGGAAAAGCAAAAACCTCACGGGAAAACCTTGCTGAAACATGAGACAAAAAATGACTATCGAAACAAACCATCGCATTTACTTGTAGTTGTGTATGGGTTGATGCTGATTATCCGGCTAATGTATGGGTGGCAGGCTAACCGTAAAGGTGGTAAAGTTGTTATGCGGCGCGAACTAGGTTGGTCACTGATCTTAATGGGAATATTGATATTCTTAGCGAATGGTATTCTCTTGGTTGTCATCCTATGGCCCAGTACAATCAAAACTGCATCCATTGCACTTTCGGAAGGATGGCGTATGCAAAAAATGCCGACCAGTTTATCCCAAAGGGATTGGGTTTTTCATGAATAATCGTTCTAATTTACGGATTTATCGCCGATTCGCTCCACTCTATGATCGTTTTATGTACTCATGGACGGCTGGTTCACGCCGAAAGACAATCGAACTACTCGACCTCAAGCCAGGGGACCGGTTGTTTATTCCAGGGGTGGGTACTGGACTTGATCTGCCATTTGTTCCTTCTGAGACTCTTACCACGGCTGTCGACCCAAGCCCGATGATGCTGCGGCAGGCGCTGAGTAAATACGACTCCCCGGTTGGTTTTCTTATTATGGATGTTCAGATATTGGCGTTTCCCAGTGGCCTTTTTGATGCAGTATTGATTAATTTAATCCTTTCTGTTGTACCCGATGGAGCCATTGCCATGGAGGAAATCTGGCGCGTGCTGAAACCTGGTGGGCGGGTGGTAATCTTCGACAAGTTTCTGCCAGAGAGCAGTAGTCTTTCCAGTGTTCGGCTGTTATTAGGCAAATTGATCCGCCAGATCGGAACTGACCCCAATCGCCGTCTGAGCACAATTATTCAAGAAGTTCCAGAAGCTCTTGTCCTGGCTGATCAGCCGGTGCTGTTGAATGGGCAATACAGGATTATCCTCCTGAGCAAGCCAATGGTGTGATCAGGAGGAAGTATGCGGACTATCTTAACGACTTTTTTGGATTGCTCAAAAGAGCGCGTCTGGCAAGAAGTACAGACGGTACGGTTGCTGGCGTATATTGCTGCACCTATGGTGATCTTTGAACCGCTTCAACCTACCCGTTTTCCGGAAATCTGGGGGGAAGCATGTTATCAGGTACGTATGAAAATTTTTGGCCGGTTCTCTTTTGGTAGACATTGGATTGTGATTAGCAAACCTCTGGCAGCAACTGGCGCCTTTCAACTCCGAGATAACGGCTATGGTGACAGGATATCAAAATGGGATCACTGGATCACTATTCAGGATGAGCCAATCGGAAAAACCCGTTTAACAAACGATGTGAATATTGAAGCCGGATTGTTGACACCGATCGTTTGGCTCTTTTCTCAGGCCTTCTATCGTCATCGCCAACGCCGCTGGCGCATATTAGTAACGAAGAATTTTCCGTACTGAGAGGTATTGGTCTTTGATGAAGCTGTTCCACAAAACTATTGACAGATCGATAATTGGATTATATGGAGACTTTCTTTATGCAACCACAGGTTAATGTTCTTAAGCGATTGCATGTATTTTTTCACGCAATATTATTTGTTCTCGGATTCTCGTTGGTATTTATCATTGGATGGGGTGGGGCAGCAACATTTATAGGCCAAATTTTTGGACAATTCAAAGACATAATTGGTCGAGTTGGGGGGTTTTTTGTAATCATCTTGGGGTTAACGACGATTGGGATCGTGAACATCCCCTTTCTAAATTATGATACACGTCCCGGTTGGGGAAAAAAGGCACAGCCTGCTTGGATGGCATCCTTTACGATGGGTGTTTTCTTTGCTGCGGGTTGGACACCTTGCATTGGCATCACGCTTGGTGCAATCCTTACGCTTGGGGTTAGTCAAGAAACCAGTTCACAAGCTATGTTTCTGGCAAGTGGTTATGCATTGGGACTTGGCGTTCCGTTTTTATTATTGGGTTTTCTTATGGAACAAACCCAAAGTGTAGTTCAAAAATTCCGTTTACACATTCGTAAAATCCAAATAATCAGTGGCATAACCATAGTCATCATCGGAGTATTACTCATTACCAATCGTATGTTTTACCTGGCTATATGGGCACAGCAAAATGGTCTTTTCTTAGATATTCGGCCAGGGATGAGTGCGCAACCTGACTTGCTTCTAGCATTTTTGGCAGGGATCATATCGTTTTTAAGCCCGTGTGTCTTCCCTCTGGTTCCTGCTTACATCGGTTATTTGAGTGGACATGCGCTTCACGAAAAAGTAGCTGATCAGCATTAAAGGGAAACGCTCAAATGATAGGAGACTTAAGAAAGGTGGTTTGTATATACGGCCTATGATCAGATTGGCACGGCTGGGCTTGAGCCTGATATTCATGCCGTTGGTTTTTGCCCTAACGTTCACAACCGCAATGGATGTGGATTGTGAAATGCGAAATGCCCCGCTTTGTTATTTCAGCGTGGGGTGTTCCGATCAAAATTATGGGTTGGAGCCTGACAATTGTACGCATTGTACGAGTGTATTTCCTGAGACAGCCTATCAGGTCTTGCCGGCACATCCCTTAATGGTATTCGCATCTTCTGCTCCCTTCGTGAAAACTTCTAGGGCATCGCAATTATTACGCCCTCCCATTGGTGCATCCCTGAATCAAACTGCCTGACACCTCCATTGCGATGATGAGTCGTTCGGCTGAGGTTATTAATATTTGGCTTAAGTAAGAGCCAATTATTTAAGAGATAGAATTTTTTAATGTGAATAAGGAAAAAAAAATGGAAACAACCACCACTTCGAATGAGACCAAAACTTTTAAGCGCACTAAATTTTATACAGTTTTTGTGGTACTGGCTTTTGCTGTTGGAATCTTGCTCGGCTATGTCGTTTGGGGGCGTTCGCCTGATCCCGCAGAAAATAAGGCGGGACTTCAGGAGCCTCAACAGAATCCTGTTGCCCAATCCCCCGTAGCGACTCAAGCACCCCAAGTTACTCGGTATGATGTCCCAACGGAAGGTTTTCCGAGCATTGGATCTAAAGATGCGCCTATCGTGATCGTTGAGTTCAGTGATTTTCAGTGTCCTTACTGCAAACGGTTCTTCGATGAAACGTATAAGCAATTGCTCGCAGCCTATCCGGGAAAAATCCGGTTTGTTTTTCGACACTTGCCATTAACTTCCATCCATCCTGAGGCTTATCCCGCAGCAGAAGCCTCTATGTGTGCGAATGAACAGAATTCGTTTTGGGAGTACCATGACAAAGTTTTTGAGAATCAAGATAAACTGGGGCGAGAGTTGTACCTACAAATCGCAAATGACCTTAATTTGGATAAGTCTGCATTTGAGAACTGCATCAATACGGGCAAGTTCAAAGCAGTGGTTCAACAGGATTCCGATAATGCGGTGAATTTGGGTATTCAATCTACACCGACCTTCTTTATAAACGGCTTAGCATTGGTAGGGGCGCAGCCAATTGAGGCATTCAAGCAGGTCATTGACATGGAACTCGCAGGCGAAATTCCCAAGTAGAACGAGCATCTTCTGATTAGCGGGATTTCCGACATGCATATTCCAAACAGGTTATGCAATGCAGCCTATTACGAAAACAATCCCTCTTTGAAGAAGCATATGAGTGCTGTATCGAATATCCATATGATATTTCCTGAGCTAAGGCGCCGGATGTTCGATACAGCACAAATCAGCGAAAAAGGTACCAGGAGATGGAAATGCGACACTTCCGAGTTGGTTTATTGATAACTTTGCTTATGCTTGCCTTGTCCGCCTGTGCGAGCGCAGGAGAATTTAAGATTATGGATGCCTGGATCAAGCCGGGTAAAATCGGTTCTACGAGCGAAGCATTTCTGATCATCAGCAACGCGACAGGCACAAGTGATTCGCTTGAGAGCATCAGTTCTGATGCTGCTTCGTCTATAGAGATTCGTTCACAAGATCAAGATAAGAGTGGACGGATAACCATGAAGGTAATAGAATCCGTGCCCGTGCCTGCCCAGCAGGAAGTGATTTTTAAACCCGGCGAGTTAGCGATCGCCCTGACCGGGCTAAAGCAAGATTTAGAACCGGGAGATACCATTGATTTGACTTTGAATTTTAAAAACGCTGGGATCATGACGATTCAAGCCAAGGTCAACGAGCATTAAGAGTGGACCAGGCAACAATTTTATTTGACTTCTAAGAAACCAGTTAGTGGCCTTAAAATAAATATTGACGTGAAGATTTTAAATTATAGACGGCGCGGCCTTGTTTAATTTTCGGCGTCGATTTCCTTCAGGATATATTGTATATCTTGTAAAATATCTTCGTATGGCGTCCCAAAAGCATAGGTAAGGCGCATGCGACCTTCGCTATCGATCAAATAAACCCGTGCGGTATGGTCCATCGTGTACCCTATGCCGGATTTCAGGGAAACCTTCACCGCATAAATCCCATAATCCTCTCGAACTGCTGCAAGTTCTTCTTCTGTACCGGTTAAGCCGATAATATTTTCATGGAAGTTCGATACATAGGCTTTTAATTTTTCGGGGGTGTCCCGTTCTGGGTCAACCGTTATGAACAAATAAGAAAGGTTTACTGATTTATCTCCAAGGTTTTCGATAATCCGTTTTGAATCGCTAAGAGTAACCGGGCAAACATCAGGGCAAGTTGCGAACCCGAAGAAAAGCAACACAATTTTCCCTTTCAAGTCACTCAGACGCAACCGGCCACCATCAGCACGGGTTAGCTCAAAATCGGCAGCGTCAGGAGGATCTTCATAGGATGTGCCTTTGAATTGATAGGGTTGACAGGATGCCAATAAAAAAAGCATCAACAATCCACCCATGAAAATTGGTCGAATAGCGTGTTTCATGTTTTTTACTCACCGAATTGTTTTAGGGTTCTCTGACCTTTACGTTCAGCACAATTTCACCGGCCTTTTCAAAACGTAGGGTTAGGGAAACTTCATCGCCGACCGCCAGAGGTTGTTTCAGGTCCACTAACATAATATGCAAGCCCCCTGGTTTGAACTCTACTTCCCCACCTGCTGAGACCTCTACATTTTCGCGTGGTGTCATGCTCATCACGCCGTTATCATCGGCCATGGACTCGTGAACCTCTGCAGCTTGCGCCGACGGAGTATATGCGCTGATCAGTTTATCCGCTTCTTTACCATCATTTACGATCTGGAAATAGATAGCGCCGTTCATATCGACGCCAGCTGAAGGACGTGCCCACGCATCTTCGATTTTGATTTGCAGTCCTGTTGATTGTTGAGCACAGCCGGTCAAAACCAGGATGGCGGAAAGAGAAAGGATTGCGAAAATTTTCAACATAAGAACACCTCCCGAAAACAATCCCGCAATATTATGAAAACGACAGTTAACGATCAAATCTGGAATATGGTGTCACAGCATTCGAACCAAGTGTATTATATCCATAAACAATCCACTTTTCGCCAGCACAGTTAACCTTTAACAAGGGGGAGAGGAGGTAAAAGGTGGACACCAGATACAATATAATCTCATGAAAAATACTAATTCCCTGATGTTCCACCTGTCTGTAATGTTTCAGATCTCAGATTGTCAAAATAGTTTTGCAGCACACTTTCGAATAACACAACGTTATTCTGTTGGAAGAGCTTTGTGGATAATTGGGTTAACAGTTCGTTATGTTTCTGCTGGGTAAGCAATTCTTGAATGTACGGTTTTGCCGTTTCAAAAAGTAGCTTTTCCGGTTCGGTTCTTTCGAGTACCTGGACAATGTATAAGCTGTCATCCACCTGAAATGGCCGGCTGATTTCATTTATTAGTAGAGTCAAGATCTTTTCATGAAACGGATGGAGCTGGATTTCCGTCATCAGGTCTTCGCTTTCGCCAACCCAACCTGGATATTCTCCTCCTTTTGCGGCTGATTCTGGATCCTCAGAGTATTGTTGAGCGATTTCCGCAAAATCTGCTCCCTTTTGTAATAACCTCGGTACCAATTTCTGATAGGCTTCATCTGCTTTTGTTTGAGCAGCCTTCATTTCGTCTTCACTTGCTCCAAGGCCGATTCGAATATATCGGATGCGAGCTTTGGGTGGCAAAGTTAATAGATTCGCGTTCTCGTTATAGAACTGAAGCATTTCCTCCTCAGATACTTGGATTTGATCATCAATCTCTTCCTGATGAAGCATCTGCTTAATGACCTGAAGCCTGGCCTCATCGGTTAATGGCTTGTTTTGTGTATTAAGCAGCTGATCATAGCTATCCTCGACGAGCAGCAGTCGTTCGATCAATTGTTCAGCCAGGTCTTGCATTCCTTTGGAGCCGCTGTATTGTGTTTGAAGATCCATCGGAAGTTCCTTGTACTCTTTGTAGAAGGACCCAAGACCATACTGCTTGCCTTTGAGGGTGAACAATGTCTTCATGCCGTTAGACTGGAACCATTCTTCCATTTTTTGCTGCTGAACTATTGCGCGGATAGTTGAGCGGACTTCATCGAGGCTCTGCGTACGAGCGGGTTGTAACTCATTTAATCGAACGATATAGAATGCATCTGCGACGCGAAAAACTTCACTCAGCTCTCCCTCGGTAAGCTCCAAAACTGCGCGATCCCAGTCGGGATCACGAATCCCTTCGGACACCAACGCACCATCTGTAAGCGTACCATCTGTTGTATCTTGGGAGATCTCTTCAAAAGTTGCGCCAGAACGCAGCTTCAAGAGGGCATCATCCGCGTTTTTCCGGCTGGCAGCCTCCTCCGTACCCATCGTAAATCGAAGCTCATCGATATTAAACTGACGCGGAAGTTTGAATTGATCCAGGTTCGCATCATAATATCGGCGCAGGTCGTCTTCGGCTGGATCTGGCACGTCCAGCAACTCAAAATTTCGTGTGATAGATGCATTATCTTTGAGCCGCTGAATATAATCCTCAACGTACCCTTTTTCCTGTTCTGCGACGAGCTGCTGGCGGATTTGTTCGCGAACAGCATTGAGCGGCTGGTCACCGAATTGGGTTTTATTCAATTGGTAGTAATTCTGAATATCACTTTCTGCAACAGGGATATCACTCTGGTGCAATTGAACATCCAGGGATTGGAGGTTGATTCCTTCTGATATATGTTGCATGGTGTGGCTAAACTCTTCATCCCGATCTGGCTGGCGTTGTTCTGCCCAGCGCCGAGCCAACTCATCCATCAGCATGTCATCCACCACCTCAATGAGAAGATCTGGGTATTGGACGATGGACTGATATTCTTCCGGCAGGAGAAGCTTCAGATGTTCTTCCAGGTCAGTCGTCGATATTTGGCCCCCATCAAATGTAGCGATTACATCTGGTGCAGGAGGAGCGGGCGCTAACCATCGCCCTAAAAGCTGATTGCCACCCGAAAACCACAATCCGGCAATCAATAGACCTGCCAGGATGATGTAAGAAAAACCGTTGAAAATCCTTCTGCTTCCTTGAAGTGCCACTGCCGGTGGAAGGGTGCCTTCTACCGCTTGTGATTCGGTTTCACCCTCTATTCGCTGGATGGCTTCAGCGTCAACTTCTGGCTGTGCTTTTTCAAAAAGAGAAATTTTTTCCTCGGGCGACGCCGCGTCATGAAAGATCTGATCACCACTACCAAGATCCTCCACTGGTGGAAGATTCGAGCTTTCAGACGAGGACTCTGACGATGATCCAGAAACCGATTCGGGTTCGCCACGCAGTGTGTTGAGAATATCCTTCCAGGTTTGCTTCCAATTATCAGCCATATGCAATTCACTCTCCTGGAACAGGCGTGGCAGTAGATGCAGGATTGCCGAACAAGCGCAGGTTTATTTGACCGCCATCGGTGGTATCCACTGTATAAACCTGGACGCGTGGCAGGATCTTTTCAATCGTTTCCAGGTAAAGGCGATATCGTGTTATCCCTTCTCCGTATATTTTTGAATTGGTCTGATATTCAGCCAGAATGGCGTCAAAGGCCATCGCAGCGCCGTTCGCTTTGGATAGTGCGTCAGACCTGTAAGCTTCTGCCTTCGATAGAGTTTCCTCAGCCTGGCCACGCGCTTCGGGTATCAGACTGTTAGCATAGCCATTGGCTTCATTAATTCCCCTGGCCCGGTCTTCTCGGGCGCTGTTTACATCCGTAAATGCAGAAGCCACTTCATCCGGTGGATACGCCTTTTGTAAATTGATACCTACTACCAATAGTCCACTGCCGTATTCATCCAATCGTTTCTGCGTCTCAGCACGAATGTCGTTTTGCAAAGCCTGTCGTTCGGTGGTGAGGATCACGTCCACCGGCAACCGGCTAACCAGCGAAGTGACGGCCTGCCGGACGGCATCCCGCACCAGACGGTAGGGGGCATATTGAACGTTGACGAGATAAGCTGCGGGGTCACGCACCTGGTATTGAACAACAATTTCAACATCGATTACGTTGGTGTCCCCAGAAAGGACCTGTAGTTTTGTCGGCGGCTCAGGGTGATCGTGTCCTTCCTCCGGTTGTGGCACGCCAACGATTTCACGCCTGACATCACTGACATTGATAATATCCACCCGGTCAACCGGCCAGGGTAAACGATAGTGGGCTCCTGGAGCGGCTCGTGGTTCGATAACCATCCCAAAGCGTCGCACAACCGCTGCTTCTCCCGGATCAACTACATAAACTCCTGTGAGCAAGTAAACAACGATAGACAGCCCAATCAATTCCCAAAGGATCCGTTTTGGCCGGAGATGACCAAAAGTGGCTTTTAGATCTTCCCAAGGGGTTTCGCCATCACCAATTAGAATCTGAATTATTTTCCGGATAGCTTGTTCGATTTGCCTTAGCCCGGCACGCCAATCCAGCGGTTTTCTTTCTGGGGGTTGAGATGAGTTGGTTGTCATATGGCACCTAATTGGATCCCGAATCTGATGTCGGGGTCGTAGAATCGGCCTGAGGACTGGTCGCCTCTTCCAGATTTGCGATCGATGGGTTAAGGTAACTCAGTAGTTCAGAGTTGGATGGCAAGATCAAAGTTGTATTGTTGTTGACAAAAACCTCATAGGACTGCAGAGTGCGCAGGAATTGGTAGAATTCAGGGTCTTTCCCAAAGGCAGCGGCATAGGTGGCTATTGCTTGGGCGTCTGCCTGGCCTCTAATTTCAGCCGCTTTTTGGTTCGCATCGGCCAGAATTTGTGCTCTCTCCGTATCCGCTGCAGCTCGAATTTTGGCTGCCTGTTCCGTGCCTTCCGACCGGAACTGGCGAGCAATCGCTTCGCGTTCGGCTTTCATGCGCTGAAAGACGCTGGTTAAATTTGCCTGGGGAAAGGTGAGCTGTTTGAGACGTACATCCGTGACGGTGAAACCATACTGCTCTGTCCGGCTGGCGGAAGCTTGCGCTACGGTATTCAAGGTGTTGGATAGTTTTAACTGCTCGGTATTCACGGTAACTAGCTGGCTTAACTCCACCTGTCCGAGCGCTACACCCAACTCGGATGCGATCATGTCAGCAAGGCGTGTTTCCGCACCGATCGGGTCGCGCACCGATTTTAGGAACAGCAGTGGATCGGTTACTTTCCAGGTTGCATAAGCTTCGAGAACGATGTTCTTTTTATCAGCCGTTAAAAATTCGGTTTGCGGTAAATTATAAATACTCAGCTGGTTGTTTATATGGGTGACGCTCTGGATCGGGTCAGGTAATTTGACGTATAAACCAGGGTTGGTAATCACCCGGACCGGCTGCCCAAATTGTGTAACGATTGCATTTTCCGTCGCATCCACCTGGAAAAAGACCAGATTGGCTGCAAGAAATACCAAAGCAATCAAGAAAAGTACGAGATTTCGGACGAGTTTCATGAGGTTTGCTCCTGAAGGATAATATGAGATAAAACGAGAATTACGAGTTTCAACATGGAAAATACTCACGGCTGCGGTGGAAAAGTGCTCGCGCCGTTTGCGCCAGGGAACCATAAATCGGTGGACTGCATGCGCACAGCAGAGTCCAGCACGAACTTGCGTGCGTCGGGTAGAACTCGTTCGACAGATTCCAGGTACAGACGCAGGCGCGTAATGACCGGAGCCTTGGCATATGCCCCCTGCTGCCTGGCAAACTGAACAGCTTCTCCATTTGCCTGGGCAATTTTTTCTGCATGGTAGGCATTGGCTGCCTGAATGGCCTTTTCAGCATCACCACGTGCGACTGGAAGAATTTCGTTTTGATAAGCGAGCGCTTCATTGATAAAGGTATTTCGGTCTTCCCGAGCACTGGACACATCACGAAATGCTTCTGCTACTTCTGGGGGCGGACTGCTTTCAAGCAGTTGAATGCCGGTGATCTGTAAACCGGATTGATAACCATCTAGTGCGGATTGGGTCAGGCCAGCGGCTCGTTGTTGAATAGTAGATTTATCCATGGTGAGCAGCGCATCTACGGATTCACCGGCGACAACTTGACGCATGGCAGCTTCTGACGCCCGTTCGATCAAAATTTTCGGATCAACAGTATTGAGAAGGAAATTGACCGGGTCGTTGACTTTGTAATGGACACTCAGCCGGATGTTGAGCTGGTTTTCATCCCCTGTCAGCATCAGGCTGACCGGTGTTTCTAACCGGCGAATTTCGTCCAACTGAACGATATCTACGCGGTCAACCGGCCAGGGCAGCCGATAGTGCAATCCAGAACCCAGATTCGCTGAAGCTACTGCTCCAAACCGCCGGACAACAGCCACCTCGCCGGGCCTGACGATGTAAAACCCAGAAAATAGATACACTCCAAGGAACATTGCCAGTCCAACAGGTAGAAATACCCGCCAAACTGTATGAGAATAATTGTTGTGTGCGTGGCCAGCATGGCCTTCCACATCAATCTCGGTACGGTGACGAAGCGCATGGATGGCTGAGGAGGCGATTTCATAACCTGAAAACAGAATAAACACCACCACAATGGCGGCAGCAGCCCGATCCAGGTTCGGCAGCCCTAGGGCAGCCCCTGCTAATCCAGCAACCACAACAACAGAGGCATAAATGTCCATCTGTGAGTGGTACCCTCCGGCGATGAGCGCTGGTGAATTGGTTTGGCGCCCCACATAGAGTTTATAGCGGGCAATGAAATAGGCTGCTGCGACGGTGAACAGGGAGGCTAGGGCTATGGGGACCAAGTTTTTTAGTTCTGGGGATTCGCTGCCCAGCACTTCTCGGATGATGTCATACCCCACATAGAAAATTGCCCCTGCCACTACCAGCGCTACCCAATTTTCTGCCATATTGACACGGTTACGAGCTTCGCTTCGGTTTGTTTCCCACCGGCTGATAAGCAAGCCGACAAATACGAACCCCCCAATGACAGCGTCAGCAATTGAGTGAAGTGCACTGGCTCGTAAAGCCAAGCTGCCGGAAGCGCCAGCCAACCAAAGCTTAAAGGCAATGAGTAACAAATTGATGATAATCGTTATCAGGACAGTTCGTTCTTTTCGGTTCATATCATTCCATTTCTCCTGTTTATAAGAATTTAGCAATTGCTTTGTATAAATACTCGTGTCACAACCGGAAATGTTTGGTTTAAGGTTATTGACTTATATAGTCCCAAGGATTGGCTTTTCCGTAAATCTCACTCCGCAGTTCGAAATGCAGATGCGCACCTGTAGAATTACCGGTATTTCCGACTGCACCGATTAATTTTCCTTGCGTCACGCTTTGTCCACAAGTTACATTCGCTATGCTCATGTGAGCATATGCAGACTGCCAGCCATTCCCATGATCGATGACTACTAAATTCCCGTAACCGTATTCGCTCCATCCTGCAAAAACAACAACGCCGCTGTCGGTTGAATAGATCGCATTTCCTTCTGCGCCTGCAATATCCAAGGCGGGGTGGAGACTAGAAAAATCATAGCCTGATAGTGAGCGGGCAACGGTGGGCCAAACAAAAGCACCAGTGCCAATAGCTCCCTGGTAAACTTTTCCGCAAGACCCCGACCCGTAATAAGCCGCTACTGCCGGGTTGCTTCTTGAAATTGGTGGAGGCCCCCAATCCTGAAGCGCTCTGCGGCCACCCGGGATGATTAACCAGGTTCCTTCCTGAATTGAAGCCAGAGCTGGTTCGGAAATAAACGAAAACAGGTTGTTTTCAGGCCAGAAAAGTATATCTTGAGGTTTAACTTTGAAGAAATCAGCAACGAATTCTAAGCTATCGGACTGTTTCCACTGGTAATATACACCATCGACAGGAAGGATGTTTAGCTCTTGGCCAGGCCTTAAATATTGGGGGTTATCGTATAATGTTTCATAATTTCCCCATAACACAGTTTCTGGTTGCAAGCCAAATTTCTCAGCGATGAGGAACAGGTTGTCACCGGGTTGTACTTTGTAAAGGGTAACAGCCAGAGACTCTTTAGACTTTGTGGTTGTCAATAGAGCTAGACGACGGATACCATTTAAGATTTCGGTTTGTGGATATGAATAATCGGGTAATTGAACTTCTCTCTGTTGCTGGGCCGCAGTTATCGCGGAGTACGAATCCTTATCTACTAAGTCGCGAACCCTTAGGTCTTCATAAGGGAATGAATTCCTGGAGGCGGAATATCCCGGAACAATTCTGAGCGGAATTAAGAATATGATGCCAACCAGTAGACTGTTTCGAATCAACATTCGCCTTTTCAACAAGAAACCTGCCAGTTTACCTATTTTTCTAAATATGATAATGCCTGCCTTTCGTCGTTTTTTCTATTGCTTTAGTTTTTTTCGAAAGCTCTTAGTATCTCCCAACACTTTGTCCGCATTGAGGACAAAACTTTGCATTTAAGGACAACGATGATTGACAGTTCTGGCGGATGATTGGCGTGTTCGTTAAGTCTGATCCACAAGCCTGGCAGAATTTGCTCCCAACTTGATTCCTTGCTCCACACCCGTCACAATAAATTCCTTGCTCATTTTGCGTTTTCATCGTTAATTCGCTTCCACAACTATGGCAAAACTTATTCTCAATAGGATTGTCTACGCCACATTTGTTGCACTCTGTAGATCTCGCAGATGAAATTCTCTGGCGATTATGGTGGTCATAACCAGTCTTGTGACTTCCCCTTGAGTTATGACGATTGCGACGATCAAAAAAATTTTCGAACAGGTCTTCTAGAAAACCCATTTCTAATCTCCTCTTAGTACTTTGATAATTTAGTTAATTCAGTTAAACAAAGGCATTTAATTTGAGACACGATTTGCGCTCCACCTGCAATACTTTTCGGGATCCTGATCAAAAGTAATTAGGCATCTACGTGAGCAAAAGTAATATATGTGCCCGAGATACCGGTAAGAACAATGTGCTGAGTGAAGAAAAAATTCTCTTCCACAGACTGGGTCTTTAACCTTATTTTCCATGACAGGTGGTTTACTCCGAATTGGAACAAAAAAAGATATAGTAAAGAGATTATAATGGAGTAAAATTAGAAACTTTTGAACAACTTCTGACAAATAGATTAATGGGGGGAAATATTATCGCTAGAATAAACCCAATCCTTGCCATAAGCTTATGACAAGGATTGGGAGAGGAGAAAGAGGAGCCAGATCTAGTATAGTACTGTTGTTTAAATATTTTCTATAAAACTTCTGACAAAAGGATGAGTGTTGCTCAAATAGTATCTATGAATATCATAATCTTCCATTTGTAAACAAGAGTCGAATTTGGGTAGCAAAATTCTTTAAACAAACAGGAGAACAGATCAAGAATTTCTGGCAAGTAAACATGGTACTGCTACATGCCTCCTCTCAAAGAATCAGATCCTATTGGTGAAATTTGTGAGGGCAAATCGATAGTAGCTATTGTTCCTATCCCAATCTGGCTCTCGATGGTCAAATCGCCTTTATGTTCGTGGATGATCCAGCGCGCGATCACCAATCCCAAACCGGTACCAAGGAAGTTAGGGGGTGCTGTTCCACGGAAAAAGGGCTGAAAAAGACGCTCTAAACTTTCTACAGACATTCCGGAACCTTGATCAGAAATTTGGACTACCACGCGGTTGTTCTGGCATCGTAGTGCTAATGTTATGGGCGTATGTGGTAGAGAAAATTTTATTGCATTGTCGATTAAGTTCAAAAAAACTTGCCTAAGTCGGTCCGGGTCACCCAATATATAAGATGGTTCACATGCTATGAGTTCAACCTGGTTGTTGCTCCAAGATGATCGACTCGTCTCATATACTTCCAGAAGTAGGTCATCCAACCACATAGGTTCTAATTGAAGTCGCCATCCTGCATCTGCCTGAGCAAGTAAGAGCAAATCATCTATGAGTCTTGAAATGTGTTTCCCTATCCGTTGAAGGGCTGCAATTGCTTCAGCTCGCCTTACTTGGTCACCTTGATATCGTGCCAACAAGTCGATGTTCCCGATCATCACTGCTAACGGTGTTCGCAGTTCATGCGCAGCCTCGGCTAAAAACCGTCGTTGCCCTTCAAATAATGACTGTAACCGGTCGAGCATATCATTAAACGTTTTTGCTAACTGTCCAATTTCGTCTTGTGGACCTGAATACTTTACCCGGGCCAGAAGGTCTTCCGCACGCACAATATCACCGGCTGATTGTGTGATGTTTGCAACAGGACGGAGACCTATGGATGCGAGCACCCAACCCCCGCCAAATCCAAGAATGATCACAACAAGAATTCCCCCCATATAGATCATGCGCAGACGATTTAGTGTTGATTCTAGGTTGGCTAAAGACTGTCCGACTTGTACAGTGCCGATAACCTCACCATCCCGGATAAGTGGCTGATGAAGCAAGCGCACGGATTGATTAGAAATGGATATAGTTCTATATGGAATATTGTTGTTTGACAACTGTCCATCATTTATAAAGTCCACCGGAAGTTTCTGTGTCCCCAGGTTATAAGAATGTGAGACCACCTCTCCACTCGCGTTTGTTATCTGGAGATACACACCTGGGGATCGAAATTCATCCGTGCGATCCGTCGTAATTCCCTCAATTGGTCGATTGGGTAGGACTGCAATCGCGTCTGCGACGTGATTAGCACGCTCTAAAAGCGTGCGGTCAATTTCATCTCTTAATGAAATGGATAAAATTTCATAAGAGACAATCGAAAAGATAATGAGGCTAACGATCGTCAAGCCTATATGCCATAAGGTGAGCCTCCATCGCAAGGACAGCATCACTTGTCCAATTCTTTTAAGATATACCCCACACTAAAAACTGTGTGGATCAGTGCAGGCTCGCCCAATTTGCGTCGTATTCGGCCCACATATACATCGAGAACATTGCCAGAGTTGGATAAATCAAATCCCCAAATGCGATTAAGAAGGACTTCGCGTAAAATTACTTCTTGGGGATGAGATAGAAAAAAAACAAGCATTTCATACTCTGTGTTTGTCAGTAGAATACTTTTTCCATTCCGATAAGTTCCTCGGGTTGACAGGTCTATGGTTAAGTTTGAAAAGGTTAATACATTTTTACCTGGCCCCGTGCGCCGCAACAAAGCTCGTATTCGTGCTAATAATTCTTCAAAATCAAAAGGTTTTCCTAGATAATCGTCAGCTCCAGCATCCAAACCAGTCACCCTGTCACCTATAGAATTTCGAGCAGTGAGCATAAGGATTGGTAAGTCATAATTGTTTTCCCTAAATTGCTTACAAGCTTCAATCCCATCCATTCCAGGCAGCATTAAATCTAGAATAAGTACATCAGGATGGAACTCGTTCTGGATAGAAAAACCGGTTTCTGCGTCGGGTGCAACTCGAACCAGATACCCCTCGTATGTTAAACCTCTTCGCAAGTAATCTCTGAATTCGGGGTTATCTTCAATTATGAATATTTTTGTAGACATTGGCCTTCCTAAAACTCTTTATGTAAACTGTATTTTTCTGCTGAATGACGCCTGCTAAATTGCAGCCGAATCATTTAATTTTCTTTTACCTCAACAGAGGTTCCGCCGGGCCAAGGGATTGTCTCATCCCCTGGATCTAATGGAATGGTCGGCAAAGACCATCTAAAAATCCATTTTGCGTCATCCGGACGGGCATTCACACATCCGTGCGACATGGGTTCACCGAAATTATTATGCCAAAACGTTGAATGAATTGCAACACCATTCCCTGCGAAAAGCGTTGTCCAGGCAATTGCAGGTAAATCCCATCCACCACCGGATGAACCTCCGCTCATATGCAAAGAGATCATTTTCCGCCAAATTGGGAAGTTTCCAATTGGTGTTGCCCAAGCATCGACTGCATTACCCCAGGCATCCCATAATGCGCCGGATGAGATCTGGCAAAAGTAGACTTCCATACTCCCTTCATAGCAAGACAAGGTCTGATAAGCGATGTTTACTTCAATCCGTTTGTCCATTGAGGTTGAATTAATAGGTGAGACCTCCTCAGTTGTGAGAGGCCGAAACGCTTCAGCTGAAGCCCAATATATATCCCCATAACTACCATACGGTTCGTTGACTCTATAGAGGATTTGTCCATCCTGAATTAACTTCGTTTGGTCAACCCAAGTGATTTGGCTGTAATATAGCCTGGGTGGCAAGTTCATCTCCATTCGATTTTGCAGTCCCGGCGAACGTGCGGGGGGATTGGCTAACAGAAGATCAACGTAAGGCACGCTTACTTCTACCCACATTCCTGGCCCGCGGCTGCTATCCGGAAGTGATTGGTCCGGTTTATTGGGAAGGTTGAGGACAGGCTGCAAATAAGGAGCCCAAATATAACCTTCTGGTGTTTCCACATACCTTTGGTTATTTCGGTATGTATTGGTTCCAATGACTGTACGAAACCATTCAACAATCGCGTCTTTGTACAGGACACCCACCGTCTGACTATCTGCGTTTGGACGCTGCTTAATCTCGACCTTGCCAACGTTGACTCGCCCAAGTCTATCTGCAGCAGGAAAATCAAACATATCGAGATATCGAATTACCGGTTGTAAAGAAAAGCCAGCAGCCATCAAAAGTGAATCTTTGATAAATTTTCGACGTGAATTGAACATGAGTCTTTCCTCTTTATTTCCTGGGCGATATATTGCCCAACCACACCAAACCTCTATGCGCCCCCCGCACCATAATAACTGGGATCTGTTGGGGTTTGGCCTGAAGCATCCCAAACATAAACCCAATCGCCCTCTTTCGCCCATTGGTATAACCAGTTGGCATCGCCCAATGAAAAGTTTACACAGCCGTGAGAGCCAGCAACACCAAACCAGGGTCGCCAGTATGCACCATGTAGAGCCCGTGCCTGGTCAAAATACATCGTCCACGGCACATCTTCTAGATAGTAATAATCGGACTTATCCGTTTCAAAGGAGCCACTCATCGTTTCAAATGGCTTTTTTTGATAAATCTGAAACAAACCTGGGCGCGTATAGAACGGTTCCCCACCTGTGGCAACCAGTGTTGCGAACACAAGCTGCCGGTTTTCGTACACCATTACAATTTGGTCATATAAGTCAACCGTGATCCAACGATCCCCGGTAACCCCTGCTGGCGGGGTGGTATCTATGCGCGCTCGACGAGCTTTCAGGTAAGGGACCCATTGATCTATGCCAATGAGATACCATTCCATCCCTTCCGCCTCAACGACTTGATAGATTGAAATAAAAGTTTGTTTGTAAATCACATCACCAATTTCAGGCGACGAAAAGCTGGGCTGTGACCTTGCCCGTATTGTGTCGATTACCCAACCAAAACCGGTTGAGGGTGTTTTTTTAAACAGGACGCCCTGAAATGCTGAAGATCCGGCTGGCGATGCGCGCACCCACTCGCCACTTTTCATCATAAGATATGCATTGCCATCGATACGCGCTTCCTGGACATAAGATATGTACCGCAATCCGTTACCGGGTGCGATTGACCGCACTGGGTTAACACCGCTGATCGCATTATCCAGGTTTGCATATAAAAGGACAGGTTCGATAGAATCGATGTTTACTTTAGCAACAAATGCTGGATTGCGGGTTAATTCTTTGGGGGGAGATACCACTGGCAAAGGTCGGATGGGGTAACTTATTCCCATTTGGGCTAATTCGGTTAATTTCTCTGAAGGGCCTAATGGCAGACAATCAGCCGGCGGAATTAGATAGGCATCGGGAAGGCAGAGGGGAATGCCTGAATAGGGTTCGCCTGGCTCCTCAAAACTGGCTTGACCAGTTTTCGCGTTGAGTGAAAGAGCAAGAAGGATGCTGATCGAGACCAGTACCCCTCGTAATAGTTTCATTTGTGATTTTCCTTTCGAATGAGAATAATTCGGCAATTGCCGTTACACACAGCAGGTTTGCTTTCTTCGGATATCATGTCATGGAGACCTTCGGTGACATTGATAATTTCTTGGGAGGGAAGTACCTGGTTACCAATCCTGAAACCTCGGTGCCATCTGTAAAGACGAGATAACCAATCCTTGCCATTCAAGGAACACTCCCAAGAAACTAGCCGTCCGTCTGGACAAACGACGCGCCATGCTTCCCGCATTGCCTTGGTATGATCCGTTTCGTTGCCTAAAATTGGGTTAAATATTACCGCGTTAAAACTACGATCTCCATAAAGAAGGGTTAACGGATCCATTTTTTTCAGTGTGACATAATGACCCTTCGTTTGCACGCGCGCTTTTTGGAGTTTTTGAATGCTGGAATCGATACCTGTAATCCATAAACCAGATGGAAGGAATGGGAAATCCTTACCTGTACCCACTCCAACGATCAGCAATCGTTCCATCGGTTGTAGTCGAAGCATGTGAATGGCTTGTTCGCGGGAGGACTGCAATAACAGATGGGAAATCCAATCATCTGCTAGAGCGAAAATCTTCGCCAGGATTAGATTAAAATTCTTTTTCATCGTTCATCGCCAGCCAAAGATCCATACACAGCTACCTTTCGAGGTGTCCACTTTATCTCTGTGCCCAAAGGGTCACATCTCTTCGGGAAAATAGCGCAAATAACATGATCGATACCAAACTTCATTCATGGCATCAGGCTCCAAGGATTTACTAACCCGCCAAGATAGCGAGTTTCAAAATGCAAATGTGGCCCGGTAGAATTGCCAGAGCTTCCGGATGAGCCGATCGCAGAGCCTTGATAGACGCTGCTTCCGCAGGAGACCGAGACCTGACTCAAATGTGCATATAAAGATTGATAACCATTCCCATGATCGATCATGACCATATTCCCATAACCGGTGTTATTCCATCCGGCATAAACCACCAATCCACTGTCTGACGCAAATACGGGAGAGCCCATGTTTGAGGCGATATCCAGGGCTAGATGTCCTGACCAATAATCATTTCCGGACAGATAATTATTCACTGCAGGCCAGATAAAAGAACCTGTTCCATAAGCGCCATCATCAGTTTCACATGCTCCTGGTCCAGCCATCGCTTTTGTGACTCCTGAGTTCTTCCGCGGGATGGTTGGCATAACCCACGATACCATTTCTCGTTTCCCGCCAGGAATCATGATATAAGAACCCTCGCCAATTGATTGGTTTTCCTGATCCACCCTGTTTTCCGGCCATAACAATATTATGGACGGATCTACCTTGAATCTTGCTGCGACGGTATCAATGGTATCTCCCATTCCCCATTTATAATAAATTCCATTCGTAGGAGGAATATTCAGGGTCATTCCGATAGACAATAGTTCAGGGTTGTCATTTAATGATTCGAAATTTGCCCAGAGAATCGTTTCCGGGGATAGGTTAAATTTATTTGAAACAGCAAAAATGGAGTCACCCTTTTCAATCACATAACTAATCACTTCATGGCGCTGATTGGGATCTTTTTCAGTTTTTAAATATGTGTTTCTTTTTATACCTTCAAATGATTCTCCTATTGAGAAGACAGGTAAAGCACCCTGTGATATAAGTTGTTCATTTGAACGGCCATTATCAGTAATCTCCAAACTTTGAGAATTTTCCGTACTTTGTTTTGGTTTACTTTGCAAATTTGCAACCGAGATTAAAACCAAATAACCAAGAATGACAAATGTACTGAGCCAGCTGATTACCAATAGTCTATTTTTTGAACGTTTTTCTTGTTGAAATAGTTTCGAATTCATAAATTAATTAATCAATATAGTTTTCTAATTATGTCTAAATTGTCCAATAAAAATGTTAAGTTAGTTGCCAGATGAATAGGTAATAGGTGCGAATCGACACCTTCAAATATTATTGGGGAACTGAAAAAGTATACACTCCCGAGATTTATTGTGATTTTGCGAGTAGATCTTGGATCTTTCGGCTCAAAATCTCATATTGGCCGCCGCCTTCAATATATTGTCCATTTACCAACAGTGAAGGAGTACCCCGTAACCCTATTTTTGTAGCTTCTAAAGTTTCAGCCTTTACTTTGTCAGAGTATTTACCAGAAGCAAGACACTGGTTGAACTCATCCGTTTGTAAGCCCAATTCAACGGCAAAGGTATTTAGGTTTTCTTTTGTAAAAGCACCCATGTTTTCACCACTTTGTGAGGCATACAACTTGTCATAGTAATCCCAGAATTTTCCTTGTTCATTGGCACATTCAGCAGCTTCAGCTGCCCAAAACGATTCTTCACCAATGAATTGAAAACTCCGGAAGACAAACCGAACCTGGCCAGTGTTTACGAAATTTTCTACCAGCTTCGGTTTTACAGTCGAAGCGAACCGGGCACAGGCAGGACATTGAAAATCGCCGTACTCAACGACAATGACCGGTGCATCTGCAATCCCCATACTTTTATCCTGACTAACAACGACCGGTTCGACTTTATCCGGGTTTTGTCGCAGCGCGATTGCAATCACCCCAATCACCACCATGGCTATTAACCCAATTACCCACCAGTTGGTTTGTTTCCGTTTATTTTTAGACTGTTTACTTGTTTTTGACTTTGCGTATTTCTTAGCCATATCATCACCTTTTTTGTGTCTTGTTCTTATAGAACCCATATTAAAAGGGCTAATCCAATAAGCGCCATGATCCCACCTGTAATCCCACGTACCTTGTGGGACGAGGCCCGTTCCCATGCCTGGATCTTTGCTCCCATAATTGGATTGAGCGCTAAAGCCAGGATTATAATCAATGGCAAGATAAACATCAGGTTATATAATGCCAGATATCCAAACCCTTCCCAGAAACCTGCCTGGCTGCTCAACAAGCCTAAAATGGCAACATAAGGACCGCCTGAGCATGGAAAACTTTCAAGCCCCATCAAAGTTCCCAGCACAATCGTAGCGGGTATAGTCGCCCGATACATCCATTTCTTGAGCCCGTCTTTCCCAATTTCGGGAATTTCCAAACGAATGGGAAACTTGGGAAATAAAGCTCCAAAGAGATTGGTCAGTCCAAACAGGAGTAGCAGAGCTGCCCCCAATTGACCAAGCCAGTGGCCTTGTACAAGGGTGGTCGCGCGAAGTAATCCCAGACCTACCAGAAAATAAACGATGTAGACGCAGGCAATATAGATCATCCCCATCCGGGCAATAGCTGCCCGTCGCTTGCGTATCGTGAAAAGGAATGTAACAAAGAAGAGCAAAATTGCCATTGCGCATGGATTGATCCCATCTACTAGGCCGGTGAAGAGGACGGCCGGAAGGATCGTGCTCTTAGGGGTGGAACTATTTGTAATTTTAAAGGAAGACAGGTTGGCCTGATACCATGCCAGGTAGGTAGAAATAGGTTCGCTGGCTGTGTACGACTGGATTGGCCCAGCGAAAGCCCAGGCTTTATATCCGTCTCCTTCACCTTCTTCACTGTAAATCAAAATCTTGTCGGGTAATTCCGATGCTGATGCTGACAATAAGGCTTCTACAACCTGTCGGGGTGGTTCTCCCTGCAAAATGATCCGGTTGTCATCAATGAAGGTCACTAAGTGACTTTGAAGATCCAATGGAACACCCAAGTTGTCATTTTGTTGATTCAATTCCTTACGGGTCTCACGCTGGTTGATATAATCCTTGCGGACCAATTCCACTTGGTATGCCTTGAAGATTTCCTGCAATTCTCCATTGATGTATGTTTCGCACTCATCACATGCTTCGTTGTAATATACAACCGCTTGTCGGGAGTTAGATGTTGCTTGGACAGTAAGTGTGGATAGGGCAAGCGTTAAAAGAAAAAGGATTGAAAGTGTTTTTTTCATGGTTAGTTTATCCTAAGATCAATGTTAGCAACAGGTTAATGTTTTTGGCACTTCGCCTTCTGCAAGTGGACCAAAAGGGTTGCCGTATTCGCGAATATTGGCAATCATCGCCTGGTTGGCTGGTGTTTCTATACTGGCTTCAATTAACCCTGCTCGAAGTGTTTCTCCGGCTGGGTCATGTCCGATAGGACAAACAACCCGGCAACTTCGGCATAATGTGCATTGATAGAAAACCAGGGTTCGGATGCCAGCGGATCCCAGGATTGCTCGGCCACGGGGACTGAATTCTTCTTGTTGTTGGATCTGAAACACCGGACATGCTTCACGACAGAGCCCGCACTCGGTGCAGACGGGATTTTCAAGAAGTTCTATTAGCATAGCTTCCCCCGATTAAAGACACCTTGCGGGTCAAACTGGGTTTTCAGTGCCTGCGCCTTCACCTTCATGGCCAGACTGGCCCACTGCCGCTTTTTAAGGCCCATCCCATGTTCGCCGCTGATTTGCCCACCTGATGCTGAAACCCGGTGGTAAAGTTCGAGGATACGGGGATCACCTTGTAAAAACCTAGGATGGATAATGCCAACACCTAGGTGCCCAAAAACTGGGATACCCTGAATGGCAAGCCAGTCCAGTGTGCTTTCTTGGGCCTCTGGCAAGATTTGTGGATCCTCTGAAATTGGGAAGCCAGCCAGCGTTAATCGGGCTGAAAGGCTTTCGCGGGCTCTCCAGATTGCAGCCATATCAATTGTGGCTTCGACTTTACCGTCCATACTGTGAAATTCGGCCAGCAATGTATGTTTGGCTGCCCATCCCACCAAAGCGGCAGCCTGTGGATTGATGTATTCCAACGCAGAAAGTGATGGATTTGCTTTCAAGTGTGCGACTTCCTCCAACATACCTTTTAAGTCATCAAAACAAAGCAGTGTGAGCGAGCGTTGCTGAGGAATCTCTGTAAGATGAAGGGCGGCTTGAACGATCATGCCCGTGATTCCTTCCCAACCCGCGATTCCTCCCCGGTCACCGGCAGATAAATGATGGATAATGCCTTTTCCATCGATCAGGGTTGCTTCTGCAACCCACTCGTCTATCCGACCATACCGGACAGCGTGCAGACCGGCTGCATTGGTGGCGATCATCCCACCGATGGTTGCGGAGCGATGACTGCCCGGGATCACCGGAAAAAACAACTCAAAGGGTTTCAAGTGGCGGTTAAGCAGGTCAAGTGGAACACCAGCTTCTACGACGATCTTATTCGCTGGAATGTCTATGGAACCAATTTGCCTTAAACGTGCTGAGTCGATGACGACTGAGTTTTGAGGTGTGGCACCGCCACAAAGGCCGGTACCGGCTCCTCTAGGAACCAGGTCATTTCCGGTTTCGGCAGCCCATCCTATCAGACGGATCATATCCTCTATTGTTTCCGGCCAGACAACCGCCAGGCACTCTCCGTGGATTCGAGATGCATCTCGGCTGTAAGCAATCCGGGTTTCGTGGCGAATGGAGATCTGGTCGGGATGAAATAATGAGAGTAATTGCTGCATCGGTTAAATCCTCCCTTCCAAAGTGGATATGATGGCTTCGCTAAACTCCAAAACCTGTATATGGACGGCATTTTCTTTGAAGTGAGCATAACACAACGGGCATGATGTACATAACATTCCATTACCCACCTGTGCAAGACGCGCTTGCGCTATGGAGTTTGCCAAGTCAGGATAATTTGACTTAACCCCGCCACCCGCACCGCAACATAGGCTCATAACACGGTTGTCCGGGAGTTCGGTGACTTGCCAGCCTGCTTGATGAAGGAGGTGTCGCGGCTCATCATAGATCCCTGACCACCGGCCCAAATGGCAAGGGTCATGATAGGTTAATGGCCGGTTTTGATTAACCTCATATTTTGATGGGTCTCCAGTACTTTTTTCCGATAATACCTGGGTAGTATGAACTACATCCATCTGGTACTCGTTCTTCAAGGTGTGATAACATCCAGGACAATTTGTAATGATTTTCGTGACACTAAAACGCGCAAAAGTCTCAAGATTTTTAGCCTTCAATTGTTCAAAATCCTGTTGATATCCGGCTCGCCTGACAGGACTGCCGCAACATTGAAGCTCGCCGGGTAAAACGATGAAATCGATCTTTACTTGCCTTAATAGTCGTTCATATCGTTCCTGCACCTCAGGCAATGCATAGCGAGTAACACAGCCTGGGTAATAGAGGGTGTTCCCACCGCTAAACTTACTGAAAAAATTTTTAAACATCGGTTATCCTTCTGGATTCTCGATAATGACTCGGAACTCAGCTTCCGCTTCTGGCGTTACCGGATCATTGCTGCGCAAATAGATAATGCGCTGGATATCGCCAAACAAGTTATCTTCTACTGGGTCAAACTTGGCGGTTAATTTGGCCGTTTCTCCTGGAGGAATGCTGTCCTTCTCTAATTCCGCTGAAGTGCATTCGCACGAAATGCTAACTTTTTCAATCACCAGGTCCGCATTGCCAATGTTTTTTACCTCGAATACGAGATTAATCATCTGTTGAGGTTGTGTTCCTAAATCCTGTAGAGGTGGCTCAACGCTTATTTGTGGAACTTTACTGCTGCATGCAGCTAAAAAACTTGTCATGAGGAGCAAAAAGAACAGCAAGGTTGGACTTAAGTAAGATGGTGTTATTTTACGAATAGCCATATTGTATCCTTCAAAATTGACTAAGGATTGGTTTCTACCGGAAAGTCAGCTTCTTGCCAGGCTCGAAAACCACCTAAAATGGGGGTAACTTTCTTGAAACCGTTATCTAACAAAATGCGCGCCGCACGGGCGCTTGATTCTTCTGACGGTCAGGTACAGTAGGTTATGATCCAGGCATTCGGATCAAGTTCTTTATATTGGTTGCCCAATTGAGCGAGTGGATAGGAGAGGGCATTAGGAACATGTGCTTGGGCATATGAACTACTGTCTCTGACATCAATAAATACCGCTTCGCTCGATTTGTAAGCAGCGAGTGCATCATCTAGGGAAACTCTCGGAATCTCGGGAAATGTCTCTTCCTCAGCCGCTAGGGGTTGTGAACTTGGGGAGGTGTTTTTTGGTTGCGCACCTAAAACGATAGCAGAGGCTAGCATAACTATGCCTAGAAATATCAGAACAATCGGTAAATAAGCTTTTTTCTTCATTTTTCAATACCTTTTTCAAAAATAGAATCAGTCAATTAAATCTGTATCAGAATCTAGGAATCATCCTAAAATCGATACATAATTCGGTGTTGCGGGGCAGAAATAACCAATCCCGCTACCAAATACGTCTAAATTTTTTGATTAAGCTATTGGGGGTTGAAGAATGGAAAAAATGAGTCCTAAATGTGCTATTTGACTATCAATTGCCTTAAATAATGCAAAATGGAGCGGGTTTGTTGTAGTAGAATTTGGAACCCAAATTCCTAATTGCAAAGTGCAAACCAAGCAATCGGTATCACCGGTTGAACCAGGATTTTCTTGAACCGTGCAGCAGGACGAAGGCGCAGTGATATGGCCAGCTAAATTGATGGCAGTAAGTAGTAAAAGTATGATTAAAAGGGATCGTTGCACAGTTGTAACCATAGATTGAGGAAAGTGTACCTTGGTTTTATTGCTATGTCAAACCTTTAGGCTGACAACCTTTAGGCTGAACAACCCAGGGCTATTCGCAAAGTAGCAATTATGCATGGACAATAAGTTCCAAGGCTTTGTCAGGTTTAGCGTAAAACAAACGTCTGGCTTTAGCTAAATTTTTAAACCATTCATCAAAGACAATGAAACTACCAAATTGTTGATAATTGCCAGATTATGCCCTGTGTTACCAACCACCGTGCGCGTAGCATCCTCACCCAGGGTAATATCACGGCGATAATGCAATTCATTTTCAATCCCCCAATATTTTCGTAGAAGTTTGATTAACTGCTCCGGGCTGGCTTTGTCGGGAGATAAACTGGTTAGCCCATAAACGACTTGGGTTGTTTTTCGTTGCCCCTGGTCATGCCACACCTCACGTTCCAATCGGAATACTTGAGCTACATGCGGCCAATCGAGATAAGTATTGAGAGATTGGCTAACCATAATGGATCGTTTTTCAATGCGACCATGTCGTTTATTCGTTTTATCAAACCCCTGTTGGAATTGTTTGGAGAGCGGTCTTTCTTGTTTTAGGTTCGCTATTTCATTGGCAAACAATTTCTTAATAGCCCATTCAGTACGCGCTTGGTTGCCTTTGACTGTCCAAATAAAATCTCCTCCAGCTTCGACAATTTCAACGCTGATGTTTCGTTGGGTATGCATCGCATCTCCAATAATGATTGCGCCATTCAAATCGATACTTTCTAGAAGTGTTGGCGCTGCTGTGATTTCATTTTCTTTTCGATCGACAGCCACCTGCATCAAAACAAGCCCTGATCCTGGCAATTAGGCGGCTAATAGGTGTTCCCCGCGTGTTTCTTGCCGCACAATGGTGCCTCGCAAGCTCTTTCCATCAATACTGATGATGATCTCTTCTCCATCAGGTATGTGGCTTCGTTGATACTCCCCCATGATCTTTTCAAACATGTCGGATTCTAGTGCTTCTAGTATCCGACGGATTGTACAATGATGCGGCACTTTCTTCCGTGGCAGTTTTAGCATCCAGACTAATCCTTCTTCCCGATGTTTGATCCATTCCGCTATCCCCGTTGGATGATTTTCTCCTCCCATTTTTCCCAATAGGATTAATAATAATATCGTCGCCAGATGATAGCGCACTCCTTTTGGTTTTCTTGGATCACTTATGCGTTCTAAATAGGCATATAAACTGTTTAGATCAAATACAAAACCCCAATGTGTACAATTTTCTTTTGCGCCTATCGTGATAAAATCCATCTAGTCCTCCGCGTTGTTGGTTTGTTAGCGCAACTATTCTAACGCGAAGGGCTTTTTTTGTCTTTTGTCAACCTACTTTGCGAATTGCCGTGCTGAACAACCTCTGGACAGAACCTTTGGCATTCGAAGATGATACACCACACCCCAGGACCGTTACTTCTGAGGGGGCAAGATAAAACAACCAGACACCTGGAAAGAGCTGATTAACTACTTGCATCACGACGTGTGACACAGTTACGAGATCGGGGTGGCCGGATACACCGTCCAGCCCGAAAGTCAGGATAACTTGCGGATTTACCGTATCGATCCAGCAGGCTATATACTCAAACAGTTTGGTTTGAACAGCGTTTGAGAGTTGTCCATCCAGGGAGTCCAGAAAGTAGACTTCAACCCCAAGTTGTTTTGCTGCCTGGCGAAGTTCTTGTTCACGGATCTTCCCGGCTTCACCAGATTTTATCCCAGGGAATCCCGGCTTCTCCGCGTGTTGCATATAAAAGGACGATCTGCACTCCCTGGTGGTTATATTTTGCCAGTGTTCCACCCATCCCAAAACTTTCATCATCAGGATGGGCTAAAATCGCCATCATTCGTTTTGGTTGGATTCCTTCCAAAGAAAACCTCCTTTTAGGCAATATCCAACTTATTCTGTTAAAGAGAAGGCTGGCTCTGTAAAGTTCCAGCCTACTTTACCTATTCTTTCTAATTACCCCGTTATGGTTTGAGTCGATGGCGTGGCTGGGATAAAGTATTTCTTCTAGAACCTCAAACCCAGGTTGACCAGACTGATCATGACAGGCACTTCGACCAGCGGGCCGATCACGCCGGCGAATGCCTCACAGGAATTGATGCCAAAAACTGCCACAGAAACTGCTATGGCCAACTCGATGTTATTACTCGCAGCTGTGAATGCCAGGGTGACTGTTTTCGGATAATCTGCACAATGCGATCTCCCATCCAAAAACTGACAAGGAACATGATGATGAAATAGAAAACCAATGGGATGGTAATTCGAATTACATCAAATGGGATTTGGACTATTAAATCACCTATATTCCGCACCTGGAAATAGCGGATTTTGGGAATAAATGATCCGCTTGTGGGATGAAACCAGAGACAAGATATGAAACAGAGCGGATTGATCACCTGGGGATCGTAGCTGGGATTTGCCAGGTGATCGGGCTGATCGAGGAAATCGACCGGCAAGTTGGTTTCAAGCGAACAAAAAGTAAGCTGTGAGCAGGGAGCACAGGTGATGGTACTGAATGCTTTAGGCTTCAGCAGCCGGGCGTTATACCTGATGCCG
Organism: Anaerolineaceae bacterium; assembly: GCA_002702705.1. GTDB lineage: Bacteria > Chloroflexota > Anaerolineae > Anaerolineales > Anaerolineaceae > UBA6170. Next base: position 34,241 of record PABH01000029.1, read on the forward strand.
GATTATATGCGCAACAAGCCAGTGAATGTGTTGATTGGGCCAGGTTTAGTGGCAGAGGATTTTAATGATGACAGTATGGGGCGCTATCTGGATGCGATCTATGCCCGAGGAGTGACTGAGGTATTTGCTCAAGTGGCAGCGCGAGCTTTGCGCGTATATGGGATCGAACACCGTTTTGTGCATGTGGACAGTAGTTCATTTCATTTGCATGGACAATATGAGGTCGAAGAGCCAGACAAGGAAGCCGTTACGATCACGGAAGGCTACTCACGGGATCATCGCCCGGATCTGAAGCAGGTGGTGGTGCAGTTAATCACCAGTCAAAGGTCATCGCTGCCGGTCTGACTGGAAGTATTGAGCGGCAACCGCAGTGACAAAAAGAGCTTTCCGCTCAATGTAGAAGCTTACCACAAACAGATTGGCGAGTATGAAGCACCTTATTACGTAATGGACAGCGCAGGATATGCGGCCGACAACCTGAAAACGCTGAAAGGGATGCGCTGGTTGATGCGAGTTCCGGAGATACTGGCTGAAGCCAAACGGTTGGTTAGAGAGACTGGCAGCCGAGAAGCAGTGGTACAAACTCAGTCTGCAGACGTTCAACTGCCAGGAATATGCGTAAACCGCCGCCAAACAGTTCAATCAGGGTTGGAGGTTCCATCAAGCAGCCGCGCAGACAATTCCGATCACCACTATGCCAAACGAGATCGTCCTTCGGCTGAGGATGAGCCGGAAATTGTTGGCTATGGGTTGAGAGGCAATATCTCTGCCCAAGCAGATCGGGGGGAGGCGGCGAAACGCAACCTGGGCAAGTTCATCATCGCCACCCATGAGCTGGATTCGCTGACATTATCTGCTGTTCATATGTTGTCAAACTACACAGATCAGGGTATCTCGTCGAGCGTGGATTTCGCTTCCTCAAAGAGCCACTTTTCTTCGCCGACAGCTTGTTTCTCAAGAAACCCGAGCACATCTTGGCTTTGATCATGATCATGGGGCTGGCACTGCTGATCTACGCCCTGGCAGAGCGCCAATTGCGTCTCGCTTTGCAGAAAAGCAGCGAGAAGATTCCCGATCAGAAGGGCAAACCAACCGCGACGCCAACCATTCGCTGGATATTTCAGGTCATTGTGGGATTTGATATCTTGTTGTCGATCTGGGTCAACGGACAGCGAACGAATCGCCAGATGCTTAATCCCCGCCCTGTTCATGAGAAAATTATCAAGTTATTCGGTATCCAAGTCCGTAATTGCTATTTTCTCGATTCTTGAGGTGCGGAATGTGGGAAAGAGGGAATGTCCTCAAGATTAAGGTGCGAACCAAATCAAAAAGGAGCATTCCCTACACCAAGGGTGCACAGGCGTGAGACAAGTATACCCATAACCGACATTTTTACGATCATTTTCGTATTAGTAGATGATTGGTATCAGGCAGAAGGCTGCAAATTTTTGAAAGGGAAAGCTGGGAAAAAGCCCGAATTCAGGGATAGTGAGGTAATGACTTTGATGTTGACCCAAGATTTCATTCCGTTCCCAAGCGAAACGCAATATAGTGGGTTCATACGCGCCAACTATCTGGATTTATTTCCCAGGCTGGTAGACCAGAGCCAATTCAATTGCCGAGCGAGAGGGCTACGTTTACTGGTGGAACAATTTCGACGGTATTGGATTGTGTGCAAAGGTTGGCATCTTGGCACTCATTATCTCCTGGATACCAAACCAGTTCCGGTTATTGGGTATAAGCGTAACAAAAGTCATAGTGACTTTGCAGGAAGTGCCGGTTATGGACTGTGTATTAGCCGGAACCTCAAGTATTTCGGCTACAAATTGGTGACCGTGACCATATTAAATGGTATCCCCATTGTCTACGATCTGGTTCCAGCCAATTCAGATGAGCGCAAAGCTGCCGAAGTCGTGATTGATTACTTCTCGTTCTGCGATTTCTTTGCTGACAAAGGATTTTTGGGGTTCAAATGGCAAACACAAATCTTTGACCAGACCCATAATCTGATCTGGACCCCGCAACGCTCCAATCAGAAGTATCAGAATACAAAGAACTTGGATCGTAGGCTAAACAGTATTCGAGAAAGAATCGAAGGAGTATTTCACGAGGTGCAAAACACAGGTCGCAATATTGAGCGCTTGTTAACCAAAACCGTTTTAGGATTATGCACTCGCGTGATCATTAAAATGACCAGTCACCTCTTGCGGCATTTGCTGCGGATTGATTTTAATGTTAATATTCAAACCTTCGAGGCGATCCCTGCCTTTTCGATGCATTTCACATCAGACGTATAATATTTCATTAATGAAAAATATAAGTACAAATAAAGGTAATGGGGAGATAGCCACACCTATTTCGGCTTATTGAATTAAATGATGTGTATCAATCACACCCCCTGGGATGACTATGCCCTTTTTGTTATACTCGTTTTAGCTGAATAATAATTAGTAAGCAAAATCGTTGGTCGGATATACCTACTGGACTTGCACGCCAAATGCAAGTAGCGCAAAGAATCCGACTTTTTTATTTTAATTCACCCAAACGAGGTGAGACAGGAGGATCAATGACCATATTAATCCCCGTGGTGGGATTGTTATGCACCACCCTGGCACTTTTATTGTGGTATCCAAAACCAACCCGGACCGGTAAACTGGCAGATCTTTACACTGTCGATTCTGCTCGCACATTGTCGTCGCTCGACCAGAAATCGTTGGACTATAAGCTACTCGCAGCTGGATTACCAATGAAACCCGTCACGTTTCGCCTGCTTTGTGTTGCAGCCGGATTAGGAAGTGCTGTGATCATCTGGCTATTTTTACCTGGATTACCAGCCCTTGTGGTGGGTGGAATTGTTTTTTATGTTCCAGGAGTGTGGTTGGATGATCGGGTAAAGAGCCGCGGGCGCAAAATTGACCAATTACTGCCGATCGGCATTGGCCGAATCGCTGCCGGCCTCCTGGCAGGTGGCTCAGTTCCCGATGTACTTCAACAAGTTGGGGACTCGTTGGAAATCGAAAGGACCAATCCCCTTACTCCTGAGTTCGTTCTGACGGCTTCAGAAATGCGCATCAAGGATCGTGTGGAAGCTTTACGTGGTCTGGCTTCTCGCAGTCCATCCGTCTCACTATCCAATCTTGCACAACTGCTGGAAGGGTACACAGAATCCGGTGGACGCGCCTATACAGGTGTCTTGATGGACATCTCAATGCGGGTTCAACAGATCCTGATTGCTCGAAATCGTGCCCAGGCGAAAGCCGGGGATTCGCTGGTTTCCGCAAAAGTCCTTCCAGCCGTCCTGGTTCTGATCCTGGTTTATCTCAGTCAGGATCCGATGGTTCGAGCATCGCTCAATGCCATTCCTGTGCAAATTGTCATTGGGGTGACGATGGCTGCAATGGTGGCCGGGTATGTCATCATTCGATCCATGATTATGGAGGCGGTGTAAATGACAGCACTAATTTACCTGACCGGAATCGCTGTGTTTGCCCTGGTGATCTACCTGACTCTCGAGCTAGCACCAGCGACACCTACCGGGCGTCTGGCTGAAACACTGACACCTGCCGATGGGGTTGTTCTGAACGGTTGGCGCAGATCTCTCTCACCCTTAGATAAGCCAGTTTCCAAATGGACGCCGGCTGGGCTGCTGCGTCAGACTCGCGCCGATCTGTATTGGGCGCAGATTGGGGATCGGTGGAATGACTGGAATGAAGTGCAGTTCACCTCTTTGCGGGTGGCTTTGGCTGTCGCGGGGTTTGGACTGGGAATGGTCGCAACCGGTGAACCGGTGTTTGCGTTGATTGGTAGCCTCGTTGGTTTTCAATACCCGGCTATGGCAATGGGCGGCATCGCTCGACGCTACCGCCGACTATTCATTTCTCAACTACCGGAATATGTCCAACTGGTTTCTGCCCAGATGTCTGCCAATGTATCTATGGAAGAAGCCCTGCGGCGTACTTCTCAGGCGCAGAGCCTGGCAGGGAAGTGGATGCGACGGGTGCTACAGATGGCACAAGGCCGTGATCTGATCGAACAGATGCAGCGGGAAGCCCAAGAGGCGCATTTACCTGAACTGATCGGTATGTCGGTCCAACTAGAATTCATCCGGCGCGGCACAGCCCAACAGGAACTGATGGGGCAATTGGCCACCAGTATTGCCGCGGATTATATTGGCAGCGCCGAGCAACGCGCAGAAAAAGTAGGTTCGGAACTGGTAATTCCCATGGTAGTTTTCTATTTTCTACCCTTCCTGGTCACCCTTCTGGCTGTCATTGGCTGGCCAATTGTTCAGAATATGGGTGGAATGTGATGCTCGCCAACTCCCTTAAATTCCTCCGGGAGCGTTCCGGTCGTTTGCGCGATTTGGCAGGCTTTGCTTTTTTTGCTTTCGCGGCATTGGTCTCTACCGCTGCAGCATGGGATCACCCATCCGTATTTGCCTGGTTATATGCCTCCCACAACTTTATGCTGGCGTTCTTTTATGCCCGGCGGCAGCCGGCAAAAAGGTATGATCGCACTGGTTTATGGCTGGGGATGATCGCCGCGTTTTTACCAACCTTTTCAACATCAGGAAGTGCACCCTGGTATTTGTTGGTTCCAGCTTTGGCTGGTTATGGATTGATCCTTTGGTCTTTAGTCACATTGGGAGCTCGTTTTGGAATTGCCCCTGCAGACCGTGGATTAACATGTCAGGGTCCGTATCGCATTCTGCGCCACCCGATGTATCTGGGAGAACTGGTTTTTCGTGTGGCGATGGTATTTTGCTCTCCCAACCTGCTATTCGCGGGATTAATGGCCTTAACCCTGGTAGTTATCCAGTGCTGGCGCATTCTTCGAGAAGAAAAGATGATCGATGGATACACCTGTTATACCCGCGTCGTTCCCTGGCGGTTAGTACCCGGACTCTGGTGAGGCAAATGCGCCAATTCTCTAACACACTTTTCGGGTTGGCTTTAGGCAGCGCCTTGATGATGAAATCCTTCGCAGTCCAGGACGAACTGGTTGGATTGGCAGTTTTCAGTGTCCTGTTATCTGCCATTCTGACCATTTTCATGCGGATTCGGTCCGTAGGAATTGCCGGGATCAGTGGTTTATCCCTCGTGTATATGAAGTTGGGTGGAAGCTCTTTACCGGCAACGATCTTGACAGTCATAACTGCTGTTTTACTATCGTCCGCAGTCCTTTTTGCAATTTATGCGGATATATCCATTTCAAAACAAGGAGAAGAAAATAAACATGAAGTTTAGCCTTTCAAATTTACTCAAAACGAATACTGAACTATCACTGGTGGTCTTACTCGGTGCTCAGAAGCCCAATCAAGATGTACTGGATGCACTCTCAAGAAACAGTGATCTAACCGTGCGAGAAGCCTTTACTACTCGTGGTGTACTTCAAGATTTGCCAGGAGTTCACCTGGTGATCCTCGATGAGCTCATTTCCCTACCGGATACATCCAATGAAGTACTTCACCGTGCGCTCGAAATGAGCAGCATCCCGATGGTATCGCAAGAAGGGTTTTTGGCTGATCCAAATGAATGGTTGAGCCGTGCTCGTTTGACAAATGCGAAAAGAATTTCTTTTTTACCCGCGCGCCAGATCAACTTGGTGAACTGGTCAGGAGGGATTGGCAAAACCACCCTGGCGATGGCAATTTGCAAACGGTTTGTGCAGCGTACTGGACTGCCAGCAGCGCTGCTCGAACTCAGTATGGGAGGCAGTGCTTTACATGCCCGCATTACGCATGATTTACCTGAATTTTTCAGTATTGCAACTCATAAAGAAGAACCCGCGCTCTGGTATGGCGTTAGCCTTTACCCAATGGACGGGCGTACCATTGATGTGCTGTGGGGTGAAGATTCGGAAGGTGTTCGTAAGGGTTTAGCAGAGATTCGCCGTAAGCATACATTGTTTGTGGTGGATTGTTTTCCTGGTCACCCACTCTTTCCAGAGGTATCGAAACCCATGCCTGGGTTGGTCAATCTGGTCGTAACTTCCCCGCGCGACGATTCTATTTTGCAAGCCCGGCGTTTAATGAGTGAAGTATCAGAGCCTTCCCACTTGGTACTGAACATGACCAAATCTTTGGCTGATCGCACAGAGCCGGGCGTATCTGTTGTGCTTCCCTATAACGAAAACTGGGCGCAATCCTCTGACCCGCGTTTGGCAGATCCAATACTGGAACTGGTTTATAAGGGCTGGAAAGCGAAGGGAAAATGATAAAAACCTGAAATCGTGAGAAGTAATTTAAGCATGGGATTTTCAAGTCGAAGGCAAGCTTTATTTTGTGAAATAACGGTTGTGTTTGATTTTAGGTTAATTAACCTATAGGTTAGGTGCCCTAAAATCGATTTTCCGATAGAATCTTATCATTTCACAATAGAAGTAACCTACGATTGGCTAGATTATGAAAGCAAACAAAATCCCCCTGGGATAAGACTTCCCAGATTGATAAACTGATAATAGAAAACAGCCGAATATTCTTATTATTCCATTCAATCGTTGGCCGGACAAAACCATCAGGGTAACTTGTTCGGCTTTTTTTTTAAAACCAATTAAGGAGTAAGCATGAACCGCGTCACCCAATTCATTATTGGTTTGATCGCCATCGCATTAGCCTTGGGAGCAGGATACTACGGTCGCAATTTGTATCTCAAAGAGGTCTCCACTTACCAGGTGCCTGTGCCGGTCAATGCAATCCCTTCCTACACCATTCTCAGAGCGGATTTATTCCAGATGCGTGAAATGCCGCGCACAATGGAATCTTTGCCTTATTACCAGTCGATCCAAGACCTGGATGGAATGATCAGCGCTGTTCCGCTTCCGGCTGGCCTGCCCATCGCACAAGTAAACGCTGTACCTGTTGCGCAGTTTCGTCTGGCAGAGGCTGAGTATGAAGTGCTTTCTATCCCAGTTGAGCCTGTATCCGCTGTGGGTGGCCAGATCCGGATAGGGGAGCACGTCAATCTTTACCAGGTATCACCAGAAAAGACTGACGCAGTTAATTCGGATAATCCAGTGAATAAGCATCCCGAGTTTACGATAGACCTCATTGCAGGCAGCGTTCTGGTTGTGGATGTGCGTAATGCACAAGGTGTGGCTGCTGAATCAGGTCAAAAAAGTGATGGTAATTCAACCTTCAACAGCAGCCCACAGACTGAGCAGGTTCAGATTCTGACATTGGCAGTAAAGCCAGAAGCAGTCAATAACATACTGAATGCTGTCGCAAACGCCAAAAAACAAGGAGGGTTGTTATGGACAACGCTAGCAACTCCGTAGGCAAAACATTACAACCTCCGCTGGTGCATCCACTGGATCAGAATGATTTGAAACTGATCGAACGCGTTCGTGAAGAACTGGTTAAGCGAGGTATAAACCCACCTTCCTGGCGCGAAACCGATCCAGAAAAACGTCGTCGCTTCTTTGATGAAGTCCGTTCAATCCTCATCGACCAGGGTGAAAACCGTACAGCGGTTAACCGAAATGCTCAAATTGTTACGGACGCCTTATCAGGTGTTGGCTTGCTGGATCAACTTCTCCGCGATCCGTATGTGGAGGAGATCTTCGTTCGTAACGGGCATGTGGCGGTCGAATATGATGGGACTTTCCACCATCTGGGAAAACTGGCAGATGATAGCTATTTCGAAAACCTTGCCGTTCATGTTGCCGATCAAGGTGGGGCTACCCTGCGTGGCGACCGTCCGGCTGTTCTGATTGACCTACCAGGTGGGGAACGCTTTACAGCGATCGTTCCGCGTCTGTCCACAGAGGGAACCGCTATTAATATCCGTACATTTGGCCGGCGGGTACGAACCCTGGAAGAGATGGAAAAGACCGGGACCTTTACCAGGCGTAATCTTTCTTTGTCCGGAACTCTGACTGATATTTTTAACCCCGAACAACAAGTCCGTATCCAGAATCTGCAAAATGCCCCTGATCGATTTCTAGCCTGGCTGGTAGCTACTCTATCTGGGAGTCTAATGATTGCCGGGGAAATGGGATCTGGAAAGACCACCTTGTTAAATGCTTTATCAGGGTTTTTACCTACGACTTCACCCTTAGCTGCCCTGGAAACTTTTCGCGAGTTGGAAATCCAACATCCTTTTTTACTGCGAGCTGTTGCTCCTGCCGAACTTCCACCAGGAACTCCGGGAGTATCGCTGGACTGGGTGCTGAATGTCATTTATACCCGCATGAATCCGGCTGCCATTCTGGTGGGAGAGGTTGTGGGACCTGAAGCATTACAGTTCTTGAAAGCAACCTGCCTGGGGCGAAAAGCACTTACTACTATCCACGGTGGAACTGTGGAAGAAGCTTTAATGCGCCTGGAGCAACTGGCATTGGCCTCCGCTCCGGAATTAGGGTTGGACGCTGTCCGTTCTATGGTGGCCATGGGGTTGGATGTAGTTGCTTTAATGGGGCGGGTCAATCAATCCGGTCGTGTTCAACGCACCCTGCAAGCCATTGCCGTGATTCAAGGATTGGATGAGCATGGAAATTATTGCTTGAATTATCTGTATCGAGCAGAGGGCGAGCAGAGTGTGCCAGTTTTTGAAAAAGCATTCCAAATCATGGAGGAATTGGAATGAATCGGAAGATTATAAAACAAGTATTGATCATCTTGGCGTTTTATATTCTGATTGGGATTGTCTTTGGATTAACCAGGTTGAAAAGATCGGCACCCATAGATCCTGTTCCTACTCCGATAGAGGTGGCAGAGGATCTTCTGCAAGAAAATCAAGAAATAGAGTTCAAGCTGCGTAACGCACCCTGGCAAGGGCTGCGCTATATCAGCGGACAAAAAGAATGGCGCTTTTATGGTGTTGCCGGAGAAACCAAGCAGATTGACTTAATCGATCCGATGAAACTGGTGAAAGTATATTATCTCGAATCAGATGGTGATATCAGTTTCACCTGGGTGACAACAGAAATTCAATTTCCAGGCAAACCGGTCCTTTCACTCGCAGCTCAACCTATTCAAGAGGACCAGTTAATCGCTGTGCAACTCAAAGGTGATTATGTCAACCAGAACGGCGTGTTCTGGGAGGACTGCGATTCGGATTACTGCCACCTGGCGCAGATGATTGACACCATCCTTGTGCTGGATGACCAGGGTACCGGCATCTCCAATGGCTTCATCCGTTATGGTTGGGAGCCACCAACTTACCCGATGTACGGTTTCCTGTGCTGGCAGATTGAACTTGCATATCCTCTGCAGGGGTTCGTTTCAATTTTGAATTAGGAGGGTGTATGCAACCTTGCGAAACCATACAAATCATCCCACTACGGGAGTATGTCGAACATCCTATCCCTCATATGATTCTCTATTGCCCAGTCTGTGGGGTTTCGTATAAATTGTCCTCATCTCACGTGCTGCGAATTTTGGATAAATACAGGCAAGTTCTTCACAATAGCACATGCCAAATGTTGGCTTCACAGAAATTTGAAATTGATCCAGAGGAATTACATCAGTTAGTTTGGGAAATCCCTGTTGCCGAAATCGCTAACCTGTATGGTGTTTCCAAAAAGGTCGTTGAAAAGCGTTGTCGAGCATTCGGGATTCCAAAACCCTCGCGAGATTATTGGTCAAAATCAGAAAGTATCAGAGAACTTACACTGGAGGACCAGGGATGACTGCTTTTCGTTTCATGATCGATGCCGGTGCAGTTTTTCTGGCTGCCGGCATCTTTCTCACACTTTATAACCTGTTGTTAACCAGTGTCGAAGTCATTATTCGGATCTGGCGGAAAACATTTGTCAGTTGGGCAGGCCGCCGGTTGCGTGATATGGGCGTTATACAGGAAAAACCTTTCCGGGCGCAGGTCGAATTAGATTGGAAACGATTGGTTTTGTTGATTGCAATCCCAGTAATAGCTCTGGCAGTCCATGATTTCATGTTATCCCCTTTTGTGCTCCTGATTGGCCTGGTAATTCTGATCTGGGTGGATTTTCAAAAACGTCAGATCGAGCGTGCCCAAATCAATGAAGATGCGGAAGTTGTTGCGTTGCAAATCCGATCTTTGATGAGTGTTGATCGTTCGATCTTAAACGGATTGACCAGGGTAGAGCTACCAATAGGGATTATGAAACACGCTATTGAGCAGGTTGCCAGTCGTTTGCGGATGCATCAACCACCAGAACAGGCTGCTCAAACATTCAAAGGTCTTCCAGGAAATGTCACGGCCAGATTGTCTGCTTTGATTGCCCATAGTGCTCAACTGACAGATCAAACCCAGGATGGGCTTCTCGTTTCTTTAGAACAGGAAGCTCATCGGCAAAAACTTCTTCGTTCAAAGACGCACCAGACACTTTCCTTGGTGCGTGGCACGATCCGTCTTTTACAAGGTGTTGTGGCTGGAGCTATCTCATTTGTTGTACTTTCTCCAGCCTGGCGAGATTTTTTTCTACAAGACATTTCTCATCGTGTGTTGTTGGCGGTCTTAATCTGTGCATCAGCGCTGGCCAGCCTATATTTTGAGTATGAAGTCTATCAGTTGAGTTACGGGGAGGGAGCCTGATGGATACCTATTCCCTGGTAGTGGGCTTTAGCCTGGCAATCGGAGTGGGCATGATTGCCAATACCGTTCTATCCATTTTTATTGAAACAGGAAGGAGGTTTAGCCGAACCGCAAGCCGCGGACGGTTGCATGCGCTCGGGCTCGGCGTTCGGGAACAAAAAGAAGATAAAAAATCGGAAGATGCCATTCTGGGATTGGACCATATTCCATGGAACAGTTTGTATGCTGGTGCGGCGTTGATCGGACTACTTTTATTGGCTGTTCTTGGGCCATCTCTAACCAGTCTGAAATGGGGCTTCCTGGCTTTACCGGCCTTGGTATGGTTAGCCAAACGATACCTGATCCAGCAGCGCAAACGGTTCATGGTCGGTCAAATTCGGCAGTTCTTGATTGATGTGCGTCTGCATATGAGCCTACAAGGGTCGCTCTTGCTGGGACTGGAGAGTATTGGCAGAACCACCCTGGAAACATCAGCGGTATATCAACGCCTGCAAAAGCGATTGAAGGGCAGTTCTGCCCGCAGTGGTTTGGATTTACTCAGCCAACTGGCGGATGACTTGAAATCCCCGCAGTTGCTGCACGTTGTTCAACGTGTCCAAGCTGCCCAGCAGTCCGGAGGTGTCTCCGATGTTGATCAAGCGATTGCCAGTGTCATCGAAGAATTGAACGAAGAGATCGGTTACCAATCCGAGGAACAGATGCAGCGTTTGCCCCTGCGCATCACCTTACTGGCTATGCCGTTTCTCCTTGGTCCAATTGTTATCTTGTTGTTTTACCCGCTCGTTGATCGCATCCTGAAAACCCTCTCCGGGGTGTCGATTGGCGGTGGTTTCTAACCCCCTATCGCTCCGCGATGGGGGCCTACCAGCCCATTTTTCAAAACCCCCGCCCAAAGTGCGAGGGAAAGGAGCCTGTTTATGTTGTTCGATAAGAAAGCATCCGAAATTCCACAGTTTGTTGTTGTTCTGGCGATCGCCGTTGTCTTGGGAGCAGTGGCTATCTGGGCTATCCTGAGCAATATCGGTACACAAGGCGGCAGTATTGCGGACTGGATTAACAGCATCGCTGTGCCGGCTGCACACCCATAATTTTTTTAGCAAACCTGGTGGCTGGTCTTCTATCCTGAAGACCAGCTATCAACCATTAACACTCCGCTTCCTCTGTAAAAGTGCAGAGGAGCGTTCCAAGGAGAGGAGGAATTATGTTGCATGATCGAAATGGACAGAGCGTTGTTGAGTATATCGTTGTCCTGGCGATCTTCATCGCTCTTGTTGGCGGCGCACTCTGGGAAGTCTTTTCCACTTTAAAGGTCAAGTTCAATGATGTCAACGCCGAAATTGGGTCTTAAATCAGATTCAAAAGGGCAGGCAGCGGTTGAAGCCTTGTTAGTTCTGATGGTGCTTGCACTGGTAATTTTTGGTGGTATTGAACTCAGCCGTGGTGTGGCCATGAGGCAGGCATTGGACAGCAGTGCCAGCGCAGCTGTTCGCGCTTTATCCCTAGATCCTACCCAATGGAGTTATGCAAAGAACTTGATTCAAGAAGGGACGAACCAAAATGTGATGGGTACGGTTGAGGCTACGACCATTCAAGTTTTTGATGCTGCCGGCACTCCACGGAGTTCAGCTTGGCTTTCAGGCAGCCCATTTGGAACTACTTTTATCTTGGAGGCTTCTGCACCATTTCAGGCAGATATTCCCTTCCTTTCTGAACCCATCATGACAATACGAGTTCAGCACTGGGGAATCGTGGAGCGGTATCCATGATCCCATTACCTTTAAAAGCTTTTACTGGAAATGGGATGATTATTGAAAGAAAAGCACAATCCGCAGTGTGGGGATTATTATCCATCCTCGTGCTTGTAGTGATTGCAGGTGGGCTCGTGGATATTTACCGGCTGTATGCGGCACGTAATTGGGCTTATTCTGTCGCGCAAGAGGCTGCACTTGCAGGAGCATCCCGAGGAAGGGACTGGGATGCTGTTCTCACTACTGGCTTTATCCAACTAGATCAAGCCGTGGCCAGTAATGAAACCCAAAACGTAGTTACTTCTGCTATGCAAGCGCGCGGAATTATTGGGTACACCTCGTCAATTCGGGTTCTGCCTGATCCTTTTGGAGGAACGATTTCCGGATTTCCGCCTCGTCCAGTTCGCTTGGGAAATGGATTAAGTGATTGGTCTAGTAATGAACCTGCTGTTGGAGTCTATTTGGAGGTTCCAATCCAATGGACGATTCTAAACATTTTCGGAATCGAATTGAAAACCGTTCGGGTATTTGCATCCGCTGGGGTTGTCCAATGAAAAAATTTATCTTAAATCTGATGAAGCGTAAGAAAACACTTCTGGGAATTATCCTCGCCATCGTGATTGGTTTGGTGATCACGATCTCTGCGCTGGCTGATTATGGCCATCCTGTCGTTTCCTATAATCCAAATCCCGTTTCGATCACGTTCCCCAGAGCTGGAAGAATTGTATTATGGAATGTCATCACCTCAAGCTCACCGGGGTATTTTTCACGCTATTACTTCATCCGTAATGGCTGCAGAGTAGGTCAGAACTGCACCTATATGGATGTGATTAACAATCAAACTGTGCTGACCCCGATCACAGTTGCAGCTGGTGAGACGATCCAAATCAGAGGTTGTGATTGTTATGGAGGCAACTGCGGTTCGGGGGGATGTGCTAACCCCCATGTGGGTTGGAAAACGCCACACCATGATAATTTTTGTGCAAGTTATTTTTATTCACAATATTATGACCCGAATGCAGGTGGTAGAGACTTTACTAGTTTAATGACAGCATTTCTTGCATCCGGAGACACAATTATTGGTACCCCGCAGTGTTGGGGGGATTGGGATGAGGATAATGCAAATGGCCGATATGACCATGATTTTGAAGATTTCGTCTTAATCTGGGCTTATCGTGACACTTTTACTGGCTACCATGACGGAGCCTCTGGAACAGTGCCTCAATCCCAATGTCGGGCTTACGGCTGGGTGATGCAAGATGCCGCTCCAGGGTTGGATATTAATTACCGCATCCTGGTAGATGGCAATTCGGTAGCGAGTGGAGTCGCTAACCAATATCGAGCGGATCTGACCGGAACATGCACGAGCGGCACTTGTGGGTTCACTCAAGATTTATGGGGATTGATCTCGCCCAATGTTCAACACACCATACGCGTTCAGGGTCAAAATCCCTATAATTCCTCCTGGTTTGATCTCTCAGGAACAAATAAAACGATTCGGTGCTCACTCCCGCCCAGCGTGGATTTAAAAGTGAATAACCAGGATGGAACAATCCGCCTGACTTCTCCCGCTCAATATTTGTTGAGTTGGACATCCAGTAATGCAGATACCTGTACTGCCTCAGGAAGCTGGACTGGAACGAAGGGTCAGTCCGGCTCGTTAAATTACTCCGGCATAACCACTGGAAGTTACACTTATACGTTGACATGTGCCAATCCCATTGGTTCCGCATCAGATAGTGTCACTGTCATTGTCTACAATCCACCCGCAGTGGATTTGAAGGTTAACAACACCGATGGTCCTCTGACATTAATTTCTCCCGCAAACTTTACCCTGAGTTGGATCAGTCGCGATGCGACCAATTGTTCAGCAGTCAGCTCAAATGGCAGCTGGGTTGGGAATGTGGTCTTTGCTGGAAATCAGCCTATGAGTGGAGTCCCGACTGGAACGCACACCTATACAATCACCTGTTCTAATCAGTATGAAACTGCTAGCGATTCAGTCACGGTTATTGTGATTGCACCACTTCGCGGGACAATAGCGGTCACATATGCGCGTTTATTGTTATTTGCTCCTAGCCTGGATCAACCCGCACAGACCCTAACTGGAGAGGTAACAGGTGGTGTTCCACCTTATTCTATTTTGGTGCAAGTTCGGGCACCATCGGGAGCTCAATTTTCTTTGAACCGCAATGGCTCAACCTGGTCTGTGACTCCTGAGAATTCAGGAGATCTCAATTTTGGCACCACAGAAGAGGGTATCTGGACCGCATGGGCTGATTTGTCGGATGATTTTGGCCAGACATATCGAACACCCAGCGTAGTTTGGGAGGTGGCATGGCATCCCGTGCATGGTCGCCCGTAATCCGAATTCTACTAGTCGCCCTTACCGTGATGACCACTGCCAGTTGGGAAACAACATCTGTGAAGGCTGACAGTGGTGGAACCTGCCAGATGGCTTATGGCTTAACCCCAATAGCAATTCCTGATTGGTTAATGCCCGTGAGCGGGAACACGAACCTAGCCACTGCCAACCGTTATGATGTTTTGGCTGCTGAGTTATTGACCTCCGGATTAGTCGATGGTGCTATCTGCCCAGCACAAGGGTTGAATCCTGATGGCTCTGCAAATGGTTGTGGAATCGAACTTGCTAAAGACCAGGTGCTCACATGGCAGAATCAATTTGACTCGGTGATTCTCTCTTCTTCTCAGGCTGCAGAGTTACCCCCAAAGGTAGTTAAAGCTGTCATTGCCGTTGAATCGCAATTCTGGCCAGCGGCAAATTGGACTCTGGGTGAGATTGGATTGGGTCAGATGACCATATATGGTGCAGACCTTGTTTTGATGTGGCGGCCGGCTTATTTCCAAACCATTTGCCGGCAAACATACGGTGAAGTAGGGTGTACTACCCAATATCAATTCCTAGATTCTTCAACGCAATACTTATTACGCGGAATGGTTTTACGGGATATCGAGGCCACCTGCCCGAATTGTCCAGGGGGTGTTGATCTTGAAAAAGGAAACCAAGCGATACGAGTTCTGACTGAAACCCTCAATGCAAGTTGTTTGCAATCGACCAGGATTTTCAATCTGGCAACCGGCAAACAACCAGCTGCGATTTTAAGTTATGACGATTACTGGCGTCTGGTTCTAGCAAACTACCATGCCGGCGCTGGGTGTGTTTATCAAGCTCTTCGAAAAACCGGAAATCCGAACAGTTGGAATAGCATTGCAGCCAATTTTTCAAGCGGTTGTGCAAGTGGCGCTGAATATATTCGACGGATCGAAGGGCAGATCAAGCCGTAGAAAAAGAGGTGTTATGGATTGGATTATTTTTGGCCTTGTTGTAACCTGGTTGGGAATCGTATCTTGGTTCGATATTCGAAAAAGTGAAATACCTCACAGCGCATGGGTGGTTATTCCTCTTATTGGCGCAGGTCTTTATCGAATCTTGCAGGGAGACTGGACATTAGTCCTACTTGCTGCTGTAGTTGCTGCTGTTAGTGAACGGTATAGGATATCTAAAGCATTTGGCTGGGAAGAATTAAGCCGAATAATCACCTGGCTCCCATTGCTATTTTTGGGGGCATTCCTCTCGATTCAATCTTCACCACTTTCAGCTTTGGCAATCATTGGCTTCTGGGCAGCCTGGGAATTGAAGTGGTGGGGTGGCGCGGATGCCGTCAGTGCAATTACGATCTGTCTTATCTGGCCAGGGATTTTCTTTATCATATCTTTTCTGGTTATTCACCTAATCGTTGTGATTGTTTCGGGATTAATTTCAGTGATTCGGGAACAGAAAATTAAGCTTCACCGTGTACCGGGTTTGCCGATATTGTTAGCCTCGGTATTAATCTTGAAAGTAGGGATAATTATTTTAGGCTAATCCGCAATGTCTGGATTATGCCTTTGTGTTCAATACAAAACTTTCGATGTCTTCCTCTCTTACGCGGACTACTTTACCAAATCTCACAACTGGTATTTCACCAGTTCGCATCAACCGATAGGCACCGGATTTGCTTATTCTTAGATATTTCGCTACTTCCTCGGCTTTCAGTAGCCGTTTTTGAGGATATGTGGGAGGTGTAGCTTTTTCTACGGGAGTTTTTTCAGCGGCTTGGTTTGGAATAACCCGAAGTAGATTCTTAACCCCTCGCCGTTCACGTAATTCGCCCACCTTTTCACCAAGAGCCCACAGCAAGAACTCATTGAGAGTGATTCCCTCGACCTTTGCGTAAACTTCAATTTCCTTTATAAGTTCGTTCGGAATGATTACTTCCACTTTATGTATCATCAAACCTCCATGACAACGGGAACAGTGGCTGTTACTCCCATCAAGAAATTGGCCACCTTGGATAACTTCATTCCGTCATTATAATTATTAATAGACAATCTTTGATTAATCGTTGGCTGGACAGAACCTTCTGGGCGCAGAAGTGAGTCCAGCTTTAATTTTTAAGCACTTGCACTGATGCAGAATGGATAGGAGCGCCTTCTGATCGCTACTTTCGCCGTTTTAACCCTGTTTTTTGCCTGTATGGTCTACGATCTCCGCAACCACCAGGTCCCCACACCATTAACCGTTGGCGGGATGGTTGGTGCAGGTTTGTATGCCCTTTTCAACGGCTTATGGGCTCCAGTATTGTTGATGATTGCATTGACACACGTATCAGATTTCAACCCCCGAGAAAAACGTCTGGCATTCGCCCTCACGTTGTCCGTATTTTCTGCAATTTTTCAACCTTCAGCGGCGTTGATTTGCCTTCTTATCCTTGTCGTGTGGGTACTTTGGGAATTTGGTGTTTTAGGAGGTGCGGATGTCAAGCTGATCATTACTGCTGCCCTGGTTCTTGGAAATCCAATTTTTCTGATCCCGATAACAGTTGTCGGTGGAGTGCAGGGCGTAATCGCGAGCCTTCAGAAAAAGAGGGAAATTCCTTTTGTCGTATCAATTTTTTGTGGGACATTGTTGTTCGTTCTCTATCCATATTTCTAAAGAAGGAAGGAGGTGATTGGCATTGCGTTTCCTAAATGATAACCGGGGAATTGAGTCGACTGAGGTCGCATTGATCATTGCGGTGGTTGTTCTGGTGGCTTATGGTGCATATCGGTTGCTGGGTCAAAATATCGCTGCCATCGTGACTGATATTGCTGGAAAAATATAGTCAAATCAATGGTCTGCCAGCAATGCTCCCTTCGGGGATGTTCCATAAACTGGCAGATCAATTATTCCTCAAGGAGGATTATGAGGTTTATTAAAGACACTCGTGGGATGGAATTGCTTGAGGCTGCAATTACAACTCCAATTGCGATCATGGTCATGTTGGCGATAGTTAACCTGGGGATGTTAGTCTATGCCCAACAGGCAGTGCAAGCCGCTGCCAGGCATGGTGCGCGCATGGGAAGTGTGGCGCAGCAATGTCCAGCCTGTTATGCCATGAGTGGAGCAAGAGACGCAATCGCCCAGGCTGGGATTCTGGAAAATACTTCGGTCAGTGTCTTGGCTCCTGGAGGAAGTGCCGGCAGCATTTTAAAGATCCAAGTCAGCGGCAGTGTACCCAACTTCATGGCTCCTCTGACCAGCCTGTTCCCTGGATTGCCAGGGCAGACGTTTACTGTCCGTGCCGATTCTACATTTCGGCAAGAAGGCTGGTAATATGCTGTGGCGAGATCGGCGTGGCTATTCAATGACTTTCTGGGCGGTATTCATTGGGTTGGTGATGATTCCTGCCCTGGCATTGGCTATTGAACTCGGACGGTATTTTTATGCCATTTCAGAAGTGGCAAAGGCAGCGGATGCTGCGGCAGTTGCCGCTTCCGCTGAGATCAATCAGCAAGTTTTTCAAGATACCGGAAGTCTTGTTCCCACTTCAAGAACCTGGGGGAACGCTCAGGCTTATGTGACTTCAAATACAGCCAGCTTATCCGCAAAAGGGGTGCATGCCTTTGTTACAGGAATTCAGGTCAGCGGGGGAGACAACACGGTACGGGTCTCTGTGTCAGCAGATTTATCTATCCTGTTTCCGTCTGTGGTGCCGGACATACTGGTAACACAGACTGGGGTGGCAAGATTGAGGGTGATGACACATTGAATTGTTGACCAACTGGTTAACATAAAACCTGACACTCATGCCATCATTGAAGACAATTGATCAACTCTCATCACATATGGTTAGCCTTTGCACCCCTGTTCTGAACCACACCCTCCCACAAAAATAAGGGGAAATATGTCACTTGTCTAACTTGCTCAGAATCTTAGTCTGGACCTTTGAGAAGGTCAAGGAACGCTGGTATTACCTAATTGTTGTGGACAGATCAGGTTGTCATTGAATAATTTGGATCATCGCAAACACACCATGCATAAATATCGACCGCAAAAATCCCACCAAATCTTGAGATAGCAGTTTTCTTCCATTCTTGTACCAGTAGGTAATTGCTGAAAGTATTCCAGAAAATGCAATGGCACACAGGCGGATTTTGAAAATGGTTTATATTTTGTCTTCCATAGAAATTTCTTTTTGTGCTTTTCTGATTTGAAAAACCATTGGCCCGGCCATCGCGCCAATAGCTAGAACAAGACCGATCATATGCGCACTTACCGGAACCAGATTATGAGATGCGAAATAGTAAATTGTATAAATGCTCACCGGTAAATTCAAAAATACGCTCACAATCATTCCTGGATTATATAATTTCTTACTTTTCACCGCGGATATGAGATGTGGAAGAGCAGCAATTAAAGTGAAGTAAACCACATACATGCCCCATGATAAGCCCATTAGGGTAGCAAGTGCTGCCACAAATGGAAAGCCGATAAAAATAAAAGGAACATTAACCCAGAATCCTGCTTTTTTTAGTGCATAACTGACTTCATGCCCTTTTCCTACTAACATTTCAGTCATCATTTCGGGAAATCCACCTGGAAAAATAAATTCTTCGAATTCATGTAACAAATACACCGGAACATGCAGCCATATCAGGAATAGCGCCAAGCCCTCTTTGTAAACAAATAAGAAAATAAACAACAGCGAGTATATTGCGACAAATATCGTTGCTTTGTACCAATTATTAACTAACCATTTCATCATGATAGATCATCCTTTCTTCTGGTGGCTGGCATTGTTTTTATCCGACACATGTATTATTATAATGTGGCGAAAGCAGAGACACAACCGACAATAATCAAATTTATGTTGAATAATTTGGAGGATTAGAATGAATCCGCATGACTTACGGTACAAAAAAGCAGAAGTCGTGATAGTAGACACATTTATTGAATACATAAAAAGTACTGAATTCGAAAAGGTTACAGTCAAAGAAATAATTGAACGTGCTCAAATCAACCGCAGCACCTTTTATGCCCACTATTCTGATAAGTATGAGCTGCTTGATCGTATAGAAAATGACCTGCTTAAAAATTTGGTTGAGGTAATTAATCAGGTTCCGATTGACCAGGCAATTAAAGACGAATCATCCATGGAAGGAGCAATGCTAAGTTATGCAAAAAGCATAACGGACTTTCTGCATAGCAACGGGAAACAGTTTACACTTCTACTTGGAGATAATGGCAGATCTGAGTTTACTGTAAAATTCAATAGATTAATACAAGAAACTTGGGTAAAAAAGAATCTGACTGAAAGACTTACTATCCCATCAAATTATGCTTACGCTGTTTTCTCAGGTCTGATAACAAACCTCATAACAGAATGGGTAAAAAGCGGATTTAAGGAATCTGATGAAGAATTCATACAAATAGCAATGCAAGTCACAAGGGATATGCCGAGTAAGCTTTTCAAAAAACAGGAAATGGATATTACAGGCAAAATGTGAAATTATATTGATTTATCTGTATCGCAATATCTGGTGTCAGCTTTCGAAGCTGCTCCTATTTCATGCCATCTTTCAGGAGCAAAATATTGTCCCCCTGGGATAAGGGCGAGACTGTTGCTATACTGTAAATAATAAACAACCATCTTTTTTCTATCGTCAGCCGGACAATTCCAACTGGAAATCTGTCCGGCATTTTAAATTAATTAGGAGGTTCAATTGATCAATGATTTTGTTATTGAAGGAATTGTGGTGCGCGATCCGTGGAAATTCATGGATGACCTGTTCTTCCGGTTGGTGATCTATCGAGACAGTGATTTGCCTGCCAAGAAATTGGATCTGGAACGTGATGCAGGTGATTACATCAACGTCCGAGTCAATGGCGGAGCCAATGGGCTGATCCATATCCGACGCGGAATGCGATTGCGAGTTCACGGCTTTCTTCAGTCTCGAGATTTCCGCGAAAGCTTGGAAGAATTTATCAGCAAAGCACGGAAATCCAAAAATTGTACTGACCTGGCGGTTGATATCAAAGCATGCGATTTGAAACAAAACCAGGTATTCATTGACCGAAACGTGGTAGAGGCAGTCGCCAGGCGCATTATTGTGTTGGATGCTGCCGCACCTAACGAGAAAAAAGCCAGATCAATTGAGAGAGTTACGACTGGCAAGCACGCTGAAGCGGAAAACGATTCACGTGAGATGGAATCTACTTCTGGAGAAATTGACGCAACTGCTGAATAACTCATCCTATCAATAAACCGAAGGTGAGCATGGTTAATTATCTTTTTGGATTACCTGCAAAAGACCTAATCGTGTAAAAAAATTGAGAGATGGATGGGTTCAGACCTGAAGTGAATTCTTGATACTTCAGGGTACGTGGAGGATCACAAGATGACGTCCGAATCCCTTGCATAAAGCAAGCTGGATTTCGAGAACTGTCATCGTAAGCTCCCATTGGTATTGGGAGCGAGTGATCCTCCTTTTTGTTTCCGGGAGTCCCCGGATAGTGGGCTTGCACTTTAACAAACAACCTTTTCCTCCCAGGAGGCGTCATGGCGTGCTGAGAAGCAGAAAGGTTCATATTACAAGGAGAAAACAATACTGTTTGGGTGGGATGAGTCATTCATCCCACCCATATATTCTCACATCCATAGGGCTGCAAATGTCAGCGATGAAGAAAAAGTCTTCACCATTGTCGTTTTCTGCTCTGTGTTTGTTCACGGGTAGTAAATAACGTCGGAACACTCCTGGTGCTTAGCCATGAGTTGATCTTTCGAATCGACCTTTTGTTAATCAACGTCGGATATTTCCACAAGGAGGATTATGCAAAAAACACAAGACCTTACCCAAGCACAAGTTGAACGTACTGAACGTGCACAATCTGCGATTCTCGCTGGCAAGTTCCAGGTCACCCGAACCAATCCCCACCAATGGACGGTCAAAAATGGCGACAAGCTACCGTATGTAGTCTCATTGAGACCATCTCAAGGTGATTCTGAAGAGGTCAAATGGGCGTGTACCTGTATGGACTATCAGCAGCGGGGACCTCAGATTCTCTGCAAACACATTGAAGGTGTCCGCCTTTTAGAAGCGGCGCAACCACAAATTCACATAATTCAAGAAAAGGAGAGTCAAATGAATGAAACCATCCCTTCAAATGATGGGAACCTGAGCGACCGGCTGAGCCGCATCCTCTGGGAACTTCGCCAGCCATTGGACATGTCTCGCGTCAAACGCCGCCAAGCGCCAGGTATGGGATCCGTCCCATATCTGGAAGGATACGACGTTATTGATCGAGCCAACAGTATCTTCGGATTTACCTGGTCATTTGACTTGATTGGTGATCCGGTCATCGTGCGTTGGCAAAAAAAGGTGCTGATCTGGAATCAACAGGAAAAACGCAAGGTTCCTGCCCTGGATGCCAATGGGAATGTTCAGACCGAGGAAGTCGGTTTAGTGTATATCACTGGCAAAGTATCTGTCGATCTGGACGGAAAAACATACAGTCACGCCGATCTTGGTCGTTGTGTCTTCACTGGTGATACACCCGAAGCTCTTGATATGGCCTTGGCAGGTTCAGCCACAGACTGTCTGAAGCGCTGCTTCCGCCAGTTGGGTGAACAGTTCGGCAATCTGCTGTATGACAAGGAAATTGCTCAGAACGCAGGTCTTGATCAAAACCGATCCAATGGCACCTCATCTACGGCAATTCCAACTTCGAAAGCAAATTCAATGCCTCCCACCACCTCTATCGTACGCAAGTATGGGGATGGTGTCTCCGTGAATGGAAATGTCTCTGAACAGGAGGCATTTGACCAATTCAAAGAGAAAACCGGGAGAGTTCCTGCTTCAAAGGATGAATTGCGTAATTGGCTAGCCAGTCAACGCGCCACACCGACGCCTGCATCCGTTGCAGCGTAAAAAACCGCATACCAGGGAGAAAGGAAAAACACAATGTACCAGACGATTATCCTCATCGGAAATTTGGGAAAAGATCCCGAAATGCGCTTTACCCCTGGCGGACAACCTGTGACTACCTTATCAGTAGCCACGAATCGCCGTTACAACGGTCAGAATGGACAGCCAGTCAAAGAAACAACCTGGTTCCGTGTGACTGTGTGGGGAAAACAAGCAGAGTCCTGCAATGAATTCCTACACAAGGGAAGCAAGGTGTTAGTGGAAGGACGCCTAAACCCCGATCCTGAAACTGGTGGGCCACATATCTGGGAAAACAACGGAAAGGTTGGCGCTTCATTCGAAGTAACCGCCTCGACCGTACGTTTTCTTTCTGGACGTGAAGACCAGGAGGAAGCAGAACCCGCAGTAAATACTCAGGTTCCGCCAAACGTAGACCCAAGCGAAATTCCATTCTAGCCAGAGTCAAAACGCACCGGTGAATCACAACGAAGGACATGCCCTGAATGGCATGTCCTTTCTCATTCCTATTGAAAGAACACAGGAGGAACACATGGTAAAAGCTGAAATCACAATCGGTACATGTTATGGAGATGCGGTCATTCCCGTTGAGGTAGTGGGAAAAGGACCAAGACCTGGAACAGTATGGGTACGCGCGCTCAATGGACTGGAGCCATTTACCAAGAACAGCCACGGTGGCCCTTATCAGGACAGCACTACGGTGGTTCATATCCCTCACTTGAGGGATGTCCGTGTTGAGAATGATCCTGAAGAAGCACCAATCTGTGAAACGATTGAATCAGGAGAACTAGAAATCCAAATTTCTCCGCAGGATCACTTGCTTCCAGCGGATTGGTTTCTGGAGAGTGCTTATGAAGACCGAACTTGCTCCGAGTAGAACCGCAAGTACGGTTAGAAGCAGTCAGGGGATCCCAAAAGCGGATGGCAGTGCAATGATCCGGGAAGACTTTACGGTGTTCATGCCATCCGTTTCCGTCCAGGGATATCAATACCTGGTTGATTTTGGTTCGGGCAGTGAACATCGTTTTCACAGGGTCAATAAAAACAAGGAGTGCTCTTGTGGTGCAGCTTATTGCGAAGCGATTGATGCTGTTCGTTTTTATCTTCAAGCTGGTGGTGCACGAGCGCCTGATCCAGAAGGGATGCCACCTTGTCCTATCTGTGGCAGCAAGACTTACCGCGATCGAAATTGGGATGGTAAGTACACCAAGGAATTGGGGTGGCGCTGCACAAAAGGTGGCCTGCGTCATTTTCTGGATGCAAAAGCTGAAAGGATAAAAAAGAACCTTGCAGAGAACCCCTGGCTCATACCTCCCGCACCTGGATACCCAGGTGTGCGGCGAGATGAATTGATGACATGGGAAGAATGCGAAGCAATCAGCCGCAAGGTATTTCTTGAAACCGGATACGATCCGACCGCCTAAGGACATAACCCTATCGGAGGGCACACCACCCCTCCAGGGGTGGTCTGTCCCCTAAATAACAGGAGACAGACATGAACAACCTACAACCGTACCTTATAGAAAGTGCACACCCTCAAACTTACAACTTTCCCCGGCTCAAGCACCTGCCAGTTCGAGAGCAGCCGGCTTTCCGGGTAAGTAAGGACTCAGATGCATGCAGTCTGGCTGAATTGCTGGCAGTCATCATTGGTGGTTCAAATCAAATTGAGTCTGCTGAACAACTGCTGGCACAATTTGGCACGATCCAGAAAATTGCCCAAGCACATGTGAATGAGATTGCTAAAGTGCCGGGCATAAGCAATTTGACTGCACTGCGGCTCAAAGCGGCTTTAGCACTTGGACGTAAGCTTCTTCAACCAGAAGATGAACGCCCAACAATTCATTCACCTGGAGATGCTGCTCAAATCTTGATGCCGATGCTGGCGCATCGTGAACAAGAATTCATGGTTGTGATGCCGCTTGACACACGCAACCGCATGTTGGATGTGATTGAGATATATCACGGATCGCTAAATTCCTCGATGGTGCGGGTTGGTGAGTTATTCAAACCAGCACTGCAACGGAACGCAGCGGCTATCTTGATCGCACATAACCATCCCAGCACAGATCCTACACCCAGTCCCGAAGATGTGAGCGTTACTCGCGCCATTGTCCAAGCCGGCAAGCTCTTGGATGTGTCAGTCCTGGACCATTTGGTCATTGGATTATCACGATGGGTGTCCCTGAAGGAAAAAGGGTTGGGATTTTCATAATCCACAGGAGATAAAAATGGATCAACTACCTACACTACAACAACTTGAATACCTTGAATCTGGTTTCGAGGTGTCCAAAATTCTGGAGCATGCTGGGTTTTCAATGGAAAAGCCGGCGTTTTCAATCACATGGGGACAAGTCGCTGAAGAAATTGCTCACACACTAGCCGATCATGGTTTACCTCCAGATCGATTTGAAGAAGACTTTTTAATCGACTTGGTGCAAGGAATCCAGAAAGTTCTTCAGAACGATGATGTACTTTTCTGGCGCAATTGCATTCGTGCCTATACCTCGGATCAACCCATTCTCAGAGCTTTGATGAACTCGCAGAACGAGGATGATGACGAAGGCTCCCTCACTGAGCAATACGAAAATGCAATTCGCTTAGGGGATGAAGAGGCATATTGGCCAGATGGTGGTGCATCCGCCGATTTATTCGACGAATTCTAGACAGACTCAGACACGCAGCTTTTAAAAACCTGCGTGTCTGATACTACAACAAGGAGATACAGAATGACCTGCAAAGTGACTGTTCAAAAGAATACTTTTTCTGAAAGTCTGGCAATTGTTGGACGATCGGTAGGTTCTCACTCCAACCTACCGATCTTATCGAACATTTTGCTCAGTAAAGATGAGGACCAGCTTCGTCTTTCGGCTACCGACTTGACCGTGGGTGTCACGGTTTGGATGGATGCCAATTTGGATGGTGACCTGGGTTTGACCTTACCTGCCAAAACACTGACCGATGTGATCAACAGTCTAACAGATCCCGAAGTTGTTTTTTCGGTTAATGGGAAACCGGAAGCTTCACTGAAGTGCGGAACTTATAAAGGGGTCGTCAAGGGAATTGATGCATCCGAGTTTCCAACCATCCCGGAGTACCCTATCACCAATGGGGTTTCAATGGACGCAAGTATGTTCAAAGAAATGATCCAAAAGGTTGCGTTCGCTGCTTCCATGGATGATACCCGACCTGTACTGACTGGAGTTTTGATGAGTATGGATGGAAAGAGCGTATCCATGGTCGGAACGGATGGATTCCGTCTTGCTATCTGTAAAGCTATCCTTCCAGACCTGTTTGCCAAGAAGCAGTTAATCATACCGGCTTCCGCATTGAAAGAGGTGATGCGTATCCTGAACGCGACTAAAACAGCCAGGATCACTCTTGTTTTACCCACGAATGGCAGCCAGGTGGTGTTCCGTTGTGAAAACGTGCAGATTGTTTCACAATTGATCGATGGGAAATTCCCGGATTATCAGGCGATTTTACCCAAAGATCACAAGACCAGAGCAGTCCTTGACGCGGGTGACCTGCTCAAAGCCTGCAAACAGGCCAGCATCATTGCTCGCGAAGGTAGCAATGTAGTGCGGTTTCACTTTCAACCCGGAGCTGATCAAACAAGGAAGGTCAAACTGTTGGCCGAATCCGATGAGACCGGCGCAAGTGAGATAGAGCTTGATGCCACGGTTGAAGGACAGGAATTGGAGATCGCATTCAATGTGAAATTCTTGCAAGATGGGTTGGAAGCCATCACTACCAAAAAAGTGATCATTGAAGCGAATGCCCACAACACACCGGCGGTAATCCGTTCAACAGGAGATGAGGAGAATTTATACGTATTAATGCCCATGCATATTGATGGAAGGTAGATAATCACGGGGAAGCATTGGGCTTCCCCGTGAACCTTTCCGATGAAACTCCGGATTCTTGGTTAGAAATAATAGAGTTCTTGATACCAGCGTACCCATTCAGATAAAGCTGGCTCATTTATCTCTTTAGCGCGGTTTATCAATTTTTCCGATGAAAACGCAAAGAACCGGTCGTTGTAACCAATCAATTTTTGAAATTCATCAATGGATGGCCGTAAGGAATCATTTCGAGGATGATATACCACCGAAAAATACACTTTCTTGTAAGGCCATTTGGGAGAGGGCGATGTTTCAAGGCTTGTGGCAAGCAGTAAATTTCGCCACAACTGATTCATGCCCCCTTTGAATGGGCATTCGTCATAATCTCTAATACGGTCGGTATTAAACGGTGAAGTATCTTGCACTGTAATATCCCAATAACGAAATTTACATTTGCTGTGGTAATAACAAAGATTTTTATTATCCAGAATCGCGAATGTTGGTGCGCAGGCATGTGAGGGAGTGCGCCCCGGGCTCTTGAAACCTCCGCAAGTTGTAAACTCCACTTCTGTCAGTTTATGTTCGATCATCCATAGGTTGAGATTGCCCTGATCGTCATAGTATGCGATGGCGATATCCGCGTCGGTTCCACTCACATTTGTATGATCATTTAACACATTGTCAGGTTCATCCCAAAACTCGATCCGAAATCCTCTGTCCAGATGATCTATAGCAATTGACTTGAGGTCTGTTTTGACAGCACCCAAAACACTGGCAGCGATCAGCGGATCCTCGAGGAGAGGTAAGAACAAATTTGCGCATGCAGCCTGAGAACTCGCCATATGTCCAAGAAACTTATGGGATTTGAAGGGGAATCGTTGTTGATGATCCAGGAAACGCTCTTTTATTGGGCGATACAGCGGATAGCCCTGTGATTTTAATTCGTCTGGTAGCAAAGCATCATAAGGAGAGTGATTGAAATATCCTGACTCTTGAGTCAGATGAGTCCATTTCCAATTTATCAAGTGAATGTACATTTGCAGCTGAAAATCAGTGAGCTCATTAGGCAACCGATATTTTTTTCCATCGATTTCATAAATTTTCATAATAAAGTCCAGCTTTCGGTTTTGTGGCGGATATAAAAAGACTACTTCATTTTACATGTGAAAGGACAGGGCATGAAACCTGGTTGCTGAAACAATTTTCATGTTTCAGGCACCTGGTTTGATGTTCTGTTGTGCAGTGCATACAGAACACATAAACGTTGGCTATTTCTTCAAAAAAACGTTGGTTATTCAATCCATATCTAATCCAAAGGAGGATCACATGAATGTATACGAAGACAAATACCTGCGCGAAAAGGTGAACCGTATTATCGCCAGGCAGAAGGAGGGCAAGATCATCATCGCTGCTTATAAGGATGGCAGTGGCTTACCTGCGAGAGAAGATCTTGGGCAGGAACTGACACGGGCAGCTTACCCATACGATTATGCAGTTGGAAAAGCTGGTTTCCTTAACTACGATTCGGAACTCGGAGCTTACCTGTTTACTGCAAAATCGGGTGAGAAACTACCCCAAGTGTTAGCTAACTACCGAATTCTTACTCTAGGTGAAGCAATCCTCGATGTAAAGGACCGGAGTATCCATATTCAATGCGGCGAAACCAGCGTCACCTTCACCGGAGCACAACCCTGGAAAGGTCTGTACGAAGTTCTGAAAGAGGTCAACGAAGAACTGGCTCGAGTCAATTCTGGGATTGTTGTTTGGAAGATTGTTCCGAAGGAAAGCGGGGATTCCAAATCGGGTGATCGTCTATTTCTTGAAGCGGTACCAAAGCTTCGGAACGGGCAAGCAATGGCATATGCCACCGGCTATGCCTATTACACCGATCACAACCTGGCGTATATTGGCCTTGTAGGTTACAAGACCAGCCTGGAGTCACTACGAGTGACTCTTATGTGCGGGAAATCCCTACAAATGACTCAGGACGGCCTAAGCGATGTGTCCCTGATTCCCACTGATAAGTATGAACAAGCCTGGCAAGCCATGCCTGAATACACCAGTCATCATGTCGGGTTTGTATCTCGGCTTGCGCTTCCAGGAAAGTGGGAACCAGAAGACCTGTGTGCATATCTGCTTATTTTTCGAGGAACATCCGACCCGGGAAAGGAATTGATTCAGCTTTTCGTTGAACGAATCAAAGAAGCTCTGGAGGTGCCGATCCTGGATGAATGGTCAGTAGCCCTTTGGAAACAAGCTCGTAGCCGCACGTTGGTTCAAGATCTGGCCACAGGTGGTGATTGTATCCTTGGTGCCAGAATTGACCTGCAAGCTGACTGGAAAGAACTGTTATCCGAGTTATTAGCTCAGGAGGAAATCTCACTGACCATCTGATTGAACAAGTAAAACAACTCGCAACATCACCCCGGAGGGGGCGCTTTTCATCCCCTCAAAGGGTTGGACGCGTCTCCTGCGGGGATTTTATCTTCGTAAAGGAGTGAACAATGCGTCCACCAGCAATCGAAAGAATGGGGTACTATCCCACGGATGAACCGGTTGTCGAGATCATCCGCACTTACTTGAAACCGCCTAGCGAAAGAGGGCGGTTATTTGATCCCTGCGCAGGGGAAGGAAAAGCTGCTTCTTTCTTGGGCAACGCACTCAACTGCGAAACCTGGGGCGTAGAACTATCACCAGAACGAGCAGGAAAAGCTCAAACCGTGATGGATAAGGTTTACCAGGCTCCCTGGCAGGCTTGTGTTCTGAGTGATGAAAGCATTTCCTGGCTCTATTTGAATCCACCATATGAATTTGACCGATTTGAAGGTCAAAAACGACTGGAATGGGATTTTCTCAAGACGACCTCCTCCAAGCTGATGCGTGGCGGGCTTCTGACCTATATCATCCCACAGAAAATTCTGGGAATGATTGAAGTTGCTCGGCTTTTGGCCGGGCATTATGAAGCTATCACGGTCTATCGGTTTCCGGATGGATTGTACGAGAAATTCAAACAGGTGGTGGTGTTGGCCTCCAAGCGCAAGCTCTACCAGCTACCCACAGACAAGGAGGTTCTTTCGCTTCAAAGTCTGGCGTCGATGGACCTGGAACCTATCCAATCTGCTATTGAACCGATCTATCAACTGCTGTCTGCACCATCACGAGGTGCAAATGGCAAACCAGTTGTGTTCAAGCGAACGGATTGGGAACCGGAAGAGGTGGTTGAAGCCACAAAGGAAGCAGGTGTCCACACGACCAGTGATTGGCTTGACCTGATACATCCAACGCGTGGTTTGGCTCAACTCTCCCAACCAGTCATGCCCTTGAAGAAAGGGCATATCGCTATGCTCATGGCCTCTGGCATGATGGGCACGGTAAAGTTGACTGATGAAAAGGGTAAACCAATGCTGATCAAGGGAAGGGTGATCAAGGTGGTCGAAAAGACTGAGCAGCCGGATGCCAAAGAAGCGGATACAGTCGTAGAAACCTACAAGGATCGTTTTGTTACTAGAGTTTATGAAAGTTCACGGCGAGAAGATCGCTGCGCATGTCCTGGAAACCTATAAACCCATCTACAATCTGGACCCGACTGCAACCGAAATTAAAGTCCTCGATAGTCTTGGTACGCAGCGAAAAGCCCTTCCCGGACAAGAGCGTGCTGGATTGCTTCCTGCCCAAAGACATGCGGCAGCGGCGTTAGCTCGTTCAATTCGCAGAAATGGCGTGGCCAACTGCCAGGCAGAAATGGGTACCGGGAAGACGACAATATCAACTGGGGTGATAGAGCTGCTGGATGCTTACCCGGCAATCGTGCTTTGTCCTCCACACCTCGTACCCAAATGGATCCGCGAGATCGAGGAAGTGATCCCAGGAGCATATGCACGAGAAATCCGCCGCATCGGTCGGAATAGTGACGAAGTTTATGATGTGAACGATGTCCGTGAATTCCTGGATCAATATAAGGCAGCTTATGACACTGCTCAAAAGAAAGGAGGTTCAAAGCCCAAATGGGTAGCAGTAGTAGCACACACCTCTGCCAAATTCGGGGCTGGATGGCAGCCGGCAGTTATCACCAGGAAAGCGAGAGACCCACTGACTGGAAAGATTGTGGATGCCTGTGCTTGTCCGGGATGTGGTAAGGTCGTGATGGTCGAAAAGGACGGATTTGTGGTTCCGATAACTGATGCCTCTGAATTGGCAGAAAAACGCCAATTCTGCCGCAATCAAATCCCTGGCTGGGAGTTGGATGCAAACGGGAGGACGAAACTTGATGCCAACGGTGACTCGGTATGGGGCACGCGTCCATGTGGGACACCCATGTTTGAGTTCAACGGGGCAAGGCGACATAGCATTTCGGAGTACATCACCAAACATGCTAAGGATGCTTTCAAGCTTCTGATAGCCGATGAGGTCCATCAGTTTAAATCCAAGTCATCAGATCGGGGAGTCGCGTTCCATCAACTGGTAACAGCGGTGAAGTGGACGCTGACGCTCACTGGGACATTCTTTGGTGGCAAAAGCACCTCGATTTTCTGGCTGCTGCATCGCTTGAACCATGGCGTCCGTCGTGATTTTGCTTTCCATGACGAGAAACGCTGGGCGCGGTTATATGGAGTGCTTGAAACCACCCGAAGGCGAAGACGCGATGACGATGCGGACGAAGATGGGGTGTACACAGGAAATCGGCGCTATCGGAATCAAGCAAAGGAACAACCGGGCGTCAGCCCGGCTATCGTCAGCCGGTTGTTGGATACGACCATCTTTCTGAGCCTGAAGGATCTGAACCTCGCTCTGCCATCGTATAAAGAGGAAGTGGTTGCCCTGGATATGCTCGATGACCAGGGACAGCAATATCGCAGCATGGATAGCAGCCTGAAACAATTAGCTATCCAATCCAGTCGTTACCTATCTAACTGGCTTCAATGGACACTGGCAAGGCCAAATTCTGCGTTTCGGGATGAGGTTGTGGTGGTAGATGAGGTGGATGACGGCGATGGCAAAACCGTGCGGAAAGTTCCGCTGATGGAGTTGCCGGCAATCAATCCGAATGGCCATAAATGGCTGCCAAAAGAGAACTGGATGGCTGATTTCTGTAAGATTGAAAAGCAGCAGGGACGTAAAGTGCTGGTCTATGTTCGTCAGACTGGCACGCGGGACATTCAAGATCGGGTGATGATGCCGCTGCAAGCCAACGGACTGAGAGTCTCAATCCTGAGTGGGAATGTTGACCCCCGCAAGCGAGAGGAATGGATCGCCAAACGTGTGAATACAATCGATGTTTTGATTTGTAACCCTCGGCTTGTGGAAACAGGTCTCGACCTGGTGCAATTCTCAACCGTGGTGTTCTTTGAGATCGAATATTCACTCTATACGTTGTGGCAAAGCGTGCGACGTGTATGGCGTTTGGGACAGACACAGCCGGTTAAAGCGATTTTCTCGGTGTACTCGTCAGCGATGGAAGCAACAGCGCTGGCTTTGATGGGAAAAAAGATGAAGGCCGCGCAGCTCGTTTACGGGGATGAGGTCGGAGGTGCGATTGTTCCAGAGGAGGAAGGCGACTTTCTCACTCAACTTGCTCGTGATGTTCTAGAGGGCGCGAAGCTCTCTGACTTACAAACCTTGTTTGCTGATGATCTGCAAGTCAGCCACAATCCAATGGGCAGCCTGACGACTCCGAGTGCAGTAATTATTCCTGGTCCGAAAGTGATGACCTGGGATGATTGGGTGAGCCAGAAGACGGTGGTAGTCAGGCGGACAAGGAGAAAGGAGGTAGTACCGGAGGGGCAGATGGGATTTGGAATTTAAATTGTATCTAAACTGAGTCTTGTTGGTAAAACAAGACTCAGTTTTGTTTAGATGGATTGAATTAATTACAAATGTTGAGAACCAAAAAGATTGAAAACCAAAGCTGACATATAACCTTTACTGTGAATAACCGTTTTCCACAGCCATCAGCGTCTGAAAATTTTCAAATATATTCTTTTGGAGCTCATCCTTTTCCACTTTTAACAACACTGCCATCTTTGATACGATTTGAGGAATGTATCCTGGACGAACTGGCTCATTATCGATTGAAATAAATGGGCCATCTGTCTCTGTTAGTATCTTTTCCCTGGGGATAATTTTGGCCAGCAACTGTCCATTTTTTGAATTCAGCATGGATGAGTTAAATGAAAAATAATAACCGTTTAGGACAGCTCTCTCGGCTTGGCTTTGAGTTCCGGTAAACCAGTGCATAATTATTTTCCCAGGGAAAGAATTCCCAACTATAGAAATCACATCTACAGTGGAACGTCGCGAATGAATGGTTAATACTTTGTTTGATATGTCGAAGCAATGTTGAATGATTTGGGAAAATACTTCTCTTTGAACTTTCCGTTCACTTTGACCTGTAGAAGAATAGTCAAGACCAATTTCCCCTACAAACTTTGTTCTTGGCAAGATATCCCACATTAGGGCTAACTCTTTCTTTCTTTGCATTGCTAATTCGGGGTGTAGTCCTATTGCTGGAATCAAATTGTTATATTTGGTTGATAGGTTTTCGGTGAAATAAAAAACAGATGGAGTATTTGTCACAGCCACTAAAATAACGCCAGCTTTTTCTGCTTCCTTAATAGTATTAACTGAGGATTTATATAGATCTAGATGACAATGGGTATCAATGAAATTTACTTTTTTGTTTTCCATAGATCAACCAAGTAACATTTGAACTTCAGCCATACCCCGTTTATAGACATCGACATACTGAGAAATCTCTTCAGGCGTTCCTTGAAGAGGTCCTGCTGTACGTACATGAGAATATAGGGATGATGTCATATTATCAAGTCGCTTGAGAGCAATTTTCATTGCGTATAAATCTTTTCCTTCAACCCTATTCGCAGGAAGATTATTGCTAATTACATCAACCACATAATTAACATCTTCTATACCTGCCGCGGTGGTCGCGGCTCTTCTGATAATGCATGGTAAACAATATCCACAATGATCGTCAAACGCCCCACCTTTAAACCGAACATAAGTACCATGCGAACAAGAGTGAGTCAATTTCACTCCCTCCTGTAAAACACCTGGATTCTTTGTGCCAGTTAACATTTCTCCTTTTGTGAGGAATCTAAATGGAGTTGCTATTGACATAGTAATGCCAAGGGATTCAAGAATTTCTTGAAACATTGATAAAAAGTGGGGATGGGTTGTGCGAGTACTTAGGCCACCACCCCTATTGGCCGCAAGGGGTACGTTTAATGACAGCAAGCCGTTTTCAAATATGTTAAGAGGTAAATTTGTGTGACTTGCACTTGAAACAGCAGCGCCGATTGAAAGAAAAAGAAAAGATCGGCTTCGCTGGCTTGGTTCAACATCTTCTATAATTCCTTCTGAAGGTTGAACAAAAAACTGGAGTGAGCAAAAACGATCAGGATATTTTTGCCTTAATAGTGAATACACTCGATCTTGAACTGTTTTCGTTGCACCTCCACGACTATAATGACTGATGAATATCACTTCACCAAGAGTATTTTCCAAGAGGTCTATCGCACCAGCAAAAGAATCCAGCCCACCTGACATCAAAGCAAAAGCACTTGGTGAATGTGAAAAACTGGGGATTCTTTCTTGAATTTCCTTCATCCCCCCAAAAAGTTTCTCAGTCGATATCCGAAAGTGAATTTCCCAATGGTCACCGGTGAGGAAATCTAAAGACTGTTCAAGTTTTTCCTTTATTCCGTTCCACAAATCAATATTACTGACGGGTTGGTAAATATGAAAATATCGAGACCATTTATTAAAAGCTTGGTTACGGATAGCAGATTTATCGGCTGAATAAACCGTCATTGCAAGTTTTAATAAATCTGAAGCAACTTCAGTTGGAAAGGAGCCATAGGAATCGAATAAGCTGGAAAGGTTACTTTTGATTCCAATGGTTTTATCTACTCCACTTAAGTCAATGTAGATTGGGATTCCTTTTTGGGAATTTTCAATAGTAAAGCTGTCGTCCGATTTTTCGCGCGCGATTATGTGCCAGATCATTTTTTGTCCTCCAATAATGCGTATGCCTGGGAATATATTTCATCACAAAACCGCTGCCCTTCAACCCCTGACCAATTTAAGGTAAGAACATCAACCTGTTTTTCTAGTAAATCGACTTTTACTGTAGCTTCAATATAAGGATGTACTTCTCGTTCAAGTCTAATTACCTCATCTTCAGCTATATTGCCTTCCTCAAAACAGTATTGTAAATCTTGTAAGAATTTTTCGAAAATATAACTTGTCACCGAAAAAATTATCAACTCTTTAGCAGTATTACTATCAATCGCTTCAAGCTTTGATAAATTTCCTTCCCCTAATTCAAAGCGATTGTACATTTCTTCTAAAGTAGCATTTATTGCACGCCGAGCAGCACTATCATCTGGAGTTGCTCCATCAGGGGCAATCGCATCAAGGATTGCTCCTAATGCTAATTCAACAGGCATACCAAGAATTGTTGACGCTAAACCTAGACCTTCAGTCGCCACTCGAACACCGCTTGTGGCAACACTTGAAAGGAAACCTCCAAGTTTCGCCGTTGATTTTCTTCCAGCTCGGGCAGATTTTGACGCCTGTCGTGAACCTCCTTTAGATTGGGTATAAGAGCTTAGGGCTTTACCCAATGATCCTCCACCTCCTCCGCTTGCATATGTATTAAAGTGTCTGCTGGTTGTTGCCCAGTTACTGGACTGCAATGGTGTTTCAGGACGCTCAGGTGATGGGTCAGTAGGGGTTTCACCAGGGTTATCTTGACCTGGCTGTTCCGTATCTGGATTTGGATTAGGTAAAGGACTTGTTTCACCATCTGCCCATGGTGGTAACAATGGAGATCGATTACCAGGCCCACCGTATGACTTTGATGTTCCCATTTATTTCTCCCTCTAAATCAGACATCTATATGCGATCATTTTTTATCGCTCTTTCGCTTAATTGCATCTGCTGCTGCTTTTGCTAAAATGGAATTTAATTTATTTCCTGACCATACCTGTAGTAAAGTGTCTGCTGCTTTTTCCTCTTCTCGTCCCGTTGTTAAAGCGCCAAGACGAACCACCGCTACGATCGGGATCATTGTTTCAGGGATCGTTTTCAAGAAAATAATTATTTGGGAAATTGCTTCTTTTCTCTTTTCAACAAAATCAAACATGAGCTTGAGGATAGATTCTTTTATTCTTACGTCATCGTTATTCCGGAATCGATCTGCAAGCGAACTGAATAGTGAATTAACGTCGACTTGATTCAATGCTACTGAACGATCAATGGCTGCTCTGCGGACCACTTCGCTTTCCCCTAAAAATTCAGTAAGAATCTTCTGCGCTTCCGGGCTCATTCTTCGGACAGTGCTAACATTAATAACAACATTATCTCTCGAGAAATAAAAATATGGTCTAAGGTCAACTCCTGATAGAGCCGGTTCAAGACTCAACCAATTTTTTATCCATTTATCTGCTCCCCAAGCTTGAAGTAGTGTGGTTTCGTCTTCATCTAATGAAGTTGTCTCCAGAGATTTTTTAGGTTTTTGAGTATTTTCCTTCGATTTTAGTTTCGGGGGCTCGCCACTACTAAGCTCTGCTTCCCCCAAATCGGATACGTCACTCTTAAAGCCAGTTAATTCACGCTCTTGTTCGAGAATATTTATTATTCGCGGTTTCCCTTCTTGTGACACCTGTAATTCTGCTAACTTTCGAAAAGCTTCAGTTTGAAAATATTCTAGAAGCATTAGCTTTGCAAGTGTACGAAGGTTTAGGGTTATCTTTCTGGCACTTGCCATCTCAATTCTCATTCTGAGCATGTTAAGGAATCTTTTCGTTTGTCTCGGGTTTCCAGAAAGGCCGGCTGCCAGAATAGGTGCGAGAGATTCAGCAAGCGAAAATCCATCAATAATGTCTGCTGGTACCTCAGTTATTACCTGGCTAATACATTCATAATCCAAACACTGATTTTGAAAACTGCTTAATGCTCGTTCCAAAGCAATTGAGCGTAATTGTTCAAACTGCTCTTTTTTTACACCAGATGAGTCAACAAAAAGCAATTTTATATAGTTTTCAGTTTCACTCTTTCCTAACGGGGGTACTTTGATTGGGTATTGGATGAGCTTTTCGAGATAATCCCGACCAATTCCTGATCTTTCTTGGAAGCCGGGGAACTTAGTGCTGACTGCGTACCTAATAAGATCTTCATCTGCAGCAATTACAAAGACAGAATCAGGTACAAATAAGAACAGGCGTATCGCTTCAAAAATATCAATTACTGTTCCAGGATTACATCGGTCCAAGTCATCAATAAACACAACTAGTGTTTTTATGTTTGATTCTTTGAGTAAGTCATTAAAATCATCATGGAAATCACGGATTACCATGCGAACGTTGGCTCGTTCTGAACCATCTTCCTTTATAAGTTTCTCAACATCCTCTGCTTTAATATCTTTTACCTGATTCGCGATCGCTTTGGCAGCTTCAGTAATGTCTGAAATAGCAGCGATCCCAACACCCAACTCTCCTGCAACAGCATTTGCAGCAAAATACTTCCCTACCCCCAGGCCTATCCGCATCCAATCCACCTTATGAATTAGCTTTGCAAGGAGTTCTTTCGCACGGGTGCCAAGAGTCCTCTTGCTTGCTATCTCATCAAGGATTGTTCCCATGAGGGCTGATTTCGCGTCATCGTAGCTCTCGAATAACCAACCATTAAAATGTATGGCCATGGTATTCTTGTCACTGCCATTTTCAATAGATGAACGTACCATGTGCATGAGACTAGACTTGCCACTCCCCCAATCTCCATACACACCAATAGTTGCAGGATGAAGGGCTTTATTCTTGATAATGGAATTTACGGCTGCTACTAAATGTGTAAAATCCAGAAGATCTATATCAGTCTCATTATCTGACCACATGGTTTTCCTCCATAACTTATTGGATCATTTCAAACGCAAGGTCCGTAACAAACGATTTACCAGAAATAATTCCTCTAACAGGCTCTGCCAAAAAATGCTGACCAGGAAAACATCATCTAATTCACCAGTTTAGTATTAAAAGGTCTAAAAGTTTTTTCCATTCTAATCATCGCTGTAATAAGTTGTTCTTGTAATTCATCCCAATGGTCTTGATCTATCAGGCCATAACCTGAAATCACAAAACGAATACGGCTTGCTCGCTTGTCCGGCAGTAATTGCCAATCTAATGAACCGCCGAAGAGTTCTTCCATTTCTACTTTATGCTGCATGAAAGCGTTAAAAACCATCTTGTTCCATTCTGCTTCCCCTCGATCAATATAGAACTCGACCTGGGCGTCATCCATGCGCACAACGTAATGTGAATAAGCAGCGAAAACTGCTCCAACTTCTTTGGGTAGTTTTTCGGAAACCGTCCTCTCAGAAAAATGAATGGCAAGATCTGGGAAGTATCGATTGCTAACTTGCTCTACCGAATAATGATCCTGGGATGAAAGCACCGTGTTAATGACGCGATACCAAACGACCCATTCTGGATTACTGGATACGACGAAGTGAAGAATCCAAAGGGTTTCGATTTTTTCAAAGTACGGATCGGATTGTATGACAGCTCTCCCGAAAGGAGTAAGAGTAGTTACTCGTGGGCGTACTAGCCCAAAACCGGTCATCATGCTGGTCAAGTTCTCAACTTGATTTTCGGGAATGCCTAAAGCTGAGACAATCTCCTGCCGAGAGATTTTTTTCTTGTCACCTTGAGTGAGAAGAAATTGAAGAATTCGTGATATATGGTCAAAGCGAGGACGGTAACCATTTGTAAATTGAAGTTTCATAAATTTCCCTTTAAGAGGATTACTTCAGCTATTGCATTTCCTAAAATCAATCCATCTGCGGATATAGAATCATCATTTTCCGAAATTCGAAACCTGGGTTTGGCTTCAAGATGTAAAGCAGCAATTTCCCTTTTTTCTGCCTGTATTAAGGATGTGGTCTCTAATGCTGGAAGTACCAGAGTAGTATCAATTTCCTTATCTTTAGAGATACTTTTAGCTTTATTTGAACCTGCTTCAATTTGAGCAGATAAGGAATATTGAAAATTCAACTTTGTAGCCAATTGACGACCGAAATCTAATGCGTTGCCTAGCGAATTGGTCCCCGCTGAAATTTCGATATCTTGCTTTCGTTGCTCGCCCGCACCGTGACATTCCAAGAGAAAATGTATTTTCTCCGAAAACACTTCCTTGCAATAAGGACTGTTCGCATCTTTATTAGGGTCATGATCCGTGGAATGAGCAGCGATGACTAATTTACATGGTATTTTTTGATCACACAACTCGGAGAAAACAGCTAATGCAAAGGAAGCCGCGTTTTCATCAGAGTCGCGCCCTTTCTTTCCCCTTGGATTGGTCCAATTTTCAGCAATTGTTGTTACTCCAACAGCAGCTTGATGCGGAACGCCAATAACAACATGAAAAGGCGGTTCTCCATTTTTAAGAATTACCAAAGCATCCTTAGATTCTAGCAAACCTAAAAGCTCAGGCGAATAAACCTTTGAAGAACTTTTTTTCCAAATTTGACCTTTATAAATATTGATATCCATATTCATGTCGTTGCTTTTTGGGCATCCTTCATTTTTCATCAGCCGGCTCATTCTTAACTTCCTGTTCTTTGATCCATTTTTGGATAGTATCTTTACGAAACCGCCAATGCTTTCCAACTTTAAAACCAGGTAATCGTTTATCTTGGGCTAATTTGTAAACCGTAGATAGTGGGAGTCGTAAATATTCAGCTACTTCCTCTGCCGTAAGGAATTCGAAGTCCATATGACCCTCCCAAGTATTATGTTTAATCAAAGTTACTTGAGTTTATTATAGCATCACTGGAAAAAAGTCAAACAAAAAAACGCCCATGAGTTTAACTCTTGAGCGTTCTATAGGTTGATGAGCCCATCTTCAAATTTAACTATTTATCTAATCCATATTTTTCAAACACATTCTTTAATATTTCTTCAGCTGCTAAGGAACTGGCAGAAATATCGTATTCTTGTAAATACCTTTCGGCATCGAGGATAGCCAACGCCAACCTCGAACGATCCTCACCATGTAAATGTGAAAATTGATCGAAAATTTTAAATAAATCAGGATCAGGCTTAGAAAGACCTAATACAGAATAAACATCAATTCCAATAACACCAGCAATACTCAACACTTCCGGTCCTTCCGGGACTGATTCACCTTGTAGCCACGCCAACACTTTTGAAGGTGAGTAACCTAACAGGTCACAAAAAGCTAAAAAATCTTCCTCACCCGGCTGGGATCGGCTCCATCGTTTGTATGCTCTGTTAAACCAGGCCGGAAATTTTAACATATCGTTTACTTTTTTAAGAATAATGAATTTTTTGTTCGTCTTTAATCATAGTATATTTTCATTATTCTGACAATAAATCCCCCTTTACATGATTCAAACCCTTAATTACTCAGTCATGATTAATCATACGTAGTTTAGGCTTAGTTTCAAAAGGATCACATAATCCCAATGTGCCAGCCATCGCCATCATTTGGTCTCGGCTTACTGTGCCGAATTTCTTTTTTAATGCACTGATATGTAAGCGGATGGTTGCTTCTGATAATCCAAGTTTTATAGCGATCTGGTCCGTGGTGTAAGCTTGGGCGAGCAGTTGTAAAACGATTGCTTGCCTGGCAGATAATGCCGGTACCAATCTTTTCGGCTTGGGTGGTTGTTCTGCAAGAATGATCAGCCCATTAACCTTAACTTCTGGACAAACTCCGGAATAACCGGGCAAAGTTCCGCCATCATGGATAGTCTTTACCAATTCCGAAATATTATTTGTCACATTTTGGTAAAGGATGTTTCCTTCTTCATTGACAACAACAATGGATGGCATCGATATCATTCTCTCCTAATGTAAACGAATTAATTGTTTGAAAGAGCTCGTTTTTCCAAAGAATTACGCAATATTCAGGAGGGAATTTTGATTCTGTTTGTGTGGGTAAAGGATTTCTTTCATTTTTGATTCGTATGCGCAAACAAGGTAACAATAATATTGAGTAACGATTTAGAACAAAAGTTCAATGAGATTATAGATGAGATTACTCTATTGTGCAAGCAGATCGGGAAAATTACCACCTATTAATTACGATAGGTGTTCATATATTTCTCCTATCGTAATTAATAGATTGAGATGATTTCTTCAGAGTGTTATCCTACTTGTAATATTTTTTGAAAGGACCATCCATGGAAACCAGTTTACGGATAAAACCAATTAAAAGACAACACATCAAACTTGTCTCGGTGCTTGAAACCATTCAAGAAGATTTGATACGCTTATCCGGATACGTATCACAATTGTCAGATTTACCCAATGAACAGTTGGAAACATTGGATATCGAAGATCAATTAATTTCGATCCACCGCACATTGAAACGTTTTGAAACCCATTGTGCGGTCCTCAGGATTGGATCAAATATTGATGAGTTTGCTGAACCGGTAATGGGAGAATCTGAATGGATATTCCCGAAGTCAACAGGTAATTGGAACCCAGTTAGACGCGAAGTTAAACACGCCAACAAACTTGCACACCAATTAACTGAATCTATAAGCAAAATTCGTGTCGGGTTAAGCGAGAATCAAGATCTCGTTGAAATTCCTGAAGCCCTTCTTCGAATCAACCAAACATTTGGGACGGTCATCAACTATTTGGCGATTGAAGATTTGCCAACTCACGGATAAACCTCTTACTCATTCATTTTTTTAGGAGCATCGTTGGATGGAAGTGAAAAATCGTAGAACAAAATTACCTCATGCCGTCATCATCAAAGCCCCCGGTTTATTACCGATGTTATATACACCAAGAGAAATCTGTGAAGAACTAGGTATCGCGGAAAGCACATTACGCGACTGGTTACAAGCGGGAGTTCCCCACCAAAGGGATAATCGCAATCGTATCTGGATTAATGGTGAGCTTTTTGCCAGTTGGGTGTGTGAGCAACGCAAGCAAAAACCAGGAGGTATTTTAAATGAAGGAGAAGCTTATTGTATGCGTTGCAATCAAGTGTCGAAATTGGTTTCTCCCCAAATACAACCTATCAAAGGAAACCTTGTCTTGATCAAAGGTACTTGCGAAAAATGTGGAAATGTTATTAACCGTGGAGCACATCGTGATCGAACGCCAGAACTATCTCAAAATTAAAGAACATCTCAAATACCTTGAGGAAGTTCTACAGTTAAATCCTACCTCAGTGCAACGTTACCGTTTTTATTTGCGTCATTTGCTGCTTTGGGCAGACGATCAGCATTTTCGTTATGTGCAATCCATACGTCCAACCTTACCGTCCTATCTAGCTTCATTACCTGGTAAGGATGGAAAAGGAACTTTAGCAAGTGCTTCTCAAAAGAAAATCATTGATTCAGCCAAACGTTTTTTTCACTGGGCAAAGGTTACTTATCCCCGCGAAATGAATAACCTGCCTGTTTCTTGGTTTGAGACCCTGCGTTTACCTCGCCAGCCTCAAAAATCATTTGAGAATGTCTTTGTCTCACTGGAAGAAATCCAGATATTGGTCAATACTTCAATCCCTGAAGATAATTTGGCACTCTTGCGTGACAAGGCAGCCGCTGCCATGCTTTATCTGTCTGGGATGCGCGCTAGCGCATTTAGCACATTACCGATTTTGGCAGTCGATCTGGATACTCTAACTCTTCGCCAATGGCCAGAGTTGGGTGTTCATACCAAAAATGGTAAAAAGGCAACTACGTTCCTTTTGAACCTTCCTGAAATACTGGAACCAGTACGTCAATGGGACAAGATTATTCGTAAATCGCTCCCGGGTTCAAGTCCTTGGTATGCACCGATTTCTCATTCCTGGGGAAACCAATTTCTTTCACAAGAACAACCAGGAAAGACACGCTCGCAGGCACTTCAAAAACGATTGCAATTACTTTTTTCACTGGCAGAACTTGATTTTAAATCCCCTCACAAATTCCGGCATGGACATGCCGTTTACGGATTACTGCATGCCCAAACTATGGCAGATTACAAAGCGGTCTCCATGAACCTGATGCATGAAAGTATCGAAATCACTGACAGTACTTATGCTCCTATGTTGTCATCCGATGTTCAAGATCGTATTGCTGGGCTGTCCGGAAAGGCAATGTCCACGCCGGGTGATGAGCTTGAGTCCTTCCTTAATAAACTAAATCGAGAAAGCCAGAAACGGGCTTTGGTATTTATTGCCGGAAAGTTGGCTCAATGAAAAAAAAGTGGTTACAAACGCATGTTATCTGCTGGACTCGCTTTACGATGTGCTTGCGCAACATCCACTTCAGCAATCTGGGCATAATGTCGCACCATATCCAACGAGCCATGCCCCAAAAGCGATTGCAGCGTAAAAACATCACCTCCGGAACGCAAGTATGTGATAGCAAAGGTGTGTCTGAACTTATGAGGATAGGTCTGTTTTACTTCTGCCCGAGATCCCAACCGGTTAATCAAGACACGCAAACTGTCCTTGTTAAACGGTCTTTCAGCATGGCTAATAAAGAGAGGTGCATCAGGATCGTCCCCATCTTCTCGGCTGGCGAGATATCGCCAAACCGCCTTTCTCGATACTTTACCCAGGTAAACCGTGCGTCCTTTACCACCTTTCGCACCGCCAGCAATACCATGCCGAACAGTTACCTTTCCGGTCTTGAGATCCACATCATTGATAATCAACGAGCACAGTTCTGTCGCTCTCAAGCCAGTATCCAGCAGCATCAATACAATCGCTTGGTCCCGGTTTGCGCTGGGTCGACGCATCACAAACTTTTTTCTCTCTTCGGTTTTCGATTCACGGGAATAAACACATGCCTTAAGGATTCTTTCAACTTCTTCTTTGGAAAATGTTTCAACGGGATGTTTTTGAAACTTCGGAGCAGAGATCTCCTTTGCAGGATTAGGAAACTGAAATTCAACCTGAAGCCATCCGAAAAAGGATCGAAAGGTTGCCCAAACATTTCGGATCGATTTAGCGGACAATGGTTCAGTACTCCCATTCCATCGCTTTGGTTTGACAGTTTGTATTCTGTTCTCAACCAGGCCATGTAAGCAGTCAGATCGGAAGCTTGAATTTTCGAAACGTCTTGATCTCCAATATAATCGAGCCAATGACTCAAAGTGAACTCATTGGAGGTAATTGTGCGCTGGCTTAATCCCTCCGCTGTCTTGAATTTTAGGAAGCCATCGATGGCTTTGGCTAAGGAAAGTGTTACTTTAGATTTTGTCGTACCTGGCGAACTGCGGTTCATAAGAAATTCCTCCATTTTGGGAAAAATGTCTACCGCTGTGCGCCGGGTTATGAAAAAACCAGAGCCCGACGGACTCTGGTTTGCTCTAGGTAGCGGGGGCAGGATTCGAACCTACGACCTCCGGGTTATGTGAGTCCATTTACAAAATGTAACTTTAGACCGTTAAACCAGGCTTTGTGAATAGGCTTTAGGGTAGTCGGTAATACCGGGTTTTTTGATTTTTGGTTACAGTATTATTGTGATAATTGTTGATGTTTTCAATTCAATTGCCGTTGGCTGTACTCTTCATAAAGCAATCGCTTCTTTTTGAATATTGATCACAAACTCACGATCACTAACTTTGGATAAAGTTGATAGAGGCACAACGTCCACTGAGATCCCTAACAATTTTTCTGCTTCATAACCAAACCCAACTGCGTCAAATAGTGTCCCCCCTTGCCCTATTTCAACCAGAAAATCCACATCGCTTTGAGGAGTGCTATTTCCGCGAGCAATCGACCCAAATACATAGATCTTTGAAATGGAGTATTTGTGTGCGATTTTAAAAAGTTGGGGAGCAAATTGCATGATTTCTTCGAAATTCATAAGTTTCCTCTACAAGTAATTATACATATCTAGCATTATTTTCAAAACTAGGATTACCCCTTATGTAGGGGGTAATTAGAATAGGCCTCTCTGGCAAAGTAAATAAGTATTAATTGTGATAAAATGTCACTCAAAAAATCAAAACTACCTGTTTACGGGGTGTTTTTG
This sequence comes from Anaerolineaceae bacterium, assembly GCA_002702705.1. Taxonomy (GTDB): domain Bacteria; phylum Chloroflexota; class Anaerolineae; order Anaerolineales; family Anaerolineaceae; genus UBA6170. The sequence goes on from PABH01000029.1 coordinate 78,636, forward strand.
TATGTCTCGTTTCGCTCGCTCAACAGACTAAAGCCTTTAAAAAACTAAGTGGCGGAGGTAAACCTCCGCCACTTTTACTATCCTGATAAGTTTTTATTTCCCCATACTGAACGGTGCGTAGACGTAAACCGACGCGTAGGTTTCGTTACCGCAGTCATCGGTTGCTTTGTAGGTAATGGTATAGATACGCCCATCGCCGACACCACTGCGTTCCGCGCGCAGCTGGAAGGTGTAATCATCAATGATGACAATATCCACTGGGGTGTCGCCATCACCCAGCCCGTCATCGGGTTCATTCGAGGTCACGGATACGAGTTCAACAACCGGATCAGTATCAAAATTATCAGACACCAATACGGTGGTGGTTACATCCACATATTTGTGGTTCACCGGCCAGAGCATTTCCACATCCGCTGTTACTTCCAGGGTTGGCGGAATGGCATCACAGGTATCCAGACCAATGATCACTGGGTCATGATCGGAAGAACGGTAGGCATCCGATGCATACAGGGCATCCTGGGCGTCCTGTTTGAAGGACATGTCATAGTCGATCAGATCGGGTTCATCGGCGTTGATATGCCAAATGGTTGTACCGCTGACCTGCGGGAATAACTCGACATTGGCGAGGCCATGATCCAGGTAACCCAGCTGGCCGTCGAAGACATAAGAATACGCAAGATCTCCCAGGAAATGATTGACCATGTTGAAATAATCATCTCCGGTCCCCAGCGTATCATCTGAGCCTTCCAAAATAGAATCGATCGGATCTTCTTTGGTATAAGAGTTCAGATCACCAATGATGAGGAAATCAGGATCGCCGCTGCCGGTCGGGTCGCTGGCAAGCCAATCCACCATGGCTTCAGCAGCCATTGTGCGGGTGATATTACAATTGCCGGCACCGTCAAACAGATCCGGGTCGCCAATATCATCACAGGAGGAACCTTTGGATTTGAGGTGATTTACCACGACGGTGAAAATACCACCGGTCTCAGTATCCATAAAGGTCTGGGCCAGGGCCGGCCGGTTTTTGGTATCAATAAACCGCGGATCAACACTGGAATCAAGTATCGCGTGATCACCCACCAGGCCGACGGTTGCCGGTTTGTAAATAAATGCAACTTTGATCTCATCAGTACCAATTGCTCCGGTATCAAGATAAGCATAGACCTCATCACCCAGTAGTTCGTTCAAACCCGTTACCAAATCTTCGATGGCTTCTGTATTATTTTCAATCTCGATCAAGCCAACAATGTCAGCATCTATTTTCATCAAGGCGGCAAAGATCTTAGCGCGTTGGCGCTCAAATTCAAGAGCGGTGTCTGCCCCTCGGCTTCCGAGTGTGGTGAAATAATTGAGGACATTGAAGCTGGCAACCTTCAGGTTCCCACCCACTTCATCCGGGGTTTCAGTACGCGGATTTTCATTATAGTAATCTGCACCCTGCACGGGCTGCAAACGATACAAGTCATAACGATAATCCATAACACCTGTCAGATAGTAGAGCACATCTCCACCACGGAAGAGGTTATCAAGGGTAAACTCAGCTCCATTGGGATGAATAGCCGGATCTGGATTTTGAGATGTTCGTCCATCATCCAGGGTGATTCGTTTAACTGCATTTTCTGCTGCCAACGCAACCGCATCCGGACCGGGATCGTAAATTGCCGTACCCTGGTATTGTCGTTCAGGTGTTAGAACTATCTCACCATAACGGTCATAGTTGAAGTATTCAGAGATAAAGAGCGGACCTTCAAATTCTACCAACATGCTTTCAAAGGGTTCGAACTCCGCCTGACTTTCGTCAGGGAAAGTGACCAGTGTCGGCTGGATGGTCAGACCTGTATCACAAACCTGGATTGTATTCACATCAGTTAATTCTGTTAATGTGAAAAACTCATCCACAGTGCCATTTACGCGCACGTATTCACCAACATTGACATCCGGAACACCTGAATAAACGAAAATGCCATCAGAGGTCGCGGCATCACCATCGCCAGTAGGATCCTGAATGAAGAAACCGTTAATACCGCTGTCCTGGAAATCGGCGGTCACAATACCTTCAACAGAGACCACATCTCCATCCAGCAGGCTTGCATCTCCAGAGCCTTGAATCTCGTAAATTGGTGTAAATGGATCACCACAGACATCGGTTGGTGGAGCCTCACAGTTATTGGAAGCACCCGGCGTGCCATCTGGCGTTGAAAAGTCTAGGAAGCTATTCGAGAAAGCACCTACAGGGGCATCCGGGCAGCGGTATATACCTGAAGGCAAAAATGAGCCATCGGGGCCATAAGCGGCAGTTCCGTAGTTAAAATCGCCGCTTGAATCACGGATGCTTAGCCCTTCCAACACAAACGACCAGGGAAAACTATCCAATACGCCGTCATCATCTGAGTCAAGATCATTACCCTGTGCGCCCGTAAAATCCTGAACGAGCAGATAAACAGCAGTACTGTTTTCAAACGAATTGTCAGTGATTGTTAAATCACCGGTGATGCCATATTGAGTGGCACCCAATAAATTAATTCCAACCCAAAAGCCATCAGCCGGGATGGACTGACCAGAAAGTGAAATGACCTTATCAATTCTTCCGGTGCTATCACCCGCGTCAGCTTCAATACCAATGAGTGTCAAACTGGAAAGATCCGTACCCGGTTCACCCTGGATCTCGAAAAATTCCCAATCCGTACCAGTGGTGCTGACTTGCATTTCATTAAGGTAAACATTGGGAAAATCGCAGGTACTGCGGTTAGAGTAACCAGGCGTACCGTTTGCAGTTGAGAAATTTAAGAAATTGCTGTTAAAACTTCCCCAAGGTGCATCGCCACAGCGGTATGTTCCAGATGGAAGATAGGATCCATCCGGTCCAACCGATGGAGCTCCGTAATCCAAATCACCAGTACCTCCATCGGTAATGTTAATTGAATCGAGTATCTCGGTCCAAGGCGTGATATCAAATACACCATCATTATTCGTATCAAGATCCTCACCTCTGGATGCCGAAAGGTCACTTACCAGAAAATATGTGGCGGAGCTGTTTTCAAAACTATTTTCGGCAATCGACAAATCGCCAGAGACACCATAGGTGCTTGAGCCGGTCGGGCTGATACCCAACCAGAATCCATTGGCTGGTATCTGCTGGCCATCAAGTGATATTACGAGATCGATTGTTCCTGCGCTCGTTCCCGCATCACTTTCAATACCAATCAAGGAAAGTCCTGTGAGCGATGTTCCGGGTAAACCCTGTAGCTCAACAAATTCCCAATCCGTACTGGCCGTGCTGACCTGGATTTCGTTGATGTACACTTCTGATGAAAAGGCTTCCACATTGCCGGTACTCATCGGCAGAAAAGCCACAATCATAGCAATAATTACAGCAGCTGAAAAAACCTGAAACCATTTTTTCATTACTTTTTTCCTCCTGGTGAATGAACTTGGAATTATTGAATTTTTTTGTAGATTTTATCGATATTTTATTTTATAGTTTCTAAGTGCGAAAAGCAAGTGGATTTGTGATCAGCTTTGAAATGACTGTTCAACAAACAGAATCTTTTAATTGTTACAAATCTGTATAGAATTTGTTACCAATCTATTATTGACTTTCTTTATTAAAGTTGTCATGATTATAAATGGGAGAGACCACAACACAAGGTTGCAAACCACGTCCATTCCCCAAGTGGTTTGCTTGTTTGGGTTATTCAGGAGGTGTGTATAAAACCAAAAATTGTCTTTTGTTCATTTTTCAGTATTCACCCTATTTCATTTATTAAGGAGAAAAACAATGAACCGTAAGATCATGAGTGTTTTTGCGCTTCTGGCAGTGTTTGCTCTGGCATTCACTTCTACACTACCCGCTGCTGCCAACCCTGGCGGCGGTGATCGTGCCGGAAAATTCCAGGAGGAATTTACGGATGGTGTTTACCTGGTTCAGTTGGTCGACGCACCGGTAGTGGCATATGAAGGCGGTATTGCCGGCTTTAAAGCCACAAAACCAGCAAAAGGTGAAAAGATCAACCCGAATAAACAGGATGTGATCAAATACGTTGGCTACCTGGATGGGAATCATAATGATGTCCTCCAGAGAGCTGGCGGAAAGAAACTGTATGACTATCGTTATACCTTCAATGGTTTTGCTGCAGAACTTACGGCTCCCCAGGCCGCAAAAATAGCCTCGCTGCCCGAGGTCGTTTCCATTGAACGCGATCAGTTAATGCAGATGGACACCGCCACCACCCCTGATTTCCTGGGACTGACTGCTGAAGGCGGCCTTTGGGATCAGCTAGGCGGCGTTGGCGCTTCCGGTGAGGACGTAATCATCGGTATCGTTGACTCCGGCATCTGGCCCGAGAGCATGAGCTTCTCAGACCGGACGGGGACAAATGGTAACAACACCCAGGGCGGCAAACTAGATTACCAGCAGATCCCAGGCTGGCACGGCAAGTGTACACCCGGTGAAGCGTTCCCGGCTTCGCTTTGTAACCAGAAATTGATTGGCGCGCAATATTTCAACAGCGGCTGGGGCGGAAACGGAGGGATTGATGCTCAGTTCCCCAATGATTTCAACTCCCCACGTGATGGTGACGGCCACGGCACACATACCGCCAGCACTGCCGGCGGCAATTTCGGTGTCGAAGCCACCGGACCAGCTGCCTTATTCGGCAGCGTCAGCGGCATGGCACCACGTGCGCGCATTGCAACATACAAAGTATGCTGGGGCGGCGCTGATGGTGGCTGTTTCGGAGCTGACAGCGTGGCAGCAATTGATCAGGCCGTGGCAGATGGCGTTGATGTAATCAACTTCTCCATCAGCGGAACCAGCACCAATTTCTTAGATGCTGTGGAAGTAGCTTTCCTGTATGCCGCCGATGCTGGTGTGTTCGTGGCAGCATCAGCCGGTAATAATGGCCCTGGCGCATCCAGTGTGGCACACCCCAGCCCCTGGATAACAACCGTAGCAGCTGGCACACATGACCGCTCTCTGGACGGTATGGTAACCTTAGGTGACGGATCGGTCTTTTACGGTCCTTCAGCTGCTGCTTATGAAGTCAGTGCCAATCTAGTTTATTCTGCGGATGTTGGCTTGAGCGGTGAAGATCCCACCGAAGTAAGATTGTGTTATCCCGGCACCTTAGACCCAGCTCTGGTCAGTGGCAAAATCGTAGCCTGTGACCGCGGCGTAATCGCCCGTGTAGATAAGAGCCTGGCCGTGATGGAAGCAGATGGTGTCGGTATGATCCTGATGAACACCGGACCAAGCTCTTTGAACGGTGACCTGCATTTCGTACCAACTGTGCATGTTTCTCACCTCGACCGTCCAGCCATCTTAGCTTACATTACCGCTATGGGTGCGGATGCAACCGCAACAATCGCTGAAGGCACACTGAACTTTTCAGCACCTGCTCCTTACATTGCTTCATTCTCGTCAAGAGGACCGCTGCTGGCTACCGGTGATCTGCTCAAACCGGATATCACCGCCCCTGGCGTGGATATCCTGGCTGCAGTTGCACCGCCTTTCAATTCCGGACGTGAGTTTGATCTCTACAGCGGCACATCTATGTCAAGCCCGCATATTGCTGGTCTGGCAGCTCTGATGAAACAGGCGCACCCCGACTGGTCGGTAGCTATGATCAAATCGGCAATGATGACAACCGCTTACGACCTGCTTGGGGATGACAATCCATTCAGCCAGGGCGCCGGTCACGTTCAGCCGAATGTGATGGTTGACCCCGGCTTAGTGTACGACAATGGCTGGGTTGACTGGCTCGGCTTCTTGTGTGGCACCGGACAGCTGGCTGCCAGCTACTGTCCATCGATCGAGATCGATCCGAGTGACCTGAACCTGGCTTCCATCGCAATTGGCGAACTGGCCGGCGAGCAGGTAATCACCCGCACGGTGACGAACGTAGGCCATTCCGGTGAACATTACGCATTCTCTTACGATTTACCCGGTGTGGAAGTAACAGCAGATCCGGCTTCCTTTATGGTATCCCCTGGCGCGTCACAGACATTTACACTAACTTTCACGGTAGTGGATGAAGCTTATCTGGACATGTACACCAATGGGCACGTAACCTGGACCGGCGATCAAGGGCATGTAGTACGCAGCCCAGTGGTAGTTAAACCGGTTAAGCTGGCTGCTCCGGCAGAAGTGGTTGGTACTGGCACCGAGGGAATGACCAGCTTTGATATCAGCTTTGGCTATTCAGGTGTGTATACCAGCGGTGCTCATGGCCTGGTGGCAGCTACTGAAACCCTTGGGAATGTGTTGGACGATCCGACCAATACATTTGTTCCCGGAGGTCCAGGTACGACACTGCACTTTATCAACATTCCGGCCGATACGGCTTACGCACGTTTCTCACTGTTTGATGATTACACGGACGGCGCGGATGACCTTGACCTGTATGTATACTATCCGAACGGCACGTTTGCCGGCGGTAGCGGCTCTGGAACATCAGCCGAACAGGTGGATGTGCCCTTCCCGATGGCCGGCGATTATTACGTATTCGTGCATGGCTGGCAGACAGACGGAGCGGATGCCAACTACACCCTCTTCAGCTGGGCAGTCCCGGCAGCTGTAGGGTCCACGAATATGACGGTCAGCGGACCAACAGATGCTGTACTGGGTGCAACCGAAACCGTTATGGTTGACTGGTTCGGACTGGACCCTGGGAAGAAATACCTGGGTGCGGTATCGCATAATGATGCCAGTACGATCCTTGGTCTGACCCTCATTGCAGTTAGCACCGAATAAAAGAACTCCTAATTTACACTACAGAGGAACTGCCCGTTATGGGCAGTTCCTTTTTTGACTCGGATCGTCATTTTATTGAAATATTGGCTTTAGCATTAGAAAAATAAAAACTGGTGTACTTTTGTTTATTTTGTTATACCTCATCATAAGTTTTAAGAGTGAATGTCATGATAACTCTGTGATGAAAAGCTTTTTTGATTTTCCTTATTACCACTAAGGTAGCCCCCATAGACGGATAAATCCTTCGTTAGCTCCAGATGCAATAAATTCTCCATCTGGAGAAAATCGAACATTAAATACCGCACTTGTATGATTAGTTAACGTCTTTAATTTCTTTCCTTGTTCTACATCCCAAATAATAACCTGTGAATTGTCGGATCCGCTGACCAATAGTTCATTATTTGGTGAAAAATCAACACCATTCACACTCCCAAAATCACCCGTAAATTCATGCAATAACGTTCCACTTGGTATATCCCAAACAAAAATTGAATTGTTACTTCCAGCAGCCAATTGAGAATTATCTGACGAAAAGGCTAAACTATAAATTTTGTTATTTTGACCTGATTGAAGTGGAATCCATAAGCCCGAATCTACTTCCCATACTAAACTCCCTTGAGATGTTCCTGCAGCTATATATTTGTCATCATTTGAAAATAAAACACTCCACCCACCGTAATTACTACGAAATGTGGATAATACTCTTCCAGTTTCACTCTCAATAATTTGCACTTTATTATCAAGTATTCCCAAACCAATTTTATCTCCATTTTTTGACAAAGCAATACTAAAAGCGCCATTACTAACATTGTATTCAGTAATTAATTGCTGTTTATTTAAGTCAAATTTGCTTACTTCAGTTCCAATTAAGACATACGCTGAATCTCCGTTTTCGGAAACAGCCAGGGCATTCGGTATTTGTCCTCCTAAGGGTATTCTTTGAGAAATCGTCATGGTAGCCGGATCAATAATTGAAATACCTGCCGATCCAGCATTAACAATTTTATTAATTTCTTCGACCCAATCAAAATCGATTACAGAAATTTTTTCTAATCGGTTGACCTCAGTGATAGATTCAACATTAGCCGTAGAAATAAAATTCAAAGGGACAATTGTCGGTGTTGCACTCGCAAGTATAAATTCTGTCGCGGTAAGGGTTGGTTTTGGTGTAAACGTAATTGTCGGTTCAAGGGTAGCGGTAGGCGCAGGTTCTGTGGCTGTGGATGTCATCTTAAATATAAGATCATCGGTTTCTACAACCGCGGCAGCTACAGATTTTGAGTCATCATATTGATTAGGATTAATTAAGTCTTGAATGACAAAAAAGTACAATAATCCACCAGCGATTAATATAGCAGGAATTAATAAATAAACCCATTTTTTATTTTTTTTGTTATTGGAAGGATCAAAAGACTCAAATTCATCAGATAAAGAGTTTGTGTTTGGTCCGGTACCTTTTTTTAACATTTTTTCTAAGTCTTTTACAAAAGAATCCATTGAAAGATAGCGATCATCAATATTTTTTGCCATAGCCTTTGAGATAATCTGATCCGCTTCTATTGGCAAATCTCTAATACTTTGTTTTGCTCTAGGGATAGGATCATTAATATGTTTTAAGGATAACTCAATTGGCGAATCTGCCTCATATGGTTTTTTTCCGGTTAATAATTCATAAAACATAACCCCCATAGCATAAATATCTACACGGGCATCAATACTTTTCCCCTTAATTTGTTCAGGGGCCATGTAAGCTGGGGTACCCACCACCATACCGGTTCCAGTCAGTCCTTGACTTTCTTCAGAATCAACTATTTTTAAGATTCCAAAATCAGATAAGAGAGGTTGACCCACATCATTCAATAAAATATTAGCTGGTTTTACATCTCGATGAACAATTTTTTGTTTGTGGACATGTTCTAATGCTCTAGCAATCGGAATTAATAAATTTACTGCTTGCTCAAACTTTACTGGTGAACCTACCAGTGAAGTTAAGGAACCTCCTGTTACATATTCCATAGCTAAATAAGGTAAACCTTCAAATTCTCCATAATCGAATACCTTAACAATATTTGTATGTGATAAATTTGCCAAGGCTTTTGCTTCTTTTAAAAATCGTTTAACAAATTTTTCACTTGTGGTTTGATCTGGAAGAATGATTTTTATCGCTACCATACGTCCCAATAAGGTATCAATTCCCTTATAAACTACCGCCATTCCACCACGGCCAATTTCTTCGATAACCTTATATTTTCCGATCATTTTGCCTGTTAAATCATCCATTTTTGTTCTCCCAAAATCAATTAATGATACCCCAATATTTAATTACACCATCTGTGGAACCAGAAATCAAATATTTTCCATCGTTCGTAAACAAAACGCTCGTAACTTTATCGCTATGCGCATAAAATGAATATACTAATTCCCTCGATTCAACATCAAAAATATCCACTACACCACTTTCTGTTCCAGCGGCTAATAAATTTCCGTCTGTTGAAAAGGCAACACTCAGTACATTTCCAGGGTGAGATGTCTCTAATAAAAATTCTTGATTGCCTTGATTCGATAACCATAATTCAAGTAAATTTTGCTCCATACCAAAAGCTGTCATACTTCCTTCCTTAAACACAGCTTGAGAAACTGTTCTAATAGGGCGTTGGATTTTACAAAAGTCTTTATAAAAAGCTGTTTCCGAAATCACACCATTGATAGAACCAGCCACTAGAAAATTGTTATCTCTCTTAGTAATCACTTTACAACGACTATCATTTTTAATTAACACTGGGCTTAATTCCCGCTGAGAATTCACTGACCATAATAATAATTCATCATTTTTATACCCCGCAATAATTTTGTCCTCATCTAAAAATGTAACGAATCCATTATTAAGTAACCCATACAATTTTCCAATCATATCCAAAATGGGCTTTGTAATATTATAGATTTCCAAATCTGTGTCATGAAATAACACTATAAATTCGTTATTTGTTGAAAATGGCTTCCCATTTGGTAACAATACATTATTTATCTTTTGAACTTCTTTTATTTCCTTTACATTCCCAACATAAACCGTATTACCCCCCGTCTGGTACGCCAAAAAATTATCGTTCTGTGATATAGCCATTTTATCAATCGGATCAAACCGCATATCAACTGACTGTATCATAGATTGGGTGGGTAAATCCCAGATTTGAACACTGCCATTCACACGTTCCACAATGAATTTTGTTCCACTTATTGATTGACTGATATTTTTTATGGGTTTTATCTCAACCTCATTCCCACTGGAATCTATGCTTGGAAGTTCCCATATTTTTTCATTTCCAAATGTATTCCAAATCTGAACCCTTCCATTTTCATAACCAGCTAGAATTAAGGAATCATTTGGCAAAAGGTCAACAGAAATTACAGCAGCGACATTTTTAGGATCGGAAATTATATTTTCGGTTTTACCAGTTTCCAAATTTATGACTTGAATAGTAGAATCAGACAATCCCAAAACGATATATTTACCATCTGAGGTTATTTCAAAATCTTTAATTTTTTGGCGTGCAGAAAGTTTGTTTACGAGGTTACCACGCTCATCCCAAATTAATATTTGAAAATCTTCACCAACAGAAATAAAATTATGTTGGTCTTTTAGAAACTTTACTTTATTCGTTCGATAAGAATGTCCTGTAAACGTTAATAATTCCAGGTTATTTTTAATATCAAACAATTGGATAACCCGATCTTCATTACTACTTATTAACAGCGTTTTATCATCCGATAAATCTAATGAAATAATTTGTTTCCCAGTTCCAGGAAAATACTGCAATTCTTCATTGTTTCTTAGGTCAACAACCTTAATTGAACCAGATCGATCACCGATACCAACTAACTGTCCATCATTTGAAACATCCACTTTTGTCAACCACGAAGAATTTTGATAAAAATGGGTTTTTTGAAGTGTGAAAGAATCATAGAAATATAAACCAGCACTAGTAGCTGCTAAAATCAAATTATCATTCTCAATCCATAATAAATCCTCATTCTGTGGTATTGCCCAACGCAATATTTCTTGTAATTGGTCGATATTGGTTACAGAAATATTAGATTCTAATGCAGGCAGCTTTTGATCTTCCATTAGTGGATAGTGGTTGACCAGATATAAATCTGCTGCACGGGTAAGTGTCGGCGTCGGTGTGGTAAATATGGTTGGTTTTATAGTTTTTGTTAAGGGAGTCACCTTGTTTGTAGGGGTGGTAGTTGGAAAAATTGAAAGATCAGCCACAATTGTGCTTGTTGCCATATCCGTGGGTAGAATATCAAGTTTTTCTTTAAAAGGATTCCATTTTGTAAAAACAAAAAAAACAGTTCCTAAAATAACGAAACTTATGATTGGAATAAAAATTTTTCTGAGTTTCGTTTTTTCCGATGTGGTTAAGGGCTTCTCTTTTTTTTGTAGAAATCGGGAAAGTGCCTGCTGAAAATCAGTCATGGATTGGTAACGTTTATTAATATCTTTTTCCAAAGATTTTAAGATAACTTCACTTAATTTTTTTGGAATTTTTGGATTTAACTTATGTGGATTAGGCGGAGCTATGGTGACATGTTGTATGACAAATTCCATACTGTTTTCTGCGTTGAACGGTTTCTCGCCTGTCACCAATTCAAATAAAATTACACCAAGAGAATAAATATCAGAACGGTAATCTGCACCAAATCCTTTTCCTTGTTCCGGCGATATGTAGGCAGGTGAGCCTAGTCCAATATGAGTGCCAGTCATTTCTTTAGTTTCTTCTTCTTCAATAATCCTTACCAGACTAAAATCATTTAAAATCGGTTCATCGTCCTGATCAATTAAGATATTCTCTGGTTTTAAATCCCGATGAATTACACCTTTTTCATGAGCATAAGCCATTGCTTCCGCAATTTGATATACGATGTTAACAGCATCCTCCCATCCGGAATGCTGTTTTGACCAGTTCGCTAAATCAATACCGTTAACCTTTTCACTCACAAGAAAAAGTAAACCTTCATCTTTACCGAAATCCAGAATTTTTGCTATATTGGGATGATTTAATTGAGCCAGCATTCTGGCTTCTTTAAGAAAATATTCGATGGAATCATTTGAATATTCTACAGAATTGATTACCACTTTAAGATTAACTTCACGCTCTAATTTTTCATCAAAAGCTTCATACTCTCGAATTAAGTCAGAAATTCTGATAATCTTTCTAATTTTGTAACGGTTAATCCTATCGCCAACTTGTAATTGCGTTTTCAAGCCCGACTCCTTCTTTTAGGGCAAAGTCCAAATTTGGATTGCACCAAATTGAGAACCCAAGGCAAAAATGCCTTTTTCAGCATTAAAAGCTGCTTTGTATTTGTAGTCATCCTGATAAGGTATGATAAGGCTCTTATTTAAAATAATATGCTTAATAATCAAAACAGCTCTATCAAACGATGCATAATAACCACTTTCTGCATCCCCAGCGATAAAATATTCATCGCTATCTTTAATGGAAGTAGCCATATGAATATAGCTACTACTATAATCTACACCTTTAAAATCCCACTCCCATATATTTCCATTGCCTAAAACAAATACCACTTCATGCATTGCTGGAAAATAATATTTTAAAAAGGCCCCCACAGGCTTTGTACCACACATTTCAATAATATTCTCGTTTTTTGCAAAAAGAATTCCTGCATCTGAAACCAAAGCCAACAATTCGTTCTGGGGGGTGAAATATTGCCCACAACCTTGCGTAACCCCACCATGAAACTTCAATTTTTCCCAGGTTGAAACATCCCATAAGTTTGCAGAACGGACAGTACCAGCGGCAAGGACTTTAGAATCTTCGGTAAATTGGACATAATACTGTTTATCCATCCCATCTAAACTTGTAACTTGTTGACCATTGGTACGGGCAATGATCGTGAGCTGATCGCCCATCATTGCCGTAGCTCCTGGACTACCAACAACAAAGTACTTTTCGTCTTCTGAGAACGGATAGCCCTTCGGTAGATAGCCATCAAATTCGTATAACAAACTGGCTTGATCAACATTCCAAACTCGAATTATGTATCCATCATGTTCCGTAACTAACCAATCTCCAGAAGGTGAAAAGTACATCGCATTAATCTTTTTCATGCTATAATCGTGACGGTAAATCTCTTCCCCAGAATTAAAATCCCAAACAATCAAGCTATTATCCCAACTACTAGTAACAAATTGATTGGTAACAGGTGAAAAAGAAACACTCCGAAGCTCATCGCCATATCCTTCAATCGTGTAAAATTCAGGGATTATACTAAAGTATTCCTCAGGAGTCGGGTTCTTAAATACTTTAATCTGACCATTCTGTAACCCAATTACTATAAATTGATTGTCATTCGAAAATGCCATGTCTTTGGCAGGCGCCCCTAAATTCGCAAAACTATATACCATTCTTTCTTCAAGTAGATTCCATAAATACACTGCATTTTGAGAGCCAGCCGCCAATAAAAACTCGCCATTCGGGGAAATATTAATGCCATTAACAACACCCGGATTCTTGAATTCATTTACTTTTTTCGTGCTAGCAATATCCCATTTAAAAATACTTCCTTCACCATTGGCTACAAAAAAATATTGGTGGTCCTTGCTAAATATCATATCCCTCGCATTTGGGTATTGTTCTAAAGCAAAAGAATGCTTTCTTTTTTTCAAGTCATAATAATTAATTACACCGTTTTCGTAACTAATTAATAACTTATCGTCTTCCAAAGAAAATTCAACTGCATGCACCGAAGTTTTATCAGCTAACACTCTCATTACTGTCGGTTTTTTCATTTGAATGTCTGTTTGTATCTTACCTGTAACCGAATCCCAAACTGAAACTTGACCTGTTTTCGTTCCCACAGCAACCATTGAATCATCATTACTAAATGCTAATGTGGTTGCAATTTCTTTAATATTAATAAAGGTTAGAAGTTTCTTACTGGACGCATTATAGATATATACACCATTGCTAGTTGCTATGCCTATTTTACTGCCATCATGCGACCATTCGATCTCGTTCCCTCCACCAATCCCCCATCTTGCAATCTCTCTAAATTTTTCAGTATCATTGGGGTAACTAAGGGGAGTTTTTAGGAAGGATGGATTCTCAATCACCGCGATTTCAGTTTTTTGGACTGTTGGTGTAGGTTGAGGTGTTAAGGTTTTTCCAATTACAATCTCCATGTCAGGCGTTGAGGTAACAACCATCGTTTGAATTTTTGGAGATACAACAACTACAATTTCAGTTATGATAGGCTGCGGTGTTAGAGAGATGTCTCCATTTATAGGGGCTGCTAACGTACCCAACTCGTAAAGACTATATATTGGTATGTTGTTATTTTGAAAGAATCGAAAATAACTCATAACAAAATAGGTTGAAAACAACACAAAAATTAGGCTGATTGTCGACAAGAGTATTGGTTTTAAAATTTTTCGTTTGTGACCTGCTAATTTTAAAATCTTATTTTTTGGTGCTTTTTCACCTAAGGCAATCATCTCTAAAACATCTGCAAATTCCGCCATACTTTGATATCTGTATTTGGGATCTTTTTGAACAGCCCGCATGATTGCTTTTTCGATATATTCTGGAATGTTATTATTAAGAATTGAGGGATTTGGAATTTCATCTGTAACATGCTTAATGACCATAGCCATCGGAGAATCAGCCGTATAAGCTTTTTGGCCGGTTACCATTTCATAAAAAACTAGCCCTAACGAATAAATATCAGCTCGGTAGTCAATTGATTTCCCCATTCCCTGTTCTGGGGACATATAGTCTGGCGTTCCTACACCAACACCAATCGCAGTATTATCAATCTCATCTTGGGATTCTAACAACTTAACAATTCCAAAGTCCGATAATAAGGGATTGTAGTTTTCATCAATTAAAATATTTGAAGGTTTAACATCTCGGTGAATAATATCCTGATTATGTACATACTCCAAAGCACGAGCAATCGGTGCTAATATCGCTGCAGCTTTTTCCCACCCGAAGGGTTCTTTCATCGCTTCTTTTAAGGTGCCCCCTTGGATGTAATCCATCACAAGATAAGGCTGTTCATTATCCGATCCATAATCCAAGACTTTAACAATATTCGTATGGTTTAATCCAGCTAGTGCTTTTGCTTCTTTTTCAAACTGTTGTATAAAAACTTTTGAACTGCGTTTGCTCGGTAATATTACCTTCACTGCAACATTTCGTTCATCTCTTGAATCATAGGCATTATAGACTGTTGCCATACCCCCAGCACCTAACTGATCTAATATAATGTATCGACCCAGTTTTTTTCCAAAAATATTATTCATAACGAATCCTATGGAACCCCCCATATTTTAATAAAACCATCCCTGGATGAACTAACCAAAAAACGGCCATTGCTTGTGAATTCCAAATCTGTTATTTCATCTTTATGACCAAATAAAACCACCAGTTCTTCTTTTGTATTGATATCCCATAAACGAATGGTGAAATCATTTAAGGCACTTGCAACAATATCACCACTGGGATGGATAGCAACCTCCATTACGTTTTTAAGATTTACCCCTTCAATATTTATGTCATCAGAAGAAAACTCATAGTTATGTACAATTAATCGACTGTTTCCACCCACAGCGATGATTTTTTTTGTCATGTTAACATCCATTGCCCTCATCCAACCAACCCTACCAAATTCACATAATCCACTAGAAGAATCTGAAACAGGAACTTTCAAATTGTAGTTGGTGATAAACATAATGACATTATCATTCAGGTCGTAAATCTGAGTGCAGCCAGAGGTGCTGAAATTTTTCGTCACAACAATCTCTTGGCCATTTAACAATGACCACAAATGAAGATCTTCAGGTTTGCCAACAACTAAAATATCGCCATCAAATCCATAGTCAATGGTTTTTACTTGACCATGCCCATTAAATTGGTATATCGTTTTTCCACTTCTTATACCGTAAACCCTAACCGTTGAATCGTTTATCTTCAAAGCAATAAATTGGCTGTTCGGAGAAAATGGATTACCAAAAACTAATTCACCTTCAAAATCAAACAATACTTTACCTTCTAATAAACTCCATACCCTTACTTGTTTTTTATCATTTTGCACAGCAATATAATTATCATTTGGGGAAATTTTCAAATTAACAGGCTTATTATAGAAGTCAATCGGGGTATCAATTTGTTTTCCCGAATTTTTATCGAATATTCTTGTTATTCCTTGCCAATCAATGGAAACAATTTGTTCTGTTTTATCTAAATAGACCAATTGACTTCCGCTGCTAAGCAAATCCACTCGGTTGATAGAGCCTTCAGGTCGGTTAGCTTTCCATTGTAAAGAATAGCTAGAGTCCCAATAAGCGATACCACCTAATTGGTCCCCTGCAATAATGCCTCCATCTGGGGTTAAAATCAACTTAACAATGTCATAGTTTAAACCATCTAATGTTTCGTAAATTTCTTCTGTTTGAATATCTATAATGTATACTCTATGATCAGCACAACCGACTACTACTTGCTTTGAATCAGGAGTAACTACAACAGAAAAAATCTGACTAGGTAAGCGAATATTTTTAACATACTCATAAGTAGTTAAATTCCAGAATTGAATTTTATTATTCTTTCCAACTGTGATTAAATAATGTCCATCAGGTGTAACAGCCATATCAGATACATACGTAGTGTTTTCTGAAAACTGGTAAGCGATTATCTTTTTTTCAATATCCCATTTTTTAATGGTTTCATCCGCTGAAAGAGAATATAAAAACTGGTCATCTTCCGAAAAGAATAATTTCATTATTCCTTTCCTGTGCTCACTTAAGAATAGAATGGGTTTCCAGGTAATCGTATCCCATAATTGAATTACACCGTCCTTATCACCAACTGCAATCAAATTATTATTATTTGAAAATGCAATCGTTGTGATACGAGTACTGGTATCCAAAAAGGCTATCCGACGAAATTCATAGGGATCATAAATTTCTACACCAAGCGCAGTCGCAATCCCTATCATAGATCTATCACTTGAAACCTCTAAATGATTCACCTCCCCTATGCCCCAATTAGCTACCTGGATGATTCGCTCTGCATTGTTTGTTTCGATATTCATATTGAATAATTTTGGAATATCTTCACCATCTCGAATTGGAAAAGAAATTTGATTAAAAGTTAAAGTAGGCTTGGGTTTCTCAGTTGGTATTAGGGTCGGTGTACGTGATGGAAGCGGACTATTTTCATTTACTGTGGGTGTAAATTGAAAAGTTGGCGTCATTTCGGGTGTAGAATCTGCAGGTAGAGAAACGAATTGCTTCTCTGGTGCATTGGATAAGAATTGATAATAAAAACCTGCAACAAAAATAATAAATGCAAACAAAAAACAAAAAAACGTCAGAACAAATTTAGAAGGTCTTTTTTGAGGTGTTTTGTATTTCAAGGGAGCTTTTGCCATTTCTTTTGTAATTTTATAATCTAAAGCGCCCCTCGCTAATAATACACTAATCTCCTGAATGGATTGATAACGATGCTTTGAATCATGATGAATACATTTTTCAACAATTAACTTAATTTCCGGATTTGTATATTTATTCTTGAGATGTTTTTCTTTTTTTTGGGAACTTCTTAAATAAACCGTTAACAATGGTGTTTCACCAACATACAGATACTCACCTGTTAACCATTCATGCATTAGAATACCAAATGAATAAATATCAGACTGCATCGAATAATCATTTTTAATTAATACTTCCGGTGCAAGGTATGCTTCTCCTATATTATTGATCCAACTCCCCGGTAAAATTCTTGAATAGTATTGGATCAAAAAAATTTCAACTTCAAAACCAAATAAAATTGGTGCGCCTTTTTCATTTATAATAATATTGTGTGGATTAACAAATCCATGAATGACACCCTTATCGTGAGCATAGGTTAATGCTTGAGCGATAGTGACTAGATCCGTGGAAGTGGCCTTCCACGAATAGGAACGGTTAAAATAACGTTTAATGGTATGAATTGGGTGAAAGTTATATACAAGGCAAACAAGCTCATCCTCAATAAAGTAATCTAAGATGGTTCCTATATTTGGATGTGATAGTATGGAATTTTTCTTAACGATTGGTTTTAACTGTTCATACAATATCTGATGATCAAGGGTAGTTGGCTTAAGTATCTCCAATGCAACATATCGATCTAAAAATTGGTCAAATGCTTTATATAAAATCGTTGTGCTACTTTCCCTGATTTTTAATAATATTTGATAATTTTTAATCGTTTTACTAATAAGATTCTTCATATATAACCTGCATTTGCATCATCATTTTTTAATTATCTTTAATCCCAAAGATCCGCACAGTTCCATCAAAACCAGCGGTAGCCAATAATTTTCCATCATAAGAAAACGCAAGTTGTTGAACAGTGCCATAATTTCCAGTAATGCGCATTACTTCATTTCCATTTGTAGAATCAAGCAATATTACTTTACCATTGGCACCACCATAACCAAGCAGTGCATCGTCCTGTGAAATACTTAATGCGGTTAACTTATATGGAAGTTGAATCTCCCAGACAGTTTTTTGGGTATTTGTATCCAATGCGAGCAGCGTATTTTTGTCGGTTTCCAAAAAGATCGTATTTAAGTCTTTGGCTAAAACCGTCAATTTCCCCAAATTCATATTACTTCGTGTACAAATTGTGTTGATTCGGTCATCAAATTCATAAAACACACCCGCTCTAGACATGATCTGTAAAAGCTCACGGTCGTTGTCTGATACCGTAATTAAGCAACCATTATGTGGATATGTGGAAAAATAGGTCTCATAAGTAGTGTTCATATCCCATGCTTTTGCTTTCGTTAATGAATTGGAAATCATTAAGGTACCATCTTTTACAAATTCAATATACCCATCTTCCACTCTTTCAGAAAAAGTAATCTCGTTTGTGGTCCCACGGAAAGGATAAGCCTTATACACCTCTTTCTCAATTGGTTTAGGGCGAAGCCGTGAAATTGGATATAATTTCTCTTCCAAAACGATCACGTAATTTGAATCAGGTGTAAACACGTAACCGTTTGGAAGCATAAGTTCCTTAGTAAAAAGAAGTTGATTTGTTGAAAGATCCCATACATATACGTGTTGATTTTTACCACCCACAGCCAGAAAATTATTATTTTTTGAAAATACAATTTTATCCATCGAATCATAAAAATAATTAGAATTCTTTGTATTCATAAGACTCACATCCCCACTCCATTGAATATGGGCATCTTGAATCGCTTTGCCGGAAAACTCAAAATCATTACCAAATATTTTGAATAATTCTAATGAAGGAGGCGTAATGTCAAAATCTAATGATATACCATCGTATTTAAGTTTATCCGCAATATATGTTTTGCTGCCTTTATCAACCGTAACCAGTAATTTCGTATCTTCTTCTATAAATTCAATATGCCAGATGTGTTCCTTGACAGGGATTGGATCAGTCCTTAATTGTTTTGTTTTTAGGTTCCATTGACGAATCATGCCTAACTCACCGCCTGCAGCAATATATTGGTCATCGGATGAAATAGCAACCGCATTCAATCCACCTTGGAATGGAAATACGTGTTCTTTCTTTCCTGTCGCAAGGTCCCAAACCCGAACTTCTTGATCATTTGCAACGGTAATTAAAGTACGACCATCACTTGTCATAGCAAAATCTTGGATAGGTGTAGCATGTGCCAATATATTCTGAGTGTCATTTCCGGAAGCCACGTCCCAGGCAATAAAATGTCTATCATAAGATATTGAATACAACATTCGATCAGATTTCGAGAATAGCAAACCCGAAATTTCCAAATCGTGCCCATAAAATGTGTTCAATAATTGATTTTTTTTCCAATCCCAGATTTGAATTTCCCCATTTTTTAGACCAACGGCAAGCAATTCCCCGTTTGTCGATGCTTTCACACTCGTCACCCATGCCCCTGCATCTAACCACTTTATTAACTTGGATACCTGATAAATATATACCCCAGAAGACGTAGCCACAAAAAAATTATCATCTCCAAATTGATCAATATCTTCCGGACGTCCATATCCTAATCTGGATATTTCTTCAATTTGACGAATATTTACCAGCGTCAATTTTTCGTTTGGTAATTGAATTCTTATACCTTGGGTTGCCGGCTGATTGAGTCCAATTTGGGCAGAAGGTGCAATCTCTGTTTTTGTTGGAGAAAACTCATCCTGATTTGAAATTATTATTTCTGTAGTTTTTGTCGGAGTAGAAGGGACCTCGGCAACAAGAGTTTGTTTAATTATCTGAACAGCATTTTCTACAGTTAAGGTTGAAACCATTTCTTCCATTGGTGGAGTGAATGGGGTTTGCCAAAACCAAAAAAATACAATCACTAAACTAAGAAAAGTTACTGAAAGTGGATAAACTTTCTTACGTTGAAATGTATACCCTGGTACACCCTTTAACGAACCCCTCTTAAGTTTCAACCAGGTTGATTTTTTTTGTTCAAAATGTTCTAAATGACCAATGATTTCATCAATCGTTAAAAAACGCTTATAAGGCTCTAAAAATAAACTCTTTCTGATAAACTTAACAACACTTGACGGAATATTTTTTGGTATAACTGGCGGCCAGTTAATTCGATTTTCCAATTGCGCTAGTGCTATAGAAGGGCCCGTCTCGCCAACAAATGCTTTTTGATGAAAAAGTGATTCAAATAAAAGATTCCCGATCTGATAAAAATCCGAACTTTTTGTTGGATTCCTACCTAGCAATTGTTCAGGGGTACTGTATTCTGGAAGATTGGTCGACAAATTCGTTAATCCATCAACAGCATTACTTGAAATAAGGGAACGAAAAACAGTTGTTAATCCATAATCAATCAAGTAAACATGGTTTGATTGATCAATATATATATTATCAGGTGATAGATTTCCATGAATGATATCTTGCTGATGTAAAAATCGGAGGGTAATAGCAATTTGTTTTAAGCAACTAGCGGCTTCTTCTAATCGAATGGATTGTGAAATCAAATCACGATATGGACTTATGGCTTTATATTGATAAACAACAAAAGGAAAAGTTTGCGTTTTACCAAAATCTACAATCGGTAGTAAGTGGTCATTTTCAAACTGCTTAAAAATATTTATCTGGTCTAAAAATGCCAGCATCTGGTCATCCTGCCAAATCAGATCCGGATAATAGATTTTAATGAAAACCTTATTTTTTTCTGCATCTTCTGCAGTTAGAAATACTCCATCTACCGTATGATTGACCTCATGAAGATTGGTATACCCTATTCTTTCTAACAATAATTTTTCACTCATAAAACCTATTTACCTTTTGACATGTACAATGATGACCGAAATATTATCAGGACCACCATATTGGTTCGCCAATTTTGAAAGTATTTTTGCCGCGTAACGTACTGGCTTCACATTCAGTGTTTGAATCATTTGCTCTAAGGGAACGACTGTCCATACACCGTCAGAACAAAACAAAAAATGATCATCCTCCTGAAGATCGACCCGATATAATCTTGGATTAATCACATCCCGTTTAGCACTGATAGACATGGTTAAACGATTTCGCTTGGGATGAGTATTGACCTCTTCCGGGTTGAGGGCCCCTTTGCGTACTAAATCAGCCACGACACTTTGATCTTCACTTAACTGAACAAAGTTTTCTCCGCGTTTATGGTAAATGCGGCTATCTCCTACATTGATGCAGTAAGCAGCTTGTTGGTTAAACACCGCTGCCGAGAGGGTTGACCCCATGGCGGATAATTCTTTTTTTTCTCCAGCTATCTTTTTAATAGCCTGATGCGCCTGCGCCAGTGCTTCCATCAAATACGTTTCATAGTTTGGATCATCAAACGAATGATTCCGAAAATAGCTTAAGATCTGCCGCACCACCAGCCGGCTGGCTATTTCACCACCTTGATACCCGCCCATGCCATCTGCCAGTGCCACCTTTGCCCACGTAGAAGGAAACCAAGGCCGACGCGCAGAAGCAGCATAATCCTGGTTTTTTCCGGTGCGGGTTTTTCCCCGGTCTAATGCGATGGCAATTTCAAATTTCATAAGGATAATATTTATTCAATCTTGAAGTGAGATACTAAAAAGAAAAGCTAATTAATTCGTGATTTTTTAAGATTCTTAACAATAAGGGAACAACCCTCTCGGTACAAATTCCCAACCTAATTTATCGTAATGCATCTCCTGTATCGATATCAAGTGAAACTTCTTTTAGGCCAAGAAAAACCATAAGAACTCTATTTATCTTCTGAAATACTTTCTGTTGATAAACCATATTCATAATGCATTGCTTTCAGTGCTTCTTCAGGTTCTCTTTTAATCCAATCCAATAGTAAAAATATTGCCGGTGGTTTTAAAGGCACTAATTTAGATAATGTAAGCGGATCAAAGCCTGCAACGATGGGTTCATTTAAAAATTCACCCGTTTGATACCATACATAAAAAGAAGCAAGTATTTTTTCATCCATTTTTAATATTTTATTTACAATTTCGTCAGCTTGTAATTTTTTATAATGGAAATCTGTTATTAAATATTCAGCTAATTGATCATTATTAATCATTACATACTCCTTCTTCTACTGTTAATCAAGAATAGCGTTCAAGCCTTTTCCTTCTTCGAGAAAATCATCCATGATAATGGTGGCAAATTGTCTTGCATCCGCTTCAATTGGTTGCTTCCAATAACCTTCAAAATCGTCTGAACCAGATATATAATTTTCGAAGTTTTCTTCCCAATTGATGAGTTGTTCTGAATTTATAAAGGGATGAGCTTGATCAGGGTGTTCAACATAATAATGCTGCATTGCATGTCGACTTTCATGAGCCATGGTCTCGAAAATTTTTACTGGATTATCATTCTCAAAGTTCTCTATGTCGATATTAATTGTTTTTGATTCACGACTGTATCTCCCCCTGTAATCATTATCCCCCGAGTCTTCCAATTCTTCAACGCTTACGGGAATAGGTGGAATATTATATTCATTGGAAAGCATATTTTGAAATTCATTTAGCATGGCTAATTTTTGTTTCTGATTTGCGTTTCGCCAGTTTCGCTTAAATTTCAATTCGTTAATAGATCGTTTCAAGGACTTAAAATAATCAACAAAAGCATCTTTGACAAAATTTTGATAGGCTGGTTCTTCTTCAGAAAAATTCACCCCATTTACAGCCTCATCCTCCGCTTTCTGAAAAACCTGAACAATCTCCTGTAAGGATTTTTGGCCAAACCACATAGCGTCTTCCAGGCGTTTTAACCCGGGAAAAACCAAACTCTCCATCTCCACATGAAATGTATCGGAAGCCTTGCCCTTAAACCCGCATCCATGAAGTATCTCCACATGCTGGGTTAATGTGCTAACCAGTTGTTCCAATTTTTCTGCTTCCAAAGAAAAAAAATCAATAATTTTATTTAATTCTTCATAATTAACTAAAATTTCTTCCCCTGCCATAATACCTTCTCTTTATTTTTTAATGGGTTTCCCCTCAATTATGAAATACTAAAATCATTATACAAGATATTTAAATATATATTAGAAAAATTTACGTGGGATTTATTTCTTCTCATAGTTATGCACTAGTGAAGGATGAAAGTATTAAGAATTCATTGTTTCCGCTGTTGTAAGTATGGCCTCAATCATATTTTTCATTTCCTTGCCTGTGTATAAACCGAAGTTCATTTCCGTTTCATTTTTTAGAATAGGCTCTGCCATCCAAATTCGTGATGGAGCAATCCACAACGATAAACCTTTGGAAACGAGCGAGTCTTTGCCATGCCGCAAAAAAATAATGGATATCGAACGGACACCATCTCGAAGATCACGGGATAACAACATAAAACGATCTTCAGAAAGGCCAATATCGTTAAAATAGGAGAGCAACTTTTCTTCCATAGGTTCTTTAATTAATTTGTTGATTATTTCAAAAAAGTCGGCTGGAACAGTAGTTGCGTAATTTAGGTATGTATCATCACAAACGGGTAGATCGAGACGCTGATGAATAGCGGAAAGAAAAGCTTCCGCATCTTTTATTCCTTCAAAAAGATATACACCCTCAGCCACACTCATCCGTTTGACATATAAAGAACGAGAACGTTGAAAGTATTCAATGATCGGTGCGCCCTCTGATGGGTAAGACGTGATGATGAGCGATAGATCCGGCATGATCACCGGGCCAACTACCGTAAGTAGAATAGGATTAAATTGTATTTCTTCTTCTGTAGGATAGCTCAAAAAATCTCGCGCTATTAAAGAACGTTCACCAGCGGAAAGCAAGGTTTTTATTTTTTCCTCATCCATCGTACCAAACAAAGGGTTGGGTAAACCTAAGATATTGGGTGAGCGGGTTATGGCTAAAATTGCGGCCATTTCTTCAATGGTAAGTTTGAAAGCAGGCATTAAGATTTCTTTTGTTTTGGTTTCCATTTTATCTTTCCTTAGTAAGCTCTTTGTTGGGGCAGCCAATTGTCATATAGGTCTGGAATATTGATAACATTATCTTGAAATTGGTTAATATATTCGGTAACTCCTTTTTCCCAGGTATTGGGAAGGGGCAAGTTTGAAATATTATTCTGAAACCTACCTGTACCAACAATTAAGTGTGTCTTAAGCTCAGTTAACGGGGTATTTACCAGTCCGATGACTACATTTAATGCGTCGTTACCTATCGCTTTAAAATCTTCACCTATCGTTTGACGAATACCTGGATCAAAAACGCTTTCACCAACGGTCTTCATGATTCCAATCGTAGGGTTAGTAAGCCGAGTAAAAAAATTTGATAATTCTGCAAAGTTCTCTAGACTTGGGTCTTTACTGATAGTTTTAAAAATCTCTTTGATATCTTTTCCACCAGTTGAACTATCATATAATAGGCGGCCTATATCATTCATTAATGGGGAAAGGGATATTCGTTGAACATTTTCATATCTCTGGTCCTGAAAAGCCAGCATATTTTCGAGAATTAACGGATCATCACCAAATTGCCATTTGTACAGTCGATTACCTGCTTCATACCTGGCCCAGCCAACAAATTGAATTCCCGCATTTGCAGCAAGCACCGCTGCTCCAATCCCGGTGGATGCTATCCCAATGGAAATACCTAAGGAACCTCCACTAGACGTGACTCTTCTTAAAAAATTAGGATCTTCCCCAAAAAGAGCATCACTTACAAATCCGATGGCAGCTCCCGCATTTGATAATCCTGCGAAATTAGCATTTTCTCCAAGTTCACCAATATATGCCAACACATCAGAGAGTTCAGAGACATGGGTTAATAAATCATTGGCCGAACCGCGTATCGTCTGCCATTTTGACAGAAACGCACTGCCTATTAAATTATTTGGGATTTCAGGAAATTCTCGTAAAAGATCTGTCAGATTCAAGCCGCGAAGTAATGCGATTATATCTTCGTTTTTATCAAATAATACAGCCGCTTCCTCTTCCGCCTTCTCAAATATTTGAACAATTTCTCGCAACGATTCACTTCCAAACCACAAGGCTTCCCTGAGACGGTTTAACCCTGGTAAAGCCAGGCTTTCCATTTCAGTTGTAAATGCATCTGCTGCCTTTCCGGTAAAACCACACCTATGCAAAACTTCAACTTGTTGGGAAATAGATTGGGTTAGTCGTTGGATCTGCTCCGCTTCTCCCGAAAATAAATCTATGGTTTTTTTCATATCTTCATAATTTACAAGAATTTCAGCCCCGGTCATATCACCTCTTTTATCTCTATTTCTCACCCATCATCGTGATCAAAACTGTGTTTTATCTGAAAAATCTTGGTCGATTAAGGTTTCGCCACCGTCAGAAGATTTCTTCGGCTTACCTTCCTCTTTTAATTCAGGCACATCCTCTGCCAAGGTTTTGTTAGGGTTGGTTTGCGAATCCTTGGAATCCTGCTGGCCAGCTTCAAACCCAAAGGTAGCGGTTTCATTCTCGCTATACTGGAATGCCTGGGTACCCTCACTGGTCCCAATGGTTTCTTCTAAAATATTGAAATCTTCCATCGTCTGATTTCCATTGATCTTGAATTCTTCTTGTGTTTTGTCACCATCCAATGGTCGGTCTTCTTTCGTTTTATCGCTTCGATTCAAATCTTCTTTCGGATCTATGAATTGTTCCTCTTGGGTTTTGCCATCATCCAGAGATAAATCCTCCTGGGTTTTATAATTTTTCAAGTCTTCTTTTGTATCAATAAATTGTTCTTCTACCGTGTCATGATTTTGTGCCAATTCCATATCCACAGTATCATGTTCCATATCCATCGTTGCCAAATCAATCTCATCCATCGTGGCATCTTCGGAAGCATGAGAAAGCGGATTGACACGGCTGATGAATTTTATTCGCACTCGTTTTCCCAGGCGGATTTCGTCACCCGTTATTAACAAACGGCTATTTTCTTCTAATTTTTCTTCATTTACATAGGTGCCATATTTCGGATAGTTGATCTTTCCATCTAAATCAGTCGTAAAGGCTTGCGATAGATAAAAAAGTTGTCCTTTTTGCTCAATCACCGCATGCTGGCGTGAAACAGGTGTATCTGCACTAAAAACAATATCATTTTCTAATGAACGGCCTAACAACAAATTTGTTTTTGTAATATCAATTTCTTTCCCCACCAGCATCTTATCATCGCTGGCTTCGATGATTAATTTTGCTAAAGCAGTGTCTTTCGGCGGATTACTGGCCATAATGTTTTCAATATCTTGTTTTTGTTTTTTTCGAAGGATAAAAAACAAGACAATAACAATCAACAACACCCCCCCACCCAACACAAAGGGAAATACTCCCTTCCCTAAAGCTGATTCACTGCTGGAATTTTCTTGTGGATCCAATATTAGTCCTTCAGCTTCAGTAGGTTGAATTTGCGGCTCTTTAGTAGGTAAGGTTACATATACAAAAATTTCTTCTTGATCAATCGGCTGGTTGGCTACGTCTTCAGCAATTACCGTAATCATTTGTTCGCTTGCGCTAGCTTTGGAAAAATCCCACTCAACAGAATAAGGGTACTCATTATCTATCCCAATAAGATCTTCATTGATCATAAACCGTACATGGTCTACCACTGCGCCTGATCCAGTGAAAGAAGCTGTTAAGACTTGTTTTCCCAGTACACTTTGCCCATCTTCATGCGACATGATTTTTATATTAATTGGGAATTCGGGTAATAAGAACCTACGGGTGTCCTGGTCTTGGACTTGTTTGGAATCAACCGTTACTATTAATGAGTGTGTGCCAGGCGCAGCATTGGATAAATATGAGATTACATATTCTGAATTAAGGTGATCAGCTAGATCATTAAAAAGCATACCGACATCTTCAGAATCAGTAGAAAACAAATATTTTCCCCCAGTGAGCAATGCTAAACGCTGAAGTCCATTTTGATCAATTTTGTTTCCCAAGCCAATTGTGTATAAAGGAACCCTAGTTTGTTCATCAGAAGCCAATGCTACCACATCTTCAAATGTATGAATACTGCATAATCCCCCAGAGAATGTTTCATCTACGCCGTCAGTTAACAAAATGACAGCCCGACGCCCCACCGGCAAGGTGGCTGATTTCTGAACAGCTTCATAAGCCGCGTCGTATAAACAGGTGCCTGAATTTTGAATGGCATCAATCTGTTGGATTGAACGCATTACTTGCTGATGGTCGTAAGAAAAATCAATTAATGTTGATATTTTTTCATTGAACCCAATAACTGAAATTTTGTCTTCTTCACCCATACGGGCAATAAATTCCTGCCCAGCATTTCTTAAGTCCTCAACAGCTCTCCCTCGCATACTGCCACTCGTATCAACAACCAAAACAATGTTTAATGGGGCTTCTTTTGCATAGTTGACTTCCATAACTTCCATTGTTTTAGAATCTTCTGTAAGGGAGAAATTTTCCTTGGTTAATCCTCTTACTGGTTCACCATTTTCATCAACAACGGATAAATAACTTTTTATTTCATATGCAATTGTTTTTTCTAAAGGCTGTCCTTCCACATAATGTACAATTATTTCTGCTTTACCTTGTCCATAACCTATTCCATCTGTGACGAATAAAATAAAGATTAATAAAAACAATTTCAACACAAAATGATACCCATGTGAAAATTTTGTCATTATATCCAGCCTCCAGTATAAACTAGCCCTCATTAATAGATTATCCCCAAAGAGTATACAATTTGTTTAGGGTAAAAAACAAGTAAAAACAAGATTAAATACAAATTCTGACAAATATATTTACCTGCATAAAATTTGTATTAATTAAATTTTATTTTGTTTGCGTTTTACGCAAAATCAGTATAATATATTAAGAATAGGGTGGTTTCGGTATCCAACCACATCAATAATACTTTTTTTGTACTTTTATAAAAACTCGAGATTGGAAAATTTTATTGTAGGAACATTCATGAAAAGACTCCGATATTTAATTTTTTTAATTATCTTGGTTAGTAGCTTCCTCTTTCAAGCTCCTGTTCCACAAGCTTCGGCACAATCCAATCTTTCAATTGTTATTAACTCAATTATCTTAAATGAGAATGAAAAAGAATTATCATACAATATTTATTTTACAATTGTAGATCGTATCACCGGCCGGGCTATGCCCAATATACAGATCAAATCTTCTTCACTGGAATTGTTGGAAGAAAAACAATTAGTCGAAACAATTGTAAAAAAACCCGAATCCCCCTATTACATTAGCCTTGTATTAGATGCTAGTGGCAGTATGCTAGGCGCGCAATCCGCCTTACAAGATGCTGCTACCAGTGCTATTCGTAATGCCCCATCCGGTACCCAATTTACTGTTCTTTCATTTAATGAACAAATTCAACAATTATCCACTTTTGCAGATTCAGTAGAACGAACCATCAATGCCATTAAAAAGGTAAAACCAGAAAGCGGTAAGGGGACATGCCTTTTTGATGCTGCTTATAAAGCGGTGGAACTGCTTACCGAAACTCCACCAGGTAGGCGGTCAGTTGTTTTATTTACCGATGGGAGAGATGAACTTAGCAATGGAAATCCTTGCAGTAAATATACATTTGATCAAGTTATCAGTTTAGCAACACAAAATGACGTTCGCATTCCAATTAATACAATTGGCTTAGGCACAGCGGCGATTAATGAGTCCGAATTGACTGCAATTGCCAATTACAGTGGCGGTTTTTCAGCCATTGGAAGTGAATCGGAATTATCAAATTTATTCGCCGAGATCATGGACTCGTTGCAAGCTCAATGGCTGGGAAGCGGGTTTGTTTACCCGCAGGCTGGAATTCATACGGCTGTATTTAGAGTCGATTTAGAAGATGGATCAACTTTATCTTCACAATTTAGCTTTGATACAAACCGCTCTTATAACATACCTGCACAAACACCAAAAATACTATTGGAAAGCATTCAATTTGACCGGGAAAACAACTTGTATGATGTCTCTTTAAATATAGAAAACACTAAAATATTAAAATCCTTGGATTTTTCAATTTGGGAAAAACAAGGCGGTGTGAAGATTCTAGGAACAAGATATACCTACCCAAACGATCCAAATCCATACAAAGTTTCAGCCTCTGGATTAATGCTGGATGTTGATTATGTGCTGGTAATATCTGGATATGATTCTCAAAATAATCCAATATTAAATCAGAATCAAGGCACAGCATTATTAGAGCATGAATTTAAATATAATCCAAACAGCCAGGGAGCTTTGATAGAAATTTCATCTGTTGCTATTCCAAAAGATTTACGTTTGACAATCACCAATTCTGACCCACAAAACAGGATTGCGGTTTATGAAGGTTGGTTAATTAATGAAAGTAATAACACCCAACTCAGTGATTCCATATTTACTGTGAATGGATTAAATGAAGATGACACCATTTTTGTACCGATGTCCAATATCCCGAATGGAAAATATACGGTTATCTTGCAAGCTTTAGATACAAATGGTCAGATTTTATCACGAACAGAATATAACGGAATTGTATACAGTGCTCCAAAGTTAGGGTTTTTTAAGAAAATCGGCGCTGGGATCCAAGAAAACCCGATTATATTAATCGCTATTGTTGTGATTATTATTGTTTTTATTGCCTTTTTAGTAATTAATTATCAAAAAAACAAACAAACCACTGGTACACCAGCATTACAAGCAGATCATATTATTACACCGGTAACATTTAATAAAAGCAAATCTAATGAAGTACCCGTAGTTCGGACAGAATTTTTAAGTATTAATAATCTGGCTTCATCCAATGCAAATACACCCTCAAAAGGGCTTCGTGCTATTCAAGCAGCACAGCTTTCACAAAATAAAATGGATAAAAATTTTAACACTCAAGTCGATGTTCCTGAATTTCAGCCCATTCCTCCCTCACAAAAACCCGCTTTAGCCCATATTATTGTTGAAAAATCGAATAATACAAAATTAGAAGGTCAGAAAATTGCTATTAATAACTTCCCATTTACCATCGGGCGCAATACGCAAAATGATTGCATTATTGATGACAATATGATTTCTAAATTTCACGCTGAAATCACTTATGATCCTTCTCAACAAAAATTTTATATCAAAGATAAGGGTAGCACCAATGGTACTTGGATTAAGGGAAAACGAATACCAAGCGACCACTTGATTTATATCGGTCAAGACCAAATTATTCGTTTTGGGACATCAACCCAAATTATTTTCAAACTATCGATTTTATAAGGGAGGTGAAAAGAAAAGTGGGGTAAATTTTTTGAGTAAGCCAGAAGTAAAAAAATATATTCAAGAAAGGAAATAAAAAGATGGCTGGCGATAATATTGAGTTAAATTACGAAGAAATGCAAAAATGTATTCAAGTCTTCCAAAATGAGGCAAGCGATCTAACCACTTTATACAACAATGTACGTAATCAAACTGAACAATTACATGGAGATAAATTTGTTGGGAAGGCTGCAGATAAATTCTATGATGAAATGAACAATCTTGTATTTCCGGGTTTAGATCGATTGGTAAAGGCACTCCAACACGGTGCTGAATCACTGACAAAAATCAATGAAAGTATTGATCAAGCGGAAACCGAAGCAAGCGGGTATTTTAAACAAGAATAATAGGAAAACTCCTTGGAGGTAATTATGTCGGATACGATTCGTATTGAATTTCAAGCAATTGAAGATATGATCAAAACTTGTAATAATGCTGCTCAATCTTTGGAAGATACAAGCCAACAGATGAAATCCGTTGCAACAACCTTTGAAGGCGGGGTTTTTATTGGCCAAGCCGGTGAAGCTTATGTGGATGCCATCCGCACAGGCCTTATTCCTTCGATTACCAGGCTATCAGAAAAATTTATTGAAATAGCAGGAGATCTACAAGGCACATTATCAGACTTCATTAATGAAGATCAGGAAGCCCGCAGCCGGTTAATAGATTAATAAGGAGCTAAGATGGACGCACAAACATATCGTCGTACATTAATTCGGGTAGCCCGACACATGGTGGAAATGGCAAAATCCCAAGTAAACAATCAAATTAACGCGATTGAAACTCGTGTTGCAAGTGAAGCTTCAAAACAGGTTCAAAAAGTTGTTAGTGGTATTTGGATTGGCAAAGGCGCAGATGCCTTTGTTGAATTAATTAACAACGAATTTACCAGTCGGGTTAATCGTATACTTGGGCAAAGTAGATTCATGGTGCAGACCTTAGATCATGCTGTTGAAAGAATCAACGAAGCTGATCAACAAGCTGCATCCATTGCCAGCGAAGCGGGTGAAATCTTCCGCAATATTTACTAAGGAAGGAACAAAAAATGTCGCAAAATGAAATTTTTATGGAAGTCGATGAAGTTCAAAACATGTCAAACGTGTTCAGCCAAATTGGACAAGTTTTAGAACAAGTTAATAGCGCTTTAGAAACCGCTATGCATATCGTTCAATCCAAAGCAGTTGTTGGCATAATCGGGGAAACAGCATTAGAAAGATTTATCAATCGGCTCAAGCCCGAAATAAAACAGCTTGCTGATTTATGTATTGAATTAAATCAAGATTTGAATGGGGCAATCGTCAGTTACCGTGATGGAGATAACAGCGGATCACAAAGATTTGCAAATTAATGGTCACAAATAAAATGCCTATATGTTTTATATAAAGCATATAGGCATTTTACAGCGAGGTTAAATGAAGTATATCTGCCCAAAATGTAAAAGAGTATCAGTTGATGGGAATATTTGGTGTCAAGAAAAATTTTGCCCCGCGGAAAATTCTTTAGAAATATTTAATAATGGGGAATGGTTTGGAAATATAGAAATTATTGAGGTTTTTTCTATTTTACGTTCATCAATTTTATATAGAGCAATCCGCGAAGGGCAGAATATTATATTAAAAATTGCAAATGAAGGATGTGAAGAACGGTTAAAAAGGGAAGCCCGGTTGTTGAGTTCCTTAACCGACAAAAGCCAACATCCAATGTTGCCAATATTATTATCAGCTCATGAACAAGCATCTGTAAAAGAATTTCCTTATAGTAAATTAGTTGTCAATGGAAAAACACGTTATTATGAAATCTTTGATGATGTAGAGGGAGAAACCCTTCGCAATCTATTAATAAAAAATCCACAACCATGGTATAAGCATGTTGGTTGGATCGTTATTAGTTTGTGCGATGTGCTTTTATTAATTCATCAGTCCAATCACCTTCATTTATGTATTAATCCTGAAACAGTAATTCTAAGATTTGATAAAGAAAACATTCCACGTCCTGTCTTAATTGATTTGGGAATTGCAGATAAGGCAGAAAACATACAATTTAGTTGGGATGAGCGTTTTACTTTTCCAGCTTATACAGCCCCTGAATTAATTCAAATGGAGGGTAAAGTTGGTGCAGCAACAGATGTTTATGGAGTGGGACTGCTTTTATATGAGATGCTAGCAGGACAACCTGCTTATCCTTATGAACTTAGGAAAGACGAGGAAATTTACCAAGCCATACAAAGTGGTGTTTTTTCGCAAACCGGAAGAACAGACTTAATTAATATTCCTCAGATTGCTGAAAGCACTATCCAAAAAGATTATGATTTACGTCCAAAAGACATACGAACACTTGTATTAAAACTGATGCAAAATTTTTCTTCTGTTCCAAAAGAAAAGGTGAAACGAAAATTCAATTGGCAGCTGTTTAGCATAGTGATCGGTGTTTTACTTGCAATCTCGTTACTACTCGTACTTGCCTTAGTTATCTCAGAATCTACATAAAACCCTTACGGAGGGCTTAACCTTGTCTCAAGAATTAAGATATATCGAACGTCCACCCAGAATTCAACCTGAGCTTCCTTTTGGTTCTATTAATATCCCCGCCCCACCTGATCAGGATCGAAATCCTAACAACATATTAATGCAAATTGCTTTACCTTTGATCATGATTCTAGGTTATGTGATGGTAGCGTTATTTGGTCAGGGAAGAAGTTTATTATTAATTATTCCAATGGCACTCGCCGCTATCGGTTCTACCACAATGGCAATTGTTGCAATGAGGAATGAGAAAAAACAGCGTGAGGAAAGAGAAAAAGCTTATAACCAAAGACTGGCGGAATTAAGAAAAGACTTAGAAACTCAACACGAAATGCAGAGGATATTTTATATCTATAATTATCCTAATATTCAACAAACCTTGGAAATGGTTAATGACTTAAGTTTAGAAAAGAATAAACGTACGCAGGATATTCGTTCTGGTTCAAGATTATGGGAAAGAAGAACCTCCGATTCAGATTTTGCTTGCATCAATCTGGGTGAGGGAACGATTCCTTCCACATTTACTTACAAAATGCCTGAAACGGAAAAATATGATAATCCTCAGATTCGGGAAGCGTATCGTTTAGCCGAGGATTCAAAATATATTCATAAAGTACCGATCACCATTCCCCTGCGGCATCCAAAAGAAGACGAACAAGGCACCAAAGATACTATTGCTGAACAAGTAAACAATATTAAGAGACATGCAATTGGCATAACTGGAAAAAACAAATTTCATGTTTATCAATATATATGGAGCGTTTTGGCCGATTACGCCGCATATCACTCTCCAAATGATACACAGTTATACATCATAGGATCAAATGCATCCCGTAAGCAATGGGGCTGGGCTTTCAATTTGCCGCATTGTAAACATGGTGATCAAAACCGTACGCTCATGTTTGAATCGGCAAAAGATGAATTAGAAGAAAATGAAGTTGACCGAATGCGAACCTTTCTGAAGGAAATTCGAAAAGAATTAGAACATCGAAAAATTCGGTTAGAAGATCGAGAAAAAGGCGGTGATATTACCATTCCTTTTATGCTATTTATTGTTGATGTGTTGGATCTAGTCCCTTCTTGGTCAACTTTAAAAGATTTGGAAAGTGACGCGACCATTTCTACCATTTTACAAGAAGGAAAACAATTAGGAGCTGCGATTATTTTCTTGTTACCAGATCGTTCAATTGTTCCCAGCACCTGCCAGGCTGTTTTAGAAATTGAACAAGATTCAAGCAACCCGGATAAAATCATTTTTCGTTATGCAGAAATCAAGTTAAATACCCTGCGATACGTCGGGCATAAGAATGTCATATTAAGCGCACAGACAATCATCGATTTCTCAAAAAAACTAGAACCATTAGCGGTACGCAGAAGTTTCGGTGCGGATCTTGCTTCGAGTGTTTCTTTCTTAGAAATGATAAACGCTCCTTCGCTTAATATATTAAAAAGGATCATCAAACAACAGTGGGCCAATAGTAAAACAAAAGATATGGCAGATTGGACTTTTGCTGACGTAGGTTTATTATCAGGAAATGAAGTAAGAAGACTGGTATTTTCAGCAAAAGCCGATGGCGTACATGGATTAATTGCCGGTAGTACTGGTTCCGGCAAATCAGAACTTTTAACCACCCTCATTTTAAGCCTAGCGGTTAATTTTGATCCTAGCATTGTAAATTTTGTATTGGTAGACTATAAAGGTGGCGCCGCATTTGAACCATTCAAAAACCTACCCCACTGTGTGGATATCGTAACTAATTTAGAAGGTAGTGCTACCTCCAGAATGTTTGCCTCTATTAATGCGGAAATGGATCGACGCCAGCGTATCAATACCTATTCAAACTCTAAGGATATTGTTCATTATCGCAAAAAAGGTTTGCATCTTCAAAATAATGAACAGCCCTATCCACATCTTTTTATCATCATTGATGAATTTGCTGAAATGATTGCAGGAAATCCAGAATTTAAGGCGCAGCTTGAATCGATCACCCGGCTCGGACGATCATTAGGGGTTTCGCTAGTCTTAGCTGCCCAACGCCCAATCGGTGTTACCGATCAGATGCGAGCCAACATTAAATTTAGGATCTGCTTAAGGGTGGAAACAACCGATGACAGTCGCGAATTACTAAAACGATCTGATGCTGCTTATTTACCACCTGGTATTCCCGGACGTGGGTACCTTCAGGTAGGCAATGAAAATATTGAGCTCATCCAAACAGCTTGGGCTGGTTCAGATTATCTCGATCTACCTGATCCACAGCTGGCAGGAAATGAGGAACAAATTACTCTTAGTCAGACAGCACCTCAAGTAATCTGGTTAAATCGGCCAAAAAAATCCCGTCAAGCCAATGAAGAGATGCCAAAAGTGTACGAGGTGGTAATTGAAACCTTAAATCAGCTTGCAAAGGATTTTTCAACACCTCAATGGCGACCCTGGCCCGTCTTTTTACCCAAGGATTTATCATTAGAAACACCACTCGATACTGCTTATATGGACGAGGAAACTATACATATTCTTCAATCCCCCTTCACAGCAGGTTCAAATGGACATGATTTACCACTGAATGAAAACATTCGTCATATTAAAGAAGGCCAATTCAATTGGGCCGCTTTAGATTGGAAAACAAGAGCTTGCCGTCCAATTCTCGGGTTGATTGACAATCCATTTGAAGCAAAACAAATGCCTTTAACGATTAATTTTCCCAATGGTCATGGCGTATTATTTGGAGCCTCAGGTTGGGGAAAGACCACTTTTTTACGGACTCTTTTAATTAGCCTAGCCGCAACCCATTCTCCCGATGATCTACATATTTATATACTTGAATTTGGTGGACGAAGCCTTGCTTTATTTGAACAATTACCGCATGTTGGTGCTGTCATTAATGGGGAAGAAGAAGAAAGGATAGGACGCTTAATTCGTAAGTTAAATACGATTTTAGAGGAAAGACAAAGAATATTAAGTTCCGACGGGGCAAATGATATTTATACATACAACCAAAATCATCTAGAAAATAGCATTCCTCCGATCCTTTTGGTGATTGATAATTTCGCGGAATTTAACGAGAATTATGAAAATCAAATGCCTAACCTGATTTCGTTAGCTCGCGAATCCCGCGCTTACGGCATTCACATTATGATCACAGCGAACCAAACAAATATTCCAGCAAAATTCTTTAATTTATTAACCGAACGTTTCACCCTACGTTTATCTGATCCGGGAGATTATAGCAATGTTGTTGGACGTGGCAATACGGATATCGGTGAAATTTATGGACGTGGTTTGGTAAAGGTTGGCAAACGTCCTTTAGAATTTCAAACAGCATTGCCCGTATTCATAAGTCCAGAAGATATATTAAAAGGGATAGATGAAACCAGCAAATTAAAATCTTTAATCAGCATAATGGAGAAAGTGTGGGATAACCGCTGGAAAAATAATCCTCCAGAAGCAATTGATACATTAGATATTCACATTACTCTAGAGAAACTAATTAACAAAAAATATCAGCTCAATCTCACAAAGGTAACTCCGCCTGTAGGTATAGATGATCGAGATCTACATCCATATTTATTGGACCTAGAAAAAATGGGGCCAAATTTAGTTATAATTGGCCCACCCAATTCTGGCAAAACAACCACCTTACGCACTATAGTGCTATCTTTGGCCTGGCATTACTCTCCAGAAGAAGTAAAAATTGTTTTAATTGATTTCCAAAGGAGGTTTTTTCGCTATGGCGGCGAAAAATCACTTTCTGATTTACCACATGTTATTGAAACAATCTATGATGTAGACCCGTTGGAAACATTTGTTAAAAATTTAAAATACGAAACAAACATTTTGAACGACAAAGATCAACGACAGCGTATTTTTGTCATCATCGATAATTATGACGGTTTTTCCGATGACGCGTATAGTAAAAAACGAGATATCATATCCGAGTTAGCCGTACAAAGCAGAGAATATGGCAGCGATGGATTGCATTTTATTGGCTGTGGCTCACCCCAAATGACAGGTTTGTCTGATGATTTACGAAAACAGTTAACTGCATCCAGCTTCGGACTGGCTCTACAAAGTGCTGATTCTGCATCAAGATTAAATGGAAGAGTTCCCCGCAATCTCACGTCCGTTGAACTGCCAATGGGACGGGGATTTATGATCAAGTCAGGTAGAACCCAAATTCTCCAAATTGCAACGCCGTATAACGATGACTTGGATATGGCTGAGAAATTGGATAAATGGGTTGGAAAAATACATAATAAATATATCAATAGTCATTCATCCTGGTCACGCCCCAAGGAAGAATCAAAGAAAAAAACGGTAGAACTTCCTGATGCTAATCTTCAATTGATAGAAGACTGCAAACAATTCCTCATTCAATCTGGAAGTGTTAATAAGGAAACAATAGATTCCTGGCCAATAAAGGATATTGTTGATACAGCAAAGATTATGGGCTTCAAAATAAAAAATGAACACGAAGGTGAATCATGATTGAATATCTAGATCTTGTATTCGACATTTTTGATCAAACAGGCCAAAAAGCCAAGGTAAATAAGAATTTGACCATTTCCGAGTTAATGGATGAGATCATTAAAGAATTTGATGATTTAAACAATGACCATTCCGTTGAATATGCCTTATTTTTAAAAGGCAACCCCAAACCCCTAGATAAACAAAAAAGTTTAGAGTCTTTAAATATTCAAATGTTTGATGAGCTTGTTTTTCAATATGCTTCAGGAACGCCAAGGGACGTCATCGAAGTTAAGGAAAATTGCAATGCCTATGTATTGGTTGAATCATTAAATGAAAACATAAAAATTGAATGGCAGCCAGCCATCATCGGACGACCAGATAATGACCCTACTCACAATAAACTATTGGCAATCAATCTCCAATCTGCTGCTAACGGCATGTCCGTATCTCGAAAGCATGCACAAATCCTAGAGGAAGACCACCATTATTTTATTGAACCATTATCCACCTATAACCCAACCTATTTAAATGATGAAACATTACCAATCGAAGGAAAGCGTGAACTATTCAATAATGATCTTTTATTTATTTCAAAAGCACGGATCAAATTAGTTTTTACGATTTGCCCAGAATAATTAAACCAAAAAATATTTTTTTTCTAAGTATCCAAAGGTTTTTGATCAAACGTTAATGAAGAAACCATCATGGCAAAAATCGGATCGACTACAATAAACTCTTTTCCATTCTGCCTTGTCATTGTAATGGTCATAAATAAATTATGCACCAAGATAAAGACTTGCTGCTGGTATATCCCTACCCCTTCGGTATTTTTCCAAGTGTAGACTTGTTTATAAACCTCATGTGGTTTACTTCCGTTTTTCTCTTCGTTTAATAACTGAAAGTTTTTATATTCTTTTTGCTGAGTCTGATGAGATAAATGCACAATTTCATCCATACTGACTTCATCTTCCATTAAGCGTTGGTTAACCATTAAATTAGCGGGAACTTTTTCATTGGGCACAAGTGGCGGTGCGATAAACATTACTTGATAAGCCGGTGATGATGTAATTGTCCAATTGGTCGGCCTGACGATCTGAAAATTAGGTCCAGTGTACTTTATAAATTCTACCTTCATGTCTATTCTCCTGCCTGATTTCAACTACCTACCAGCCTGATCCACCATGATTTGTATCAGACTGAGTGAATTTTTTGAGCAATTCGGAAATATCGATTTCTAAACCGCCGCCCGCTTGGGCCCCTAAGCCAAGAGCAGCCCCAACCTCATATTCTACTTTGAAGGATCCGTTGTTAAAACCAATATCCACATCCAAAACTGCACCTGCACCTGCACTTAACGCACCATTGACACTGGGCGTAATATCAATCCAATCCGTATCAATAACTTTCCATTCCAATTCACCCTCTGCTTTTGCACCAACAAAAGCTTCTCCGCCAAGCCCAATACCTACCCGTTGCTCTTCTAAATTGCCAAAAATGCCTGCGTTTCCGGAAACCTGAGCGCCAATATAACCATCCACCGCTGCTGCTAAACTGCCCAGTTCCTTGTTATATGTTCCATGTACAAGGTATGCACCAGCTTTGCCTTCCGCTTCTGCTACCGCTTTGAACTTACTCAAATCTATATCCGCTTTTGCGGAAGATTTAATTTCAGCGCTTAATAAGCGGCCAGAAAATTCACCCCAATTGCCAGAATACGTTCCATCGCGGACTGCTGCATACGCATTAAATTCCTCTGATTTCCAGAGCGTCAGCGTACTTTTAAAGTACTCTTTTTTAAACGGGTCATCTTCAATAAACTCTGTTAATTCATCCCAGGTTAATTCACCGCTTAAGTAACCTAAATAGTGTTCACGCATTTTACCGTTCAGAAGAATGTACTCAGAATTACCACCCGGTGTTTCTAAGATGAGTACTTCTTCGCCATCTTCGTTGATACCGATTTCAACCAGCCCACCTGATTGATTATTTTGATCTGTTGCCTGAGAAAATAAATTAGCAGCCTCGTTCTCAGCATCCTGAAAAATCTGAATGATTTGATTAAGGGACTCTTCACCATAAAACAAACCTTCCGATAAGCGATCTAAGCTAGGCAACACAGTCGTTTGGATTTCAGCGATAAAGGCATTGGCTGCTTTTCCTTGAAAATTGATTCCAGCAATTGTCTCGGTGTGTTGAGACAAATTTGCTCTTAATTGCTGCATCAACTCACCTTCCCGGAGAAAAAGATCAGCAATTTTTTTTAAGGATTCGTAGTTGATATTAATCTCATCAATGGGCATCGGATTATTCCTTTATAATCGAAAACTCACTATAATCTTTATAATGAGTTTAGTCCACAACTAATTAGAAAACAAGCGGAACTTCCAATTTTTTTTCGAAATTCAGAAGCTGCCGAGATATTCGGCAGCTTCTTTTGGGGATTTGATGGAAATTTTTTTTATACAATCCCTTAACTTTATTTAATCGATTGTTTCCTTTGGAATTTGGGCACAAACATATTGGTTTTATTCCGATATTCCGTATACTCTTTTGCTGCTAATGTCATTAGGTAGCCTTCTTCAGAAAGAACTTGATGGTAAATGGCGATCCACCCTATTAAACCCAGCATTGGTAACCATATTCCAGTAAAAAGGAATAGGGCAATATTAAGAAATGCTTCTACCGTGTAGCGAGGATGGCGAATTAATCTATATGGTCCTTGCGTTGCCAAAATGAACTCTTGCGGTGGAATTTTGTACAAGGGTGTATAGTTGGGATTGAATACCATTGCGAAAAAACCAAAAATATCGTCAATAACAAACAGAACACTTCCAATTATATTCACCCATAGTGGGAAATCTACTTTGAGCACCACAAAGTATTGATTGATTGATGATGGTAATGAATCTATGATGAGAATAAGTATTGTGATGATATTGATCCCAAAGACAAAAAGCACGCCAATTTTTGAAAGAATTGTTCCTGGTGGTTTTGATAAATTGGACACAAGGGGACGGTTTATCTTTGTAAAGTTCTTTAAGAACGTATTTTTTAATAGAAATCTGTTGATGCTATACAACAAGAAAAGTACAGCCCATGTTATAGCAACGATCAATAACTTGTTTTGATTATTCATTGAACACTTTTTTTGAATAGCACCAAAATATAAATTGGTTTGACCTACAATACACATCATTATGTCGTCTCTTGTAGTTTACCAAGCTTTAATAAATTGAATGAATCCTAAATTAGAGTATAACAAAAACGCCCTCCAAAATTGATAGGCATGTATTTTTTCCGGGGTGGATTTTACCCCATCACTGGTCTAAACTTATACCCGTATATACGACTCGGTCCATGTTGAGGATATAGCGGTGACTTTCTAGCGAAATATTCTATTTTGTTTTTCTACCATCTCCTATAAGACGAGCGTCGTTAATCATAGATCTAAAGATACAACGCATAATTTCCGTAAACAACTCAGATATAGAACATAAACTCACTGTCGCGAATATTTAAAGGATTTTTTAAGCACTTAATTTGAGGGAAGACCATTTAAATAGTGCTATTTCATTCGTTCCACCTGGGAATCTTTTCTCTTGCTAAAAAGTTTTTCCATTCCAGATGATTTTCCACGCTTCTACTTCCTTTTTATTTTGTTTTCTAAGAGAATTACTTATTTCTTCCTACTTGTATTTAGATGAGAAGTACCCGAAAAAATGGACACCAAGTTAAGAGAAATCTATAATAAGAACTTGGAGAAAAAATGAAATTCGTAAGAAAAAAATACAG
>PABH01000030.1 GCA_002702705.1 Anaerolineaceae bacterium
AAATCGGACGATTGACCGAAAAAAAGGGCAAACTGAAAATTGAGATTCAATCGCACTCAAACGGAAATAGTGGCTCAAAAGCGTCCGAATCTGACACAATCGGACGGGCACGACACCAACGAACGACAAAAAAGCAGGAAGCCATGCAGCGATTATTGGAAATTATCCAGACGAAACCGAACGCGACTTTGTCCGAATTGGCGGCTGAAATCGGACGGTCGAAATCGACAG
Organism: Anaerolineaceae bacterium; assembly: GCA_002702705.1. Classification (GTDB taxonomy): domain Bacteria; phylum Chloroflexota; class Anaerolineae; order Anaerolineales; family Anaerolineaceae; genus UBA6170. Next base: position 232 of record PABH01000030.1, read on the forward strand.
TTGGTGGGTATTTGTCCGAATTGCAGACAGATGGATTTATTGAAAAAGATGGGTTTGGCTGGACGGTGGTGGGAGATGTATCTGTCTAAAACACATCTGCTATTTGCAATTCACACTATATGATTGGTTGAATTTCTTCCAAGAATTGTCTAAACATCAGTGGGGCTGGAAAATTAAGACGTTTAAATGATGTTCCAATTGTAGAAGGGTAACAAAATTATGAAAAAAGCAATTATTTACTGTCGTTCTGCTACGGCCGATCAACAATCAAAGGGTAAATTGGGGTTTGCCAGCCTGCCCAGCATGTTGTGGATGGCCAATGCTAGGATTGATCTGGTCCCTCACAATTATTTATGAGTTTGGCAGAACCCTGGGGTCTGGTTGTATTTTTTTCTTTCATGCGGTAATTCTACCGCTTACGCCAGACCTCCTCTTTTATGGGTTGGTGATAATCTCACCTGACCACCGAATATTCCGTGATCGTGATTTTTGCACATTACGCCTATCTATTTGAGTTTATCCAGCGTTCTCCCTTGTCGGTGGCCGATTGCTGCCGAGGCGTACCGAAGGATCGCTTAAGCGACATCGGCATCATCCGCAATCCGTGATCGGTTTGCGTCGTAATCGGTGATCGGCATCCGCCGTAATTGGTGATCGTTTTGGTTCGGATTATGCACTTGCACGGCATTCAGGTCCGCCGCAAACGATGCTACAAGGTGACGACGCAATCGAATCTGACTGGGTGACATCACCTACCTGGCCATCCCCGAAGGCTGTCTTTATCTGGTGGTGCTGTTGGACCTGTATTCCCGCAAAATTATCGGTTGATGCAACCCACCCTAAGGCGACAGCTGGTGCTGGATACGTTTCACATGGCATTCAAGAACCCGTGGCCACAGCCAGGATTGCTGCATCACTCTGATCAGGGCAGTCAGTATGCCAGTTACGATTACCAGCAGTTGCTTGCCGATCACTAGGTCCAAATGAGTATGAGCCGCCGCGGTAACTGTTTTGACAATGCGCCGGTTGAAAGCTTCTTTGCCACGCTGAAAGCTGAATGTTTGCGTGGCATTGTCTATCCGTCCCGAGCACAGGCTAGGGCGGAGTTGTTTGAATACATTGAAATCTTTTAAAATGTCGCGGAGCAACCGCTTCGCGTACTGCCAGAGACTCTATTCTCAACTGGGATACCGCACTCTTGTTGAGTACGAGCTCTTGCCAGCAGTCTCACAATGATCTGTCTACTAAAACGCGGTAAGCCCAGGTGGTCACTTTACCAATTTGAGGAGGGAAACATGAAAACAATCTGGATTGATCTGAAAGAAGTTCTTCTTCAAGATGAAACCGAGCAAACACAAGCATTTGCCAGAAATGTGCAAAATGCTGTTGAAGTCGGTGTCCATCATAACAATCAGGTAGTCGATGTATATGTCCCTTTGCCTGAAAAGAGCTTCAACTTCATTCGTTTTGGTTACGAATATCTGCGACATCTTACTGATTGTCGCAGCAAAATCACAAAAGTGGCGCTTCACAAGATGGTTGGACCCGGTAATCTGTCACTTATTCATAGTGAAGATGTTTGCCTGAACAGCGAACGATACAACTTCTACACCTTTCCTCAGCTCTATTATCCAGATCCATGTGCATCAGTTAATGGGACATCCTCACCATGCCCACCGGATATTCCTTTTGACAATTCGGTATCAGTCAACAGCGGTCTTCCTGTTTTTCATTCTGACAGTGGATGGATGTTGGCTATCACGATCAACTACGTTGATTTCAGGGATAAATTTGTAATTGGACCGGTTGGGCTAGAAAATCATCTTCCGACAAAGACGGAAATATCACCATTAGATTTTGGCGCGGTTGGTGATGACATTGCCGATGATTGGTTTGCACTCAGCCAAACAATAGCCTACGCTCAGGCCAACAACCTGCCAATCAATCTCCTAAATCGCACCTACGCATTTAGCAATACGTTAGAGATAGACAAACCCAGCGGGGTAATTGACAAGGGCCTTATCCTGGCAAACGGCCGTCTTCATTTCACTAATCAAGTTGGCACAGCCATTCATGTGGGTAAATCAAGAGGGGAAATTCCTGTCGTCTCGATGGAAAACATATCTATTCTTGGTGCATCTGACATAGGATTGGATTTATCAAGATCGAACAACTCTTCTTTCCATAAGGTTTCAATATCTGGGGGCTTTAGCGTCGGACTCCGGGTATTGGGGTCTTTGTTCAATGACTTCAGGGACTGCAACTTCATCGGCAATCAAGTCAATGTGCAGATAAGCGGCTATGAAGATGGTAGAGATTGGGTTCGCAGCAATGATAATAATTTCTGGAGCTGCAACCTGGCAAATCCCACCGGAACAGCCGCTGTCTATATTGGCGAACTAACGACTAGCAGAGATTTGTGCGGATCCAATAATATTTTTCATTCCTGTGACTTTGAAGGCTTTGCCCAACGGGCTGTCGTTATTGATGGGGGTCATGGAACTTCTTTTATCAACTGCCGATTTGAGCGCCCTGGAACCAATACACAGATCATGGTTCTTTTAAAAGCCTCGGGGGAATCAACAAGGTTTATGAACTGTTGGTTCATTGTAGGTGCAAACAGCAATATTGCCTTGGAAGTTGAGTCAGGCCATCGACACGTAAAAGTCATCAATTCCAGGATTGGAATTCCTCAGGGGACTGGCAGCAGCCACGTTGAGATCGCACATGCCTGGTGAGAGAGGATTACTGTGTAGTAATAATAACCGCGATCACAACTTCATGCTCGAGGAATAGTGTCCAGATATTTTTTGTTTTCTTACCCTAGAAAATTAGAACTGCTCCTATTAGTTGCGTTTTTCGTTTGTTCTAATTTGAACAAAGTTGATTCGAGTCAATTAATAGTTTATTCTAATAATCGTCTTTGCAGGTTCCATAATCTCACATTTTATCTGCCAGGTAATTAGCAAAGCTTTTTTTCTATCCGCACTCCTCGTTGGGCAATAACAGCCAACTAGCGTATGAAGTAAGATAACCTGAATGGGTGATGGCAAATGACCATCATTTGCATTCGCAAATTAGCCGATCCTTGAGTGTATAGATATCAAACGGAAGAGCAAACGATTGATCCCTATCCTTGTTGTGTTGCAGGCTAGGCAGCCTAATCATTATATTCTTACTCAATTTTATATCCTTTAAGAAATCTTATCTTTGGCTCATGTGAGTAAAAGTACTTTGTGGAAAGAAAAGGCGTAAATGAAAATGTCATTTCAAATGTCGCAAGATAGTCTATACCAAGGGATACGATTTTATGGGTTTTGGTTGGTATTCTAATCAATTTAGTTTTGCCCGTGGCTGTAAACATGCTGCAAAAGGCCAATGAGGACAATAATGATCTTGAGGCTGTAGAGGCACCTTAGCTTTCATTTCTGCAAAAGGTAAAAGAAGCTGTTATACGATATGCAGAAATATCGATATGTACTAATTGGAAGTGGCTAATCTCTTGAAAATTTGAGGTTATTTTAAGCCGAAAATATGTATTCAGCTACTGATTGTTCGATTCATCACAATCTTGATTTCAAAGAAAAAACAATTATGGTTCATTAATGGTCTTTCTTTCACCAAAATTTGTCCTTACATAATCCAATTTATTTTCTTATTTACATCAAAATTCAACTAAACATAAAATTTCCGATGGAATCGCGGCTCTTATTATCGTAGCCACTCTTCTATGCACAAATCACCAGTCCAACACTTTTACATATCAAATTGGAAAACATGCTATGTGGAAACCTTTAAGAGAACGTCTGGATAAGTTGCCATTAATTCTGGCAGGCCCCATTCTGAGACGCACGGAAACAAATTCCGTAACCGTCTGGATTGCCTTGCGAAATCCCTACGACGTAACGCTGAAGATTTATGATCAAGATTGGCAATCCGATAATCAGGATCCTCCAGACCGTGTATATCTTCAAGGAACCGCTACGCCAAGGCAAATAGGGGATCATCTCTTAATTGTAGCGGTGACAGCCAACGTTGGAAGGAATTTAGTGCCGGATCAGACCTACTTTTATAACATCTGGTTTGATGATCCTACAGACCCAACGGCCCCTTCATTAAACCTGAACTCAGCCGATGTTGTGGCATCTGAAAATGGGCCCCACGAACTGATCAACTACCCCAACCACAATTTGCCCTCTTTTTCTATCCCTTCTAATGATCTCAACAAACTGCACATCCTACATGCTTCATGCCGCAAACCGCATGGTGGGGGAATCGATATGTTCCCGGCCATTGATACCATAATTGAGCAAAATTATGAGTTTCCGGCAAACCGTCCTCATGCGCTCTTTCTGACCGGAGACCAAATCTATGCGGATGATGTGGCCGATGTCATGCTATCGATGCTCATTGATGCATCAGTTGTCCTTCTCGGTTGGGAAGACGCCCTTCCCATACAGGGATCAGCGGATCACCAGCTCCGCCCAGGGAACCGGGGGCAATTTGTCAAGGAGGAAGCAGGTTTTACATCCGGATTTACAACACATGCGTCATTCGATGAATCGGTTCCAAAAAGCCACTTAATCCGATTTGGCGAGTTTTGTACGATGTACCTTTTCTGTTGGTCGAACGTCTTATGGCCGGAAATGCTTCCAGAAGATAACCAGATCAACTCTGATCCGAAGTTTGTTGAGGAGTTCCAGCGGAGATTGGATAAAGAAAGAAAATTAATCATCTACTTTCAAGCCGGGTTGCGCTATGTTCGCCGCGGAATGGCGAATGTTCCGACTTATATGGCGTTTGATGATCATGAAATCACGGATGATTGGTTGCTCACAGGTGCCTGGTGTAAAGAGGTGTTAAATCGTCCGCTGGGAAGACGTATCATTGAAAATGGCTTATCAGCATATGCCCTCTTTCAAGCTTGGGGCAACACCCCGGCTCAATTTTCTGACCAATCCCCTGGGCCCGGTCCACTCCTTTTCAATGCACTTGAATCTCTTTATCATTTTCGATCATCGCTTGTTCCCGACGCCCGTCAAAAAATTGCCAAGGCACTCGGATTTCCCTCTAACGATTCAGAGTTAGAAGCGCATCTGGACTTTCTAGTTGATCAGGGGCAATTAAAGAACGATGACGCGATCCGGTGGTCTTATTCATTCAGTTTGTCCAATACTCAAGTTGTCGTATTAGATACACGGACTCGACGGGGATATCAGGATGCGATGCATGGCCCTGCCGCACTCCTACATAACAAAGGGATCGAGGAGCAAATCACCGAGATTCCATGGCGTAACCCAGAGCTTGTGCTTCTTGTATCACCTGGCCCATATGTAGGGGAAACATTTGTCGAATGGATTCAAGAGAAAGCCAGCTCATTGAGCGCAGTTCCCATTATACGGAGCAAGCAGAAGCTGGTAGCTGGCTACGACGCAGAATCCTGGCATCTTCACCAGTGGACTTTTGAGATGATCCTCTCTAGCCTTGGCCAATGGTTCCACCAAGGTGGACAACCCAAAGGAAGGGTCGTCATCCTATCGGGGGATGTTCATTACGGCTTCGCATCTCGACTCCACTATTGGGCGACTCGACCTCTTGGCACTAATCAATCGATTGGCACCGAACTCATTCTCGCCCAGCTCACCTCAAGCCCATTGAAAAATCAAGAGGGAAAAACGGAAAAACTCCATCAATTTGGTTATCCACCAGATCTATTTGGGACAGTTCCACCCTCTTTTGAGACGGTTGGATGGAATGAGATGTCATTCTTGGAAACGGTAGGAACAGTCACATTTCGTATAACCGATCCCATTGAGCTAAAGGATTTCTTGCTTAATTCAGAGTTGGGACCGAAGGTTGTATCGACCGAAGATTTTGAAGAATATGCGACACGATTTGAACTCAATAAAGCGCCAGATTGGTATTATCAAATAACATATTTAAGAACGGAACGGGAGGTTCGCCTCGAAAACGGCACACTCGTGGCTGTTGAGGAAAACGTTGATCCTCAATCAGAGCGGATTGACAGATTAATCGATTATCTACTCGGAACCGGTTTCCTAAAACATGTCAAAGAGTATGTGCAATCAAGGGGACCTGGAAGAGAAATTGGGGGGTTAAACAATCTAGGTCAGGTATCTATCGTATGGCGTCCGGATAAAAAAGAGGTTGTTCAAGATCTCTGGTGGCGAGGGCCAGACACAAGAGAATCGTCCTTGGCTCCATTTCCACTCTCCCGCTTCCGAGTTGACTTAAATCATAAAACAGTTGAGTTTCCGACTGAACTACGCACAGCCTACTAAAGACATTGAGGATCATTATGAAGGATTCGTTGGAAGAACGCATTCGAAATGAGCTTGAACCTATCATTCAGGACCTTGCAACCATCCAGGACGATGAATATCAACAGGAGCGGCTATTTCAACAGATCGGTTGGCGACTGTCAAAGATCCAAGGGATTGATCAAGAGCAACTAAACACCCGCTTTAATCTGATCTTCAACCAATATACCGATTACCAAGGGTCAATCGATGGGTATGAACTCCTCACTCTCTTCTACGCAATCATCCGTGAGGTGAGATCGATCGACGAGGTCTTGAACCATGAAGCGGATGGGTTAACCCAAGAGATCATTGATCAATTTTCCTTGGCTGGACAACAGTTAATCAATCAACAGATTCTCTTTTATCTGCGTGGTTCACACCCTTTCTGGACTGCGCTTTTTGAACTGTTTGGCATCATCCCAACCATTCCGGAACTCGATTTTGAACCGCCCCTTGTCGATGCACAAGGAAATGTTATTCGCCATCAATACTTAGCGCAAGCAGTCCAAATCGACCAATTGGTCAATGCGGTACTCAATCCGATAGACCCGCTCAATGCGCTTTACTTTGATTCCGATTTCTTTAACGACCCGGATCTCGCAAAACAAACGACGAAAAAATTGATTGAGCGTCTTCAATCGCTACTAAGCAGCCTACAATTGAGAACCTTCCCAATTGATGAAGAGCCAGATCCCAAACCGGCCGGCCACGTATTTGCGGGTGAAGTCGGTCTCAATAGCTTCGATTTTTTCATCGATCCTCTTGTTGAGGGAAGCGGCATCGGCTTCGATATTACCTTCTTTCAATCCCTTCAAGGTGAGCCATCAATCCTGATCGAGCCTTATGGCAATCTCCAATTTACCGATCAGTTTCTTGACTGGGAGGTTGAATTCAACCTCAATGTTCGGGAAGGTGGTGGGGTATTAATCAATACTCAAGGGGTCACAGTTCGCTCACCGAGTGGCAACGTAAACCCGTCTTCCATCATGATCAGCTCCTATCATCCACTTGATAAGCCGCTCATACTAATTGGGGATTTGAGCGGCTCTTATCTCGAAATTCATAGGCTTACCTTTGAGGTTCAGTATGACCCTCAAACCGGGTTCCACTATGGATGGGGGGCAGAGGGAATTCAACTGGTCGTCGATGGAATTGGGATTCTCTCCATCGAGCAATTCACCTCAAATTTCGGTAAGGGGATTACCTTCGATATTGACCATTTCCGATTCGATCTCGATCTTTTCGAAGGTTTCAAACTCGACCTCGATCTCAAATTGAAATGGCTAAACGGACATATTAGTGGTTCTGACTCAAAGATTAAGCTTTACAAACCGAGCGTCAGCAATTTGCTTCCCCTCCATCAATTCCATCTCGACTCCAAATGCCTTGCCGTCCGTTGGGATGAACCGGAGATAAACCGGTGGCTTGAAGGAATCGCTTCCGACTTTTTTGATGCCACCGATGGAGCGACAAATCTCGTCACTGCCCGCGTCCTTTTTGGTTCTCCCTTTGATGAGGTCCGCCTAGACTGGGCCTTTTCTGGACAACCGCGAACCTTTCAACTGCCTGGGTTCATTCGCCTCATTACCCCCAGTGATGGACAGCTGAGCTTGCTCCTTGGGGCCGCCGGCCGATCATTGAGCCATGTTTCTCTCGGTATTGGGCTACAAGAGGGCCAAACCATTCAAATCCAAAGCGATTTTAGCTGGTTGCGCGATGGGGATCGGGAACTCCAAAATGATGCAACTGATTCGAACACGGACCCCCCGCCCTTTTTCACCGTCTTATTGACCCCGAAGCGAGATATGAGCCTGATCCTCATCGACTTTGATTTGGCCGATCCCGGTCTGCCCGATTTCTTCAAAGTCCCGGAACCGACCTTAACTATTCTCAATTTTGAAGATACGGAAACGATCTGCACCCCGATTTCTGGTCTTAATGGGATTGAGCAACATCTTGATGATTGGACCGTTTGCCTCAACCTGGACACGAGTGCTTTGCAATTCCCATTCCTGAAAACCGACCAAGAGAATGCGGACCAATTTGTAGAGATATACTTCCGTGACGAATGGCGCCCGCCGAGACCAGATCCTGATCCCCATCCCGGGTCAAATCTGACCTATTTTCCGCTCAATGATGGTCTTAAATTTGATATTCCTCTTGGTATCAAAGTGAATCTGTCTTCTGATTTCCAATTGTATACCTTTATCGACCTTGAGTTTGACCTTCTTAACCTCAGTTTAGATGTAAAACACGAGGATGGAATTGATCTAAATATTGCAAAGCCAACTGTAGAAGGCAACTTACTCGGCATGGAGTGGACATTTCACGCAAGCCCCGACAAAAAGACTCTTAATGGGCGAGAAGCTTATCCGCTCTTTAAGCTCGTCACGAAAGGCAACAACTACGGCATTAAGTTGGCTGAAGGGGCCTACTTAGACCTCGCGTTCAAGTCGATCTCCGATGAACCCCTAATCTTCCGCACGACTGACTTTGCCATAATGCCTAATGGAATCAATCTCACTACCACGGTCGTTGATTCGCCCATACGCTTAAACGGGATTGATACGAAATTCCGTTTCGACGGTACTGGCGTAACAATCGTCAACAGCGAAATCGAGTCATTTACCCTTGCCGGAACTGGCCCGCTGCCACCTGCCCTTATTGGTGAAGCGACGGTTGATATCAACCTTCAATTTGGCCCTACACAGAATAACACCCTGACCTTGAAATCTGGCAGCGCCCGCTTAAAACGGAAAAAGCCGTTGATCTGTCCAGGGACCCGCTTCCAATTCCAAATTCATGCGATCGGATTGAAATTTGTCAACGACGGGCGCTTCCACCTATATTTCACGTTAACCGGAATTGCGCGGTTCGTACTCGCCGATGTTGATGATGCGGATGGTCCTCTTGGGCTTCTCCCAACCATCCAGCTGGAGATGATTGAATGCCCCCTGACTGGCGACGCCAGCGTCATCGGAAAGCATGTGCGATTCCTCATTGAAATGCCCAAACCGATCTCCTTCCCTTTCTTGGGCGCATTCGAGATGGAGCTCCGCGCCATCGGGTTTGTGCCGCAGTTTGACCCGTTTGATGGAGACGGTGCGATGCAAATTACCGGTCAGGTCAAATTCGCCCAAGGATCAGGAGATGTTCCAAACGGCAAGCCCGACTACCATAAGCTCTTTATCGGGTTGCCGGGTGAAGGGGAGACGTTCCCCCGCATCTACTTCACGGAGCTGCCCATAAACATCAATATGGGTGAAGCGTTCCGGCTCAACGGGGTGGTTGGCTACATCAATGAAGAAAACCCGAAATACGAAGAGGAAGGGTTCTTTGGTCAAGGCACTATATCTATCCAGGGATTGCCAACTATTGCCGGTGCTTTCACCTTTTCTCGGGTGCGACGAAATGAGCGGGCTCCGTGGGTTAGAGCCTGGTTCCTTTACCTCGAGCTGCGTGAAGTCAGCTTCATGATCCCGGTTGTCCAGCTCTATATCCGTGAAATAGGGTTCGGGTTAGGCTACCGATACACCCTTGTCAGTATCAAGGCTGCAGATGAAACGAAGGACGCCAAACAGCTTATTCATAAACTAAGCGAACTCTCTCGCACGCAGGCCAATCTCGCCGATCGAGCTCAGTGGGCGGTTGACATTGAAGAGGCCGGAAAAGAGCCACGCTGGACCATCGTGTTCCGAGCCTTAATCTCGCAGAATTCCGCCTCAGCATCCCCCCTCTCTTATGATCCCATCGCTGAAAGGGATTTACCTTCTCTCTTTCTATTCGACGCAATGATCTCCTTCCGGAGTGATTTCACATTCTATATGGCGGCTCGGGGGTGGATCAACACTAACTACAATGACATCCTGATTCAGCCCAAACTCCGGGAGCGGCCGTTTGTCAGTGGGTTTATTCTGCTCTCTCCTCGTCAGAAACGACTCATTGCCCATGTTGCCTCCAACCCGGACGGTGAAATTGGGGATCATCCGAAGCTTCCGAAGCTTGTTAAACGTGCACTCGAGGCGGCGACCTTCTCCGCCACATTGCTCCTCGAGCCAGGGTTACTCCATTTCGAGCTCGGCTGGCCTAATAATCTACGCTGGGAAATCGAAATTGGCCCTTTCGCTATTCAGAATCGTGGCGGTGTGATTTTCCGTATTAGTACTCGAGAGTTTGTGGTCGGGATAAACTTCACGGCCAAAGGCTCTCTCAATATTAATGTCGGCTTCGATGCCGGATTTGTTGGGCTAGCTATTAGCGCCTATGCCAGCGTTGCTTACGGGTCGCGGTATATCGGAGTAATTGATTTTGATGATCCCGGCTCTTCAGCTTACTATGGTGCACAGTCAATGGAAATCAATGTGCGCATCTCAGTTCGCTTCTGGGTCGACTTGGCTCTCGTCACCATCAAGTTCCGACTCAGCGTCGCCATCCACTTCTCTGCGAGCGTCGAGGTTGGCATAGCACTTCCAGAACTGATCGGGGTTCGTGCGACCGGCACCATTGCCCTTCGAGTCATGGGCAAGCGGGTTGGCTTTAGTGTCTCCCTCGCTTTCGATCCTGGCGGGCTTGTCGATAAAGCAAAAGCGAAAACAAAAGAAACGTTAAAACTTGGAATATTTGCGGACGACTCTGCCACCGATGATCTTCCTGGTCTAGGAGATAATCAGTCAGATATTACACTTGAATCCTCGCCAGTAAGAGTCGGAACCCTAAGCGGATCGGACGCATCACCATTATTTTTACGAAGTGCATTACTTGAGGAAAGCGTGCTTTCACTCGCAACGCCACATTATACGCTTTTTGCTATTCGGGATGGATCAACATGTTTCTTCGTATTAATGCCTCAAGGGGATCTTGAAGAGGATAGCAATGAAGGATTCCTTCCCCCTCCACCTAATGAAAACACAACAGTAATATCTGATTTTGAGCTAATCTTTCCTGAAAGCTTTAATCCCAATATTCTAGAACAATTTGTCCCAGAATTGGGCAGATTCGAATTCATCCATAAATTAGAGTCCTTTTCTGAAAACAAATATCATTGGAAAGCCAATTGGTCGCACAATGTAATTGATGGGGTAACCCATCATGGACGATTAGATGGCACACAAATTATGGAGGAAAACGCCTCATTCACACTCGCCGACTTCCTCAGCTATGCATTTCGAAAGGATGGAGGTTTCTACCGTGATCCTGCGCCAATCTTTGGGATGGAACAACGACTTACAGATGAACGGATGATTAACCCGACCGATGACGCCTTTGAGGCCGCTGTCATCGGTGCGGTTGAACAATTCCGAGGATCTCCTCATTTCAAACTTGACCCGGATTTTGAATACGATCGTCTCCTAGAAGCAGCCTATCATCCGTCGAACAACGTCTATCATCAGAACGGAACCACCTCTACTGAAGAAGAAAAATTAGAAGCCCGCCGCAATATGGAAGCACATCAGGTTCGGGGGATGATAATTCATGAATTCATCGCCGATATTCGAGACTATTTAAGCCTTCCAGAAGAGGAGCGTGCTGCGTTTGCAGATCAATCGATTCCATTCCAACTAGGGCTTGTCTTTCAATTGGAGTATAACCATGAACAACCGCTTCCAGACTGGGTCGAAAGAAACATGGGGCAAGAGGAACCAATACCCCATATCCGTCAACGTTCTGGGGCCACCCAATCGAAAGCCGATAGTATTTTGACCGATATCCGGACATTTAACGTCCGGGGCACTGGTTTTGATCTCAATCCACCTCAATTTGAGCGGGTTGCTCACTATACTAACTCCCATACCGTTGCGATTCGATGGGATCTCACCTGGAGCGCCCCACCCTCAACAAGCCTGACTTCCACTCAGTCCGATCCGGAACAGCACTTACTGCACTACGAGATTCGTCGCCGAGACCTCGATAGATCCGCCCCTGAAAAACGGTTTTCGGTTAAGCCAGCCGATGTTCTTCAGGTTGAAAACCGAGGAGGGGAATCGACACTCTATAGTCTCAAACCGAAGTTCCAATTTATCGACCATTTCACAGAGGAGCAAGAGGAAGAGCAGATCAATCTTCCGGCGGAAGGGCGCCGCTTCCTTTACTCTATTACCCCTATCGATTACACAGGAAAAGCGGGTCGGCCCTTGACCTTGGTCGCTACCCGCTACCCGGACAGCCCACCGCTTGTGCCAAGCGATGCGGAGCTGACCGTCATTTATCGCCTCTTTGGCCAGGATGCACAACCGCCGATCGATTTCACGATACGCTCCCCTGAGGTTGTTCAACCACATATGATTCAGGTAGGCTGGACCGAACCTCAGAATCGAAGCGGACAACCAACCGTCAGTGTCGGAGAATACCGCCTGATCTTTCGTAAAGAAGAGACGCTACCTGTCGGCCATTATGGACTCGACGGGGCGACGTCTGGTAAATGGGGGAAAGGATTACCGTCGTCCAATGCACGGGTGCTTCCGACGGACATCAAGATCAATCTCGACCCGAAAGGGTTGCCATCTGAGCGCACGGCAGAGATCGAGACCGAAGCGCTCAAGACGCTCGGCATTTTACCAGATGACGGGCAACCGTTCTGGCGACCGGAGGCATGGCATGTCTATATCCAAACCACCTCAATAAATGGGGTGCCGTCTGCCTTAGCCCCGGTTGGACTCATTCTTCGTATCGAAAATGAAACCGTTCAATTTCCGATCGATCCAAACGCACAGAAAATTCAGCGGGAAGAGCGGCGACCCGCCGAACTCGAATGGCTACCGTATCCCATCCGACTTGCACCGATTCCGGCAACCGATATGAATTCAACAACCGGAATCGCCTACTTCCCCATGATTAATACCGATGGTTACGAAGACGATCCCGACACCTTCAGATTTGGGGGAACGTTAAATCAGGTGAATTATCGAAGCCATCCCCTTGGTATTCGGAGCGTGAGGTTCCGATGGAATCAAGGACCGAGTGGACAACCCGAATACCCGCTCGATCTCAACGCAGAATTCCAGATACTCGAACTCAATGTCGACAAGCAAACCACGCACTCTCTGAATCCGGGCTCAACCGATGCGAACTCGGACCCGTTCTTTGAGGCATTGCGTCCGATTCAGGATGTGCAGCTAATTCCAGCTGATGAACTTTGGCTGGCTCCAAATGATACGTTGGCGGTAGATCAATGGGAAGCATGGTATCCCAGTAGCTTGCAGCGGCGACAAGATTTGGCGGCCGACCCGCTACCGGCACCGAGTATCCCACTTTCCCCCTGGTACTCTTGGCGAGAATCATTCCTTCAATGGCCGATCTGGCCAAAGCGGGAAGCCCTATTCGGTGAAAACCTTGACAAACCGCTCTTCCCACACCACCACCCGTTGATCGGGGAAATCCTCCAAGAGCTTATTGTCAATGAAAAGGGGCAAGAGGTCTTCTCGATCGGTGTCCAGCCTATCCCTCCCTATCAACCGATGACTCTTGATACCTATCTTGATGCGACTGCCACAGACGCCGATCCTTATGGTTGGGGTATTTTGCAGAAATTGCGCTTGAGCACAAGCTTCACGCTACGGAATCTCGCAACCGGGGAACTTCTTACCGGAGAGCAACTACTAAGGCAGCTAAACCGAGCCATTGGCAAGGTTAAATCGGATCTCATCTCAAATACAGATCTCATCCATGAACATCTTCATATCGAATTCCTCTTCCAGCCCAGTCGTAGCATTGATCTGAACCCGATTCCGGTTGAGTCGAACGCACTCCTTGGGGTAGTGCAACTCAGCCTTCGTCCAATTCCTATTCAGTATCTCTATTACAGTACCCTCACCATCTTCGGCCCCCCTAATCTCTCAATTGAGGTTGAATTTCCGAGTGTCCAAACATCCACAACAGGCACCACTGCAGCTGAACAGCCCTTTGTCTCCGTCATCAATCATCTCCAACCAGCAGAGGGGGAAATCCAAATTGGACCTGATAACAATTCTCTTCCCATTAAACTGTCTCCCAACGGGGAAGCTATCCTGCTCTTCCGCAACGATGTCAAAGAGCTCCCGTTCCAACTCAACATCTACCTTCCCACAACCGTTTTGTACGAGAACTTGCCAGCAGCATTTAAAACGGTAACTACATTCGATCCGACTGATGGCAAACTGACACTTCACAAATCCCTATCTGAGATTGCATGGGCCGTGAACGATATCAATACCATTCGGGACATTCTCATGCCTAATGAATCTTTGCTCGAGTTGGGTTTTAATGAAAAGCTGGCACCTTTCAGACCATACCAATTTGATCCGCCTTACTCAAGCTACTTCGAGGTACCTGACACCCTTATCGATCAGCTCCTGGATTCTAATCATGCGGCCCATAAACAGTGGCTGCGATTGAAAATTCTTCTTGAGCAGATGAATCTTCCTGTTGATGTTGAGGGAGACCGAATCAAGTTACCTACTGACAAAGAGGGAATCGAAGAAATTCTGTTCGATACCCTTGTTTGGTCACAGCGATTCTTTACCCATTCTCCTGCACACATTCAAGAAAAAGACACCCCATCGGACCATGATTTGCATGGATGGATCGTAACCGCTTATCCAAAAGTCACCTCTCCGACGTATGCCACCCCAGATGAAGCAGGGCGGCTTACATATTATCATCTGCTTGAAGATAAATGGGCTCATACTTTCCGATATTATATCCAGCCAAGCGGGCGCTATGATCGAATGTGGGCAAGTTTGCGAGAAATATTGACCCCGTCTCCTCTAGGTTCCATCGTTCCATACACCGTGAAAAGCGGAGACACCTTAATATCCATCGCCAACCGTTTTTTTGGTAACGGGGATTATCGACCCATATTGGCCGAAAACGATCGCGAAGTGGGGGATATCCTCTTTCCGGGAGATCGTTTGCGCATTCCGCTGGTGCATTGCCTCTACATTGTAGAGCCCAACGACTCACAATGGCGGATCTCTGATAAATTTTATGGAAACGGTAATCAGTGGGGGCCCATCGGACGTATCAATGCAGAACGTCTCCGCCAAGGACTTCACCCAGGGATTGAACTCATTATCCCGAAACCAGACGGGGTGGGTGAACCTACGATCATTGATATCAAGCGTCCCCCGATTCTTGATTTGCCCCGAGATGGCTCCTTTGAAGGAGGTCTAGACGTTATCTTTGAACGGATCGGGCCACTTGAGATGCCGGTCATCCTCGCCTCCTCTCGACTTGATGTAAACCTTGGCCCAGGAGCTCCATCGGTGCCAGGATCTCGCTGGGAAGTCATTATCGCCCAACATCCGGAACAGGCGATATCAGAACAGAATCAAACGGTCGCTCGCCATCTTTCTTATCGTCAAATCGCCACCACGCTCCTGCGCCGATTTGCGTACGGGGATTGGTTAAACACGCTGGATATTGTGGATCAAGGGAACTTTTCGGCAAATCCAGTTTATCCAGCACTACCGGAGCGGGTTCCAAAACAGCCCGATCATCTTATACTTTCCGATCCGGATCTGTCAGAGGATGATCGCCTCGCCGTGGGGCTTCCTAATCGATTGAATCGCTTCCAAGAAGGCGCAATCGTGATTCAATGGGATGCGCTTCCGTTTTATTACGAGCACCGGCTTCTCACCTTAGCGCACGCCGATAAGATTCACTCTCCGATAAACGAAGTGATTCAACAACACTTCGAATACCAATCGCCTGAGCCTGCAGGGTATCTCAAACAAAATGGGGCAACCCGTTTGTTTGAAATTCCACTTAAGCGATTTTGGGACAGCCTCCCACCAAATGCACAAGCACAATGGCCTAGTGAGAATCCGGATGAGCCGGACCCGGATGGCCACCTCAAATATGGCGGATTCCCTGATCCGGACGTAGTTTATCAAATCATCGACTTTCATAGGGGCAATATCGAGGTACAGGCGGAGATCTTCTTTGACGACAAGCAAAAAATCTTCCGGGTGCGTCAATTGGGGAAGATCTTTATTGCACAACTGAGCCAGGGAATCCCGATTCGGACCGAACACCGGTACCATCTCGAAGGGAGCATCGAACAGCAAATCACTTTCCCCCTTCAAACTGCAATTGATCCATATCAGTCGACAGAGCGCATCAGGTTCCAAGAGAATACTATGACGGTAACTGGTGTGTATACGATTCATGAACACACCTTTCTACTTGGTGCTCCCGGAGCTAGAGAGCAGGGGATTCTAACCGATCAGGCCGATCGCGCAATGATGCAACGCTATTTTGACTCTTTGTGGTGTGAAGCTTCACTTTCGCAGGTACCCCCGAACCTGCCGGATCCCCTTCCCTCTGGATTGATTGATGCGATCAAAATAGGAGAACATTGTGCACTCGTTTGGGAAGGTAAACTCGATACGGTTCAAGAAGATGCCCTACGTGCTCTAAACGGAGACCGGCTATTCCGGCAGGCGATCCAACGTCTAATTGGGCTGATCCGACGGGAACCTGCTGTCGATGTTCAAGAGCTATCTTTGGCCAGGGGGCCAGAACAATGGACCGGTCCCGAGCCTCAAGGATGGCAATTCATTAATCGAGATGGAGAGAGCCAGCCCAATGTATGGCAATACGGTCCAGGAGATGGGCGCTTGATGCTTGTTGAGAACGAAGCAGGTGATATGTATCAGACCCTTCGCTGGGAAGGGCCACTCACGGAAGGTATGATCTCAGACATCGAACCGACTTGGCGCGCGTGGGCTCAAATTCCGGAGCTTGATGAGGCACTGTCATCGCTAATCTCCCAATTCAGATCATTTGAGCGTGATGTACAAATCGCAGTCCCTTCAGCCGACCTTTTGAATAAATTGAGCCTCTTCCAACATCCTGATCCGCAACAACAGGTGTTCTTCGAAGAACAATTCTCCCTGTTGCGTCCGTATCTCCATGAAGAAGGTAACCAGCTGATCTGGCGCGGTTGGGCCGGTGGAGCAGCAGATTTTGAAACCTTTGGTGATTTTGTCCGGCAATTGCTTGAAATCCCGATCGAGGAGCGGCTTAACATAGATGTCGACTCCCTCAAACGACTTGGAGATAGTTTGTTATCGGTCAATCTCGAAGTGCCGATTGAGATCGGCATTCGCCCGACCCAGGCAAGCATAGAACCCCTCCTCGCTCAGCAGTTGTTGATCGGGCGGGCCAAGGTTCGCATACGTGACCCTCTCTCCCACACACAGGCGGAACTTCTAGCAAAACAGTTTGAATCCTTACCCGATCGCAACGGGATCGGACGCCTCTATCACTGTCAGCTGCTTAATGGACTTGAGGATCATCAGCTTATCATTCGAAGTCGACGAGACAACGCGTCACCGAGTATAAAGATCCCATTCGTCCACTTACCCTTAGATCTAGATCCTTCTCCAGTGACACCTGAAGAAAGGGGGGAACATGAGTAGAGATTTCCGACTCAACAACGATATAGAGATTGAAGGGCCATTTTGGCGTGCCCGAGCAAAAATTGTTCGTGCAAATGACCCACACACCCATTGGCAAGTGCGCCCGATTTTCGTGTCTAATTTTCCGAACAGGCGGTTTGGTGCAACCCGAAACCTCAGCTTACCAGGAACAATGCTGCTCTTGTGCCGAGTCCATCAGGTCGAACTTCGGTTAAGTAACTCTTTCCGGTTTCGTTGGATTAACCAGCACTCCTTACCAGCAGATCTTGACCAGCAGATCGAGATGGATCAATATCTAGATAATGGAACTCTTTCCTTATTAGTGGTCGAAGCCAATCCAGAATCGATTCGCTCTGCACAAAATCCATTTGGTCAATCCTCCTTTCGCTGCATTTCGGGCGAAATCAAACTAAACCAATTCTCATCGGTTCAAAATTCGACCCAAAACCTTTTCAACACCATGAAAATCGGCTCCCAGGATGGGCAACCTCGCATTTTTGAAGTGAGCGCCAGTGGACTCACTCTTTCCGCCACCATTTTCCTTCCATGGCGAGGCCAAGCCGATCCGCTTGGCGCAACCTTTTTGCTGGCCAGAACCTATGATCACAGAGAAACCGAGATTGACACAATCAAGCAGAACCGATTCCGGCTGGAAGTCGCTCCTGAGCGACTTACAAAGGAAGAAAAAGGGGATATTTTGGACGCGTGGGGTAAATTGAGCGCCATTCTCAATCCGGAAAACCCACTCAACGCCGTCGTGGTCAAGGACGCATCCTCGCCAAGCTGGTCGACCTTGGGGGTTGTTGATCCCACCCGCGTGCCCAAATTTCATTTGCCATATGACTTTGATCAAGCAATACAGACACAACCGCAGATCATATTTGGTCCAGGCGAGTTTAACTTCATTCTCAGCAATGCTCACCTTTACGATCCCGATACACCTTCAACAACGACCGCCATTATTCCCTTTGAAGAGCTTGTCATCGGCAAGGAAGAATCTGAAGAAGCTGGCAACTCGGAGACAATCTCTATCAAATTAGGGGTTTCCACATCAAATATCGAAACCGAGCGACAGTGGCATTACCATGCAGCACTGGATACCGAACAAAATCATTGGCTTGAGGTGGTGTCGATCCAACAGATCGACCTCTCTGTCGATGGTTTGGAAATTGCACGCCACCTGCGAAAGATTCATGGTGTACCTATTCCAACATGGACTCAAAACGATCCCCCCATTCCCCTCGAGACCCCACTCCTGTGGGGAGCCCTGCCACTTGAGGATGGCTGGATGCAAATCCCATTCCTCAATCTCACGGAACAAATCTTAGTTGAAGCAGACATGATAAGCCTGCAAGAAACAATGGATGCACAATCCGCCACCGAATCAATTCGGTTAATTCAAGGCGCGCTTACGCTCGGCAATAAGAATAGACCAGATCTCTCGCGTGAGACAGATGAGATTCCGTGGGACGCCTCTTTGATTGGTGGAGATGGGATTACTGCCCACTGGACCCTCACCAAAAACAATTCAGACTCACCATGGAAGCTCACCAGCGTCCAGGTGACGGTCTTCAATCCGCAGCTTGTTATCGATGGCTTGATTTGGCTGAGTCAAGAGGCCCCATCCATTCGCCATGCGCTTCCGGAGCTCGACAACTGGATCAACGGCCTAGTCCCATTTACGCTTGAAACGGTTCCGGAAAAAAAGAAATTATTCAATCCGCCTTTAACAGTCCACCTTGACACACTTCAATTTGAGCGACGCCTAGAAGATCCGTTCGATTCGGATCGGGTTGGAGACGCATCTCTCCAAGAATCGAGCCTCCGAATGGGACTTAACGAGCCAGCAATTCGGGATATAATTGAGATTGGAATTCTTCCGGAAGATTGGCACTTCTCAAAAGAAATGTCTCCCCTGATTTGGCGTCGACACCCGTCCCTACCAGTCATTCAGGCCTTGCCTCTTACTCAAAGTCAGACGCCGCCGAATTATCCCTCAACCGAGCGAGGCTTAATCCCATTTGAACTCAAAAATCGAGAAGAATGGCATTTACAAACTGAAGCACGTCAGTGGGGTCACTTGCCAGATAAGGTAGAGATCGTTGCGGCCAATGCGTGGAAAGCAAACGCCGACCTCCCCATCGCTTTTCTTTCAATGCCTGGCCTAATCCTCGATCCCAACACACCCAATTGGTTTGCGGATTCTGACTTGACAGAATCGCTTAAGCTACAATGGCGCTATGATGTGCCTACAACCGATGAACTCAACGCGTTGGCTCAGCTTGCAAAACAGAAGCAGGATGGGGAGCACGTTTCTCCCTATCCTGATGATCTTCCTCCGGAAAAACTGGCTCCGCTCATGCCTGGACGCTTTGCTGACCATTGGCAAGCCCTTTCCCGCTTGGCCAGCTTGGCGGCATTAGAAGGGGTCGATGCCTTTCGTAGAGAGACGGATGAAATTCACATCCAAAATCTGATCGAGCCACACACTTGGCCAGTTCAAGTTGATGTGAATCTCAAAAGCTATCCCGGCTCCATCACCCTAGACAACAAAGCCGATGACTCCCACCCTCTCTTATTGGAAGGAGAAACCGGTTTAGAGGGAATCAGTGGCTGGTTCAAGCTCGATTCAGAGCGGTTGGTGCATGTTTTGCCATCCTCATTGACCGAAGGAGACCTTCAATTTGAAGTGACCGCCAACAGTATGGTTGCAGCGATTTTCGATGGATTTATTCGCGATCAAAGAGGGCTGTGGCGGACCCACAGTGTTGAAACCGACCAGCTACTTGAAACCCAAATTCGACTTGACGAAGCTCAAACTCCTATCATTTTGGCCTCCACCCGCCAATCAGTCATACTTCATCTTTCAGAGCGCGATGCAGCGCCGATCAACTGGTTCATCTGGTTCCGCGATGTGCCGCTGGAGGAGGGTCAATTTTCCCGTGAGGAGACACTCTCCGACATCCAAATTGCTGAAGATATCAATGATCCGGATTCTGACCGACGAGATGTTGACTTTAAACAGGGGTATGAATGGCGACTCGAGGATCCGTCTCTCCTGCATTTATCGAGTGAGGATCCTTGGCTCAATTTTTTCAATCTTAACTTCTTCCCCCTCACTCTTGAAACCGTCGAACAAGAGGAGGGTGTTCTCCAAGCGATCGAGATCATCGGCCGGCTGCAGCTACCGCTGGATGGAAAACGATCCGAAGTTACGGCTCTCACCAATGCAGTCCATCTGCGCTTCGAGCTTGAATCAGCGGGTGTGCTGGGATTGAAAACGATCCAATTGGTCGAGGGACTTGCGTTTGCCGAATGGCCGTTGGCTCTCATTAAAGGGGAACCGGCCGACGTTCCCCGTATTATTTGGAATTCAATCCAGTATGATTCGGATTCACAACATATCGTGGTCGAGGATGCGTTACTGCAATTTACCGCATTCGATGTCCCATGGTCTGTTCCCCTAGATCCACTCACATTCGACTTTACGTCTGAGACGCAAACCTTTGAGACCGTCCTCACTCCAGATCGACCGGTCGGTGTTTATCCCAACACGCTTGAACTTACGCTCAATCTCCCTGCCTCTACTGGCGAATCAGTAACCCTTTCCCATCAGGCCAATCTCGAATTGGGGCTCTCCATTAACGGGAAGCTAGGACACATTATTGAGGCCAGCTTCGCCTACAATTTGCTGCAGCGATCCGATCCTGGGGATATTCGAGAAGCAACATTGTTTGAGCGAATCGCCCTCATTCCTTCAGCCGATCATCTCGACATCTCACCACAAACCATTCAGTTCGATTGGGAAATGTTTGAAAGCCTCGATGCGGAAGAGATTTTGCACTGGTTGCCCGGCATTCTCATTGCACCAGATGATCCGAATGCAACGCCACGGCAATATCCCTCTCCCGGATGGATCAGCATCACGTTTAAAGCAATTGCATCACCATCCACAGTAACGCGCATCCCGTCCTTTACTATTCAATCCGGTTTCCTCGAGCTCCTTGTCAACTGTGCATGGGGGACCTTCTTGCAGTCCGATCCCCCCCCACTGTTGGGTAATAACCAAGATCCCCTGTTTAATTCTTCTGCTGGTCAGCTAGCGATCGGGTATACGGCTGAATGGTTTGGAGACGTTGGCGATGAGATGCCGTGGCTAGAACATATGCTCCTCAATGGTACATTGGAAGTCAAGAGCCTCTTCTCATGGCCAACCGGTCTCTCTTATTCGGAAGCAACCAGCAGCTTAACCTTTCCCGCATTCAAAACGCTTGAGGGGCTCTCCCACTATCGGCACACGATCCATATCCTATTCAACCAGCATGACCTACCCCTCGAACTTCTTGTTCGAGGAACAAATGGAATGCTCTTTGATTTTGACCCAAGAAACGTCTGGCGGCCGCTCGCCATTATTGAGCATCAGCTGGCGGTGATCCTTGACCAGAGCGATGAAAATATACAGTTCGGAAGCATCCGCCGTTGGACTGCGCTTCAGGAAATACGCATTGCAACCTCGGCCGCCTTCAAAAGATTCTTGAGTGGCAGTCGCTTCAACCCCACTGAACATTTTATTGACCCGTCCGCCTTCCTTTCCGATCTCACGATCTTAGACGGTTATTATGAAACCACGATTCGCAACAGTTGGCTAACAATTGGGGATCCTCCACCTACCGGTGTGCTTTGGGTCGAGGCAAGCGCCCCCTTTTGGGTCAAGGAGCAAGTTGACTCGTCTGAATCCAAGATCAGCCGCAGTCCACTAACAACCCTTCAGTACCTCCCTGGAGGCAATCAGCGCGTCACTCTCAGCCAGCTGAGCGATTTTCAATCGGAAGAATTCGAGGCGACCAACTCTCGGCCATGGAACTTTATTGTGATGCCCTTCTTAGGTCGCCTTCAACCGGAGGGTCGCGATGGGCTCGGTGCCGGTCTCGATCAGACAAACCATCCGTTTGAAGTCGATCCCGTCCTCCAGCTCAAACGTTTGTCTGATGCGAACAATCTTGATTCGAGTAATGACCATTACCAGTTACTCCTTCAACTAACCTCACGTGGAGATGGTAGCCCGGTCATTGTCCCCAACCTCTCTCGATTTGACACCAGCGGAGGGCGACGATTCGCTCGACTTGATCCCGCATCTATCCAAGAGAATTGGTTTCGACTGCTCTATCCGCTTGAGGAGGCCTCTGCCTCGGTCAACCGGTTGACCAGCATTCTTGAAACCTATCAAGACACATCAGCGCGATTAAGTCGACCGACGTCTCTTTATCAAGCCTTCGACAGTTTCCGTCTCGCTTATCCTCCGGCGTTGCCAGACGCTCCAATCGATCGAAATGTTGTGCAAGATTCACTCGGTTGGGATCCTGGAGCGGATCGGCTTCTCTGGCTTCGAGGCGATGAGCGTAGCCGCCACGCTGCACCTCGATTCGCATGGCAACAAACCGCTCTATTAATCGCCACAGGCATTTTTGCCCCCACAACTGACTCCGGTCAAGATAGGCTGACTGTGAGGCGCCACCTAGCTGGAACCCTTCATCCAACCGAGGCTGATCGAGACAACAAAACTAACTTGATGCCAATTGCATTTTCAATCAGTCCGTATTCCGGATTAAGCTTGAAGCGGCACGATCCGGCCGATGCTCAGCAACTTAAACTCGTTTCGGTTGAGCTTCTGAGCCTTGTCCCGGATGGAAGACGATTAAGACTCACACCGATTGCGAGCATCCTACGAGAGATTCATGCAGAATGGATGACGGAACACGATGGAGAAACTCCGTTAACACAGGATGAGATAGTCGATGCGATTACACACCGGTGGGTTCTTAAAACCCATGAACACCTAACACCAGATTCTCCAATCGCGACGCTGCGCATACGTGAAATCTACTCCGAGCTGAATGAGGCCGATCACCTGCAGGTAAACTATCGGTTTAAAGTATTCACAGGCTTAAAACGTCGCGAAAAATTAACACAACGGCACGCGGCGTTACGTCACAAAATCTCCACCCTCCGCTTCCGTGATGGCCGTTTCGGCGGGACACAATTGCCACGTGATGTTGAAGCGTTTGAGCTCGCCCCCCCTATGACGACTGGTGCCCAACCAATCTATTTAAAAGATGGCTTCGATTCGAACTGGTGGTGGGGCTTCTCCGGGATACGGCTGGTCCACCAAATGACCAAGGGTCGTCAAGGCGTAATCGGGAAAGCGATCCAATCAGATTCCAGCTCTGAACTGCTGCTTTCTTTTTGGTGGCAGGCGGTTCAACATCGAATTCAATTTCGGAAAGCCCAACCTGCGGATGGCCGACCAACCGCAGGTTTACCAGCTTTGTTCCGTGCGGAAGCGATTCGGCATATGCTCCCGATCTTACCAGATCCACCACTACCTTTAACCATCCACTTAAAAGGAGATGAATCTGAAGAAGATGAAGGGAGTACAAACCCGGCTCCATGGCAGCCGATTATGCCTGGAGGTTTTGATATCATTCTGACTGGCAATCGGAGCGGTGGTTTTTTCGCCATCCGCACACAGATTATCCGTCAAACTGTCAGGTTTTCTGAACAAAACGGTCACCCAGCCTTAACCCATCACCGACATCTCGTATCCGGCAGTCTACCAATTCAACACCGATTCCCGCGACCGGTGCCACTGCCACCTTTCGAAGTTGATAAACACAGTTCTCCGGTTGGACAAGCCGAAGAATCTCATCAACCGGTCAATCATAACAAAGAAATCGCCCGGCATTACGCCATACAACCGTGGGCTAGTTGGTTTGACCCGGCTACCAACCATTATCAATCTGTAAATCCGGCGGATGAAGCGTTTTATGCGGCATGCGGAGACAAGGAAGCAAAACGCATGCGCCTTGAACTGTTTGAACCAGCTCGAGGAGAGCTTCATCCGAGTCAACTTCCCAACCAATTTAAACTGAGATGGAAAACAAATCCAGATAAAATTGATGGGTGGCATGTATCGGCTAAAGTCCAAGGAACGTCGACTGTCGAATTGAATCCACTAGAGGAAGGCTGTGCCCCAGGCGAGCTATGCTTTGCGCCAGAAACCCCTATGACTCTAGGTAATGGAAACGCTTCGCGTTCAGACCTCCAGCGTCTTGTTGACAATATGGAAGCAGGGGACACCTGCACGCTTATTGTAACCGTGTCAGTCGACGAACGATTTGAGCAAACCCTTACCTTCCCCTTACGCAAAAACGACCCTAAACGACCGCGTCTTCCACTCGAACCGCGCTTTATCCTCTTTGAAGACCCGGAATACAATCGGGCTTTATCTACATTGAGCGGCCGAGCGGTCAAACTAGTGTCTGAATGGCGAGGTGACAAGCTGTCGAATGGTGAAATCTCCCTTTCAACCGACCGTAGGGAATATAATCTCGACAGTGTGATCACATGGCGCTTTGATTGGGATGGAGACCATCCGGATGACGTTGTCTCCCAAAACGGGACCCCCAAAAGAAATCCCGCCAATGTTGCTGGTCTTGCGATTGAAGTGATAAATAAAAACGGCATACCGTTTATATTCCAAAATGATGCCTTACAATTCATCACAGAGGAGGATGCCGATGGTACTAAGAAACTCAATGATGAGAATAAGGTGTTTGAAATGGAGCGGCTCTATGGTATAGCGCTCGACCAATTGAAGCGCAATGACAATGGAGAACCAATAGGGTCAGAGCTAATTGGATCGAAAATCAAGTTGACCCTTGTCTTGGATGTCAAAACTGGACTACTTGATGCAGCAATCACAAAACAAGAGATCGTCCTGCTCCTTGATCTTGTTGGCGAACCGGTGACCCCAACCCCGGAAGCCGGATATGCGCTGCTTAGAGCAGAGAATGAAGACGGAACTAAAGTATCCTGTCGCCGCTTTGCATGGGGGCCAATCGCGTCTCGCATTGAGCTTGTCTGCGCAGACGACCTTCTACAAGAAGTGGTACGTCGTCGGGCGCTCTTTCGATGGAGTGATACGGCAGTTGTTCGAACACCAGCTCACTATGCAGTTCAAAAGCATACACCTGATGGGGCAACGCATTTCCCACCATTGGGATCGGAAAGCGACTAATAGCAAAGGCATATTATTCTACGACGTTGTCGATTAGTTCTATTATATCTCGGTAGGCAATTCCGGTTCAATTGCTAAATCAAACGGTTTTGTTTACGATATTTTAAAAGTGGTTCTTCCGCGTTTTCCGTGAAAACGGCCGTTACTCTACCATCTTGCGGATGAGCAAGAAGGTTTACTACCTCTGGAACATCAATCTGCTACAAACGTAGATACAAAATCTTTCACGTAAAGTGTGGAAGAACCATTTTTATCTTGTCAAAAACACTCGATCCTAGTAATTGCACCTTACGGGGGATAGCCTGGTTGTATCCGGCAATCATTGACGGAGCGATTATCGTTTTCAGCCTGAGCGTCCTGCGGGCCAACCTTACGCGAGAACGTACTGTTTATCCGTGGGTGCTGGTTTCCGTGTTCACCCTATTGAGTGTGGTGTTGAACATTATCCATGCCCAACAGGAGTTACTGGCGCAGTTCCTGGCCGCCATTCCGCCGGTGGCTTTGTTTCTCTCATTTGAACTGTTGTTGGCGCATCTGAAGGAAACAGCCGTTCGGCTGGAGGCACAAAATAGCCTGGATGAAATCGTTCGGGAAATCCGGGAGAAGGAATCTGAGTTGGACGGGATCGTTCGGAACCGTACGGAGACAATTGAAAAACTGGAAGGGGAAATCGGCCGGTCGAAGTCGACGGTTGGTGGGTATTTATCGGAAATGCAGGTAGCAAATTGGATCAAAAAGGGAGAGCTTGGCTGGAAAGTGTTGAAGGATGTGGGGATAAGATTTGCAAAATAAATGTGTGGAAAATGAGTACCAGTTGAAAAGAAAATCGGTTGAAGTGTTTGAAACGGCAGATGTACGGCCGTGCAAATCTCGATTTATTGAGGCTCAGGCTGCTTTATTCGCCACCCTTGCACCAAAGATGACGAAGAGCCTGACAAAGGGGTCACTTTAGTGTTTAGTGACAGCTTCGTTAATTGAAATCAGCCTCTCTTTGTTTAATTCATTTTCATTTCTGGTCAGGCTTATTAATCGGTAGTCCAGTGAGATTATCTCCAACCGTCCAGCGGATAAACCGGAGTGAGGAGAACATCACGAAT
Source organism: Anaerolineaceae bacterium (assembly GCA_002702705.1). GTDB lineage: Bacteria > Chloroflexota > Anaerolineae > Anaerolineales > Anaerolineaceae > UBA6170. The sequence goes on from PABH01000030.1 coordinate 27,128, forward strand.
GGATAAGATTGAATTGACTAAACCGATGGCCATAGCCGGTGACCGCTGTTCATACTTTTTTTACCCACCGGCTCAGGCAGCAACCGCTTAAGGCTACGATGTTCACGACACCAGTTGTAGACTGTCATTGCCCACCAACCCATTGCCTCTTTGGCTTGTTTTTGACAAGATAAAAATGCAGAAAACGGCCGTATAAAATGTCACAAAGCACCGATACGTGCAAAATGTGCGGCCATTTAAAAAGTCACAAAACGATCATCGAAAATGTCACAACGATAAACAAAAAAAATTCTCGACGCCCCTTTCCCTGAAAATCAAAGGATAGGGAGCCTCGCTTTTGCTACTTTTGGCGAGTCAAAAGTAGGATTAAGTGTAGCCATCATGAGCCTTTGGTCTGTCCAAAGCGATCTTGTGCATGAGGTGGACCAATACCCGTTGTAGCCTGTCCCTGGTCACAGCTTCCGTCCGTCCGACATAAGCGTTGTGTAACTTGCGGGCATGTTTCAGATAAGCATACCAGTAATAAGCATGACGACGTTTCTCTTTGCGCACGGTCAAGCGGAAAGTTGAGGTAGTGGGCCAGTAACAGAAACGGTTTGCCTGAGTCAACCAGCTGAACCACGCTTTTGAATCCACGGCAATGCCTGGGTGGTCAGCCAAGTGGAGCCAACCATCACGGAGAACAGGCATATCGGTTTGGGGCATCAGGTGACCTCCTGTTGCTGTTGGCGCTGGCGGAAACGGTAGGAGTCCCCAACAAACTCAATGATATGCGCCTTATGGGTCAGACGGTCCAGCAAAGCTACGGTGAGACGCTCATCAGCAAACAGAACAGAATGCCCCACAACTGGAAGGCTTAACCCAAGTTACCATCACAGATCCTGCCCATCCCCTGTTTGGGCAGAGCTTGACTCTCGTGCGCCATAGTTCTCCTCGGGGCAAAGAAAACGTTACGCTGCTACTGGCCAACGGTCAACACCGGTCAGTCCCTCGGGCGGCGACCAGCCTGGAGGCTACCGTAGAACAACAAAGGCAACGTCGTCGCTTGCCCCTCATTTCCATCCGCACTATCCTGCCTCTTTCACAGTTTATCAGGTCTAAATTACTTACAAACGAGGAGGAGCAGGATGTCCCAGCAAACAACAAACCAGAAAAAGGTCTCATCTCCAGCAGCGATAAGGAATCAAAGATTGACACATCCCTTTTACCCGAGGCTTTGGCCCCAGTTAGAGTCACACTGCCGGCGGCATCTGGCTCAACAGTGGGCGCAACTCATCCAGAAAATTCGCTGGCCGGACCAACAAGAGAGGGAGATTGACCATGATTAGGGTTAATAACAACCAGGAGGCCAAAACAACAACTGAACATCAGGCTAAGATGGCCTATGTGTATGTCCGCCAATCCTCGCTAGGGCAGGTAGCCCGGCATCAGGAAAGCACCGACTTGCAATACCAGCTGGCTGAATATGCTGCTCAACTAGGTTGGCCGCCAGATCGCATCAAAGTTATCGATGAGGATTTGGGCAAATCGGGGAGTTCTGCCACAGAACGACAGGGGTTCCAGCAAATTCTAGCCGAAATAGGTATGGGACGAGTGGGTCTGGTCATCAGCTTAGATGCCTCGCGTTTAGCGCGGAACAACAGCGATTGGCATCAGCTGCTGGAATTGTGCTCAGTATTCGGTACGCTCATTGCCGACAGCGAGAAAGTATATGACCCAGGCCTTTACACGGATCGGATGTTACTGGGTTTATCCGGTATCATGAGTGAAGCTGAACTGCATCAACTCAAACGACGACTTCATGCTGGAGCCTGGAACAAAGCCAAACGGGGCGAACTGAATCAAGCCCTGCCCGTAGGACTGGTGCGGCTCCAGAGCGGCGAAGTTATCTTCCACCCAGATGAAGAAGTCGAAGCGCGTGTCCGACTGGTGTTCGCCAAGTTTGCCGAATTGAAGGTCGCCAATGCCGTCAGACGCTATTTTCAGCAACAGGCGTTGTTATTGCCTTCCCGTCCTCTGAAAGGGCCGGCACCACATGATGTTGCCTGGCGACCAGCGCGAACCAGTGCTATTTTGGGCATCTTGAAGAACCCAACTTATGCCGGGGCTTACGTTTACGGCCGTAGTACCTATGACCCCAGTCGGCGTAAACCGGGTCATCCCCATTCAGGAACGGTTCAGGTGCCGCTTGACAAGTGGCCCATTGTTATCCAAAATGCCTATCCAGCTTACATTACCTGGGAGACATTCTTGGCTAATCAAAAGCAACTTGAGGCAAACCAAAACCGATATCAGGAAGACAGACATGGCGCGCCACGAAAGGGGCAGGCATTATTGCAGGGCATCATTCGTTGTGGTCGTTGTGGTGCCTTGATGCGGTTACGTTACTCGGGGCCAAAAGGCCAATTCCCAGTGTATGAGTGCACTTATGCCTATAGCCAATATGGAGCGCCTCGTTGCCAGGAAGTGCGTAGTCTGGGTCTGGATAAAGAGGTTGAACAGATCCTTTTAGAGGCCCTGATGCCGGACAAACTGAGTTTGGCAATGGATGCTTTGGAAGAATTAGAGCAAGAATATGCTTCTCTCAAGCGGCAACACGAATTGCATTTGGAGCGTCTCCAATATGAAGCGGAAAGAGCACAACGGCAATATGATGCTGTTGAACCGGAGAACCGTTTGGTAGCTCGCTCTCTCGAAAAACGATGGGAACAGAAACTTCGTGCTTTGGAGAAGGGACAGCAAGCGTATCAAAGTTGGTTAAACCAGCAGCAAGTGACGTTGACAGATAAAGATCGACAAGACATTCTGGCGTTAGGGCAAGATTTACCCCAGGTATGGCAGGCAGCCAGCACTTCTGCGGCTGACCGCAAGCAAATCCTGCGTTGTGTTATTAAAGAAGTCATCGTAGACCAGAAACGAGCCCAGGGTAAAGTTTGGTTTCAAATCAATTGGCAGACAGGTGCCGTAACCGAGTGCTGGTATAAACGCCGCACAAACAGCTATGCCGACCACGCCGATTTGGAGCCAATAAATCAACGCCTTCGAGAGCTTCATGCCCAACAAAAACTGGATGATGAAATTGCTGAGGCGCTTAATGCAGAAGGGTTTCAGACCACCAAACGCAAACCATTTAACAGCGATGCAGTTTGGTTTCTGCGTAATCGGATGGAGTTGCCGCCTGTTATTTGGCAAGAATCTAATCCTGACAGGTGGGAGGATGGTACTTATTCTGTTCAAGGTGCAGCGAAAATATTGGGCGTTTTTCCGGGAACTGTCTTTAAATGGCTGCGAACTGGTCGGCTTGAGGGCCATCAATTGAGGAAGGGAACACCATGGAAGATAGTGCTCACCCCAGAGAAAGTGGACAGCTTACAAAAATATCTTCAGCGAGCCAGGCGATCCAAAAGAGAGGCATCATGAAATCTTCGCTTCGCCAAACACCTGCGTCCAGTCAGCAAACTTGAGATTTGTCGTCACAATCACCGCCACCCTTTCATACAGAGCCGAACACAACTGAAAGATCAGATGGGCACCCATCGTGGAAAAAGGAATGAAGCCCAGTTCATCAATGACAACCAGGTGATGCTTGAGCAGCTTGTTAATGAACGGCGTGATCCGCCCTTCTTCTTGGGCCTGGAGCAGCTCATTGACCAAAGCAGCAGCATTAAAGAAACG
>PABH01000031.1 GCA_002702705.1 Anaerolineaceae bacterium
CATTACGATTCCTTTTTACTCTTCATGTATCACAGCTACAGTTCACTTTTCAAGTTTTGTCCTAATACAAATTGAGTTCACTTTTGAACTGCAATTAGTTCACTTTTAAAGTGTTATCGGTTCACTTTTAAAGTTTCGTTGACAATTATTTATTCTCTTCCTTGACAAGGTGATTACTTATAATTATACTATTTGACTAAATAAGTATAATTGGTCAAAAAGTCAAAATATGGAGGTGTATCATGCGTACCGAGAATGAAGATCGGGAGGATCGTATTATCAATGCAGCACGAAAGTTGATTGTTCATTACGGTTACGATAAAACCACGGTGGATGAGATCGCCCAGGAAGCAGGCATTAGCAAAGGGGCGGTATATTTGCATTTTGACAAAAAAGAGGCAATTTTTGAAGCTGTCTTTATACACGCTTTAAAAAATTACGCGGATAAATGGATGGATCTGATTGAGCATGATCCAAAAGGTGGGACCATCGGTGGAATGTATAAAAATATGTTGTTTGCACTCAAGGACAGCCCGTTCATGGTGGCTGTTTTTAAGCAAGACCGCCGGGTTTTGGGGAATTATATGAAACGTCCTGACAATATTTTTAAAGGAGAGTCTTTCAAAGGTACCCGGTTTGAAACGGTTAAATTGTTTCAAGAAGCAGGTGTAGTACGCCAAGACCTAGATCCGATGATTGCCGCCCATATTATGAATATGCTGGCTTATGGGTTGGTGGCAATGGATGAAGTAATGGAAACAGATGAGATTCCCCCGACAGAAGCGGTGATTGAAGGCATTGCCGATTTTATGGATCGTGCCATGACCCCTCCGAATGGCGGTGACAGTAATGCAGGGAAAGCTATTTTGAGAAAAATGATTGGTTCAAGTTTGGAAAAATTATCATAATGAACCGTTTGATTGGGTTGTAAAACAGGTTTTGATTTTAATGTTTCACTCTAAAAATTAGGAGAAACACAATAGAAGGTTTGAATATGGATAAAAAAATTTGTGTAATTACAGGTGCAAATTCAGGTATTGGTAAGGCTGCGGCGGTACAGATTGCCCTGGAAGGTTATTTTGTTATTATGACTGCCCGCAGTAAAGAGCGCGGAGAAAAGGCTTTAAAAGAAGTGCGGACGTTAAGCAAAAGCGATTCCGTGGAATTAATGATTCTTGATTTATCTTTAAAATCCTCGATTAAACATTTTGCGGAAACATATCGAAAAAAATATGACCGGTTGGATGTGCTGATCCACAATGCGGCAGCTTTTGATGTAAGCCAAAAAGAGGTAAAAACAACAGAAGAAGGGATTGAAAGTATATGGGCAACCAATCATTTGGGACCGGTTTATTTAACGGAGCTGTTGATGGAATCCCTAAAACAAAGTAAACAAGGGAGAATTATAACGGTTGCATCCAAAGGTTTGGTTTTACATCCTAATCTTAAAGTCGATCTTAAAGATCCGGAATTTAAAAATGGGAAGTTTAGTGTTTCGAAAGCCTACTACCAGTCGAAGCTGGCGCAGGTCATGTACACCTATTGGATTGCGGAGGAATTAAAAAACACAAATATCACAATTAATTGTATCCGGGTGACCAATGTAAAAATCGATCTCAATCGTTACCCAAACCTCTCCGCTTTGGCAAAATTTGCTTATTCTATTAAGAGTAAAAAATCAATTACGCCCGAAGCAATGGCGAAAACTTATACCTATCTGGCTGTATCCGAAACCGTACGGGATATCACCGGTAAATATTTTGATGAAAATAACCAACTCGTACAGTCATCCAAATACAGCTATGATAAAGATGAGATCAAAAGAGTAAAACAGTTAACTGAAACTTATTTTTAAAATTATTTCATCATCTACAAATGATTTCCTGACATGCTTTTTCATAGTATCTTAGAACTATGGGCAAACATCCGATTAATTTAATATTTCGGTTTTTGTTGGAAATAGTTGGTTTATTTTCTTTCGGATTATGGGGCTGGCAGGCTGATCAGCCATTCCGTTGGTTTTTGGTTGTCTTATTACCCATTGGTGTGGCTGTAGTATGGGCAACACTGAATATTCCGGATGACCCCAGCCGGTCAGGCAAAGCACCAGTGCCAGTACCAGGGTGGTTAAGGTTGTTGTTAGAGTTGCTTATGTTTTTTGGCAGTGCAGCTATTTATTATGATGTCGTTGCCCCACTGTGGGGGTGGATTATGGTTGGAGCAGTAATTATCCATTATGCTTTTTCGTGGGATCGGGTGGCGTGGTTGTTGGGTGCTGATATAGTGGGCTATCCTGAACGATCCTAAAAATTAAATTTAGAATTCTAATAGAACAATCAAAACCTGGTGATCATGACAAAAAGTGAACGCAAGGAAACTTTTAATCCAAATACGGGTTATTAAATGATAATCAGCATAATAAATTCCACTAATGCGCCGATCTTGAAAAATTTTTTTGTTAAGCGATATAATCTAAAGATCATTTGTGAATAGGATCGAAAACGATTAGATTTTTGCTACGAACTCATTCATGATTTTTTCAAAAGTAATTTTTTTGTTCTAAATTAATTTAATAATTCAGTCCCTTCAGTACAATCTTAAAAAATCCCTTTTAAGGAAAACACAATGAAGCGTGCAGTAAGTGTTAGTATTGGATCGTCTACTAGAGATAAATCCGGATCTTTAGAATTATTTGGAAAGACCGTTCAAATGGAACGAATTGGTACCGATGGGGATATGAAAAAAGCCGCTCAGCTATTTCAGGAATTGGATGGTGAGGTAGGTGCCTTAGGGGTTGGTGGCGCTGTTTTAGGTTTGCTTGTAGATCAAAAATGGTATGACTTTCATAGTATTTCACCTTTGGTACGTTATGTAAAAAAATCACCATTGGTGGACGGTACTGGATTAAAAGACACCTTGGAGCGTCAGGCTGGGGCGGTGGTTCTTCCTTTATTAAATGGTTTGCCACGACGTGTATTCCATATGAGTGGGGTGGATCGCTACGGTTTGGCTAGAGGATTTATGGATAATGGGTTCGAATCCGTGTTTGGTGATTTGATGTTTTCGATTGGTTTAGATATCCCTGTACACAGTGACGCATCTCTTAAACGGTTGGCCAAAGCATTGACACCAGCTTTAACGCGGATGCCCTTTCATTGGCTCTACCCGACTGGAGAAAAACAAGAGATTCACACACCAAAATTCACGAAATACTTTGAATGGGCAAGTGTGATTGCGGGAGATTGCCATTATATTACCAAATATATGCCGGAAAGAATGGATGGAAAGATTGTTGTCACCAATACCACCACCGAGAAAGACCGGATGCTGTTTAAGAATGCAGGAGTACGTTATTTAATTACCACGACTCCAATTGTGGATGGGCGCTCTTATGGGACCAATATGATGGAAGCAGCCATCTTAACAGCATTGGATTGGAAAGAGACTATTTCCTATGCGAACCCAAACGGCTATTTTACAAAAATGTCACAAGTAGTCGCTGAACTTGGATTAAAACCTAATCTTAAGGAGTTGTAAACATGGATGTTATTTTAACCGCAGGTGGTACACCAGACGAGAAGGATCCTTTATACGCTTACACCAATGGAAAATCTAAAGCGCATCTAAATGTTGCTGGTAAAGTTATGGTTCAGTGGGCATTAGACGCTTTGGCATCTGCAAAATCCATTGAGAACATCGTTGTGATTGGTCTTCCGGATGATACCCAGATCAATTTTCCGCGTCCTATCCTCCGCTTACAGGACCAGGGTGATATGGTAAGTAATATTTTGACTGGAGCCCATACCTTAAAAAACAGCGGATCGTCCAGTGATTATGTGATTGTTATGGCTTCTGATGTACCAGCAGTCACCGGTGAAATGATTGATTGGTTATCAGAACAAGTTTTATCACTTCAGGCAGATATTGTGTATACCGTTGTTACCAGATCCGTCATGGAAAACCAATTTCCTGGCGCGAACCGCTCCTTCTTACGTTTAAAGGACTATGAAATTTGTGGGGGAGATGTAAACGCTTTTAAGTTGGACAGTATCAATGAAGAAAATCCAATCTGGCGACAATTAATAAACAGCCGTAAGAATGTATTAAAACAGGCTGCAATTTTAGGATTCGATACCTTGTTTTTGATTTTGCTGCGTTTATTAACTCTCTCACAAGCGGAACGCCGAATTTCTCGTCGATTAGGATTAAAGGGAAAGGTGCTTCCAACAAACTTTGCGGAAATTGCGATGGATGTGGATAAACCCCACCAGTTGGATTTGCTTGTAAAGAAACTAACCTCGAATTAGACAGGATTGTTCTGTAAAAATCATTTATCCACAAAACAATCCTGACCTTTCTTGTAGTAGTAGAGTTAGCGTTTTCCTAATAAATAGATTGAAAGCACTATTTTAAGCACTCAGATAAGCACCGTTTCTATTTTGAAGGCATCTTAAAACTACCAATCTGTTTCTTCATAAGGTACTAAACCTACAGCGACCTCAACTTTTTCTGGTTGAAACTTATATAATTGGAAAAGATGTTTGATTTCCGGTGTTAACATTTGGGTCACCATCGGATTATCTTCTTTAAACTGGTTTTTGATTTTTTTGCTGGTTTCTAGTGTTACCGTCCCACCAATACGGACCTGTGACAATTCTGACAGATTAGACCATACAATTTCAACATACGGGTTGTTTTTTAATTCTTGGACTTTTCGGGTGTGACCAAAAGTGAAAAAATATAGATGGTCGTTGTACACGTTGTGAATAGCGATTGGCCGAACTCGTGGTTGGTACTTTTCATCAACCGTAGCGAGATAACCAAAATGTACTTCTTTGATATATGAAATAATGTCTTGTTTATTCATGGGGACTTTCCTTTTTTAATTGTTCATGATGGATCAGCATTGAGCGATATCTTAATCCTGTTCCGTAGAATCCAGACGAGTAGGTGTTGGTTCTCTGGTCACGGATATGATTTTGAGATTGAGAGAATGAATTTTTGCCAACAATCCTAAAAGCGCTGCCTGATCTGCCAGCACGCCGTTTAAAATGGTTTTACCTTCAGAGGTGTGTTGAATGGTAAGACCTTCAAACCAGTCAGACCAATTTTCTGAGATCAATCCTGCAATTTGGATTTTATAAATGTGAGGTTTGTACATGATTAACCTCATCAAGAAGCAACTCGCCGCTTGAAAGGGTTGTTGAAAAATTATTGAGAAAACGGGCTGCCGGAGCACCATCTACAATTTCGTGGTTGAAGGTTACAGTCAAGCATAAATGTTCTCGCGCTTCTAATATTCCATCGATCAGACAAGGTCGTTCGACAATGCCCCCAACGGCCAAAGCCACGGTCGCTCCACCAACCAGCGGTAACATCCACAAAGCCTGATTTTTCTTGGCAAACATCCCAACAGCCGTGACACCTACGGCACCAAAACGATCCATCATGGAAATATTTGGGGATGCTAAATGCACAAAGGTTCGTAATAAAAAGACAGGGATAAAACGAATCCAAGTTGTTTTAGAGAGCCCACCCAGTTCACCCCCGATTTGTTTTTGGGCTTGTCGGATCTCTGTGTTAATTTCTCGAAGGGATTTATTTTGAGCAAATTGAACCCCAAGATTCTCGGGCATCATTTCTCCATTTATTTCTCTTTCCACCAAAACACTGATCGTAACATTATCAAACAAGATAAGCTTTTTACCTTTGCGAAAAGCGTTCATCTGTGGGTGTTTAACAATTGTTTTCGCCAGACAGACAACCACATAGGCAGTCAGTGATAATTTCTCGCCTGTCTTCTGGTGATGTTTGTGGATAATGCTGCGTGGTTTTGATATATCTACCTCAATAATGGCTTGAATATTGTTTTGCTGACGAGCAATATCGAGTGCGGCTGCCATCACTTGTCGATTCATTGAGAATGGGAAGGTCTTATAATCTGATTTCTTTTTCTGTATCATCTTTTTTCCTTTTTAATTACCAAACAAGACCGCTTTAATTACCATTGGCCACGTCAGGCCAAAATTACCCAGAAAGTGCGCCAGCATCGCCATTGGAAGACTACCCACAGGTCCGAACAAAAACGCACCTGCGATTGCTAAGGGGATTACTTCCTGAATTCTCCACCAGACATATATATGTTTGAGTACAAAAATCAAACTACCCGCAAGCCAAGCCCACCGTCCAAAAATACCATGTAGTTTGGGTATCAAAACGCCGCGATAATAAGTATCCTCACCAATAATGTTCATCACTCCGGTGAACAAAAAAAGGATTAAGAAGGGGGTATTCCCCCTAAATTCAATACCTGGCAGGGCATCTTCAATGCCGTTAACTTCTTTCAGTGGGTTTTGAGAAGCCGGGAACCAATCGGGTGGGGGAATAAGAGAGGCCGTAGTTTTGCTTGTTGAGATCAGGGGAAAAGTGAGGGCGAATGCTGCCAGGAAAACAAATAGAAATAGGACCCAAGTTTTCCATCCACCCCAGCGAAGGTTGAGACGTTGGCGGAAATCTGACCAAGTAAAGTGCAATCCTTCCCGACGTAAGACAATCATCGCCAAAAGAAACTCAAATAAATAACCGGAAAGGGTGATGAGGTTTAAGGCATATCCGTTAATCTCTCCACCGTGTGTGGTGATGGCTGGAAGAAGACGCGGTGTGATGACATACATAATGACGAACCACCACGTTACCGGAAGTATGGTCAGAAAAATCAAACCAGACCATTTTAATTGAGGAATATTCTTGGGATTATAGGTGTTTGTTTGCATAATCATTTTCACTATTTTGATTTTTTCTTGTTAGTCTTGAGGATCAAATATTTTTTCTAAACGAAGAGAGACTCTCTAAACAGGTTATCCTTTGTTTGGTAATAAAAGATAGACGGTCAGGGAAGATGAAGCTAGAGCCAACAGCGGCACGACCTGATGGATCTTTAGTACGAAAGCAGGCAGTTCCATTTCTTCCCGTGTTAAAAATGCACCGGTCGCAATCAAAGCCAGAAACAGAATTGCGCTGATAGTCATCAGGCCAATGGTGACGATCGTTTTTCCATCAGCAGACTTAAAGAGTTGATTTACAATAATCACGATTAAAACGACACCAGCAACGGCAATAAGTTTATGGAGCGTGACCAACCAGATATTGAGTGGTTTGCCAGAGCGGCTTACCATCATACCAGAGATCAAGGTCAGAACTGCCAGGATTCCCGCAGCGATCAGTTTATTAGAAATAGTTTCCATTTTATTACTCCTTAATTTTGTTGAAATGATGTTCATTTTTTTTATCCTTTTCTCAGTAGTTGTTAATTCAAGGATAAGATGCCGATATCAAATTGTCAGTGGACAGGGGGAGTATCTTGGAAAAATAAAAAAAGGTGTACCTAAGTACACCGAATGAAAAAACATTTGTGTGAAATAACTTTAGTTTATGGGAAGTAACCCGTTTTGGCGGGCATAAGCAACAGCCTGGGTACGGCTTTCAACCCCCAATTTTCCGTAAATATTGCTGGTATGTTTTTTTACGGTGCGGACAGTAACGACCAATTCGTCAGCGATTTTTTGGTTAGAAGCTCCCGTCGCAATCAATTCCAGCACCTCCATTTCTCTAGGTGTTAGCTGCTCAAAGAGTCCGTTTACCGTCGGACCAAATTGTCCCATTGATAATGGTTCTCGTTCCGAAAAAGCTTGGAGCAGTTGTTTCGTTAGTTCTTTACTTTCAGCAGAAACATTTTTGTCCGTTACAACTGCTTTCAATAGCGGAATTACTGCAGATCCCTCTTCTAAAAATAGTAAAAAGTAATTTTCTTCAACGGCGAAATCTAACGCTTTGATGATATGATCTACCGCCATTTGGGGTAGGTTATTTTTAGCCTGTTTTTGGAAAGCAAGTGCTCTGAGCAAATTGACTTCAACCAACCGACCTGGTCTTTTTCCCGACTTCGCGCTAGCTTCCAGCCTATCTAGTAATTTAAATGCTTTATCCACTTCATCCAAAGCAATATATACACGTGAAACGACTGCCGCAACAATTTCATAAAAAATCAATGGGAGTCTGGTGTCAACAAGTTCACCATTCAGTATTTTAATAAAGGAATCAGCGAACTGTCGGGCTTTGGAAATTTCACCTTTAGCCAAAGCAAGCATGATTAACCGAGCGGTAACGTTGTAGTCATCCACTCTTGCAAAGGCATCTTTAGGAAACTGGATTTCTGCCAGGGCTTTATCATGGTCATTATTTGCCTGGTGCAGACGGGACATTTGTAGTCTTCCAATGAAAATGCCATCTAAACCACCCTGTTGGCATAGGTTCATTCCTTTGATTAGGTATTCTTTTGCTGTTATGAGATCGTATTGCTCTAATAAAACATGAGCTAATCCAATATAACCTTGTCCCGATGGAAGGAAAATCGTTTTTTCGCCTGCCTTTTCCATGGGGTTCATACCTGTTCTTAATAATGTATTAGCCCCTTCTTGACTGCGTATGTTGATAATGGCCTGGAAGGTTTTTGATGCCTGATTTAAATATCCACTGCGATATTGGACGAGTCCTTTTGCCATCATTGTATGTACACCTAACAAGTGGTCTCCAGCTGCGGCTGCTTGAGAAAAACACTCTTCATATACCGGTCTTGCTTCGTCGGAACGTCCTTCCAAATCTAAGGCGATCGCTAAAGCAGAATTAACTCTGGCACGTGAAGCGTAATCCTCAAGATGTAAATACGCGAGTGCTTCCTGAGCCAGATGAATGGCTTGTGAGGTGCGTCCCGACAAAGCAAGCAAACGACAGACCACTGCCATCAATTCACCACGCAGTTTGTCGTTCTCAGAAGATGGTGGTAATGACTTGAGCAGTCTTTCTTTCTCCTGGATGGCGGTTTCTGAAAAATCCGCTTTTCCTTGCAACATATCGATCCAAAATAAAAAGAAGGTAAGATGAGGACGGTTTTGAATTATGTTTTCTGGAAAAACTTCCAACCAATCTCTCAATACATTAATCCGTCCGCTATAAATGAGGGAGCGAGCAGTATTCTCAACCAAACCCGCTGCTAACTCCAAATCCCCCGCTGCCAAAGCATGATTTACTGCCTCCACTGGAAAATTATTTTTCACATACCAGTTTGAAGCTCTCTTATGAAGATTGGAAACTTCCTGTTCAGTTATGGTTTGAGCGAGACGCGCTTGTAATAAATCGGCAAAAAGATGGTGATAACGAAACCATTGACCTTTATTGTCCAGAGGAATGATAAAGGCATTCTTCCTGTGAAGAAGTGATAAATATGTCTGGCTCAAATTTGATCCTAAAACAGCATCGCAAAGATTTTCCTCCAATCGCTCTAAAATGGAAGTTTTTAATAAAAATATTTGGATTTCTTCTGATTGTTTTTGAAGAATCTCCTCAATCAAATATTCTGCAACAAAAAGATGGCTGCCTGTAAAATCTTTTACAAAATCATGAATATCAGAATGTCCCTGCATTGAAAGAGCTGCAAGCTGTAATCCCGCTACCCAACCTTCTGTACGTGCTTCAAGCGCAGTGACATCCTCAAGGGATAAATCTAATCCATATGAAAGATGTAAAAATTGCTTAATCTCCTGCGTATCGAATCGCAAATCTTGTCCCCGGAGCTCCAATAAGTGATTGCGGGAACGATACCTAGCTAAGGGCCAGGGTGGGTCGATTCTGCTTGTCACGATCAAGTGTATTTGAGGAGGAAGATGATCGACAATAAAAATAAGGAAATCATGAACTTTTGTTTGAGAAATCAAATGAAAATCATCCAGAATTAAAAAAGTGTGTTCGGAAAACCCCGTCATTTCATTGATCAATTGAATCGCAATTGATTCTAACGATTCTAATTGGCCGGATTGAAGAGATCCCAACATTTTATTTCCAAAATTATTCTTTATTTTTTTCAATGCATGGATCACGTATAGAAGAAATTGAATAGTGTCATTATCTTCTGAATCCAAAGAGATCCATGCAACCGGATGATTTGTATATTTGATCCATTCACTGAGGATTGTAGTTTTTCCCGAACCAGCTGAAGCAGAAATTAGTGTAAGAGGATAATTGACAATACTATTTAATTTTTTTATCAAATTTGGGCGTGGTAATAGATCAGATCTTATCGGTGGTATAAATAATTTTGTAGTCAGAATTGGAGACGTCATGGAAAACTCGATTTTTGCTATTTCTTAAAAGGCAGATATTTTATTTTATCAAAAACAATCTCGAAGTATTAATATAAAGAAGGTGGCAATCGGCAACTTTGGATTTAAATTGTTGTTTTAAGATCAGAAGTTAAAAAAATATCAAGTTTTTCGCCAAATTGTACTATGAAGAAATGATGTCAAGTTATTGGTTCCTCGATTATAAGTGTCATGTTATAGCACATGTTCAAAGTTTGATTTATTTATGAAGTTGGCGCAAGGAAATTCTAATGACCGATAATCCGGTCCATTTTTGTTAAAAAAGTTTGGTCTAGTCTTTGCTGATGAAGGTTATATTTCAACCAAATTATCTTATTACCTCAGACACAGAAATAGTATTCATTTTGTTACCAAGATTCCCTAGAACATGAAAAACCATGTGTTATTGCTCTCTAATTGTATCCTTTGACGAAAACGAATTAACATGGGAATAAATATTCATCAATCGAAAATAATTTTCATAATCTGTATCCCAGTTATTAATAGTTCTTTGAAAAAATCATTTTTGAATTGCCCTTTTTTGTGATAAACCTAATACCCATTTATACCATGCTGATCGTTTCTTGGTTCTATCTTCCCTAATACATGCTCAGGTTATTATTAATAACAATTGAGGTAAACAAAAAATAATAACCTATTAATTTTTAATGAGATAAAAATTGTTCTTTTATTTGTAAATGAAGAAAATTAGAGTAGTAAATAACTTGCAATATACATATAATATAATTATAATATATGTATAACGCATTACATTTAGGATTGCTATGGATGAAATTAAAATTACATTACCAAGAACCTTGTATGAAGCCCTGCTTAATTTAGCAGAAATAGATCAAGTCAGTGTAAATGAGATTTTTCTTCACGCAATGCAATCAGCTCTTGTTCGCGGGACTGAATCGCGTTCTGCAAAATCCAGCGGATCTCCTGACTCAGCGTCCGGTGATCCTGCTTAGCCAAAATCTCAAGATCTTCTCTGATTTTTACTGGTAGTCGAAAGGTGAATTGTACTGTTTTGTCCTCTGAGTCTATTCTCTTTCTGGGCATATTACATCCTTTATTGCATGTTAATAGCGTTATTATATACAGTAATTATCTGTATAACAAACATATAATGAACTTAATTTTCGACTAGTGAGGTGTTATGGAAGGGATAAATCTTTCGGATCAATTACTGCGGGAAGTGGAAAAGCAATGTGAAAGGCTTAACATTTCTGTTGGTTTGTTTATTTCGTTAGCAGTAGCAGAAAAACTTGGACCCATATTAGGGGAAGAATCCAAAAAATATGAATTGGATGGTCTAAACCTTCCTTGGTATTTAGCTATAGGCACTCCAGGTATACAAAGTTTTAGAATAATGAGGGATTATATTTTGTTCATCCAATTTACGGATTCAAGGCATTTTCATTATGATATGAAACCTTTAATCCTATTCAATTGTAAATTTCGATATCTTCATGACCTGGAAAAATTTAAACAAGCAAAAATCTCACCCTTTCGAAATGGGATTGAGTGGGATGATAGGTTTTGGTCACTCCATTCTACTTATTTATACCAACATTATCTTTTGTTTGAAACATTTCGAGGATTTGACAAATCAGTAGATATGAATTCGTGAATGTCGTAATCAGTGTGATTATAATTAAACCTTCTTGAAAAGAGTCTCTAAAATGATACCGGACATTTAAGTCCGGACACATTTTTAAAAAGCTAAAAAAGAAAAGGCTGCCTCTTACAAACCAGTTATTCGTTGCTTTCAGAGTCCACCGGAAAAAAACAAATACCGGCTGTACCTGGTCCTGAATGGACACCCAACGCTGGAGGTAATTCTACAATAAAGGATTCCACCACCTGTACTTTTTCTTCCAGCATAGATTTAATTTTGGCAGCTTCTTCTGCAGCAGCGGCATGCACATAGGCAATTTTGATCTTGCCGCTTTTCCCTGCCGCTTTCACCGCATTTTCGACCATCATTTTATAAGCCTGTCCGCGTGTGAAAGCTTTTCCTAATGGGACGATCACGCCTTCTTTCATACCAATCAGAGGTTTGATATTTAATAAGGAACCCACCAAATGGGTGGCTCTCCCGATTCTTCCGCCCATCATTAAATACTTCAATGTATCAGCGGTTTGGATCATGGTTGTGAGCGGAATCATTTTTTTTATGTGATTAACAATTTCAGCGGAGGATTTCCCCATCAGGGCGTCCCTTGCCGCTTCGATCACCATCCAACCATGACACATTGAGACGTTTAATGTGTCGATTAATTCAATTTTCGCCTGAGGGATCCTTTCAAGCAGGGTGGTTCTTCCGATACTGGCCGACTGATATGCACCGCTGCCTTTGGACGTCATGTGGATGCTGATAATTTCTTCCGCACCTTCTTCCGTTATCAGGCGTTCGTATAACTGTTCATAATCGCCTGGGCCGGGATTTGCGGTTTTTGGCAGTTCTTTCGCAAAAGGAAGCCAACGGTAAAATTCCTCACGTTTGATGGTAATAAGATCACGCAGTACCTCATTTCCACGATGAATATAGTACGGCACCCAATTAATCTTAAGTGAAGTTAACAACTCATCGGGGATTGTAGCAGTACTATCGGTAACAATGGCAACCTGAGTCATATATTTTCTCCTGTTGAATAGAAACACCAATTTATTGCACCCGTTTCGATTTTAATATTAATTGAAAGCTGATACCAGAAGATGTACTCAAAGTCATATTATGGTCATAATTATGAATTTAAATTTGGATAAAAACTGTACAAATTGTCAAGAAATAGTTATAATACCCAAAATTAAAATCATATTTATTAATAATTTGATAATAATTATTAAAATCTTAAACGGTTTATACCCAAATAACCGGGGTTCTGAACCGGTTTTACCAACCACTCAAAATTATTTTACTCAACCTACAGGAGGAATAGTATATGTTTGCTAGTTTTATTTTGGCCTTGCGAGAGGGGATTGAAGCAGCTTTAATTATTGGCATTGTAATTGGTGTATTACAAAAAATGGATCGAAACGATCTGAAACCTGCTGTGTGGCGTGGCACATTCGCAGCGGGTGCTTTAAGTTTATTGGTAGGTGTGATCTTAAATGTTGCTGGCGCATCTTTCGAAGGACAGGCTGAAGAGATATTTGAAGGTGTTGCAATGTTGTTAGCAGCAGGAATGTTAACCTGGGTTATTTTTTGGATGCGAAAACAATCTCGCAATGTTCAAAGCGAATTGGAAGCCGATGTGAAAGCAGCAGCATTAGGAAGCGGTGGTGCCTTGTTTGCGGTTGCCTTTTTGGCAGTTGCCCGTGAAGGCTTGGAATTGGTGATGTTCTTGTTAGCAGCCCGGTTTACCTCGTCAGCACTGCAAACATATCTGGCTGCAGCTGCAGGTCTGGTTGTGGCTGGAATTTTGGGTTGGTTGTTGTTCCGTGGCAGTAAGGTATTAAACCTGAGACAATTCTTTACAATTACAAATTGGTTATTGGTATTTTTTGCGGCAGGGTTAGTGGCTTATGGTGTCCATGAACTTAATGAAGCAGGATGGATTCCTCCTGTAATTGAGCATATATATAACATTAATTTTCTTATCGATGAAAATTCAACTCTAGGCTTATTCCTGAAGGCTTTGTTTGGATATAACGGCAACCCTTCATTAACTGAAACGGCAGCCTACCTTTTATATTTTATTGGTTTGGGAAGTGTTTTGCAATTGACTCGCAATCCAAAAACCAGGGTAGTCACAGCGCGTCAGGTTAACCAATAGAGCTTTCTGCGGTGTTTTTGGTTATATCAGTGAATGAGTTAGTTTTATGCATACTTGCAGAGGAATAGATTATGAAATTGTGTAATGGGTAAATCTCTATATATTTGTCCCATTTATTCTCAGTACAACTGGTTTATTTTTTGGACCCAAATTAATCCTTCATTATGTAAAAAATTGTTTCTATTTGTGGATAAAAGAGAGTCGCATTGTGTCCTGTTTTTGATAATAAAGGATTGGATCATTTACTTCCGTACCTGGATATTAATAGCCGGGTTATTTTTCCATCCACAGTTGACTTGAATCTAAGTGTGAAGATTATGGATATGGACGACCAATGTCTCCCATGAATATTTAATTAGATTCACACCGACTAACCGTTTGTTACCTGATCGCACATGTTTGAACAATTTTAATTTCGGACTGATCAAGCTTTTTGGATATTTTCTCGTGCCAACTGAATGATGCATTGGTCCAATACATAGAAGAAAGTTTTTAACAAAATGTTACACCTTTTCACACATAAATAGGACACAATGCGACTCTGACTTATCCACAATCGTGACACAATGTGACACATCTATGATCAGTCAATTGTTCAAGATAATTCCTGGATTGAACATGTAGAGGATGTCTTGATAGTCCGCTCTGATCCGTTTTCGTCCCAGAATGCGCCTATCACCGGTTGCCCAACTTTTGGAGTTGCAGCAGTTACGATACGTATTTCTGTTTCCATATACACTCCTTTTCGTGTGGAAAACAAAAAACCCCATGGTTTTTATACCGTGTGGTTTTAAAAGCAAAGCTACCTCCGTGGAATTAATTTTTTCCGTAATTATTTTGAGGCATCGTATAAGGTATTAGGTTTTTGAGATTATATAATGACTATTTTATATCACATGTTTCGAGTTAATGCAAAAGATATTTTGAGAAAAGCTTAGAAACATGTGTGACTTATTCGTGAAATTTACTTGGAAAGTGTTGTTAATTTTGGACTCAAAAATAAGAAAAAATTAATTTCTTCTTCCCATAATGTTTGGCACGAGGGTAATTTTTAAAATTCAGGTATTGAATTTCAAATTCCCTCATTGCAGGCCTGTCTTCCTTCTACTTAATGGAATTGGAAAAAAACTCGTAAAAAATAGCCAGTATGATATTGTAAATATACTATTTGATATTATTAATTATCTTAATTTGATTATCATGATTTGCAAGTTTTACACACAAAATTAGTCTAGCTGGATATACTGTCTACAATGAATGGAAATTTTAGTTTTTCATTCAAACAATATGTTGGCAAAGGAGGATTTATAGGAATGATAACAATGGATAAGTTGACTGCTAGTGATTTAATAGTGTTAAATGCAGATTTATTTTTTGGTAATCCAGATGGGAATAACGTTTGTCACCAGTTCACATGGAAATGCCCGGTAGATGAAAAGAAATTAGGGTTTGGAGTGATCTGGGTTGCTGTCCATGAGTTGGTGAACTCGAAAGTGTTTGATATCTCTTTTCGTGATCGCCAAAGTTATTTGGATCGATCGACAGCCTGGGTGAATTCGGTAGACGAAGATATGGCCGATCGTTTCCCGAAAGGATCTGTAGAATGCATTCTTGTCAATATTGCACTATCTCTTGACGAAACCGTCCGATCTCTTGATAGAGTTATTTCCGATGCGCTCTCTCAAAGAGGACTTGTTGATCCTGATAGATATATTATTGACATGGCTCTAAGAGGGCTTTTTGACAGGCAGATAATTGACGCAGAATCTCTGGAGGTTTCTGGGCACAGATATCAAGTCGGTCCATATAGGGCTTTTGTTGAAATTCCTGATAGCAGAGAAGCTGTGGACAAAGTGTCTTCTCTCCTCGAAAATCCCTCTGGAAATCGCGCTGATCTAAAAGATTGGGTTCGAGAGGCGTATAAGTATGCTTCGTCTAAGCCAGCTCAAGCCCAGTAAGATTTATGAATTAGCTACCAGGTAGGCTGGTGGTTTAGTTGACGCCAAAAGTCTGCATGCAGAATTTTTCCGCATGCAGACTTTTTTATTTGTTCTCACCAAAGTATCACCCATATTAATTAAGTATGGTCTCTATAACTCCATTTGAGTCAGCTGGCGAGTCTGCGTGCAGACTTTTTACGCATGCGGACTTTTTTTATTTGTTCTCACCAAAGTATCACTCCCTGTTAATTAAGTATGGTCTCTATAACTCCATTTGATTCGGCTGGCGAGTCTGCGTGCAGACTTTTTACGCATGCGGACTTTTTTATCGGTTGCCCAGAAAGAAATGCCCTGGAATTTGAGGATGATCCCTTTGGTTCGATTTGGAGATGGCCTGAAATCACGCATCCATAATTTACGCGTCCGTGATTTCAGCTAAGTTGGATCTCTTCGTGCTGTGCATCTCCTGCGGCGACCAGTGGAGAAATTTCATAGCACTATTCAGTGTAGCCAAATTTCATCCTTGAAATATGTTCTGCCAGGCTGGAGAGAGCATTTTCGTGCCTGGGCGATTTCATGTAGCTTCAAAGCCTGGCTTGTCGGAATCCATAATGTGCGTTAGAAAGGTGTACGAAGTTCTCGTCATTTTTGCCGGCCGGCCACGCTGCGCGAGTGATTTTCCTCGCGCAGCTTTTTGTCGTAGAAAAATGCTTGGCGTGCAGAATTAAAGGGCATTCATATCTTTTACCATAGATGTAATTGCTCAAACAATTTTGTAATGTACTCGGCAACTGAAGAGGTTGTGCGTGTGTATTATTTTCTGGCAAAAACGCATCCACGGTTGCTGGGAGCAGGGTTCAGAACTTTATTAGTCTGCTTGGGTTTTATCCTGTGATTCAGGAAAATAGTAAGCGTACAATGCCAGGATTGCGAATTGGATTCGTTGTAGCTGTGCGCCGGCGAAAAAATAAGTGATGCGGATTTTGAGCCTGCCGGCTAGAATATATTCATGCCGGCATAAAAGGCGGAATGAAAGCACTAAGAAAAGGACGCGAGTTTATTGTGATTTGAGGACAGAGAATTATGATTGGTGACATTTCTGAAACTTGTAAGAACGCTGGGAGTCTTCGTAAAGTGGACGCTGAAAAAACGCGATTGTTGCATCTTATGGAGTTCGTTCTTACGGATGGCGTAATTGCTCCGGAAAAAGAATGGATGCGTATTATGAATCAAACGGATCTCTTTGCCCTTCTTCCAATTGGAACTGAGGTTAGGAAGATTACTGATGGCTGGAGGGTTTCGCTAAAGGACAATTTCTTTCAGGAATCAGGTTATTTTGTTGAAAATAAATTGGACTACGCGTTGATAGGCGCTTTAAAGTTGTATTCCCGATTAGCCTGGGAGGTGTCCAGCCAATATTGCCCCTGGTGTTATTTCCGCCGGCGGGGCGGAAAATTTATCCATAACGATAGCTGCCTGTTTTATCAAGCGCAATCATCAGGAGCTTCCTCCAGGATCAGTTCGTTTTGCTCGTGAAGTATTTGCCGTTGAGATATAGGGTGGAAGTTTGCCTTAGATATTCTACGTCCGCATACTGGGGGAAATCTACAAGCCGTCCAATATTGTAATAACCGATCCTCATTCAGAATGATTTCCTTCTCAATTCCGCATGCGTAAAATTAGGCAATCAAATTAGAAGTGGAATGATTGTTCTTTATTATTCCACCACGGCAATTCGCAAAGTAGATTGACAAAAGACAAAAAAAGCCCTTCGCGTTAGAATAGTTGCGCTAACAAACCAACAACGCGGAGGGCAAGATGGATTCTATCACGATAGGAGAAAAAGAGAATTGCACAAATTGGGGTTTTGTATTTGATCTAAACAGTTTATATGCCCATTTAGAACGGATAACCGACCCAAGAAGACCGAAAGGAGTGCGATATTCCTTGGCGACCATATTATTATTGATCATATTGGCAAAAATGGGGGGAGAAAACCACCCAACGGGAATATCAGAATGGATCAAACATCGGGAAGAAGGATTAGTTAAACTGCTAAAACTGCCACGAGAAGAAGTACCGCATCATTGTACAATTCGACGGATATTGAAAGCG
>PABH01000032.1 GCA_002702705.1 Anaerolineaceae bacterium
CAGTGACACCGGAGCCTACGACAGTGACACCGGAGCCTACGACAGTGACACCGGAGCCTACGACAGTGACACCGGAGCCTACGACAGTGACACCGGAGCCTACACCACAAGAACCGACACCGACACCAGGTGAACCTTCGCCAACACCGGGTGAGCCAACCCCAACACCAGGTGGATCAACCGCTACAACTGTACCACCAAATCCAACCTCAGTTGTGACGTTAGCTCCTCCTGCATCATCAGACTCTTCTCCTATCTTAATTCCTGTTACGGGTAGTGATTTGAGTTCAAATAAAACACAAGAACTTTATAAATCCATCTTATTTAATTTGGGATTAGGTATGTTGGGAATTGGACTTATTCTTCAAGGAATCTTTCGTAAAAACAGATAAAAAATTAAATAATAAAAAACTCGACTGTTGCCTAATGTACTGGGATTTTTACAGTCGAGTTTTAATTTAAGAAAATGGTAGTTAATTATTTGCTAGAATTTTGGTTTGATCAAATGAAAAATAATCAGCTAAATTTATACCAACGATTTCTTCAGCGATGATGAAAGTTCTGCCCCAAGACAAATCACCGTCTTTTTCAAGACAAGTTTGTAAAACAAGATGATTTTCTTGGTTGTATATTTTGGAAAATAACTGTGTTGCAGAAAGTTTTTGATCACTTCCATCTAAACTTAAGAAATCTGAATAAGGGCTATTTGGTGTTAGTGCTTGGAAATTTTCGATTTGGGTAACTTGATAAATATGTGTTCCTTCTTTATCGATGGTAATCATGAAATCACTTATTGATATTTTTGAAAAATTGGCTCCGGCAAGATGATTATGAGCTAATAAAGCATATGAATTATTCGCATTGACTAATGAAAATTCAGTTAAATGATCCGGTTCGTTGGAAACATATTCTGGATGACCAAGTGGCTGTTGTTCAACTTGAAATGAAAATTTACCAGGAACAAAGAGCCCTGCTACGTCATCCGAATTGGTTAAAGTAAAGGGGGCCAATGATTTTGAAAACGAAATAAATTCATTAAAGGAAACCTCCAAACTTAATGGTTGTTGATTGTTCTCATCAGTTGGGGGGGACTTAATAAAACCTGTAAGGAGGAGGAAGTTGATTACGAATAAAAAAGTAAGAAGTTTTTTTGTGTTTGTCATAGTTTGTTTTTTGTTATTCAAAAGTAAAAATTTGGTTAGTTTTTTGTGCAGCGATTATGATTTTAAAGGAATAGGTGTAGATACCAATATCTGTTTGCACTTCTGTTAAGAAGATATGAAGAAATTTACCTATACCTTTCAGGATTCGTAAACTTAATATCTTTGAATAGGTTTGAGCTTTTTGTTTGATTAGACAAAAAAATAAGAGGGGGCTATGGTATAATGTTTGAAAAAATAGCGAAGAATTTTTGCTCAATTTAAGGAGAGTTTTTATGTCTGGACATTCGAAATGGTCTACCATTAAACGAAAAAAAGGTGCAGCTGATGCAAAACGCGGGAAAGTTTTTACCCGACTAGCACGGGAAATCGTAATGGCCGCAAAAGAAGGGGGCACGGACGAAAATTCGAATGTTAGGCTTCGGTTAGCTATCGATAAAGCCAAAGCTGCCAACATGCCCAAAGATAATATTGAACGTGCCATTAAAAGAGGATCAGGAGATTCAAAAGAAGGCGCACTTGAAGAAGTGATGTATGAAGGATACGCTCCTCATGGTATTGCTGTCATGGTTTCCTGTGTGACAGAAAATCGCAATCGATCAGTGGCAGATGTGCGCCATGTCTTAAACCGCGGAAACGGAACTTTAGGTGAACAAGGATCCGTGGGTTGGCAATTTAACCGGGTATCCTATTTTTCTTTCCCATCTGAAGGGCTTGATTTTGATAAAGTTTTTGAACTTGCTTTAGAAGGTGGAGCGGATGATATTGTTGAAGAAGACGGGACATTTGAGATTACAGGCCCAGTCGAAGCCTTCAAATCAATTTCAGATCAATTGTTCGCTGCAAATATTAGCCCCGAAGAATCTGAATTGCGCATGGTTCCTAATCAGGAGATTGAACTGGGCTTAGATGAAACTATTTCAGTATTAAAAGTACTCGAAAATTTAGAAGAGCTAGATGATGTTGTTAGTGTTTTCAGCAACCTAAAATTAACTGATGAGGCAATGGAGGCAATGTCATAACAGCTTCTGACTGTTTATTAGGCATTGATCCAGGTACGGCAACAACCGGTTTTGGTTTAATTCGTGAAGGAAAAAATGGGATTGAAGCCGTTGATTATGGTGTTATTTCTACCCCACCAAAAATTCCGATGGAACAACGGTTGTTAAGTATTTATCAGGATTTGGTTAAGATCATACAACTCCACCGCCCAAAATCATGTGCGGTGGAGAAACTTTTTTTTCGCAGAAATGTTACGACTGCAATTAGTGTAGGACAATCTAGAGGAGTGGTATTACTTGCCTGCGCTCAATACAATATCGAAGTGGCCGAATACACACCGAATGAAATTAAACAAGCTGTTGCTGGCTATGGTGGTGCAGATAAAAAACAAGTTCAATTAATGGTTAAGGCAATCTTGTCATTAACAGATATCCCTAAACCTGATGACGCTGCGGATGCTTTAGCCGTTTCTATTTGTCATTTACACAGCAGTCAATATAAAAATTTACTTTCAGCATGATTACCAGTCTTTCCAATTCTAAAATAAAAACGATTCGTAAATTAAAAGACAGAAAAGCCAGAGAAAGTGCTGGCCTGTTTTTTGTTGAAGGTGTACGAATTGTTGGAGAAGCGCTAGAGGAAAATTGGCAAATTAATCAAGCAATAATCGCCCCGGAATTAATCCGTGATGGATATTCTCAAGAACTGGTTCAGAAACTTTATTCCAATGATGTTGACATAT
Source organism: Anaerolineaceae bacterium (assembly GCA_002702705.1). Taxonomy (GTDB): domain Bacteria; phylum Chloroflexota; class Anaerolineae; order Anaerolineales; family Anaerolineaceae; genus UBA6170. The sequence continues at coordinate 2,905 of PABH01000032.1, forward strand.
TGGAAGTTAGCTCACAGGTTTTCCAATCACTGTCTCTAAAAGAGGGTCCTAAAGGGATTGCAGCAGTTATACAACAAAAATGGGCAGACCCTAATTTACTACTTCAAAAACCTGGGTTGTTTGTCGCTCTAGACCGTATACAGGATCATGGAAATTTAGGGACGATTATGCGAACTGCCGATGCTGTAGGTGTAAATGGAATTTATCTTCTTGATGAATCTACAGATCCCTTTGATATCGCTACGATAAGAGCTAGCATGGGTGCTATTTTTAATATGCCTGTTATAAGAATGACATCTCAAAAATTTGTAAAGTTGGTCCAAGATAATGATATTTTTTTAGTGGGAACTTCTGATCGAGGTGCTGTAGATTATCAGACCATTAATTACCCCCAAAAAATGGTTTTACTTATGGGCAGTGAACGAGAAGGATTAACAGATTCTTTGATGGATGCTTGTTCAGCACTGGTATATTTGCCTATGATTGGTAAAAGTGATTCTTTAAATTTAGCGATAGCTACTGGTGTTTCTCTTTATGAAATTTACAACCAATTCCGAAAAAAAGAGGGTCTATGATTGCATCCATTCGCGGAGAAATTATTCAAAAGGGGGCAGACACAATCATTGTGGCTGTTTCAGGAATGGGGTTTCAGGTATATGTCACCAATGAAATGGTTGAAAGTACCAAACCTGGTGAACAAGTAAATTTATTTACACAATTGATTGTACGGGAAGATTCACTTACACTATTTGGGTTTGAAAAAGATATCGAGAAAAAATACTTTAATCTGTTACTTGGGGTGAGTGGTATTGGCCCAAAATTGGCATTAGCAATTATCAGTACGCTTTCCATTGAAGCAATAAATCGGGCTGTTACAGCTGAACAATCTGAAGTATTTTCTCGTGTGGCCGGGGTTGGAAAAAAGAACGCCCAAAAAATATTGATTCATTTACAAGGAAAAATTTATGAGGATACCTTCGCTGGACTTGAAACGAGTTTTATTGATATCGATGTTGATGTAATGGCGGCTTTAACTTCATTGGGGTATTCGGTTGTTGAATCACAAGCTGCAATTCAATCAATACCAAAAGATGCACCCAAAGAATTGGAAGAGCGAATTCGAATAGCATTACAATATTTTTCTTGATTTTGGAGACAATTAACAGAGAAGGCTGTCTTACATAAACTAGACATTTCTTTGCCTTTCAGGTATGATTTAATCTTGAAATCAATCACTTTTTATCCAAAAAATAATCATTGGAGAGGGCTAACTCATGGATGAAACAATCCAGCTTTTGAAAGATTTAACAGAAAGTAACGGGATCTCCGGTTACGAAAGCCCTATCAGTGAATGTATACAAACTTATCTGCAACCTCTTGGTTCTATACATAAAGACAAACTAGGTAGTTTGATTTGTAAAAAAGAAGGTAATGCTCAAAAACCAGTTGTCATGCTGGCAGCCCATATGGATGAAATTGGTTTTATGGTTAAACATATCACCAAAGAGGGGTATATTAAATTTCTTCCTTTGGGTGGATGGTTTGACCAAGTTTTGTTAGGTCAGCGGGTAACCATCTCTACCCATAAAGGTGAGGTGCGTGGTGTGATCGGCGTTAAACCTCCCCATATGTTGAGCGCTGAAGAGAAGAATAAAGTGATTGAAAAAAAAGATATGTACATTGACATTGGTTCAACTTCTTTGGAAGAGGTTGAGGCTGCTGGTGTACGTATTGGCGATCCGATTACACCGGAAGCTAAATTTGAAATATTAAATAATAATAAGAGCCTGTTAGGTAAGGCTTTTGACGACAGGGTTGGTGTGGCGGTTATGATTGAGACCCTGAAAAAATTCCAAAATTCTCCACATCCAAACACCTTGTTCGGTGTGGCTTCTGTGATGGAAGAAGTTGGAGTTCGAGGGGCAACCACCAGTGTGGAAGTGGTTCAACCAGACGTCGCAATAATTTTGGAAGCTGATATTGCTGGAGATGTGCCTGGAGTAAAACCAGAAGAAAGCACTGTCAAACTTGGTGGTGGTCCTGGAGTATTATTTTATGATGCTCGTATGATTCCGAATTTAAAATTACGGGATCTTGTGATTGAATTGGCAAAGGAAAAAGAAATCCCTTTACAAATATCCATGATTACAGGTGGTGCTACTGATGGCGCAGCGATTCATCTCTACAAAACAGGTGTGCCAACTATTGTAATTACGGTACCAGCACGGCATATTCATTCTCATAGTTCCATTATTCATTTGGACGATTACAAAAATGCGTTAAATTTGGTTATCGCATTAATTCAGATTTTAGATGAAGAAAAAGTATTAAGTTTGATAAATTAAAACCTGGAGGCTAAATGAGCGATCCAATCAAGACATTTACTGAAAAATTTTTAGATCAAATTGATAAGTTTGAACCAAAATACGATGTGCGCAGTGTCGGCATGGTCATCGAAGCTGGCGATGGGATTGCACAAGTAAATGGGTTGGCAGAAATCCAATCACAGGAATTAGTTGAGTTTGAAAATGGCGTTATGGGGATCGCTTTTAATCTCGAAACATACCAGGTTGGTGTCATTATATTAGGTGATTACTCTAAGGTAGCTGAAGGAATGCGGGTATATTCGACTGGCCGTATTGTTTCGGTACCAGTATCAGACCATATGGTTGGTAGAGTAGTAAATGCATTAGGTGAACCAATTGATGGAAAGGGACCCTTCCCATTTGATCACTATCGCCCGATTGAAAGAATCGCTCCAGGTGTAGTCGAGCGTCAAGATGTTGACACATCAGTCCAAACAGGTATCATGACCATTGATGCTTCTATTCCTATTGGACGAGGACAACGTCAATTGATCATTGGCGATCGGCAAACAGGTAAATCCGCTATTGCTATAGACACGATCATCAATCAAAAGGGGAAAGATTTAATCTGTATCTATGTAGCGATTGGACAAAAAAAATCGGCAATTGCTAGAACGATTGCAACCCTTGAGCGATATGGGGCAATGGAACACACTATTTTTGTTGTTGCATCTGCGGATGATTCTGCGGCTTTGCAGTTTATCGCTCCTTATACTGGTTGTGCAATTGGTGAAGAATTTATGGAAACCGGTCGAGACGCATTGGTTGTTTATGATGATTTAAGTAAACATGCATGGGCTTATCGTCAGGTTTCATTGCTGCTGCGCCGCCCACCTGGACGTGAAGCTTATCCTGGTGATTTATTTTATTTGCACTCTCGTTTATTGGAACGAGCCGCCCGGTTAGCCAATAAATATGTGATTGTATCAAAGGATTTTGATAAGGAAGTAGCTTTAGAATCTGATGCAGTAAATAAAACGGTTTATAAAGGGCCACAATCTCTTGATAATGCAAAAGATGCATTAAAAGAACTCGATAATTCTGATAAATATGTAATTAAAAAAGTAAAAGGTAGTGGCGGTTCTCTAACAGCTTTACCAATTATTGAAACATTGTTAGGTGATGTTTCGGCTTATGTTCCAACCAATGTAATTTCCATTACTGATGGACAAATTTATTTGGAAGCAAACTTATTTAATGCAGGTATTCGCCCGGCAGTAAATGCGGGTATTTCCGTCTCTCGGGTTGGTGGTGCAGCTCAAACGAAAGCGATGCGACAAGTAGCTGGACGTTTACGCTTGGATATGGCTGGTTTTCGTGATTTGGCTGCCTTTGCTCAATTTGGAGCTGATCTGGATAAAACCACGCAGGATCAATTAAATCGTGGTTTACGTCTCCAAGAAATTCTGAAACAACCGCAGTATCAACCAATGGATCTGGAAGACCAGGTGATAACCTTGTTTGCTGGCGTTAACGGGTATGCAGATCAAATTCCAGTTAATCGTATTAAAGAATGGCAAGAAGGTTTACTTAAATTTGTTGCAACTTCCCATCCGGAAATACGAAAAACGATTGGTACAGAAAAACGTTTATCAGATGAGCTTCAACAAAATTTGCGTGAAGTTATAAAAGTATATAACGCAACCTGGAAATAAGAGTTAGGAATCACGTATGGCTTCCGCACGAGAAATGCGACTTCGGATCAAGAGTATTAAGAACTTGTCACAAGTAACCCGCGCCTTGCAGACGGTGAGTGCCAGCAAGGTTCGTAAGTCCATGCAAGCAGTAGAGGCTACGACTCCGTATGCCGAAAAAGCATGGAAGGTATTATTACATTTAGCAAGGCAGCCAGGTCACCAGAGTTTACATCCGTTATTAGCTGAACGAAAAGAAAAGAAAAACACTTTGGTGGTATTAATGACCAGTGATCGTGGTTTGGCGGGTTCATATAATGTAAATGTTGTTCGGACTGCATTAAATTATTTTGAGAATCATAAAATGCAGATCGCTTATATCGCCGTAGGACGTAAGGGAAGAGATATGTTACTGCGGCGTAAGAAAAGAGTGATTGCTGATTTTAGTAATTTACCAAATACACCTCGCTTTCAGGATGTTTCATCTATTGGCTGGTTAGCTGTAGATGAATTTCTAAGTGGAAAATTTGATGAGGTTTATTTGGCATATACAAAATTTGAAAATATGCTGAACCAATCACCGCTGATTCGAAAGATATTACCATTAGAAGTTGACCTTGTAGATGATAATGTACATGATTTCAATGTTACTCATCACAAACAAGAGAGTGTGTTTTCCTATGAACCAGGACAAGCTGAAATTTTGGATGAAATTATTCCACGGTTTACGGCGTTACAAATCTATCAGGCAATATTAGCAAGCCAAGCCAGTGAAAATGCAGCGCGGATGGTGGCAATGCAAAATGCGACCGACAATGCGTCCGAATTGATCACTGCTTTACAATTAGAATATAATAAAGCCAGGCAGCAAAGTATAACAAATGAAATGTTGGATATCGCTGGGGGTGCGGAAGCACTTGCCCAATCAATGTCAAAAGCGAAAATTGAAGGTTTATCACAACCTTAATTTGGAGGATATGGATGGATCAAGATAGCGGAAAAATTATACAAATTCAAGGTGGTGTTGTCGATGCACAATTTTCTGATCAATCGCTGCCGAATTTGTTCGAAGCTCTTGAAATCAGACAAGAGAACAAACAGCCGATTATTTTAGAAGTACAAAAACAACTTCCCGGAAACCAGGTACGTTGTATCGCCATGGGTAGTACCGATGGTCTTAGACGTGGTGTGGATGTTTTTCGTACATATAACCCGATTATGGTTCCTGTTGGTGAGGATACACTTGGAAGGATATTTAATGTTCTCGGTGAACCAGTAGATGGTAAAGGAGAAGTGAATACTTCCATTAAATACCCCATTCACCGTGAGGCTCCTTCTTTTGAAGACCAATCCACCAAGGTTGAAGTGTTTGAAACGGGATTAAAAGTGGTTGACTTAATTGCTCCATTTACTAAAGGTGGTAAAACTGGTATTTTTGGTGGAGCAGGTGTGGGAAAAACCGTCATTATCATGGAGTTGATTCGAACCATCGCTACCGTTCACCAAGGAAACTCCGTGTTTGCTGGCGTAGGTGAACGTACCCGAGAAGGTACTCAGTTATACAGAGAAATGATGGAATCTGGCGTTATGAAAGACACGGTTATGGTATTCGGCCAGATGAATGAACCCTCTGGTGTTAGACTGCGTGTAGCATTAACAGCGTTGGCTATGGCTGAGTTTTTCCGTGATCAAGGGAAAAATGTACTTTTATTTATCGATAATATTTTCAGATTTACACTTTCTGGTTCGGAGGTTTCCGCTTTATTAGGCCGTATGCCTTCAGCAGTTGGTTACCAACCAACCCTGGCTACAGAAATGGGTCAATTACAAGAACGGATCACATCCACAAAAAATGGATCCATTACCTCCATGCAGGCTGTGTATGTTCCAGCGGATGATTATTCCGATCCGGCACCAGTAGCTACCTTCACTCATTTGGATGCGACGATCGCATTGGAACGTTCAATTGCTGAAAAAGCAATTTATCCTGCAGTTGATCCTCTCGTTTCGACTTCTCGAATTCTCGATCCGCAAATTGTTGGTGATGATCACTACAATACAGCCCGTGAAGTGCAGCGTGTATTGCAGCGATACAAAGATTTACAGGATATTATTGCAATCTTGGGCATTGATGAATTGGGTGAAGACGATAAATTATTAGTATCAAGGGCAAGGAAGATTGAACGATTCTTCTCTCAACCGATGTTTGTGGCTGAACAATTTACCAATATTCCCGGAAAGTATGTTCCATTAAAGGAAACCATTCGAGGATTCAGAGAAATTTTGGATGGAAAACATGATGCATTACCGGAACAAGCTTTTTATATGGTGGGTTCCATTGAAGAAGTGATTGAACGGGCAAAAGAACTTGAATCAGTAGGATAAAAATTATGCCGATAAAATGTGAAATTGTTTCACAAGATCGTATGGTCTATTCCGGTAATGTGGACATGGTCGTTTTACCAGGTGATGATGGTGTTATGGGTATTTTACCGAATCATTCACCTGTTTTGACTACTTTAGCCTTTGGCATTATAACTGTGGTAACATCAACAGAACGCAACTATTTTACTGTTGCGGGTGGTGTTGCAGAAGTTCAACCCGATCAAGTCACCATATTAGCTGATGCTGCGGAAAATGTTGAAGAAATTGATGAAGTTCGGGCAGAAAAAGCAAAATCTCTTGCCGAAAAACATTTAAAAGAAGCCGATACAGGTATCTTTGATGATGAAGATGCGGCTCGTGCAGCCCTTCGCAGATCAACTTTGAGATTAGATGCTATTCACCGTTTTCGCAAGTCCCAGAAATATCGACGATAAGATGATAATGGATAGGGCCTAACGTCGTTACGATTACCATCAAGAAAGGAAGTATTATACTTCTATGGCTTTGTTTTCAAGAGAATTTGGAATTGATCTTGGTACGATGAATTCTGTGTTAGCAGAAGGCGATAAAATTTTAATGATTGAGCCAACTGTGGTGGCATGGATTCCAAATGAACGCATCATGGTTGAATGGGGGCAAGCAGCCTACGATATGATGGGAAAAGTGTCTGAGACGATTGAAGTATTTCGACCACTTAAAAATGGTGTTATCGCGGAATATTATCATACGGAAGCCTTTTTAAAAGAGATGATTCAAAAAAGCGGTGGTAAAAGTTTTTTATTTCCACCAAAGATTTGTATTACGATTCCTTATAATGTAACTTCCGTGGAAAGTAGAGCGGTCAAAGAGGCTGCGCTTGAAGTGAGCCGCGATGTTTACAGTCTGCCACAACCTGTTGCAGCTGCTTTGGGTATTGATTTGCCAATCGGAACACCCACTGGAAATATGATTATCAGTTTAGGCGGCGGCACCAATCAGGCAGCCGTAATGGCAATGTGGGATGTAGTTACCGGTCATACAGCCCGAACGGGTGGTTTGGCATTGGATGATGCAATCGCTGCCCATATACGGAAAAAATTTGGGGTATTAATTGGGCAAACCACTGCAGAAAAATTAAAAATCAATATTGGATCAGCTATTCAAATTGATGAACCAAAGAGTATGGAAGTACAAGGTCAAGACCAGGTTTCCGGATTGCCGAAACCGGTTCTGGTAACCACAGATGATATTGTAGACGCTTTAGAACAACCACTTCAAGCCTTGGTGGATATGGTTAAACATGTTCTGGAAAAAACACCACCTGAATTAATTTCTGATATTATTGATCGGGGTGTTGCCTTATGCGGTGGTGGTGCATTATTACCCGGAATTGATAAATACTTAACTAAGGCATTAGGAATTCCGGCTTACTTAGTTGATAACCCAGTTACCTGTACAGCAGAAGGTGCTGCAAAAGCACTTTCGATGCGCAACCATCTGAAGCGGTCATTGATAAAAGTATAAAAAAAGCCCAATTGGGCTTTTTTTAATCTAAATAATAGGTCATATGTTGGAGTTCAATGATCGGATCAATATACTGAATTTGGACACCTTCGGGTACTTTAATTGTGACTGGGGCATAATTTAATATGGCTTTCACACCAGATTTTACCAGACGGTCTGCAACTTCCTGGGCATGGTCGCTGTCCACTGTGATCATTGCTACTTTGACATTATGCTCCTGGATAATTTCTTCCATTTTATTGCTATCTTGCACGATAAAGCCAGCAATATTTGAACCTATTACCGTTGGGTTGTTATCAAATATCAGCTTTACCTGAAATCCATGTGAATTAAACCCACGGAAATTGGCGATGGCATGACCCAAAAAGCCGACACCGACCAAGGCCATATCCCAAACTTGGTTAACATTTAAGATTTCTTCCAATTGTTCGATTAAGTAGCTGATTGCGTACCCCGTCCCTTGTTTTCCAAACTCACCAAAGTGAGATAAATCTTTTCGAATTTGGGCAGCAGATATATCAATTCTTTTTCCAAGGCCATTGGATGATGTGGTATATTCTCCCTCACGTTGAAGCTGTTTTAGGGTCTGTAAATACAATGGTAATCTGGCAACAACAATATCCGGTACGATTCTTTTTCCCATAGCATTTTCCTATTCAATTGGATTAAATGGAGTATATAAGTTAAATTTATCACAAAAAAATAAAAAAGTAAATTAATATTACAAACCCTATCTCAGGATTATAATCAAAGGGTGTCGTTACCCTATTAGGAGATTCATTTATGACAATAAAGGAAGTTTATAAACACTGCTGGATTTTAACTGGAAAAAAGTATGCCTATATTTTGGCTATTTCAAATACCGGTAATTTAATTAATACTTACTGGGGACCCCAGTTGCCCGACATAAATGATTATCCTAAGCCAGAGAACTATAATGCGATAAGCTCTTTTGATAGTGAATATGAAAGCATGCCGGAAGAGTTTCCCGTACCGGAAAAGATGAAATTTTCAGAACCATGCTTGATGCTTAATTTTATGGATGGTACACGAGATTTACAGTTATTGTTCATTCGTTATCATATCCAGAATGATAAACTCGTTCTTGTTTTGAAAGACGAAGTCCAAAATTTAGAGCTTTTATTAAATTATCATTTATTCGAAGAAGAAGATGTTATAAAAAAATGGGTGGTAATTAAAAATAACAATTCGGAGACTGTTCATTTTGACCGTATTTTTTCGGGCAATATTGTTTTGCCGTCGAAAAAAGAATATTATGTGACTCATTTGTATGGACAGTGGAATCATGAATTTAATCAGGATAGAATAAAAATACCATATGGTAAATTGGTTTTAGAATCAAGACGTTTGACAAGCAGCCACCAACATAGTCCAGGAATCATTCTTCATGAAAAATCAGTTTCAGAATTTTCAGGGTCATCTTATTTTTGTATTTTTGGCTGGAGTGGGAATTGGAAGATATCAATAGAGAAAAATAGTTTTAATTTAACTCGCGTAGCTGCTGGTATCAATGATTTTGATTTTTCATGGAGTCTGGAAACTGGCCAAGAATTTATCTCTCCACCGATGTATATTGGTGCTGCAGCAGCAGGTTTCAATGAAGTTTCCATCCGTTTACACTCATTTGTTAACCATTATTTATTACCCAAACCTAATATAGAGAAAAAAGTTCTATTCAATTCGTGGGAAGCAACTCAGTTTGAGGTGAATATACTTCAACAAAAAAAATTGGCTGATATTGCTGCAAACATTGGTGTGGAGTTGTTTGTATTGGATGACGGTTGGTTCCATGGGAGGAGATCCGATCAATCAGGTCTCGGGGATTGGTGGCCAGATGAACATAAATTTCCGAATGGTTTAAAAGAATTATCTGATTATGTGCATCGTTTAGGGATGGATTTTGGATTGTGGATCGAACCTGAAATGGTTAACCCAGATAGCGATTTATATCGAAAGCATCCTGATTGGATTTTGCATTTTTCGAAACGGAAGCCTACATTGGCGCGAAATCAGATGATCTTGAATATCACCAAGCCTGAAGTACAGGAATATTTGATAAATAGGCTAACAAAAGTGATCAGTGAAACTGGTGTCGAATTTATTAAGTGGGATATGAACCGAAATGTATCTGAACCAGGAGATCCATCTGTTGATGGTGTATTGAATAAACAAATCTGGGTTCGGTATACTGAAAGTTTTTATAAATTATGGGATCAATTGCGATCGCAATTTCCAGAGATTGTTTTCCAAACCTGTTCAGGTGGTGGCGGTCGCAGTGATTATGGTATGTTGACCCGTGCTGACCAAATTTGGGTTAGTGATAATACGGATCCAACTGAACGTTTGACAATTCAAGAAGGTTTTTCATTGATATATCCTGCCAGTGTAATGGAGGCATGGGTGACGGATATGGGTGTGGACTATCAATCACTCGATTATCGATTTTTGGTTTCTATGATGGGTGTTTTGGGGATTGGTGCTGATATCAGTCGTTGGAATGAAGAAGATAAACAAATTGCAAAGGGATGGATTAACTGGTATAAAAAATTCCGGACGATTATCCAAAAGGGTGATCAATACCGATTATTATCTCCTTCTCAGGGCGGATATGCAGCAGTGCAGTACGTAGATCAGGATAAAAATAAAGGTGTGGTCTTTTATATTCGAAGTTATGTACCACAAACCGACCCAGCACCAGTGATTTATTTGAGGGGCTTAGAGAAGACATCAAATTATCGAATTAATGAATTGGATGTTATTAAAAGCGGAGCCGCATGGTTAACTGATGGATTCCGTTATGAATTAAACCAAAATTATAGTGGCCAGATTTTTACAATTGAAAAAATTTCGTCAGATCGATTAACCGTTAGATAAAAAATTGATTGTGGAAATTTTGTTTTCCTAAAAATAATTCAATTTATCATAAATCTTTTTATGGCATTTGAAACGTGATTGTTAATTGTGAGTCAAATTTTAGGTCGGTTAATGATAACCCTAATGGCAGGTAATGAGCCCGTGGGTATTGATAATCTGGGTTTTCAGGGCTTAGGAGGAGCGCACCTAGATCGAAGACCGAAAAATGATTAGACTCCACTTGTTGTCCCGTAATAAATATTTGTACGGGATTTTCGCCACAATTTAAGCTTAAGATTTCCTGGTGATGGTTTGAAAGAGGTGTATTCGTAGTAGAGGATGGACTATATTCACATACGAAAGGAATTTGCAGAATATTTTTCATACCAGGCATCTTGTACTGAACTGTAAATTCATTTTCTAAAAGTGTAATCATTGTTTCGTTGCCGGGATTATTCTCATTCGACATTATAAGCTGAGAAAAATCATTCGATATATCTTTCACTAATTGTCTTGGGTGAGATTCCATAATTATTCCCGGAATTACCGTAGGATCAGAAAAAACACCATTTCCAATTTTCCACTCTTCCGATGGGCTTAATCCAAACATGAACTGGGAAGTGCTGCCAGTGATTTGGTAAAAGGAGTTTTTATTGGTTTTAACCGCAATAAATGGAATATATCCACCATTCAGTTCATAAATCATAAAATAACTTTGATTTGAAATCAGACATTCTTTTTCCTGATCCTGATCGATATCCATATTACACTGGATCTGTTTTTTTGAAGAAGCTGCCCATCGATTGGCTTCAATTTGATAATAAAATTCCGGTATGTAATCGGATATTAGCGGTTCAAGGTAATCATAATTTTGTGGATGAAGCAAGGAATAGAAATGAAATACCGATCCTTTTTGGAATGGTCCCGTTGATAAATATAGCTCATTTGCGAGTTTATCCATTTTATCAGAGGGGTAATTGAGTTGCCGGGGTTGTGTTTTTGATTGATTAGGAGAATGAAATCGTATCCAAGGATGGTTTCTTAAATAATCAAAGATGATAGGCGCACTATTAAAATCACTAAGGGGTGATTCAGGGAAATCTATATTAAGAGTTATAAGCTGTTCAGGATTTTGAAAATATGCGTTGAGTAAAAACTTTTCAATAGAAGGAGAAAGTCCCTGGTTATTAAAAATAGGTTCAAGATTTAAATTATCAGGTGTTTCAATGTTACATAATTGTAAAGGTGAGTAGTAGTTGGTGATTAAAGTTTCATCAAGATCGTCTAAAAAAATTTCATACAGATCATCTTGGGGAAAATTCGGGGAGCAAAGTTTTAACAATCCAGATGACCACAGGTCTTGAATGTATTTATCTTGTGAAAGAAGATCTAACGCTTGGACATTTTGTGGGGTCAAAAAATCAGAAAAGGTTAATGGAATTTGATATCTTTTACTGGCAGCTAGTAAATGCGATAAACCAAATCTTTCTCCAAAGGGACCATTATGTGCACCATCCCAATTTCTTAATATTTGAGCAGGAGTGTAACCCAAAAGGGTGTTTTTTAATTGAAGCTCAACGTAAACAGGTGACGGACTTTTTGAATACAAAGAAAATTTTGGTGTGATATCTGTTATTTCTTGGTTTTGGTTTTTTACAATAAATCGAAACTCAAAAGATTTAAAGGTGCTAGGCAATTGGAGGGTAAGATAATTTTGTTTTTGATTAATAAACCAAAAGAATCCTTGAGATTCTGATAAAGCGCTAAGCTGAAGTGGACCAGAAGAATGATTTAAAATTTCAATAAAGATAAGATCTGGTTCGAAATTTAACATGTCCAAAAAATCGATTCTCATTTGGATGCCATCTGGGGTCAGTCGAGAATAATAAGCAATAATATCTGGTGAGGATAATAAGTCAATTTGATCCAACCCGCGCAAGGTATCTATTTCCCAAAAATGACCTGGTGGGGTGTATGTTTGATTATTAAGTTGTTGGAGGGTTGAAAATGAAAGAAAGATTACCACTACCACCAGAATCAAACCAACGAATCTTTTCATGTTGTGATTATAAATGAATTTAACTTCAAATTTGATGAAGATAACTCAACTGTGGAACAATAAAAAAAATAATCTTCTAAAAGTGCGCAATTCGGTGAAAGCGCACAGTCAATTCGGATGATGCCGCACACTTAGGAGGGAAAAACACTAGTTAAAAGTATTGTACATCAAGTGTGCGGCATAGGCCGAAATCCATGTAATTTGCGTTGAGATTCACCCGCTAGATCAAGGCGATAAGCATTGTGAATTGTGCGGTCAAGAATGGCATCCGCTAAGGTTGGATCGGGAAAGCGAGTATGCCAATCAGACACGGGAACTTGCGACACAATAATGGTGGATGTGTGTCCAAAGCGGTCGTCGAATAGCTCTAAGAGAGATTGGGAAGCAGACAATTGAATAGGATCACGCATCCAATCATCCAAGATTAAAAGATCAACTTTGGATAGTGACTTGAGCATGGTCAAAAAGGTATCATCCCGGTTTGCAATGTTGAAATCATGCAAAAAACGGGCTATACGGAAATAGCGGACGGAATAACCCAGCTTACAAGCCGCGTATCCTAACGCACAGGCAAGGTATGTTTTCCCTGTTCCCGTAGCACCCGATACGATCAGGTTGAGTGCTTTATCAATCCAGAGTGACTGAGATAACTCCAAAACCAAGCGACGATCTAAGCCTCGATCCGGTGAAAAGTCAATATCTTCCACCGCCGCTCGGATTGGAAAAGAAGCCAATTTCAACCGCCTTTGGGTACGATTATCTAATCGGCGGGCGTGTTCCATATCGACCAGGAGCAGTAGCCGCTCCTCAAATGAAAGCTCTGCATATTGGGGATTTGCCATCTGTTGACGTAAGCCCTCCCGAAAAGCAGGTAATCGTAGCTGTAGTAATTTGTCCATTAATGTTTCTGAAACCATCATTTATTCCTTTCTTGATAATATTCCGGGCCGCGAATATTCGCATGTCTGGGAATTGCCATTTCTGGTTCGGGTTCTTTTCTTTTCAAATAAACTAATTCAGCATTTAGGGCTGAATATGTGTAAACCCGGTCAGGCAGGAGCGATTGACAGGCTTGCTCCAACAAAAGCGGAGTATGGTTTTTCATCAAACTGAGGATACCCATACAAGTCCGGTAAGACTGTTCAGGGTAGGTTCGGGATATTAGTACTGCTTGCATGAATTGGACGGTTTGAGGCCCGATTTCCTTTGCCCTTTGAATAAAATAATCTTTGTTTTGGTTTCGCATATGCTGATGATTAGCTGGCATATGTGCCTGCATGGTTGAATAGCGGCCTGTTTTGAAATTCCTTGGATGTGTGATCGTTTCTTTCCCACAAATGATCTGGATCACCCGATCTGTTGCCCGAACGGTCACTTTTTGATGAATAAACTGGTACGGAACAGAGTAAAAGTGCTTGTCAAACTCGATGTGGTAGTCAATATTGACGATCGCGGTCTTTTCTTCAACATACTCATACCTTATCTTGGGTAAGGGACGTAAATTGGGCTTATCGATCTCAATGTATTCTTCATAGCGGGAACAACCCACGCCGCTCAATGGTTTATGGTTTAGTTCCTCTAACAATTCTTTGATGGCTAGATTGGCTTCATAAATATTGTGAAAAACCCGTTTCCTCAGCGGGGCGATAATCCAACGCTCCACATTTTGTACGCCGTTTTCAGCTTTGCCTTTATCTTTGGGTTTACGTACCCGAGCAGGAAGTACGGCGAATTGGTAATGTTCAGCTACTTCTTGGTATGCTGGATTGATGTCAGGTTCATAGTAGTTTGGTTTTTTGACGCCGGTTTTGAGATTATCCGGGACAACGATCTTTACTACCCCGCCAAAGTATTCCAATGCCCTGACATGAGCATTATTCCAGTTCCGTTGGTTAGCGTTGCGGTGAACTTCTGCATAGGTGTAATTACTGGCCGGTAATACGGCTACATAAACCGGTGCATAACTTACCTCCCCGGTTTCCGGGTCGGTAATAGGGATTTTTACACCTGCATAGTCCACCTGCATTTGTTCGCCCCCGACATGCGCAAAACGCATACTTGGCTCAACCTGCTTTTTTCGCCACTGTTTGTAGTGGTAACAGTATTGTGTATATTGATAACCATTGGGATACTGCTCTTTATATTCGATCCACAATAGTTTCAAAGTTACACCTTTTTGGCGTTTCTCTTTTTGGACGGTTTCCCAATCTGGCATGTGTACCTGCTCTGTTGAATGGTTCTTATTCCGTTCTGGGAAGAGTTTTTCATACAGTTCTTCTTCGCTGATTTCACCCAGCGGCCATTCAATCTCTGCCTGTTTTGCTCTTCTTAGATACTCGCCAACGGTGCTGTTAGATACTTTTATTGCACCAGCGATAGCTCGATTTGATAGACCGGCTTCGTATTTCAACCTCAGTATTTCTTTGATTTTTCTCAAGGTTAATCGCTCCTGGGACAATGCTCACCTCCTTGTTTTTCAAGTGATAAGCTTGCCATAGTTTTGTATTAACCAGTGTTTTTTCTCCCCTTTTTTATCCAACTAAAAAGTGTGCGGCATGCTCCGAATTGGGTGTGCGACATGCCCCGGATTCACTGTGCGGCTTGTTCCGAATTCAGTGTGCGACATGCGCCGGATTTTGCAAAAAGTTTATTTAAAGGTACAATTAATCCAATTAAAACAAGATTGTCTAATGAAAAATGCTTGATTAAAATTTTGGTTCATTTGGCAGAAGCGCGGCTTAAGAACCTTCTATCATAAAAAGAGCTCACACCTGATGGGTGAGCTCTTATAAAGAAATTGATTTTAATCTCGGGATCGTCCGGTCAGTAGAAAAACGTAATATAAAAGTGTTGATATCGCTTGGGTGGCTGCAGCGACATAAGTCAAAGCTGCTGCATCCAACACAGCGTTTATACCTTTTGATTCTTCTTTAAAAATTGTTCCAGAGTTTGTTAACCATGCTTTTGCGCGGCGGGTTGCGTTAAATTCTACGGGTAATGTTACCACTGCAAAAGCTGCGGTGGCTGCAAATAAACCAAGCCCAACCCAAGCTAAGGTTTCAAAGTTTAATAATAAACCACCGATAAAAATAATTGGTCCTAACCAACTACCGAGCTGCACAGTAGGTACCATTGCAGATCGAAACTTTAATGGTAAATAATCCTTCTGATCTTGCAAGGCATGCCCAGCTTCATGGGCGGCTACACCTGCTGCTGCGATGCTGTTACCACGGTAAATATCAGAACTAAGTCTTAATGTTTTTGTTCTTGGGTCGTAATGATCCGATAAGAAGCCTCTTGTCTCTTCAATATTGACATCGTACATGCCGTTTGCGTTTAACATTCGACGTGCAATCTCAGCACCACTATATCCATTGTGTGATCGCACACGAGAATATTTGTTAATCGCACCTTTAACTTTTGCCTGAGCCCAAAAACCTAACAGTAATGCCGGTAAACTAAATAATATATACAAACCATAACCACCAAATCCGTAAGCCATGATTCATCCTTTCTTTTTATCTAAATCATCTTGATTAAATATACTCAAAAATTATTAAGTTTTTATATACTTGGTATAAGATTTCTATATTAATCCCATATAGTTATAATGTTTAATGTAAGGATTATTTAGAAGGAATTAATTTTTTAGTATCAAATATATATATTCTACAATCAGGCTAATCATTCTTCAAAATTATATAAAGTTCTGAGCATTAAATTTATGAGATTAGCTGTTAATTCTTCCAATCCTTCTTCTAAGAATCGAACTGTTTTTTCTATGCCAGCGGCCCAATTGACTGAGAAAGCAATTGCTGCAAAAGGTATATTTAATTCTTTTGACAAAACAACTTCGGGTACTCCGGTCATGCCTACCACATCTGCACCCAACAAGCGAAACATACGTATTTCTGATGGTGTTTCCAAACGTGGACCGTTTGAGCAGACGTATACCCCCTTCTTACGAACTGGAATATTTAAAGATTTGGCGGTTTGAAGAATCTTTTGGTGTAAAACCGGGTCATAAGGCTGGCTCATTTCGGTGTGTTCAACAATTTCTTTTTCACCATCAAAAAAGGTAGATTCCCGACCATTTGTGAAATCTATAAAGTCGTTTATTGCTACAATCGATAAAGGCGGAATATCAGGATTAATAGACCCAACAGCATAAGCCGCCAGAATCTTAGTCACTCCCAAGGTTTTAAGTGCCATCAAATTCGCCCGATAATTAATTTTATGGGGTGGTATCGTATGATTTACCCCATGCCTGGGAATGAAGATAAGCGGAGGGTCCACTTCTGTACTCAAAAATACTTTTGTATCACCATAGTGGGTCTGAATCAATTGTTCTTTTAAATTTAGATGAGGAAGGTTATAAAGAGCGGAGCCGGTTATGATGCCATAAGCCATAAATTATTCCTTGTACGCCCGCTGAGATTCGAACTCAGACTTCTGCCTCCGGAGGGCAACGTGATATCCTTTTCACTACGGGCGCATTTGTAGAAACTCAATTTTACCACCAAGATAGGTGTGAATCAATTAATTTTCGAGATTTAATAAACAAGTTTGAATATCATTTCTGAGTTCGTGAATATTTTTTTGATAGCGCGATTTTTTTTCTATTCTTTCTTCTTGATGAATTTTATGTGCTAATTCAGCGGATAATTGAAGAAACCGATTGTATTCGTGTAGTTTTTTGCTGCCGATATGTTTTATACGATATTGCAGACGCTGAGAGGGATTGGTGACGCTGTCAAAATAGGATTTATGTACTGGTGAATTGATCTCTTCCAGCAATAAAATGGTTTTGATTTGTTTGTTTTCGCGAATGAGAATCACCAAAATAAAAACAAGCATAAAAAACCATCCGATCCAGTCCAATGATGTACCGAGAAATAGACCAATGGGGCCATTGGCAAGAGACGCAATAATATTATGGATTGAATGGAGGGTAACTGCAGCAATCCAACCCAAAATGGGGGTTATCCATTTGATCAATGTAGACTTGTTTGTTCTGCTGATCGCTAATCCAATCCCGATGAAAGCAGTATAAAAAGGATGCTGCCAACCAACAAGGACGATGCGAATAAATGCAAGATCGAATAAGCCGCTCCAGCCGCTTTCTAAATACCCGTAATTGTATATATAAAAAGAATTTTCTGTTGCGGCAAATCCTAAAGCAGTAACCGCAGCATAAACAATGCCATCAATAATTGAATCAAATTCATTGTAAGCCAGGAAAAAAACAATTAATACCGCGAATCCTTTCATGGATTCTTCGATAATCGGCGCACTAATTGCCCCGGTTGAGAAATCAGCAGTGAGTTCAGATTGGGTAATCAAGAAGACGCTGGCACCGAACAATGAATTTAGTAAATAGGCTACTCCCGCAGCAACCACTGCACCCCATAAAAATACAAATCCGAGCAGGAATTTTGGCTCTTTTTCATATCGATCTACCCAGTAAACTAGGAATCCAAAAAGGAACATTGGGATAAACCCAAATAATAGTGAAACTACAATTGGCATTTTACTCCTCTTTAAGGTTCGATCGTTTCTCGTATACTTTCCCTAAATCATCACGCATCGGACGTTCAAATTGCTGGAAAGGAATGATGTTTGTCCTTAATACTTCGGCACCATTGGTACCTACCTCCCCTATTTCAAAACAATCGATTTGGTTTTCCAGGCAGGCTTGAATGATTTTTTGGGATTGATTGGGTGATACAGCCATGAGTAGTGCGCCTGATGCGATGGTAAAAAGGGGATTAAGGTCAAAAAACCGGCAAATTGTTGCTGATAAAGTTGGCATATGAATATTATCCGGATTTATTAATAATTGTTTATCACTTGCAATCGCTAATTCCCATAGGGCAGCTGCCAAACCGCCTTCGGTTGGATCGTGCATGGCGTTTACACCACCAATTTCAACAGCTAAACGAGCTTCTTTGTAAACAGAGATGCCTGGGTTAAACAAGTATTGTTTTGCTGATTCGATTTGGCTGGGAGATAAGACCGCTGAGAGTCGAGTTTCAAAATCAGCAGCCAGGATCGCTGTTGCTTCAATTGGGATGCCTTTGGTAAGTAATATACGGTCTCCGGTTTGGGCTCCTTTTGGTGTGATGAGATTGTCTTTGGAAACTTCACCAATCAGGGTGGAAATTAAAAGTGGTCTATCCAGATGATGGGTAATTTCCGTATGGCCACCAATTAATGATATTTTATAAAAAGCGGCTGCTTCAAACAACTGCTGAGAAATTTTTTCTACCATGCCAGCAGTCGTCTTTTTTTCGGGTAAAAGCAGCGTAGAAAGCATCCATTTTGGTTTTGCACCTGTTGTTACAAGATCATTTAAATTTATTTGTACGGAATACCAACCAATATTGTCGGCAGTAAAAGTTATTGGATCTGATTTGTAAACGAGATAGTGATCTCCATTATCGATCACTGCGCAATCGAGACCGGTGCCTGGCCCTAGAATAACTTTTGAATCAAAAAGAGGAGCTTTCTTAATGATATTTTCTAATAAATCCGGGGGGAGTTTTCCGAGTGGTAAAAAAGCCATGTAACCTCCATATCGATGTTCCTATTGTACTTAAATTCATTAAACTAATAAACAAAATCACGAATATCGTAACGGCTGATGTGAGGTGCGTCGTTCTGATAAAATTTAAAATCTTTTGCCATGATTTGACCCTGCTGTTCTCTTTCTAAGGGTGTTAAAGGAGAAAGATTCGCCTGATACGCTTTTTTAGTGTATTCAAGATCAGAATTTTCAATTAATTCTGAAAAATAAACTAAATCATCTGCATTTAAAGCCATTTGGTTGATTAATTTTACAGTGTTCTGAATATGTTGTTTGGCAAATTGCCGCCCTCCTGCACCAAGGAGGATAATGACACCAACAGATAAACCGCCTTTTTTAATTTCTTCAACAGCTTTTAAAGCATCTTTTGCTTTGCCCGGTTTGTTTAGGAATTTCAAGAGTGCATCATCTCCGGATTCCAAACCAATATAAATTTTTTCCATACCAAGTTGTTTTAAGTGGAGGTAGTCTTGGGAGGTTTTTTTCTCTCCACTGAAACCATCCAAAAAGGCAAACATACCACCAAGACGGTTAACATCGAAGGTTTGATTCACTATTTCTAAAAGTGGAATTAATTTACGTGTTGGTGTGACCAGTGCATTGGCATCTCCTAAAAAGATGGTTCTCCGCAGATTCATACCATTTCCAATAAATTGGTTTACTTGTTTGGCGTGTTCAAGAAATTCCTGTGACGTTTTGATACGAAAAGGTCTGTTCTTGTAAAAATCACAAAAAGTACATGTATTAAATGAACAGCCTTCTGTTACCTGCAGTACCACAGAGTTGTACTGATCAGGCGGTAATATGCCAACTGGTTTGTAAACTTGATGATATTTATCAATATCGATTTTATAAAAATCAAGGGTCTGGTTCGAGATTTGTTTGAGATGTTTCAAAATATTCGTTGTGAGGGGTGGTGAAAAGCTACCGGTTTGAGTTGGGTCGTTAATCAAAAAATCTCGAATTAATTGATGTGAATAGGTTAAAAGTTTCTCTCTCTCCGTTTGATCGAGCCATGAGCGGTGTAAGATCTCCTTACCGGAATTCCATTTGGCAACAATATTGCCGTTTAACCCCCGGCGATAAGAAACTTGATTAATTAATGCTGTCCACAACCTGTATTCCATATCAAAACTAAAAACTTGGGTGGATTCCTTTTCTTCTAGACTAAAGGTAATCGAATTTGGTTTTTCGCTGATCGTGACCGGTCTGTTGTTCCACAATCCTAAATGAACCATTTTGATCTCCTGGTTTTTTTTTGGTTATTTTATTACAATAATACCTTATGAAAGGGAGTTACATCATGCAAGTATATTTTATAAGACATGCTCAATCAACAAATAATGAATTGTGGGAAAAAGTTGGCTCAGGGAAAGGGCGAACAGAAGACCCGGAATTGACAGAGATTGGCAAACAGCAGTTGGTGAAACTTGCGGATTTTGTTAGCAAAAAACCGAGGGAAAATCCGAATGGACGCAAAGATTATCAAAATCGATTTGGTTTTGGATTTACTCATTTATATGCCAGCCCGATGGTACGTGCTCTACAAACAGGGTTGTCAGTTGCTCGAAAGATCAATAAACCTTTAACGGTTTGGCGGGAAATTCATGAAGGAGGGGGTATCTTTTTAGAAAATGAAGCTGGTGAGTTGGTTGGACTGCCTGGTAAACCAAGAAGTTTTTTTGAAAGGCACTATGCTGAAGTAAAATTGCCGGATGATTTGAGTGAGGAGGGATGGTGGAATCAGCCATTTGAGCCGTATGAAAATCGATTAAAACGGGCAGAACTGATTTGGAAACGTATTTTATCTTTGCATCAAGATGGTGATAAAGTGGCTATTTTTAGTCATGGAGGTTTTTTTAACTACTTTATTTCTTGGGCATTAAAACGAGAATTGGGTGAGAATGCCTGGTTTGAAGTTAACAATGTTAGCATTTCACGATTTGATGTAAATTTAGAAACAAAACGAATCAATATTCAATACGTAAACAAGACAGACTTCTTGCCGCCAGAATTAATTACATGAGAAGCACCAGGCAAAAACTAGAATAAGCCCTCAAGAAAAGGATAAAAAGAAGTTATATGCTTCTTTTTTTTGTTGGTGAATCTATTAGGAAATATGACAAAAGTTAATTTTGATGATTATTATTCTTTAATTTGATTAACAATAAAATTACTCAATTTGAATGTCATAATCTCCCACTTGAATGCTTTGTAGATCATCAATTAAAATATCAAACCGATGGATGAACCGGTAAAGTGTATTTACATATTTTCCCCAAAGATCCGAAGGATCGGGAAAAGTAACTTCAGTTTTTAAAAGATTAATGGGCGTATATAGAGAATTTAAAATTGAAAAATCTATCAGGCTAAGGTGACCATCTCGAAAGACAATCAACAACTGGTTCTTGTCCAGCTTGTGGATGTTGATGATTGGCTGCGTGTGTACAGTGATAGATGATAGTGGTTGTGTTGTGGCAGTATTATAAAAAGTTAAATTACCGGAAAGATGACCAGCAATAATAAAATCATCATGGTTGGAATAAACCAAGGTAGTGAGTGGTTTTTCTTTAACGGCAGCAGAAGTATTTTTTAAACCATTTTCAAAATTCCAGATGGAGAGCGTTTCTGATTTATCATAAACCGCGATTTGAGGCGTTTTTTCAGAAGTGACCATTGACGTAATGGCATATTTATTGACTTGGAAATTCCGAATGGTTTCTAGGTTGGCAATATCGAATACATGAATCATTCCATCTGCACTGGCGATTACCCCGCTTTTTTGACCAGCTGAAAACGCCATGTCAAAACACTCCTGGTTTGAGATCTGGCGGGTTTGAAGAATTGGGCCCAAAGGAAAGCGCCAAGCGATTAGTTTGCCATCAAAACCGGTTGAATATAGAGTCCTTTGATCGTCAGTGAGTAATAATTTTTTGATATACCCTGTGTGTCCGCTGAAGGTTTTAATAACCTGTTTGTCATGTAAACGTAAAACACGAATGGTATGGTCTCCATGGGCTAAAATCATGTATTTTTGATCCTGGGAAAGAAGCATTTGCCGGATTTGTGGTGCTGGGCTGTCAAAGGCTGGCAGGATGATTTTAAGAGTATCCAACTTTATTTTTTGAATTAGATTGGAAGGAGTTCCTAACAAGATTTCATTAGTTTTTGAATTGATTTGACTGGATAATACCGGATTCGCTAATGTGTTCGAAGAATTAATTTCAAGTGGCTGAGGAAGTTTTTCTGGTAGTTGGTTTACAGAGTTTATCAATGCTAACCAATCTTCATCTTTGGTAAATTCAAATGTTTTTTCTGATAGTTGGTGAATGGTTAGAATAATCTTTATTGCTTGAATTGCCGGGACTATCTTCAATAAACGTAATAGATTTTTTTCGTTTTTTTCTGTGACTAATCTTGCGAGAATACTTTCCCAATCATTTTCGCTTAAATCCGAAGCCCATTTGGTATGTCTATCACTAGAAATTTCTTGGAGCCAGTTAAACTTACCGGATTTTCGACTTTGAGCTAATATTTTTTGTCTTTGATTCGGGGTTGCTTTTAAGAAAGCGCTTTTTAAGTAAGCATTGTCAAAATCAAATGATTCTAATAAATCTTGCTGATCTGTGAATAACAAAAACAAAGTATAATTTTCGGGATTTGTTGGGATGAGTTGGTTGGTGGTGATCACATCAAAAATATTATCATTTTGATAGGTATTGTAAAGCTCAAAAAGGAGATCGATGACCCCTGGTTGGGTCTGAATAAATTTTGCTAAGATGTGTGCTGTTAGTCTTTTTTCATCCGAAGAAAATTTTTCAAAATTGTCCAAGAGGTTCTTATAATGTTGAGCGGAATCAAATAAGACAGTTTTTGCAACAATAACCCAGTTTGTAAGCTGGTTGGTTTCTGCTTTTTGAATTAAAAAAGCTTGTAAATCTGAGTTAGATTCCAAAAAATAGGTTGTCAGGATTTCTAGATGCGATTCACTTTCTAAAAATGAGGTTCTATTGTTTTGGTACAAGAAGAACAAAGTGACATGCTCTTGTGAAACTGGTTTTATATTGTAATTAACGAAGCGGTTCAGTAGTTCAGGATCGGGATTGCTGAATAAAAAATCAAACGCGATTTGATTGGCATCAATATTTCCGGATGAATTTTTATGGAATAAAAAATTGATAAAATAGTCTTTATAACGGGATGTCGGGTTATCCGTTAAATATTTGCGTGCGAATTCCAAGCTATCTTCTTCTGGAATTTCATACTCCAGAACATAAAAAAGCCCGTTTATTTTTAAGGATACGTTTTCTGAAGGTTTTAGATGATCCAATAAATGTGGGTTTTCTAAAATTTCTGAGATTTGATTAAGATTCATTTTTTTCCCAAACCAACGGATCAATTCCGGTTATAACAATTTCTCCGTCAGGTTTAATAATAATTTCGCTGGCTTTCGTATTTTCTACCATGGTTTGATTATATCTTTGTGTAAAAAAATGATAAGTTTTATTAGCTGACCCTCTCAGTCCATTTTTTAGCAGTTTCTGTTGTTTGAAACGCCCTGCGATCAATAAATCGATGGAAGCGATAAGAGATTGAAACAGCGGAAAGGACTGAATTTCTGAATATGAAAAACCACTTAATAAAATAATTCCTAATGCTGTTTGTTGTTTGATCAACTGGCATAAAGCAATGATAGCTGGAAGTTGTTGTAAAGGTTCTCCGCCGCTGATTGTAATGCCTTCAATGTTCTTTTGGTGCTTTTTTATTTCGTGGAGTAAAGCGCTGATTTTTGTTAAGTTTTCTCGATTGGGTTGGTGGGTTTCCGGATTAAAACAACCGGGACAATTTAAGGTACAGCCCTGAACCCATATTACCATTCTATTTCCCGGGCCATTGCTTAAGGAATTATATTCAACAGCATGGATTGATATATCCAATGCAAGATGGTTCATAAGTTCAAATTTAATTGGTCGGTTATGTTTTGATCGTTCTTTTCTTCAAAATATTCCGCTAACAACTCGCGAACATCTACTTCACCACCGAGGGCCTGTTCCAATTCTTTGGTTACAATGATACATTCATCCCCCTTAAAACCCTTCATGTGAATTTCAACTTTGCCGTTTTTGTTGATTGTGACTTCGATTTCCTGGATATCCATGAGTGCTCCTAAGAAACCATACGCCGGAGAACCATCTTGATTTCTCCTTTTTCAGATTGTTCTTCGACCAGTGAAAAACCTTGGTTGGTAAGTTTATCCACTGTAGCATGGTAAGCATAACGCTGGGTGAGTTGCTCCATAAATTTTTTCTGAGAGATACCCTTTACACCAAACCAATCCGCGATGACCTGATATTGGTTTTTGTCCGTCTTTTTTAAACCAATGTCATAACTGAAACGAAGTTTGATCTTAATATCAGCCTCGGTTTGTGTTCCGCCGAAAGCACGGATTTTTTGTTTTCCTGTTTCGTATTCATAGCCCAGATCTTTTATGGCTGCTAATAAATATTTTTCTTCTACAAAGGTTGTGTTAATTCTTGAAAAATGAGACATACTGAACCTCTATGATAGTTTTACAACGGGATAATCATGGAACATTAATTGATTCGTTTGAATATCCCTGGCAGTAATGGTTAATCGTTTGTTTTGATCTATTTTAAATTCTACCCGAAATCGGGCTTCACCTTTTTTAGCTGGAGGGGCAGCATTTAAAAATGTCTGTTGGTTTTCATTCATCCAGAATAATGAACGGTTTTCTTGTTCTTGGGCTGAGACCGGCATTACCCTGGCTGCGCCTGTTGGGTCAAATACCAATTCTACCTGATGAATATTTTGGTGAATTTCACCCATTTCAAAAATAGCGATGCCTAGTTTTTCTTGTCCATCATACGAGGCTTTTACTGTTAATGTGGATATCGCTTCCTGGGTGGGATAAGGGGTGCCGCGGTTTACCAAGACACGATAATCATAATCTTTTTTGGTCGGGTTTACAAAGCGGATTGCATAATCATGCTGAATATAATCAAAAAAATCGACTCCGGAGATAAATGATGCGGTACCAGCAGAGACAGCATCCAATGGCCGATGCGTAAATACCAAATCCTTGCCAAAACGCTGTTTTAAAACGCGGATCACAGCTGGAATCTGGCTGCTTCCACCAACAAGCAGAACTGCAGCAATTTGATTTTCTCCGTATCCTTTTTCCAATGCCTGGTTCAAAGATGATTGAATAGCTCGATTGATTTCTGGAAAAAGATCATGTGAATCAAGGATATCCTCAAAGTTTTCGCGGGTATACGTCTCATGATAAACCGCGTTTGTAACAGGATTTGTTACATCAATTTCGGTTTGATTTTGATGGGTAAGGGTTTCTTTAACAGTTTCGCAAGCCACCAAAATCTGGGTGCTTATCTGTCGAACATCCTCATCAAAATCATTTTTATTGATCCTTTTTAAAAAGTCTTGATAAATCCATTGATCAATGGTTGTACCACCGATGTCCCGACCTGATTTACCTAAAACTCGGCAGCGTCTTCCAGAAAGGTTTATATCAGATTCCGTCATCAACACCACAGAACTATGCATGGTGCCGCCGCCAAAATCAAAGATGAGGTATACACTGTTCGGACGAATACTAGCGCCGTATCCTAAAGCAGCTGCACTAGGTTCATCAATCAATCGATAACGGGAGAATCCCATTGAACTCGATACATTGGTCAACCAGGATTCATAATGTTCATATGCTTCAACTGGTGCTGAAAAACCAATTTCACTTTCTAAATCAGTATTCGTTTCTTGGAGGGCAAACGCTAATACGGTTTTTAAGAAATCTTCCCCAGCTTGTTGTGGCGTAATCAATTTGCCATGGATATTGATTTTCATCGTGCTGCGAGATGCGATATAACGTTTCATCCAACGGTAAGTATACCGGGATTGATATAGGTTTTTCTCAAATATTTGGTTGCCAATCCAAATTTTTCCATCATTCGTGTAGTGAATTAACGATGGAATCGTAGCAACTTTTTCACCATTTTGATTAAAAAAACGGTTAAAATCGGAAAGAATCAATGGAACTGCAGAACATGTATTTGAATCCCAGGTGCTGATAACTGTATTGGATGTGCCAAAATCAATTGCAATATTATTCGCCATAAACCTGCTCAAGTTCAATATCAAATTCACCGGGGGACAATTCATCAATTGATGCCAGCTCAATATCAAATTTATACCGGTGTTCCAATAAACGATTACAGTATCGGATAATCGTTTCGGTGTTCTTTTCTAGATTTTTTTGATTTTCAATAAATTTTAACACAACCCACTGAGAATTTGAGATCTCGGAAATGGGGTTTTGTAAAAATTCTTTTATCTGGTTAGGCCTTAAATCCCATAACACGGTCTCAGCTGTCTTGGTGCCGGTGGCAAATAAGGTTCGGTCTGGCGAAATTTGAAATGAGGTAAAGTTATTGGATACCTGATGATGAAGAGAGTTGATTTTTCCAAACAAATCAAAGCGGTATATTTCCCCATCTTTTCCAACTGCCATGAACTCATTTTCTACGGTTGTGTTTGTCAGTCCGATCAAATTGGAAGGGATTTGCTGAATTAATACCTGCTGATAGATTTTTTTATCGTGGTTATACTGGTTTAAAACGATTTGGCCATTATTTTGTCCAATTAAGATTTCTTTTGTTTGGGAAACAACTCTAATATCTCTTTCAACACTGGTACGCACAGCTGGATTTGATTGAACAAATTGGTATGGCTGATATTTAAATTCAGGTACCGAGAGCTCAATGCGAAACGTGTTAAATAAACTAAGGGTTTTGGTATCCGTGTGATAAAACGAGGCTCTTGGCCACCAACCTAATTTGGTTTCGTTCACAGCAGATTTGGTATTGGGATTCCAGGCTACAATGCGTTTATCTTTGCCTGTGGTAATTAAAAGATCATTATGGATGGAATGAATGGACGTGATACTCCCTTGATGAAAACCGATCAAAGACAAACGCTGATCTGACCAGCGCCAAACATCACATAAATCCTGCCCATTTGTTTTTTCTCCAATGAACAATTGATCATTATCACTGTAGGTTAATAACCCGATTGAATGATTAAAACCTTTGATCAATTGTTCTGCTTTGCCTTGTTTATAATTCCATAATAAAACGGCGCGTTGATTGGTTGCCATCGCTAAAATTTTTTCTTGCCGGGCAAAAGCAACATCATTAATCCGACCACGAAAACGAAGTTTAGAGATAGGGATAGCAAACGGAATGTTATTGATGACATCAGCAAGTGGAGGGGTCTGATCAGGCAGGTCCAGGTTTAATAATTGATGGTAGAGATCCCGTTCTGTGGGGTCCTGTGGTTCCCAATTATGGTTTCGTAAAATAGTAAAAATTGTCAAACTCAAATCAAGGTAAGTATTTTGACATAACTCCCACAGAGATGGCCAATTTTCATATTGTTGGAGTAGGAAAATAGATGTTTGAACTTCAGCATGGCTTAAAAATTTTTGCCGAGTCGATTGGTTATTTTGAATTAATATATTGGTAAATTGCGGCTTACCCGAGCGTTGTAATTTTGTTAAAATATTTCGTCTGGTTGAGTCATCAGCGTTGTAAAAATATACTGATAAAAATTGTTGGTTAAAGTCAATCAACTCATAATTTTGCCAGTCTTCCGCCATAAAAAAAGCCATTGCTAATAAATCCTGGCGATTGGTTTTAAAATTTATTAATGGTAATAACGGTGTCAAAACAGCAGGCATTTCTGAAATGTAAAATTCCAAAAATGCAATTTGAGATTCTGGTAAGGATAAATTGGTCAGTAATAATTTAGCTTGATGATTAATTTCAATATCAGGGTCAGTTAAGAAATCAATTAAGATTGATACTTTTTCAGGTGTAATTTTTACTCGATTTAGGTTTTTATTCAGTTTTAACCGGGTAAGAAGATATACGTTTTCAGGTGAACTGGCAGTATATTGGCATTGAACTAACAAATTTTCTAGTTGTTTATCTCGATTATCTGCCCATATTCCACAAAAAGCGTTGATACTCGATTGAGTGTCCAGGCTGCGTAACAAAAAACCTGCCATCTCCTGAAACCGGACCTCTTCATGTAAAAAAATTTTTACCAAATCACCGATCATCTCGTTGCTTTTTATTGATGGGTGATCCAAATCTTTGCGTAAAAAATAAATCAATATATTACTGCTGGGTGGAATGGGTGGTTTTATTTTACTTGTCTGAATGAGATTTTCCAATGAGGGATTTCTGGTTTTAATCCATTTATCACAAATTTCTTGAAAAGCTCCTTGTTTGTTTACTGTTTTTAATAATTCAATGACCTGGTTTCTGACCTGTTCATCTGGGTCATTGAGATAAACCCATAACATTTTAGTTAATGTTTCGTCTGGTTTTGTTAAATTTTCTGTTCTTGATAAAACTAAACGGCTGAAAAGCCAGGGAATAGGGCTACGATTACTACCAGGGCGATTTAAATGTTTTAGCTGATAACCGAGTGATTCGTTTCTTGTTTCGTAATAAACATCCCAAAGTTGGTCACGGCCTGATTTTGTGATCACCCAACGAACCCAGCTGTATAGGCGTTCGATGGATGAGGTTGATGGAAATTCATTTAAACGGAGTATGAAAGTTCGAATGGCGGAAGAAAAACCAACGTTGGTTAATCCGACCAAAATCATACATACGATTTGGTTTTGGAGTTTAACTAAAAAATGATTTTCAGGATCGATCCAACGGGATAAAAACGCGAATGAATTATATTTCAAAACAGGCCTTTGTTATGGAAAACTAATCTTGTTTACGAATGTCTAATTGGATTTGCACAAATTTGTTTTCGGCTTCCGTGGTTTCCATAAAGGAAGCGGATTGAGCTCGTCCTTCACGCAGCCAATTTCGAAGGGCGGTAACAGTTTCTTTTTGAGAAATGGATAACGGAACTTGTTTCTTAAGCGCAGCTCGAATATCCAATGTATTAAATTCGCGTTGATTGTCATTAAATCCAGTGTACATCGCATCAATAATCGCCTGTTCAATTTCAGCACCAACATAACCCTCCGCTTCATCCGCTAATCGATCCAAGTCGTAATCTTGCGGGTGGCGGTTGCGTTTATGGAGGTGTACATTAAAAATTTCTTTACGTTCTTCGTGGGTTGGTAAATCGAGGAAAAAAATCTCGTCAAATCGACCTTTCCGTAATAATTCCGGAGGTAGGCTGGCAATATTGTTTGCTGTGGCAACCACAAAACATGGAGCTGTTTTTTCCTGCATCCAGGTCAGGATGGTGCCAAACACACGCATGCTTGTGCCGCCGTCTAACCCGCCTTGAGAAAATGCTTTTTCCATTTCATCAATCCAAACAATACAAGGCGCGATTGTCTCGGCTAACTTGAGGGCTTTTCGGGTTCGTTCTTCGGATTCTCCAACCAATGATCCAAATAAAGCGCCCACATCTAATCGCATTAAGGGAAGGTGCCATAATCCGCCAATCATTTTCGCGGTTAGGCTTTTACCTGTTCCGGGAATACCGATCAATGCGATTCCTTTTGGAGCCGGCAAGCCATAGTTTCTTGCTTCTTGGGTGAAGGCTTTTTCTCGAAGATGGAGCCAGGTTTTTAACATGCCCAAACCACCCACATCCGCTAAATTTTCAGTAACTGCGTAATACTCCAACGCTTCATTTTCCCGGATGATTTGTTTTTTCTCCTGGGTGATTAAATCAATATCACGTTCATCAAGCTGACCATCTTTCACGATTGCTTTGGCAAAAACACGCTGTGCCTGAGCAGAGGTTAACCCAACTGCCGCCTGTACGATTTTTTCCTTTCCAAGGTCAGTCAGGTTTACCTTTACGCCGCTCGTACTTGTGAGGTTATCCAACACAGTTGTCAGTTCATCTTGTTTTGGGAGAGGAAAATCAATCGTAACCACTTCATCTTTTAATTCTGGTGGAATAGCAGAAGAGGTGGTTGTGATCAGTATTGATTTTTTTGTATATTTCAGTTTTTGACTCAAACTGCGTAATTTTCTTTTAACTTGTGGGTTACTCCACAACTCATGAAAGTCCTTCAGGATAAATAAACCACTGGTTAATTCGCTTTTATCGATTGCTTCAAGTGCAGAAATAGGATCTTTTGCCGTAGGAGGAGCGGCCGTGCTTATTGTTAACCATGAAAAACCCTCTGCGATATCCCAAGTTAATGCAGGACGTTTGGTTGTCTCACAAACACTAAGTACTGTGTTGAGCGCGCGTTCTTCTTCTTGCGTGACAATTACCATTAGGGTAAACCTGGCACGTAAGTATATGTCGAGATGATCAATAATGTCCATAAAGCGCCTCCTAGCAGAGAATTCCTATTTATTCTACTATTTAATGCCTAAATGTCATTTTAGTGGTGACATTTATCATCGTGAACGGTGACCTTCCATCAATGGGGAAAGCTAATCTACTTATTATAATTTATATAAGCGTGTCGTTATTCAATTTTAATACAGGAGTTCATATCAAATGACAATTGTTACGCTAGATCAGATTCGAGATTCACACAAAGTGCTTGCAGAATATCCCTACGAGTTGAGAAAAGTTGAACGGGGTTATGCAAATCGGACCTTGTATGTTAATGTCAGTACCAATCAAATCCAAAGCAAACCTGTGACCCAGGAGATGAAGGACATTTTCACGGGCGGTAAAGGATTTTGCTTGTGGTTGTTATGGAATGGAATTAAAGATACCACCCAATGGAATGATCCGGAAAATGAATTGGTTCTTTCGGCAGGACCGATTGCCGGAATAACTGCTTATCCGGGCTCGGGAAAAGTAACGGTTACAACCATCTCCCCTTTAACCAAATCAATTATTGACAGTAATGGTGGTGGGCATTTTGGTCCTCTATTAAAATTTGCCGGATGGGATGCCCTGGAAATTCAGGGAAAATCTGATCGGGAAGTAATCATTTTTATCGATGGTGATGAAGGTGTGGTGCGAATTGAAGACGCCCCGCTTGATCCGGTAGATACGCACTTGATTGGTAGTTTATTAACTGATTTGTATGCCAAAGATGAAAAAGATAAAAGTAGTATCTCAGTTATTTCCGTGGGGCAGGCTGCCGATTATGTGCCAATGTGCGGTTTAAATATTAGTTATTGGGATAAAAAACGAAAAGAAGTACGCATAAAACAGGCTGCACGTGGTGGTGCCGGAACGGTACTGCGTGATAAAAATATCAAAGCGATTGTCGTTCGGTACAGCGAATTAAGCGGTGATAGTAATGGTGTTGCAAATATGCAGCTATTACGGGATGCTGGTAGTCGAATTAAAAAGGAAATTTCCAATTTTGATGCATCACAAAATGATATGCGTGGAACTGGTACCCCATATCTGGTAGAAATTATGAACCAGTTTGATTTATTACCAACCCACAATTTCCAATTTGGATCGCATAAAGATGCATATAAAATCGCAGGAGACATCTGGAAGAATCGTTTTGACCACAGCGGTCCGGATGGCTGCTGGTATGGATGCACCATGTCATGTGCACATGGGGTGCCGCATTTTCATTTACAGACCGGTCCTTACAAAGGAGAGACAGTATTTGTCGATGGCCCTGAATATGAGACCTTAGGTGGACTAGGTTCTAATATTGGCGTTTTTAATCCAAATGCTGTGTTGGAAATCAATTTTTATGCTGACACTTACGGGATTGATACCATTTCACTTGGTAATTCGATTGCTTTTGCAATGGATTGGTATGAACGGGGAGTATTAACCAAAGAGATTACGGGTGGCTTGGAATTAACCTGGGGTAATGCAGATGCAGCGCTTACTTTGATTCACCAGATGGCAAAAGGTGAAGGTTTTGGGGTTATTGTTGGACAAGGTGTTCGTGAAATGCGACGTGTTTTTGAAGAAGAATATGGAGCTGACCCTCAAGTTTTAAAGGACACTGGTATGGAAGTGAAAGGCATGGAAATTGCCGAGTATATTTCTAAAGAATCACTGGCACAGCAAGGTGGATTTGCTTTGGCATCCAAGGGCGCCCAGCATGATGAAGCCTGGTTGATTTTTATGGAAATGGTTCACAAACAATTACCAACTTTTGAAGCAAAAGCGGAGGCCCTGCATTATTTCCCAATGTGGCGTACATGGTTTGCACTGCATGGTCTTTGTAAACTGCCATGGAATGATATTATTCCGGAAAGTAATAAAACCGCAGCTGAGCCAGCAAAGGTGCCAGAACATCTGGAAAATTACACCTGGTTGTATGAAGGTGTTTTAGGGAAAAAGATTACACCCGATGAGATTATCACCCAATCTGAACGGGTTTACAATTTCCAACGTATTTTTAACCTGCGGGTTGGCTATGGCACGCGTGAATATGATTACCCTCCATATCGTGCAATGGGCCCAGTGACTGTTAAGGAGTATGAGTCCAGAGCAGAGAGATATGATCAGGAACTGAAGGAAACGGTTGGTCTGGATATAACCGGTATGACGGTAGAAGATAAAATCAAAGCGTTAAGAACGTATCGTGAAGATCGTTATGATCAATTGGTCGATGCAGTTTATAAACGTCGCGGCTGGACAAAAAATGGTATTCCTACCTTGGAGCATGTTAAAGCGTTGGGGATTGATTTCCCCGATGTGGTGGCGTTGATCTCCAAACACCAGTAAGGTAAAAGTTAATAACGAAAAGTGAATAATGATAGCTCTACGCGAGGTGAGCTTCAAGGTTCCCAGAATAAAAATCTGACTTTTCATAAGTTGGAGCATTTTTGGCAAAATTTTATAATAAAGGTTGGTTGAAAAACTGGCCTTTATTAAAATTAACCACGAAGGGTTTAAAGCACACAAAGGGAGGGAAAAGAAAATCAAAATTTATTATAAAATTGATATGGAGCGAATATGATAAAACACATTTCAATATTATTTAATTTTGGCGAAGCACTTGTGATTTTGGGATCTTTTTTACCCTGGCGTTTTGAGGGGGATGTCATTAGCTATGTCTATTACGGTTTCCAGATTGAAATTTCAAAAACAAACCTATTTTTCCATGATGACGGGGGAAGCATTGTGTTGCTTTTTGCTATGTTTCTATTATTTTTAATAAAAACCAATTTTATTAAGTACCGATTTGTTGTTGCGAAAATAGTGTCATTTGGGATTCTTGTTTTTGCTCTAATTAAGATATTAGTTATATCGTTATATCAAAGTCAAAATATGACTACAGATTATCATGCAGTTGGTATTGGATTAATTCTGGTTTTAATTGGTGCAAGTGTATTAATTTACATAATTTTCAATATGACAGAATTTTCTAGGGAAAAACAATTTCGACTGATGTGACCAGCAAGGTGTTGCAGCCTGCATCCTGCCATTTGCTGTTCCATTTGTCTTCATCTTTGTAAAAGCGGATATCAAAAATTTCCCGTCCTTGAATATGAACGGTTTGTCCGTTGCGAATGGCTGTTAGTTGGGACCGAATTTCTTCATTTAGCGGCACAGTATGTAATAAATTGATGCTGCCATGAGGATAATCTGAACCGGTTGCCCGCCAGACAAAATGATGATTACTGACGGATGTGTTTACAAGTGATGGATCAGCGTAATCACCGGTGGTGATGAGAATATCATGGCTGAGCATTGGAAATTTGTTTTCACGGATGGGTGAAGCGTGCCGTACCAAGCCATTAAAACTTGTCGTTCGAACATTTTCATAGGAAATTTCCCAAGTAAAGCCCTCTTCAGTGTTGATGGATTCAAAACCATTCGAGATATTCCAATCGGATGTGTCTGGGCTGGCATAACCAGGAAGATCGATATTTAAATTGTAATAAACATAATCCCCGGCGAAAATTAATACAACAACCAACGCGATTACAATTACTGGTGAAGATTGTAAAAGGCAGCCCAAGGGCATGAACAATATTTCTTTTAAGCCTATTTTGCGAGTTTTTTCCATGGATTATTTTTATGTCTTGTTGGTAAAATTGTATAAAACTGGGTTCCTAGCGTATAATATAACGCATAAATATAAAAATGGAGGTAATTGGCAGCAGGAATTAATTTATTTTTTATCAGATAGGAAAGCGCATGGCCCTGTTGGATAACAGGATGACGAGGAAGAAGGTTCCCCAATGCGAATTGGGGTTAACCGGCAAAACGCAGGCTGCAACCCTGCCGGCCGGGAAAATCGAAAGGTCAGCGGAAGCCTTCCGGATGGAGATCTCCATCTGTGCCTATCTATCACCGAAAAATAAACCTGATTTAATCAGGCGTTTTGTATTATTTCGATAAAACGAGGTTTGCATGTGTGGTATTGTAGGTTATATTGGTGATCAGGATGCGACACCAATCATTTTAAATGGATTAAAAAAACTGGAATACAGGGGCTATGATTCTGCCGGAATTGCTGTATTGCAGGATGGGAAAATTGAAGTACGCCGGGATGCCGGAAAGTTAAATAAACTGACTGCAATGGTGGAAATGAACCCGATGACCGGAAATCTGGGAATCGGACATACGCGTTGGGCAACCCATGGTATGCCAACGGTTAACAACGCACATCCTCATATGGGCAGCACCGGAGAAGTGGTGGTAGTACACAATGGAATTGTTGAAAACTACCTGGAATTAAAAGAGGAATTATTAGCTGAAGGTATTCAGTTTAAATCCGAAACCGATACGGAAACGATTGTCCACTTAATTGAATTATATCTGGGATTGGAAGCTGATTTTACAGCAGCCGCCTGCAAAGCGCTCTCTCGATTACGAGGAGCACACGGTGTGGTTACTTTTTCCACTCGTGAACCGGACAAAATTGTTGCCGCGCGCATCGGTAACGCGGGTGGTGTAGTTGTTGGTTTGGGTGATGGGGAAAATTACCTGGCTTCAGATATTCCAGCCATTCTTGAGTATACACGCCGGATGATTTTCCTTGAATCTGAGCAAATGGTAGTGCTAACTAAAGATGAGGTGAAACTTACCAATTTTGATGGTTCCCCGGTAAAACCGGAAATCAACACCATTTCCTGGGACCCAGTTTCTGCAGAAAAAGGCGAATATCGCCATTTTATGCAGAAGGAAATCCATGAACAGGTGCGGTCATTAACTGATACGCTGGCGGGTCGGGTAGATTTTGACCAGGGAAAGATCAGCCTGGCACAGTTAAATTTGACAGCAGAAAAAGCAAAACAAATACAAAAAATCATCATTACAGCTTGTGGTACGGCGGCTTATGCGGGCATGGTAGGAAAATTCTTAATTGAGCATATCGCCCGAATTCCGGTTGAAGTGGATATTGCTTCTGAATTTCGATACCGTGATCCGATTGTGGATGAGAATACGGTTGTGATTGCCGTCAGCCAATCCGGTGAAACGGCGGATACGCTTGCTGCCATGGAACTTGCCAAGCGGAAGGGCGCGACGCTGTGGGCAAATGTTAATGTGATTGGTTCGCAGGCGATGCGTATCTCGGATGGTTTTATTTCCATGCAAACCGGGCCTGAGATCGGGGTAGCTTCTACAAAAGCATTTACTGCACCGCTGGTTGATTTTTATATGCTGGCAATTTTGTTGGCTGATCTGCGGGGAACGATTAAAGAAAAAGAACGGCGACAACTGGTGAGTGATCTGCGACTGGTGCCGAATTTAGTCAGTAAGATTTTACAAAGTGAAGAAGGGATCATTCAGGCGGCACGGGAATTTAAGTTTATAAAGAGTGCTCTTTATTTAGGGCGTGGGATCAACATGCCAATCGCTTATGAAGGCGCATTAAAACTGAAAGAAATCTCCTATATTCATGCGGAAGGATACCCGGCTGGTGAAATGAAACACGGTCCGATTGCATTGGTTGACCGGGATATGCCGGTGATCGCGATTGCACCAAAAGATCCCTGGTATGAGAAGATGATCAGCCAGATTGAACAAGCCAAAGCCCGCGGGGGCAGCGTTTTGGTTGTGGCAACGGAAGGGGATGAGAAAGTAGCCGAATTGGCGGATCATGTCTTTTGGGTGCCGGAAACGCCCTGGCTGTTAAGCCCGGTGATTACAGTAATCCCACTGCAGATGTTTGCCTATCATATTGCCTCCCTGCGCGGGTTGGATGTGGATCAGCCCAGGAATCTGGCAAAAAGCGTGACGGTAGAGTAAAGTATTTTGTCTTTTTCTAATTCCTTGGTTTTGATGGTGTTTATTTACATTTCTTAAGACTAACAGTCATAAAAAAATTTTCTTAGTAAATGGCCGTGAGAGGATAATTCCACCACGGTCATTTATAATCCAATTTGCCTTATTTTAATGAATAAATAAATATTGTCGGCAAACTTTGTATGGAAAATAAAATAGGAGTGAATCGATTCAATTCAATTTATTGTTTGCAGTAAAAAAATATCTGAATAAAATTAATCCATACAATAAATACACCCTGGATTTTTTTTAAATCAAAATTATTATGAAAAATAAAATTTTTAGTTTACTTGTTTTATTCTTTCTAACAGCTTGTTTTCGAAGCAGTAAGGAATTAATACTAGAAACTCAAATGGCTTTGATACCAACAGAAAAATTAGAGGTTGTATATCTGTCTCCCGACAAAAACACAAAGTTGCAATCAGGGGATTCGAAAAATTTTCAAATTGTCGAAAAAAATGGCAATATTATATGGTCTTTTTCTTATGATATAAATAAATTCGGGGAAAGTGAATCCTCACTTTTTTGGTATGCGGGATATATTCCTGTTTATTGGTCTGAAGATGGCAGATATATCTATCTAACTTGTTTGCACAATAACGAAGATGGTTCCACAAAATACATTGGAAATACCTATATTGATGGACAAGGCATTTTCAGGGTCGATGTAAAAAATAAAAATTTGATAGAGGTTATACCAGAATTGCGTCATGGGTATTATGCTTTTATCTTTACGCCAGATGGGAAGAATTTGATCTATGCAGATCAAACAGAAACACCAGTTAGCGTAAGAATGTTAAATTTGGTTTCTGATGAGGAAAAGATTTTATTAACAGCTGACGAAGAATTTTTGGATGTGGGTAGTTTTGGAATTTCACCTGAGGGTGGTGAATTGTTTTTTATTACAATGAAAATTTTAGGTGGTGAACGTTTTTATTCATTGAAAATTTTTGATCTATCAAACTTAATTACCGTTACGCTCATTGATCATTTTGATACGCGGCTGCAATTTAAATCTTGGAAAAATGATTTAATTATTTTAAGTGATAGCAATGATTCAATATGGGAGCTAAATCTATTAACTCAAGAATTATCCTTGATTGCAACAAAAACACCTTATTGCAAAATCCGGAGCATGTCGCACACTGAATTCGGAACAAGCCGCACAGTGAATCCGGGGCATGCCGCACACTTATTAGGCGGATAAAAAGGG
>PABH01000033.1 GCA_002702705.1 Anaerolineaceae bacterium
AACCGAGATAAATACTTGCTTAAGCGGCTCGTATTCTTTCCAGATTAATTGGTTTAACTCGGATCTTCCCCCCAAAAATCTCGGTTTTGAAAGTCTACCTGACCTCGAGGTTTTTGAATTTGAGGATGGTTGTTTGCAAAGTTGGGAAAAGGAAAAGAAAAGATTCTTGGGAAGGATCATCTCGAGGTCTGCTTTTTTTCTATTGAGTAATCCTTAATTTCAAGAGGAAAAACAGAGCAAAAACCGAGATAAATACTTGCTTAAGCGGCTCATATTATTTCCGGATTAATTGGTTTAACTCGGGTCTTCCCCCCGAAAATCTCGATTTTGGGGGGAAGCTTATTCCCTATATTCATTAAATGAGTATATAATAAATGAATAGTAATTTATACTTGATAATTTGGAGGTTTTACTTGAATCGCCCGAAAAAATATTTTCCTTTGTTTGTTTTTATTGTATTGATCAGTTTGTTGGCTGCATGCGCCGCACCAGCCGTAAACACGGTTACAGCACCCACTGCGGAACCGGCTGCTGTTGAACCAACGGCAGTCGAGCCGACCCAGGTTGAGCCTGCTACAGCAGAACCGACAGCCCCAGCGGAAACAAGCGAGGTCGTATTAACGGATGTTGATGGTAACACGGTTACCCTACCGCAGCATCCACAGCGGATTGTAGTGGCTGGTAAAGCAACCCCGTACGTTTTGGATACCTTGTATTTATTCCCGGATGCAGCTCAAAAATTAACTGCTTTGGAAGTGCGTGGATTTGATACCCAATCCTTCTTGAGTTTGGTAGACCCGGATGTGGAAGTCAAAAACACAATCGAACGAGATGCAGGAGCGGAGCAAATTGCACCCTACGACCCGGATTTGGTAATCCTAAAGAATTTTTCCGTTGCCAAAATGGCACCGCCATTAAATCAGATTGGTATTCCTGTTTTGGGGCTAAACCTTGAAACGCCGGAATTCTTTTACCAGGATATTCAATTAATTGGCCAGATTTTGGATGATGAAATCCGTGCTGAGGAGATCATCAATTTTTACCAGCAGCATGTTACCACTGTAGAAGAGTTATTAGCGACCATAAACCAAGACCAAAAGCCCAGCGTATTGGTATTACAATACACCGAAGATGGCGGGGAAGTCGCTTTTAAAGTGCCCCCGGAAAATTACTTACAAACCATTCTGGTGGAAATGGCTGGCGGGGAACCGGTCTGGCTGGATGAAGTGGGCACTTCAGATAATTGGATGGTGGTTGGTTTAGAACAAATTGCGGCCTGGAATGCCGATATGGTGTTTGTGGTGCAGTATAATGGGGATTCAACAGAAGCTGCTCAAAAGATAACAGAGAACACAAATTGGCAGACCTTAGACGCAGTTAAAAATGAACAGATTTTTGGTTTTCCGGCAGATCATGCCAGTTGGGACCTGATTGATCCGCGTTGGATTTTGGGTTTACAGTGGTTAACGGAAACCATTAATCCTGAACTGCAAGATAATATTGATTTACAACAAGAAGTGTTTAATTTCTATCAACAAATGTACCGCCTGTCAGAAACGCAAATTGAATCGGAAATATTACCAAAACTCAATGAACTTGGTTTTTAATACGTGAAAGGATCAATCGGGAATTCCCGTCTGTAAGTAAGATGCGGGGTTTATTGGCAAAATAAACCCCGCATTTATTCCAACGAGGTAAATCCCATAACGCTCTATGAGAGAAATGGAACAAGATCGAAAAAAATGGCTTTGGGGGTTGATTGGCCTGTTTTTGTTTGTACTGGTTTTATCTTTGTTTGTGGGACGGTATCCAAAACCCTACTGGCTGCCGATTCAAACCCTGCTGGAAGATGACCTGGCACAGCGGTTGGTGTTTAACCTACGTTTACCCCGCATCTTAACAGCGGCCTTATTGGGGGCAACGCTGGCAGCTTGCGGCACCGTTTTACAGATGATTTTCCGTAACCCGATTGTGGAACCAGGTTTTTTGGGTGTTTCCCAGGGTGCGGCTTTTGGCGCAGCAGTAGCCATTTTATGGCTGGGCGGCAGCCAACTGATGGTGGAGGTTTCGGCCACCTTGTTTGCATTGTTAGGCCTGGCCTTATCTTTTTTGTTTGCCCGATCTTTACGGTTTGGCGGCTGGGTTTTACGCTTGATCCTCTCAGGGATTGTGGTTTCGGCTTTGTTTTCCTCCGGGATGGGTATCTTAAAATATCTAGCGGATCCATTAACCCAGCTGCAAGAGATTACCTTTTGGCTGTTGGGCGGTTTGTGGAGTATTACCTGGCAGGAATTGTTGTATATTTTACCGGTGGTTTTGCTGGGCTTGTTGATTGTGTACTTAATGCGCTGGCGGTTAAATGTGCTCTCCTTGGGCCAGGACACAGCGTTTTCATTGGGCGCAGAGACCACCCGTGAACGATTTTTGCTGTTGGTTGCAGCAGTTTCAGCCACAGCGGTGGTAACGGCAGTCAGTGGAATTGTGGGCTGGGTGGGCTTGATTGTGCCCCAAATTGCCCGGCAGATATTTGGTCCAAATGGACAATATGCGGTGCCAGGATCCATGTTAATTGGTGCAGTTTTTGGCATTTTGTGTGATGATATCGCCCGTACCTTACTGGCTGGAGAAATCCCCCTGGGCATCCTGACCTCCTTTTTGGGTGCATTTATTTTTATTCTTATTATGAACCGCTCCCGGGTGAAATTACGATGAAATCGAACAATATCATCTCACTCAAGAATTTAAAATTTAGTTATGAATCGGGTAAAGTTATCTTAAACGACCTTTCCCTGGAAATAAAAACCGGCGCGATCACGGCCATTTTGGGCCCGAACGGTACCGGAAAAACGACACTTTTACATACGATTTTGGGATTATTACCTTTTGATACGGGACAAATTGATATTGTCGAAAAACCGATTGCGGCGTATTCTCGTAAAGAACTCTCCCAGTTGATCGCTTTGGTGCCGCAGTCCGAAACGGTACCTTTTAATTTCTCGGTAGTGGAATATGTGCTTCTCGGCCGCACACCACAGCTTGGGTTTTTGGATTTACCGGGTGAAGCAGACTGGCTGGAAGTGGAAACGACCTTAAAGCGGCTGGATTTATGGGGTCTGCGAAACCGGGCTGTGAATGAGTTAAGCGGGGGAGAACAGCAAATGGTTGTTTTGGCACGTGCATTGGTGCAAAAGCCAAAGATTTTATTATTGGATGAGCCAACTTCCCACCTGGATTTGGGCAACAAAGGACGTTTATTAAACATCCTGACCCAGCTGGCTGAATCCGGTGTAACCATCGTTTTTACTACTCATGACCCCGACTCAGCGGCTATGATTGCGGATGAGATTATTCTGATTAAGTTTGGGCAGGTATTGGACGCGGGTAAAATGGAAACCGTGTTTACCTCCGAAAAATTATCCGATGTGTATCAGACCGGTGTGACCGTACAAAAAATTAATGGCCGTTATATTACCATTTTAAATAATGGACGTTTTGATCAAGCCATAAGGGAAAATGAATGACAAAATCAGATGCCGAGAAGTGGAATCAACGGTACCAATCTGCAGGTCATAATTTATCAAAACCAAGGCCTTTTTTAGCAGAACAGATTGGACGATTACCCAAAAACGGTTTGGGGTTGGATGTCGCGATGGGCTTAGGCCATAATGCCGATTTGTTAAGCCGGCATGGTCTGACAATGATAGGGGTGGATATTTCTGAACGTGCATTATATAAAGTGCGGTACGCTTACCCGGCGGTGCAGCCGGTTTTATGTGATCTGCCGGAAATTAACTTTGCACCAGTTTCCTTTGATGTTATCTTGAACTTCTGGTTTTTAGAACGGGATTTATTCCCCGCTTATCACAAATGGTTAAAGCCGGGTGGTTTTTTGTTTTTTGAAACCATGCGCCAAAACCAGGAAGAGCAGACATCTCAAATCAATCCGGGCTATTTTTTAAAACCGGGTGAATTATTACAGGTTTTTGGAGACTGGAACATTTTGATTTATGATGAAAACGTAGAAGCCCGTGTACGCGGAGAAGATAAACTGGCCGTTCAGCTTCTGGTTCAAAAACCGTTCTAACATGTTCTGAGGATTGTAGGTGAAATATGCGAGAAATTCTTGATGAAGTGAATTCGTGGTTTAAAGCAGGAAAACAAGTCGCGTTGGCAACCGTGGTCAAAATTTACGGTTCTGCCCCGCGGGGCTTGGGTGCAAAAATGGCGGTTAATGAAGATGGCGCCATGGTTGGTTCCGTCAGCGGTGGCTGTGTGGAAGGGGCTGTCATTTCCGAAGCACTGGATGTGCTTCAAAAACAAGAGGCGCGATTATTACATTACGGCATCACCAATGATATGGCATTTAGTGTCGGGTTAGCCTGCGGGGGTGAGATTGAAGTATTTGTTGAACCGCTTAATCAAGCTGTTTTTGAACAAATTTATGCAGATTTAAAAAGCCAAACCATGACCGCATTGGTGAAAGTGATTCAAGGCGCAGCAATTGGCGCAGCCATTCAAGTGTATCCACAAAGTAAGCGTGGACCGGAAGGTGTCTCATATTTGGGTGATTTTCCGGCGGATTTGGTAGAACCAGCCTTAAAACAGGTTCAAACCTTATTTACTAATCAGCAAAATGCACGGCTTGAAACAGGCGAAGCAGAATTGTTTTATGATGTCCTCCCACCGGAACCCAAACTGGTAATTATTGGGGCGGTGCATATCGCTATTCCTCTGGTGACGTTTGCCAAAGCATTGGGTTTTCAAACCATTGTGGTTGATCCGCGCAAAGCCTTTGCGAGCGAAGAACGTTTTCCGCATGTGGATGTTTTGGCCCGGGTCTGGCCGCAGGAATACCTGGAAACTCAACTTCCTGATGAGGGTACTTATGTGGTGACGGTTTCCCATGATGAAAAACTGGATGTTCCCGCCTTAACCCTGGCTTGTAACAGCAAAGCCCATTATATTGGTGCGCTCGGCTCTAAAAAAACCTTCGCCGGGTACCGCCAGCAAATATTAGATAACGGTGTAACAGAAGAAGCCGCCGCGCGTATTCATTCGCCCATCGGGTTGGATATTGGCGCACGCGGTCCGGAAGAAATTGCCCTGGCGATCATCGCGGAAGTTGTGAAAACAAGGACCGGAAAATAACAATAACTCTTTTTTTTCAAAAACAAAGGAATATCGATTGGAAGAATCCTTCAATGAACATATGCTCAACCAAGTCCTGGCTTATTATGGCCGGGGAGCGGAAAAAGAACGTTTATATTATGGCATTGGGCAGCTGGAATTTGCCCGATCCAAAGAAATCATAAAACGGTATTTACCACAAAAACCGGCTGTCATTTATGATATTGGGGGTGGGACAGGTGTTTATGCTTTTTGGTTGGCAGCGATGGGATACAGCGTTCATTTAATGGACATTACCCCGGAAAATATACAAATTGCCGAAATGTATGCAAACAGTTCAGGTATTCATTTGGCAGATTATCAGGTCACGGACAGCAGAAAATTATCTCAACCGGATCAATCCTGTGATATGGTGCTGTTGATGGGCCCTTTGTACCATCTGCCTGAAAAGTTAGACCGGATAAACACATTAAAAGAAGCATTAAGGGTGTTACGGCCTGGTGGGTACGTTTTGGCTGCAACCATTTCCCGTTTTGCCAACCTTTTGTATGGTTTGTCCGTTTATGGCAATCCGTCTGATTATTTGGAACAGGAAGCCTTTCAAACCATGGTTCAAAAAGAATTACAAGACGGGCAGCATATTCGTCCGGAAGCGTATCCGGCATTTTTAGCCAGGGGGTATTTTCACCTGCCGGATGAAATCGCCGCAGAGATTACCGAAGCCGGATTCCAGTGTGAACAGGTCTTGGCAGTAGAGGGACCAGCCTGGATGGTGCCGGATTTTTCTGCCTTATGGCAGGTGCCCCAAAAACGTGAAACCCTGATGAATGTAACCCGCAGTGTGGAAACCCAGCCCAATTTGTTTGGAACAAGTCCCCATCTTTTAACGGTTGGGAAGAAGGTATAGTTTGTTAGTATGGTTGATTTTTGAAACCAGCTATACTTTATATACTGTCTTACTCAAATTTTTGGTATTAGAAAACAAGGGATAAATTTTCTTGGTGTTAAGGCTTCAAAATTTGTAAGAGGTTATTCATATCGGAGTAGGATTTATTAATGAATAAATTTGATGTGTATGCCTATGGGGTCATTTCTTCGAGCACGCTCCACCTCCTGAGTCAACCATTTCCCAAACCGGATGAGTATGCAGAAATAAAACAAACCCATTTTATGACTGGGGGAGAAGCGTTAAATTCGGCTATTGTCCTCAGCCGTTTGGGGTTACGGGTACAGCTGGACGGAAACTGGATTGGGGATACTCCGGATGGGAAACGCTTGCTGGTAACAATCCAAAAATACTTTATTGATACCCAGCGCTTAAAGGTCAAGAAAGGTTTTGCAGGGGTGCAGGAAATT
The DNA here is from genome assembly GCA_002702705.1 of Anaerolineaceae bacterium. GTDB lineage: Bacteria > Chloroflexota > Anaerolineae > Anaerolineales > Anaerolineaceae > UBA6170. The sequence goes on from PABH01000033.1 coordinate 6,484, forward strand.
GTTTTTTCAGATGAGCAAAGCCGGACTATATTTGGTAATTACATCGATTTATTATCAACGACGCGTAAGTGGAATATTCCCAAAAAAACCGATCTTAAAAATGCACGCATTATATGTATCGATCCGCCGTTTTTATCCGAAAGTGAGCTGGCAGGAAAATATGCGGTCGATTTGGGGAAACCTTTTGTGTCGATTGATTGTCCCTATGACCATATATTATCGAATGCTGCCGATGTTGTTATCATATCCGGGGAATTTCGGAAACGAGAATATCCACAGGTAGAAATTTCTGAACTTTTTTCCAAATACCAATCCCTCGCACAGGGATTGGTTGTGTTTACGGTGGGTGATAGAGATATCTTGTATGGCAGAAAGGGTATGCCGATCAAACGGTTCAAACCATACCAGGTGAAGGTAGTGGATAGTGCCGGGGCAGGGGATTCATTTCGTGCCGGAGTGATTTACGGTATGTTACATGAATGGCCTGATGAAAAAATAATCCAGTATGCCTCAGCAGTAGCGGGTTTAGTGTGTGAGCGTTTTCCAGGCGTGCTTAACAGTCCCTCACACGTTGAAGTAGAACAATTTATAAAAAACAAGGGTAAAGACCAATAAACACAATCTGTGCAAATGGCCAAGAACCATGAATAATGGATCGTAACAAATCAAATCGGGAAATTGAATTTTAAGTTTTTTCAATTTCCCGATTTCTACTTTAATATCGTTTGCTAATCCAGTGTCACATCCTGATTACTGGATTAGCAACTGGTTAACAATGACCTGATTTAAAACAGAACTTGTTCAACGGGTCGGCGGAGAGAACGCGGCATCGTTTCTGCATAACCGAATCGTACTAACAGTTGTGGGAGAGCTGTTCCCAAACCGATTGCGTTTTGAAATTGTGAACGTAAGTCCGTTACTTCAATGGGCTGATTCAAAAATGCCGATTTGATATCCAGGGTTGTCAATGTGAGCGCAAGGCGTTCATATACCTGTCCTGTCCGTACCCAGGCTGATTTGTTTTCCAATTCTGAAGCAATTACAACGGCGCCAGCAGAACTCCGTAATTTTTTCGCATCAAGATCTGCTTGTTGTTCGGGTTTGGTGCTGGCGACAAACAAACGCCCAAGCCAGTCTGGTACGGCTGGATTTCCCGAACACACAGAATATAAGCCGTCGTTTGTTGCCAGCGCTTCTTTTTTGTTAAAACGCAGCCAGTAAATCAATTCGTCAATAAAAGCGTCGTCAGCATACTGGTTGAGATTACCTTGATAAACATAATCCTCAACCTTTTCTAAATCGGTTGGATTTGTGACAAAATGCAGTTTCACACCTGGTTCAAGCGGTAATCCTTGTACCAGATCAAGATCGTTCTTTTTTATGGCCTGACCATCAAATTCTGAGCGGGTGTTTTGGCGTACCGGGATCGCATCAAATAAGGGGTTCTTTTGCGGTGTATCATTTGACAGCCTAATATGGATAAAATCTGATTCATCAGGGTAGGTTACTTCGGGGATATAACCTGCAGCATACGCTGATACTAATAAATTCTCCAATGCACAACCAAGGCTAATCCACAGCTCACGGTCATTGGGATCTACCACCGGTAAATTCCGGGAATAATCCGGATGAATTTCGATTCCATCTTCTTTGACGGCGAATTTCCAGGGTTGGGTGTTATGCCCGTTTGCAGCCAGGGTGGCATAACGAACCATTTCGAGTATTTGTGCTGGTTTTGCAGTGTTTTGCAGAAATGGTTTTGAGATGGCAGCAGTCTGCTTCTCATAATCTACCCAAGGGGCATAGGTATCCAGGAGAAAACCGCCGCCAGCAGCAGCGCCAGCTACTCCAAGAAGTTTTATAAAATCTCTACGACTTAGATTCAATCTATCTTTATTTGCGTTCATGACTTGATCCTTAATAAAAACAGTTAATTATTTCAAACACGATAGGGATGCAAAACTTTCAATACAAGTTCGGCACCATTTTCAAAATCACGATATTCCACGACCTGACCCATTGATTCCAGGTGAACCAGATAGTTATTGGCAACGATCCACATAATGGTAAGCACATCATCCAGCTTTACATCCGGTTCCGGAAAATAGAATGCTCCCTCATTTTCAGCCTGGCGAAGGAAATTTTGTTGCCGTTCAAACCGTTGTTTTATGATTTCTGTATGGCGTTCTAACAAAGCGGGATCGGCATTGATTAAGGCTACCGTTTCGCGATAAAAGAAGCGATATTCCCAAAGCAGTTCAAAATTATCTTCAATAAATCGCTTTAATGTTTCAATAGAGGTGCTTCGACTTTCTGCTCGATCATATGCTTTTTCCCATGAACTGATCATTTGTTCGTAAATCTCCCGGATAATATGGGCCTTATCCTTGTAGTGATAATATAGATTGCCGGAGCTGATTCCAGCTTCCTCTGCAATCGTATTAGTTGAAATTTTGGCGGTGCCAGATTGGTTAAATAAGTTGGTTGCAGTTTGAAGAATTTGTAATTTTGTATCCATTATAGCGTTCCATTAGTTTATATACTCTATTATTAGATTTATTACTCTAATAATAATGCTTTAATACTAAATTGTCAAGGTAAATTAAATGAAAAAACTAGCATGGAATTAATAAATTACAGACTTTGGCTAATGGGTGAAAGAGATCAATTTATTAAGATTGATTAGTTTTATTTATTTTTGACTTGTCCTGATTAGTTTTTTGATATTACAATTGATTTTTTATTCCCTTGACCACATCAACCATTATTTAATCGATAAAAAACTACCTCATTAAAAAGGATCGTATGCGCCGCTTAATAAAATTTATTTTTTTGCTGTTACTCGTTTTTGTCGGATTACAACTGATGAATCAGTTTTTAATATTTACCGGAAATAAATTATTCGATTGGCTGCGGATGCCAAATGAATATGAAGTATTAACGGTGGGTATTTTTCAGCAGTTGATTCAGATTTTTTTGGCAATCTTTTTGGCAAAACTACTCATCAATAAAAACAGTTCAGAGATTGGTATAAATGCCCGCAACCTGAAACAAAGTTTTAAATATTTTGGTTATTTTTCATTATGTATTATTGTAATTATCCTGGCTTATCTTTTTCTCAGTTATTTTTATTTCACGGATCTTTGGCTGGAAATGCGGAACGCAAAATTACCCGGCGTGTCAGGGATCGTTACAAAAATCCTGTTTCAGAGCATTTTCCCCGGTTTAGGGGAAGAGTTGTTATTCCGCGGTTTTTTGATTTCATTGTTTATTAAATCAATCGATCTGAATATCGAAAAAACCGGTGCAAAAATCGTTGTTTCTTTGGTTTCCGCCGTGTTTTTTACGATGGCTCATATTTATTTCCAACCGATCCCCTTCCAAATTACACATATTGATGTGGTTCAGCTGCTTTTGGCTTTCTTTTGCAGTCTTTTTTATTCCTTTATGTTTCTTAAAACAAAAAGCCTGGTTGGGCCGATCATTTCCCATAATTTTTCCAATGTGACCATGACGATTACGGGCTATATCGTTTCGATCCTCTAACCAATCGAAATATCCGTGCGACAGAGGGACAGTTAACCATACCATCAGTGGTAGGGTGGGTTGGTTTGGAGAATAATGTAACCTAAATATGGAAAAGTGTTCCTGAATGGAAGTAAGCCGCAAACAACCCACCACATAGAGGCTACAAAAACAAATCGCCGTTCACAGAGCTTCCCCAATTTACTGATTCTGATTCGTTAGTTGGCCTTTTTGTGGTGGGTTGTTTGCAATTTAATGAAAGCCAAAGTAAATTTTTAATCCATTTCAACAATTTAGATCGCAAACCAACCCACCCTACGGTGCTTGACCCCTTTCGAATGGTAATTTTTACCCTAACCGTTTTTTAATAACGTATAAACTATTTTATCGATCTTTAACAAGGTTAATAAATTTGTTTTTTTGGAAAAGTGATTCTAGTTTATTAGTTAAATTTTTATTGATAATCGTTATAATTAGTCTGTATTTGATTTAAACTTCCCCTGAAAAAACTGGAAAGTAAAATTTATGAAAAAAATCACCATCTTCGCGGCTGGTTCACGTGGCGATATTCAGCCCTGTTTGGCGTTAGCTATCGGGTTAAAACAAACCGGTTATCAGGTAACCATGGCAGCCCCCCAAGATTTCGAAAAATTTATTACGCAGTATGGGGTTGGTTTTTACCCGTTACGTGGGGATGTGCAAAAGGTTATGGCCAGCGACACCGGGCGGGAATTTATGGAGCAGGGAGGTTCAAACCCGCTGAAGTCGATTCAAGCCATCAGGACATTAATGGCGCCGATTGTTAAGGAAATGGTTGAGGATGCGTTTGAAGCCTGCCGCGGTGCAGATTTATTGATCTGTCTTGGTGTTTTTAGTCCATTTGGTTTTTCCATTGCGGAAGCACTCCAAATCCCGATCATCAACATTGAACCAACCCCGCTGCTGCCATCAAAAAGTTTCGCTGCACCTTCATGGCCTATTCAAAAAAACCTGGGGGGAATCCATAACCATGTTTCAGGGCTGTTGATGCTTGAAGTGATCTGGCAGTGGTACCGCCCGTTTGTGTTTGATTTCCGTAAACATTTGGGTTTGCCGGTTTCTAACGCGGCCCGGTTTTATAAATTATTAAGATCCACCCCAATGTTAAGCGCCTACAGCCCGAGCATCATTCCTTTTCCAGCGGACTGGTCCGCCAATATTCATATTACCGGGTATTTTTTCCTGGATAATCAGGCCAATTGGCTTCCATCCCCGGAACTATGCGCGTTTTTAGAAGCCGGTCCAAAACCGGTTTGTATTGGATTTGGCAGTATGGCAGGGCGGGAGCCGGAAAAATTTGCCAGCCTGGTTTTGGAAGCGCTCGCCAAAAGTGGGCAGCGCGGTTTACTGCTAACGGGTTGGGGTGGGTTAAGTGCCAGAGATGTGCCGGAGGATGTTTTTGTATTGGAATCGGCACCCCATGCTTGGTTGTTTCCACGTATGGTGGCCGTGGTGCATCATGGCGGTGCCGGAACAACGGCCGAAGGTTTACGAGCCGGAGTACCCAATATCATTATTCCGTTTGCATTCGACCAGTTCTTTTGGGGAGCGCGCATTCACTCATTGGGGATAGGACCAAAACCGATCCCGCAAAAGAAATTGACTGCTGATTCTTTGGCGGAAGCAATCCGAATCACAACCACGGACCCGAGCAAAAGCGAACAGGCCAAATTAGTGGGGGCACGTATTCGAGCCGAAAACGGCATTTTTCATGCGGTTGAATTGATCAAACAAATGATCGATGAACCCGCAGCAAGAATATAGGAATTTTCCATATGAAAACAAACCAAAAAATGGCTACGGTTCAGCCTTTTCCCAGAGAACGTTTACTGATGGCAGATGGCGGGTTTCTCGGTTTGCAAAAGCATACCGTGCATGGCCTGGTAGAGTTTGATATTACCCGCGCCCGGGAATTAATCCTGGAGCACCGAAAAAAAACAGGGGAAGCTTTATCTTTCTCGGCATTTTTCCTGGCATGTTTGGGAAAGGCGATCGATGCGAATAAACAGGTACATGCTTACCGGAACTGGCGGAATCAATTATACATTTTTGATGAAGTTGATGTGAACATGTTATTTGAAGTGGAAGTGGACGGTGAAAAAACAATCCGCCCCCACATCCTGCGCGGCGTAAATAAGATGGATGTTCAGGCTATTCAAAGTGAAATGGACGCCTTCCAAAAGCAGCACCAAGGCAGCGAGGAATCACAGTTTATTAACTGGTTTGTGCGTTTGCCTCAATTTATCCGGCGGTTGTTTCTGCGATTTCTATTTAAGAGTCCGCAGGCCCTGAAGAAATATTACGGCACAGTGTTGGTTACTTCGGTTGGGATGTTCGGATCCGGCACTGGATGGGGTATTCCGGTACCCAATCATTCCTTGCAGATTACATTGGGTGGAATGGGCGATAAACCAGGGGTAGTAAATCGCCGGATCGAAGTACGAAAGTATCTGAGTGTTACCATTAGTTTTGACCATGATGTTGTGGATGGAGCACCCGTGGCGCGGTTTATGCAGCGGCTTAAAAAGCTGGTTGAGAATGGTTATGGGTTGTCGGATTAAATAAAAACGGTTTGCCGTTTTTAATAAGATTTTATGATGGAAAACCAAATGACAACAAGAGAAATTTTGTTAGAAAACCTGAATGAAACGGTCTCCCAGCTGTTGGAAACCTGCCAGGGAATTCGTGATCCAAATTCATTGGTCTATGAGGGGTGGACGGTTAAAGATGTTTTAAGCCACCTAACGTTTTGGCATGAAAGTTTCGCGCGGAATACCAGCGATCTGGTCAATGGTTCAAAACCAAAACCATTACGGGGAAAATACAGCTTATTAAATGAGCGCTGTTTTGCGGAATTTCGACCACTGACAATGGAAGAAGTAATTACGCGATTCAAAAAGGCGCATGCCGTCATTCAGAAAAATATCCTGGATGATACACTGAAACTCATTCCTTACAGGGTGGGCTCGAGGGATTATCCTCCTGATGAACATCTAAAAATTGTCAACGATCATATCAAAGAACATACAAACGATATTAAAAAAGTTTTCCCCGGTTTAAAATAACGGTACCCATCACAAAATAGGAGAAGACTATGTATGGATTGATTGGTAAAATAATCGCTGTTCCGGGACAGCGGGAAACGCTCTGCGCCATCTTGATGGAAGGTATGGCGTCTATGCCCGGATGTCTGAGTTATATTGTTGGGTTAGATGTCACCGATATGGATGCTGTTTGGGTGACAGAAGTTTGGGAAAATCAAGCCAGCCATCAGGCTTCCCTATCGCTGCCGTCAGTGCAAGCCGCCATAACCAAAGGCAGACCGTTGATCGCGGGTTTTGGTGAGCGTTTTGAAACCACACCCTTGGGTGGTTTTGGGTTTTCGATTTAACATATTCTATGAACACTTACTTTTAACAACAGGTTGTAAAAGATGAAAAATACAATCGAGTACATTTATTCCATTGAAGGGATTACGCCTGATCAACTGAAGGGCTTTTTTGTGGGGTGGCCAAATCCACCAAGCCCTGAGGTTCATTTGGAGTTATTAAAAAAAAGTGATGTGGTTGTTCTGGCCGTAGATAAAAAAACTAAAAAAGTTGTTGGTTTTATTACTGCAATCACTGACCATGTGCTGGCGGCTTATATTCCGCTTTTAGAAGTGCTGCCGGATTATCAGAAACAGCAAATTGGAAAAAGACTTACTCAAGAAATGTTAACCCTCCTAAAAGAATTTTATATGGTTGATTTACTATGTGATGCAGATTTACAATCTTTTTATGAACAATTGGGTATGCGTAAAGCGACTGGTATGTTTATTCGCAACTATGATAAACAGTCCGGGACAAAATAATTTTGTTATAAACGATAGGAGATAAATTGTTGGGTAAAACAGTATATTGGGGTGTCTCCATTTTGATATTGCTTGTCTCATGCCAGCCAAAAAATATTCTTTCATCGGAAACTGGTGAAATGGTATCTTCACAGCAGGTTGAACAGTTGATTTGTGGTTCACAAACTGATTGTTTATCCGAAATTTGCGAGGATAAACAAGCCTGCCCATTGGTTATGGCTTTATCTGATCCCATTATTTTTGATTTTATTAAAACGTATTCCCAGTGTGAAGGATGTGCTGTTCCGGTGTTTTCTCCCCAGAACGGCATCGGTAAATGTATTGAATATGAAATAAACACAATGGAAAGAGAGCCAGTTGTTAAATTTTGGGTGTCGCAGCAGTGTGATTTTCGTTATGCGGATCCGATTCAGACGAGTATATTGATTACCATCGATACAGATACATTTCACATAATAAAAGTTAGGCCATATGGTGCATATATCCAGGACCCTTCCTATTGTAAAATAGACAGTGATTGTAAGGACTTGACCGGGAGTGGTGTGCCCTTTATCGGCTGCAGCAATTTCTTGTATGCGCCATTAAATTGGTCCGGGTATGGGGTTAACGAAACTTGTATCTGCAAAACAAACCAATGTCAGGAAAAATAAAATCAATAAACCAGGGAGAAAAAATGTCTCAGTCTTTAACAAAATTAACATCCAATTTATGGGTGTACCAAAGTGAACTTTATTTTACGAACAGTGGTATTTTTCTGGATGATGGACAAGCCTGTTTGATTGATCCGGGTATTTTTCCTCAAGAGATAAAAATGATTAAAGGATTTGTCGGTGAAAAACAGGCCGAACCGCAAAGTTTAGTTATTACCCACAGCCATTGGGATCATATTCTGGGGTCGGAGTTTTTCCCAGGGGTAAATATCATAACGCAGGATAATTACTTAAAAGAAATCAGCGGTGGAAATGAAACCCACATCCTCAAACAAATTAAGAAATGGCAAACGGAATGTGAAGTGGAACGAACTCAGCCCTTTGAAATTCCAAAACCAGACCAGACTTTTAATAAAGAGATGCAGCTCTCTGTAGGAAATCTTTCTCTTTTCCATGCGCCAGGACATGCGGCGGATCAATTGGTGGTGTATCAAGCTGACCAGGGTGTATTGTGGGCAGCGGATATGCTCAGTGATTTGGAGATTCCCTTTGTCAGTGATAATCTGGCAGCGTATCAGGCCACATTAATAATGTTGTCCACTTTTGATATTGAGCTGTTGATCCCGGGGCATGGCTTTTTAACAAAAGAAAAAACGGATATCCATACAAGAATCAGTGAAGACATACGCTACTTGCAAGAATTGAAAGATAAGGTAGAACAGGCAATTCGTGCTGGTTTTTCCCTACAGGAAACAATAGAAGTTTGTTCGTCCTTGCAGTACCGGCACCCGGAAGATAACGCCGGACCGCACCGATTAAATGTGGAAAGTGCGTACCTCGAATTAGGCGGTGATGCCGATCCTGCTCTGGTTGGCTGGAATAAGATGGACGGAGAATCGTGATCAATATAGATAAATCCGGACTGTGTAATGCGTGATAAACAATTTGTGGCCGTTCACCGCGGGGGAGAACTGAGCAAAGAAAATCATTCTCGGTTGATGCATTGGGGAAGGCTGTGTGCACTGCGTGGTTTATCCTTGTTAAAGGACAGTATTGATGCCCGATTAGAACATGCCCTAGTGGTGGCAGAAGCATGGGAAAAGGGGGAAACAAGCGTAGGTGAGGCGCAAAGAGCTTCCGTAGCCGCCCATGCAGCCGCGAGGGAATCTTCTGATCCTGTCTCCACAGCGGTGGCACGTGCGATTGGTCACGCAGTCGCTACAGCGCATATGGCAGATCATTCACTGGGTGGTGCCTTATATGTATTGAAGGCGATTAAATTAGCTGGTGGTGCTATCGATCAAGAAAAAAAATGGCAGATGGAACAGCTGCAGTCAATGGGACTACCGTCGGAATTGGTAACGTTAATCCAGAAGAATTTGACTGTAAAAGAAAAAGCCTTAATTAAGTAGATTTAGCAAGAAGCGATATAAATTAATTTGACGCCGTGGAAAACATGTTCTATTATATAAACATTGTTTTGGCTTTTTTAATGGAGCGTTATATGAGAAAATTAAAACTTCAAGTTCAAATATCCGTGGATGGATTTATGGCTGGTCCCAATGGGGAAATGGACTTTTTGGTGTGGGATTGGGATGAACAATTAGAAAACTATGTCACGGATTTAACAAACTCAATCGATACAATCATCCTTGGAAGAAAACTTGCTGAAGGTTTTATTCCACATTGGGCAGCTGTAGCTGCCAACCCGGATGATCCCCAATTCTCTGCTGGCCAGAAATTTACGGATACGCACAAAGTTGTGTTTACTAAAACGTTGGAACAATCGCCATGGGCAAACACCGTTTTAGCAAAAAGTGGTTTGCATGAGGAGGTCACTAAATTAAAACAACAAGATGGCAAAGATATCATTGTTTACGGTGGTGCAGAATTTGTTTCCGGGCTGATTAAACAAGGCCTGATCGATGAGTACCATTTATTTATTAATCCAACAGCAATTGGGACTGGTCTTTCCCTTTTTAACAAAATTACTCAATACCAACCATTAACGCTGAAGAAGTCGATGGCATTTGAATGTGGCATTGTGGTTAATTGTTACAACCCAAAAGTGGATTAATTGTCTTTACTTCTTCTACGAACGATCAAGAAAGCAGTGTTTTAAAAATAACAATGTCAGGAATCATGGAGAGACTATGAATTTTAATAAGCTAAAACAAGCAGAAGAAGCATTTTTAAACCGCTATCCAGGTGGTTTTGATAACCCTGAGATGGTTGAAATTGGAAAAAAACATAAAATGGACAAAATGATTGGTTTTACCCATGCATGTTTTGAAAAAAACAACTTCAACCAACCTGATTTGATTGTAGATAATATGATTAAGGTTGTCAGTCGTTCCTCCATGGTTTCAGTATTTGAGAAACCAAAGTTCAGGGACTACGTAATTTCTCTGAGCCCACCCAGCAAACTGCTGCTTTCCCAGGGTTTGGATTTTTTGTTATATGGAAATGAACAGCAGGGGTTTGAGATGATACTGGATGTATTAAAAAACGGAAAGTTGGCAAAATGGTCATTAATGACAATCTGCCAGACTTATTTTCGGCCTGATTTTGACGTATTTATCAAACCAACGACGACAAAGTGGGTGATCGAATTCCTTGAAATAGATCACTTGAAATATAAACCAACACCAACCTGGTCATTTTATGAACAATATCGTTCTTTGATTAACGAAATCAAATCCGAAGTTGACCCTTCCCTTTCACGGTACAATGCTGCTTTTTCCGGGTTTCTTATGTTGAGCATGAAGGATTATTAAAAATGGTGTGGGTTAACCCAAGACTGGCCATAAAGTATGGGTTTGTTTTTACAGCAAGATAAAGACGAACTGCATCATAAGGATAATGAGATATGGATACTTTAACAACACTTTTTAGCCACAATCTGTGGGCAAATCTTCGTATATTGGCATGTTGTGCTGAATTAACAACAGAACAATTGAATGGCACTGTTACCGGTACCTATGGTTCAATTTATGACACTTTACAACATATCGTCACGGCTGAACAATCCTACTTCTCCCGCATCAGTACGGGGCAGCGGCTTCACAGAGCGGATGATGCCCCGCCATTAACAATGACTGAAATGGTTGAATCAATCCAGCGTACAGGATCAGGCTTAATTGAATGGGCAGTAAAAGTGCAAGCTGCGGATATGGTAGAAATCAATTGGGATGGTACGCTGCGTGATGTGCCCAAAACCATCCTTCTCACGCAGGTAATCAACCATGCCACTGAACACCGTGCCCAAATCATGGCGATATTAACCCAATTCGGTATCGAGCCACCGGAATTGGATGCCTGGAATTATTTCGATGAAGTGAATTGATTAAAAATAGAACTTGTGTTCTTGTTTAAATCGTGTTAATATATTCCCATGATCAAAGAAATTCAGGCAAAACAACTGCTTTCTTCCAGCAAAATACCTGATCCCTGGTTTGGGATTAAATACAATATGAATCTGTATCGCGGCTGCTCGCACCAATGTATCTATTGTGATTCACGCAGTGAGTGTTACCAGATCGAAGATTTCACGGATACATTAGTAAAAACAAATGCGTTACAGCTTTTACCGCGGGAGCTTGCCAGTAAACGGGTTAAAGGGGTAATCGGTACCGGCTCCATGAATGATCCCTATGCTCCGATTGAAAAGAAATATCAATTAACCCGCGGCGCTTTGGAGATCATTGAACAGTTTCGGTTTCCGGTGCATATTTTAACCAAGAGTGATCTTGTATTACGGGATTTGGATTATATACAAAAGATCAATCAGCACAGCCAGGCTTTAGTATCTTTTACCATTACCACATCGGACGATCAATTGGGTAAAAAAGTGGAACCAGGAGCACCTTTGGTATCGGCTCGGCTTCAGGCGATAAAGAAGTTAAGTGAAGCAGGCATTGCTACCGGGGTTTTATTAATGCCGGTTTTGCCGTTCATTGAGGATAACTGGGAAAACATCCGGCAAATTATCGAAATGGCTCATCAGCATGGTGCCTCATATATTCTGGCAAGTTTTGGGATGACGCAGCGAATAGGTCAGCAAGAATATTATTATCAAAAATTAGATGAGTTATTTCCTGGCGTGCGAATAAAACATCAACAACGTTTTGGAAATGATTATGTTTGTCCGGCAGTAAACGCAGATATGCTGTCAAAAAAATTTTATAGTTTATGTGAAGACCTTGGAATTTTAACCAAAATTCCATATTACCGGCTGCAGCCTGCGGAGAAACAACTATCCCTATTTTAATGACTGGTTTATTGGTTAAGTTATTTTGAAAGAAAGTTTTGGGGGTCAAAAAATCGGTGAAACCGATTTTTGACCCCCAATATTTATTTATCAACCGAACAAATTACCGTGATTTTAACTACTGTTCTTGTTGTTTATCAGCGTTATTAAATTTTGTAATCGCATCGTACATCGTTTTTAATTCGCGAATAATCTCTGATTGGCGTTGAGAAATAAAGTTGGTGAGAATTAAGCGTGTACGATCATCCCCATTGATTTTTAATCCAATTCGATACTGGTTAGAAGAAAGAGATGGGCGAACATTCACAATATTTCCTGTGGTTTTCAGATTAAAAGAATCAATTTTTAAGCTAGATGTATTTTTACGAGGCGTATTGCTGGAGCGTACGACTTGGGAAATGCGCATTTGTTCACGGCTAAAGCGGGCCATGGGGTTGTATCCGGAATCTAATCCCGAAGTGTTTCTTTTCTCGGTTAGTGCGGTCTCCGGTAGTTTTAGTGCGACACTCAATTCAGATCCAATTCGAAAATGGCGCGGTGAAAAAAAATTCCGGTCAATGAATAACCCGATTCCGTTTTGAGAAATATCCGCTAACTCCCCTTGAATAGTAGACATAGCATCTTTCACCTGAAGAACGGCAGAGATTGGTTCATCCGGTTCCACCCGAACTTGACTGCGTTCACCAATGCCACTTTGCACCGTTTCAAAGCCATATAATATCGCACGCTTTTTTTCCGGATCAACCTTATAAACACGAGCCTTAATCGTGTATTGGAAATGGTGACTTTGAATAAAGGTTTCTCGATCCAGAAATAAACATACGGTTTGATATCGATCTGTTTCGACTTCGATATAAGCGCTCTCAATTTTGGTGATCGTTGCTTCGTTATTAATTGGCAGACCTTTATAGATATTAAGCAGGCGAATATATTGATTATTTTGCGTAATCTTTTGAAATACGCGAATTAATTCATCTTGAGTAACCAATCGAGTTTTATTCCATTCTTTATCAGTTTATACCCATAGTATAGCTTATAAAAATCAAAATGTTGAATATTTATATTATTCTTGACGATATCTTTATCCCGATTTAATATGACTTTTGAATAATATTTAAGTGAAATTCGCAGATCAAGCCAATTTTCACCTTTTTAGTGCACAAGGGTTGACAGAGTTATAAAACGCTGTATAATCAGTCAAAATTTGGTGTTTGAATTGCTGCTATGAATCCCTTTGTTATCGCTCTCATTTACGTTTTTATGATCTGGCATCTCCATACCATTAAGAAGATGGAGAACCAGAATTTGGGTATGGCGAGCATAAAAAACAAAAAGTAGCCTGCAAACCGTAAGCATCGTTTTGAAAACAAGCCACCCAAAGAAAAACGGGTGGTTTTTTTTAAAACTGAACACCAAAAACTCCTGAATTTTCATAAAAAGAAGGAGGTAATCCTAAAAAATTTCCTGACTCCCAATATTCATAATTTTCATATCGTAATTTGAAAAAGTCGCAACCTTAAATTTCCTTAATAGCCAAGGAGGAGAAAAATGAGTAAGAAAGTATTGTTATTTGTATTTATTGTTTTAGCCATGGTGATGGCAAGCTGCAGCCCGAAAGCTGCAGGTAGTGGCGTCCCAGCCGTTTGTGAAGAAGACAGCATCGGTTGTGCAAAAATTCCGGCAGGCTCAACCATAAAATTGGGTATGGGCGCTCCGTTAACGGGTGATTATGCTTCCTTTGGTGTTGATATTTCCCAAGGTGCAACCATCGCTATTATGGATGCAGAGCCGATTGGTGATTTTAATTTTGAACTGGTCGCACAGGATACCGGCGGTTCTGGTGAAGGCGGTGCTGCGGTTGCTAACAAATTGGTTACCGATGAAACCGTTGTTGCCATTCCTGGTCACATTTTCTCCGGTTCCACAGAAGCTGCCATGCCGATTTATGAAAAAGCCGGCCTGCCCATGCTTTCCCCATCCGCTACCAACCCACCATTGACCCAACAGGGAACCAGTGTCTTTAATCGGATTGCCTTCACGGATGCAGTGCAAGGTCAATTTGCTGCGGATTATTTATATAACAAATTGGGTTTCACCAAAATTGCAGTTATGCATGATGGTGGCGCTTATGGTCAAGGTTTGGCTGACGTAGTTCGTGAAGAGTTTACAAAATTAGGCGGTGAAGTGGTTGCTTACGAAGCCATTACCCCTGGTGAAGTAGATTACACTGCTACTTTATCTGCAATTGCTGCCAATAATCCCCAAGCGATTTATTTTGGTGGTTACGTCGCAGAAGGTGTGGTTTTAGCCAATCAGATGGATCAATCAGGTTTAGCTGACGCCGTATTCTTCGGTTGTGATGGCACCTTTGGTTCAGAATTCATTGAAAAAACTGGCGCAAGTGGTGAAGGTGCTTATGCAGCTTCCGTTATTCCTCCGGAATCTCAGGCCAAAATCGATTTTGATGCACAGTATTTGAAAGAATTTGGCGTTGAAGCCGGTTCACTCTCTCCATATACCTGGAGTGGTTACGATGCAGCCGCTGCATTGATTGCACAGGTTCGTGCAGTAGCCGTGTTGGGTGATGATGGTAATCTCTATGTTCCACGCGGTGCTCTGGTACAGGCCGTACGGAATATTAGTGGCTTCCAAAGTATCACTGGTGATATCACCTGTAACGAAATTGGTGAATGTAACACCGCTGGACCGACATTCTACATCGTAGAAAACGGAGAATGGGTAGAAGCGAAATAAATTTCGCAAAATTCGATCTCAAAAAACAGCGGAAGCGGATTTCCGCTTCCGCTGTTTTATTTTGTTATTATCATTCATTATTAATTCATTCCGATAGTAAAAATGTTTGGAGGCAGAATGGAAGGAACAAAAAGAAAACGTTCGCTTACATTGCCCCAGAATAAATCCGGTCTTTTTCGGCTCATCGCAGCCGTTGTGGTTTTTGCCCTTTTATTTTGGAGGGTAGGCGCGGTGGCTACAGTATCGCAGTTTGGGGCAGATACCTGGCTGCGACTTGCTGTTTCCGGTCTTATTCTGGGGGGCATGTATGCACTCATTGCAATTGGTTATACACTGGTCTATGGTATTTTGTTTATGATCAATTTTGCTCATGGCGAAGTGATGATGATTGGAGCTTTTGGTGGGTATTTTGTTTTTGAAGCATTTAATGCCATTCCAGTCACCAGCGCAGATGGAACGACCCTGTCTTTATTAAATTCTTATCCGATTTTAGCCGTGTTTTTAGCATTCTTAGTAGGCATGAGCATTGCAGCCCTAGCAGGATTTTTATTAGAGAAAATAGCCTACCGTCCACTACGCGGCGCACCCCGTTTGGTTCCATTAATCAGCGCAATTGGTGCTTCGATCTTTTTGCAGAATGCAGGCCAGTTATTATTTGGCCCGCAGCGCCGAGAATATATCAATCCCGATTTGCTTACACGGGGTACCGGCTGGGAAATCCCGATCGGTGAAAGTTCGGTAATGTTAACCTACACGGGCGTATTTTCTTTAGTATTATCCGCTATTTTAATGATTGGTTTATTCGTTTTGGTGCAGCGCACCAAATTGGGTAAAGCCATGCGTGCCGTGGCACAAGATAAAAGTACAGCTGCTTTAATGGGTGTAGATGTGGATAAGGTTATCAGCCAAACCTTTGTTATCAGTGGTTTATTGGCTGGTGCTGCCGGGGTGATGTGGGGTATTCACAATCAATTAATCAATTATTTCACTGGTTTTCTACCTGGAATTAAAGCTTTCACAGCCGCTGTTTTAGGTGGCATTGGAAATATCCCCGGAGCTATGATTGGTGGGTTGTTCCTTGGTATCGTAGAATCGGTTGGCCCAGCTGCTTTGGGTATTGATTTTCAATTAAAAGATGTGATCGCATTTTCCATTTTGATTCTGGTATTAATTTTCAGACCATCCGGCATATTAGGTGAAGCATTGGCAGAGGAGAAAGTCTAATGAAAACTTCTTTGCAAAATTCAGTTCGTAATGGTGTTGTGTTTGGGGTGGTCATTGTATTTTTAGCATTGATTGGCTTTTTGGTTATTGCAGCCAGTTTACTTCAAAAAATGGTTGGCAATCCGGTGGGCCTGACTTCGATGCCTTCTGCGGCCAGTTTATTGGTTTTTTTGGGATTTTTACATCTCTGGAATGGTTGGAGAGTATCTCATAATAAAGAGGATATCGACACCAATGTTCCCTTAAAAACCCGTATTTTAAGAGGATTAACGGCTGGTGTCACGACCGGTTTGTTTTTATTGGTCTATGCGCTGGTTGTCGGCACAATTAATGAACGCGGTGTAGATATGCGTGTTTATTTAAGTATGCTTTCCAGTCAATCCATTGATTTTTTCCTGTTTAACCAATCACCATTGGTGGGTGGATTAATTCAATTTGGCTTTAGTGCAGCTGCCGCAGTCGTTGGTGCTGTCTTAGCGAAGTTTGCGGACAGCGGCAAAGATAAAGTTAAATCCATTCAAAAGGCAGCCGTAGCCTGGTCTGATAAATCCTGGTTAGGTAAAGTTAAGACCAATCCATATGTTAGTTATGTATTGATCGGTGTGGTTCTTTTACTGCTGGTTTTGGTGCCGCGTCAGTGGGGAGCTTACTGGAACTATATTATGGGTACGGTTGGCATTTATGTGCTGTTGGGTTTGGGATTGAATATTATCGTAGGCCTTTCAGGACAGCTGGTACTCGGTTATGTTGCCTTTTTTGCAATTGGTGCTTATTCTTTCGCATTGGTGACTGCTCCTGATCCGCACAACCTTCAATTTAACTTTTGGATTGCATTGGTAATCGCTGTTCTCGTTTCAGCACTCTCAGGCGTGTTGATCGGTTTGCCGATCTTACGCTTGCGAGGTGATTATTTGGCAATCGTTACTTTGGGTTTCGGTGAAATCATTCGTATTTTATTAAAAAGCGACTGGTTAAAAGACTTTACCCTTGGTCCGCGTGGTTTGCGTAATATTGCCGGTCCCACCTTATTTGGGCGGGAGTTTATCGGTGATATTGATTTTATGTATTTGATTATTTTGGCTGTGCTGTTAGCCTTGTTTATTGCCAGGCGTGTGCAGGATTCCACGGTGGGGCGGGCATGGTTGGCAATCAGTCAGGATGAAACCGTAGCCCAGGCGACGGGCGTAGACACCTATAAATATAAATTGTTAGCATTGGCAATTGGTGCTGCGTTTGCAGGTTTGGGTGGTGCTCTATTTGCTTCGCGAAACCAGTTTACCGGTCCCGAAGACCATGTGTTGATGGTTTCCATTAATGTTTTATGTCTGGTAATTGTTGGTGGTATGGGCAGTATTCCCGGCGTAGTATTGGGTGCTTTTGCCTTAAAAGGATTACCGGAGATTTTGCGTGAATTGGAAAGTTATCGCTTGTTGGTGTTTGGTGCTTTGTTAGTTGTGATGATGATCTTACGTCCGGAGGGATTGTGGCCTGCAAAACGACCCAATCTGGAAGTAAAGCAGCCGCCACCAGAGCCCGAGACGGATACCCGCCCGGCAGCGATTGGAGGCGGTTCATGAGCAAAGTAATGTTAGAAACCAAACAAGTTACAAAAATATTCGGTGGATTAACAGCGGTTAACCGTGTGGATCTGGTTATTCCAGAAGGAGCCATTGCCAGTATTATCGGTCCGAATGGTGCAGGAAAAACCACTTTATTTAACTGTATCTCCGGTTTTTACAACCCTGAATTTGGCGCGGTATTGTTTGACGGAAAATCCATTAAAGGCGTTTTAACCGATAAAATCGCGGGGCTGGGCATTTCCCGAACCTACCAAAATATCCGTCTTTTCCAAAACATGACTGCGGTTGAAAACATTATGGTAGGTTTTCAACCCAGATTAACACAGGATTGGTGGGCTGCGATTTTACGGACACCAGGTTATAACAAAGAAGAAAAATTTGTTATTAATGAAGCCAGTAAATTGTTGAAATATGTGGGTTTGGAAGGTTTGGGTGATCATTTGGCGGTAAACCTACCCTATGGTGCTCAACGTCGATTGGAAATTGCACGTGCCTTAGCCAATAAACCCAAACTGTTGTTGTTGGATGAACCTACCGCAGGCATGAATCCTCAGGAAACTGACGAGATGAAAGAATTCATCCGGCATGTGCGTGATGACTTAGGAATTACCATTATTTTAATTGAACATGATATGCGGGTTGTGATGGATATATCCGATCAAATTTCCGTTCTGGATTATGGTGAAAAAATTGCGGAAGGCACACCGAAAGAGATTCAATCGAACCCCAGGGTAATTGAAGCATATTTGGGACCGGGTGCAGCCGCATTATCGGAAAAATATCGACGGGAGAAAACAGGATGATGCTGGAAGTAAATGACCTGAATGTATATTATGGAGCAATCCATGCGCTGAAGGGGGTTTCCTTTCAACTCAAGGAAGGTGAAATTGTTGCATTAATCGGCGCAAATGGTGCGGGTAAATCAACTTCACTTAAAGCTGTTTCCAGTCTGGTAAAAGTGCGTTCTGGTGAGATCTTTTATCGTGGTGAGCCATTAACCACTGTGCCGCCCCAAGATGTGGTTAAAAAGGGGATTATCCATGTTCCTGAGGGAAGAAAGATATTCCCTCGGATGTCTGTGGTGGAAAACCTGGAAATGGGCGCCTATGTTCATGATAATCGTGATGCATTTGAGACGGATATGGAAGCCATGTTCGAGCGTTTTCCACGGTTAAGAGAACGGCGAAAACAATCCGGTGGAACATTATCTGGTGGTGAACAACAAATGCTGGCGATTGCACGCGGTTTGATGGCGCATCCTCAGTTATTATTGTTGGATGAACCTTCCATGGGACTTGCACCGATCATTGTCGAGCAGATTTTTGATATTATTCGTGATATCAACAAACAAGGCACAACCATTTTATTGGTAGAGCAAAATGCCCAAATGGCGTTATCAATCGCTGATCGTGGTTATGTATTGGAAACAGGTCGTGTGGTTTTAGAAGGAAAAGCGGACGATTTGATGGAAAACCCGGTTGTGCAAGAAGCCTACTTAGGCGGCCATTAAAGGCAGATAAAAAACGAAAAGTTTTAAATACAACGAGGCAAAAATAGTATGTTTTTGCCTCGTTGATTATTATTCAATTGGGGATCATAAAACCCTTTATCAATATTCACCTTTTTGATCCTACAATTAAAAATCCGAGAGAAAAATATTGGTTGATTAGGTAAATTTTTTATATAATGAAGTAGATCATTATTTTGAATAGGTACCTTTATGCAAAAAAAGAATAATGGCAAAACGGTTTTAACAATTATTATTCTTCTTGGAATAATCACAGCTGCGATTTATTTTAGTGTACGAGCCGGGGTATTTACGAAACCGAGTACGAATAACGCAGTTCGGTTGGAAGTGGATAGTGATGGGGGATATGCCATCATTACTTATACCGTTGGGGAGGAAAACTCAAATGGGACGATCACTGTTAACACACCCTGGAAGAAAAATTTTAATGCTGAAGATGGCGCCAGTGTCTTTTTGACAGCGGGAAATCCCTCTCAATCCGGAGAGGTTACTTGTTTGATTTCATTAAATGGGCGTGACTGGAAATCAGATACAGTGGATTATCCCAAACAAGCTGTTGCATGCGGCGGTATTATCCCCCATAAATAAACTGGGTTTTATAAATATTCTATAAAGGTTTGCACAACCTGCGGGTCAAACAAAGAGCCTGCATTATTCTGAATATAATCCAAGACTTTGGTTTCCGGCCAGGCATCGCGGTAGGGGCGTGGCGAGCGTAAAGCATCGTAAACATCCACAACTGAAAATATTCTGGCAGAATAAGGTATTTCCTGACCTTTTAACTGTCGGGGGTATCCGCTGCCATCCCATCGTTCATGATGATTATACGGTATCTCGATCGCAGGCTGGAGGTAATCTATTGGTAATAACATATCACGGGCGATTTCCGGATGTTTTTGCATAACGGACCATTCTTCTTCATTTAAAGGCCCAGGTTTGTGTAAAACCCGGTCTGGGATGGCCATTTTACCGATGTCGTGCAGCAAAGCGCCATGTCGGATATGGACAATCTGTTCCAAATTGACACCCATTGCTAAAGCCAATTCGACTGTTTTATCGGTAACATGTTTTGAGTGATCTCCCGTTTCATGATCACGTTTATCGAGGGCCAATGCCCAACCTTCCAATGTGGAGCGATAAGCCTGTTCCAATTCAAAGGTTGCGCGTGCCATCTGATCCTCAATATGTTTTTGTTCGCGGATATCTTGAATCGCTAATTGGATTGCATGTTTTCCTAAATAAGGGGATTGTGCAAAACTTACTTTCACCACAACCCGGCTTCCATCCATATGCCAAAGCTCCAATTCCACGGGTTCGTGCCGGCCTGGGATGACGGAAACCATCTCAAAATACGAATTAAAAATTGCTTTATAATCCCCAGGAATATAATTTTCGATGGAACAACCAATCAAATGATCCGGATTTTGAATACCCAGAAGGGATGCTACGGATGGGTTTGCTAATTCAATGATCCCATTCGCACGGGTTACGATCATACCTTCCGGAAGTAAAGAAAAAAACTGCCGCCAATATTGATTTATGTGGCCATTTTCCGGTCTGAATTTATCCAGTCGATGTTTTGTCCAATTTTGTAGTCGATGTTTACGATTATGAATTGTCATCTTAGTTTTCCAAATTAAATTTAGCCACAATTTGTGTTAATTGGTTTGCCATTTCACTTAATTGTTCAGCTGTTTTTGCTACTTCATTTACCTGGGATTGTAACTCTTTGGTTGAAGCAGTCACTTCTTCTGTGGCAGCGCTGTTTTCTTCACTCACGCTGGCAATTCGATCCATAGAACTTGCCATTTCATTGGTGTGAATCATTACTTGTTCTGCAACTTCCCTATTCGATTCCACAACATTTTGGATCGTTTGGATTGCGGAGCGGAAATCTGAAGAGAGTTTTTTCATTTGTAATGTAGCATTATCCGCTGTGCGGGTTTGATCAGTCACTTTAGAGAATGCGGTTAAAATTTCATTTAAATTTTCTCCAGCATTTGCAGCTTCTGACAAACTTGTTTTAACAGAGCCAACACTTTTTTTCATTTCCTGGTTGGCTTCATTTGCAGCATCTTGAATTGCTTTTAATAATTGACGGATTTCCTTTGTGGCCGTACGCGAACTTTCAGCCAATTCATAAACTTCTCGAGCTACTACGGTAAAGCCACCAATTTGAAAATTGAATAATGATAACGTACTCATATTATAACCGACCTGAACAACGCCGGGTACGTCACGCCGGGAAATACCGGCATATTTGTAAACCTGTTTATCTGCAGCTCGCATTTGGGCAGGCTGGCAAACGCGGCCGTTCTTTTTCCCGATTAAGGTACGGAATTCTGCTGTTTGGGGATTGTCTTCCGGAAAGCGAAAACCCATCAAGGCTGGATCGTTACCAATCACGATAACGCCATCGTCATCGGTAATCAGGATTTGATCAATATCCGCTAATTTTCCCATCTCAACCCAATATGAATTGGGGATATCATTGGATGTTTCTAATAAACGGGCAATCATTTCGCAGGCCGCCAGCATGAATCGTTCTAACATGGATTCGGTTAAGGTTCGTGAATCCGATTCGGCGTGTGCTGCTTCTATGGTGGCATTAATGGCTAACAAGTTGGTCTGAGCGGCAATATCTTCAATGGTTTCAACAATTCTTCCAATTTTATTAGTCTGAGATTGCATTGCAGATACTTTTTCTTGTGATCGTTCGACTTGCAATTGAATGCCTTCAATATTTTGCAGGGTGGTACCAATTTTTTCCGCGCCATTTTGGGCAACCTGGGTGGCTTGATCCGACTCCTTTACCACTTGATGAAAGTTTTCCGAAGCTAATTCAACTGCGGTAACCAAGTTTTCTGAAATAAATGCGCCTTGATCGACCGCCTTTGTTTGCTGATTAAAGCCAGAAACAATTTCTGTCAGGCCTGATTGTGAGCGTTTAATTGCAGAGAAGGCTTGCTGAAGACTGGCTGTTTGTTCGGTTGTTCCGTTTGATATCTGGCTCATCGTATCTGATATTTGCAAGGCTGCGGAATCACTTTGGGCAGCGATCTGTTCCATTTCAGCAGAAAAGCGGTTGATCACAGATATATTTTTTGCGACATCTATCATAGATAAACGAAGCTGCTGTACCATTGTTGAAAAAACGTTACCTAATTCATCTTGTGGAGAAACGGGTTGAAAATCAATAGATAGATTTCCTTCGGTGACTTCTCGAGCGGTTAGTCCTATATTTTGTAAATACCGTATCATTTGTGTAAATGCTGCGGCAATATCACCAATTTCATCTTTTCGTTTTGACAAAAGATTCTGCTCTGCTTGCGTTGTATCACGCAGCAGGTCACCATTTGCGATCCGTTTGGCTTGGGCAGTAATTAAGGCAAGCGGTTTGGTTATGGAGTGGGTGAGCTGGCGTGCCAATAAAATAGCAAGCACAAAGCTGATCCCTAAAACCACAATCAACCCAACTTGTGCTGTTTTCATTTGGTCCACTGCATCAGCCTGGGCCGTTTCCATCGCCTGCCAATTTGTTTTTTCAACTTCTTGCGTAATTTGCTGAATTTCTTCCCCTTTGGTTTGCATACTTTGTTTCAGAGAAATTAATTCAGATTGGTTTTGGGCATATGTACTGATAGCCTGCCGGTAATTTGCTGCGGATTCTCGTGATGCAAACACCATCTCGGAATCAGTTAAGGAAATTGAATAACTACTGAGCTGATTATAGAGATTTTCCATTCGATCTAATTCGGCATAAATCATTTCAATCGTTGCAGGATCGTTATTAAATAGATATTTTGATTCCAAAACCCGCAGCGATTGGATTGACTGCGATATTTCAAAACCCACCTTTAAGGCATCATCCATCAAAAGGTCATTTTCAGAGTTGAGTTTTGAATTAATATAACTTTCTGCCTGTTGATTTAAGTCTTCACCGGATTCGCGCATAAGATCACGCAGATCCGTATTTTCTTTTATGGTAGAAACCACTTTTAAAAAGGATTGGCGGTACGATTCGAGGGATAACCAGAGTTTACTGGATTGATCATCCAGTACATCATTTTCGTATTTTTCCGCTAAACGAATTAGCTCACTTAACGAAAGGCTGGCGCTGCTAATCGCTTTTGTGGTTTTTTCCTGGTACAGTGGGTCATTTGTAAGAAAATATGTTTTTTCATAATCAAGGGCAGACAAAATAAATCGTTCCACATTGGTAGCGTTATCAACAACAGGAATTTGGTATAAATCAATTGTTTCCAGGGCAGTGGATAATTTTGAGAATTGGTAAAAGCTCATGGCCGAAATCAAGACTCCAACAAAGATAACCAAAATAATGAAACCCGCTAGTAAACGAAACCCCATTTTTTGATAAAAACCTTTGTTAAGAATCTTGTTTTTCATTTGGCCTCTTTAAAAGACTAGTAATGTTAAATGGAAAGTCACCGACATCCGTAAAAAATTGTTATTTATGCAGCGATTGACATCAATTTTTCTTGTTCTTCTACGGATAGAACCTTTTCAAGGTCTAAAAGAATCACCAGTTGATTTTCCAATTTTGCAATGCCCATGATAAATGCAGAATTAATAGTGGTGGACATCGGGGGTGGCGGTTCAATGGCTTCATCTTGAATACGCAGCACTTGGGAAACCGCATCCACGATAATCCCCACTTGCATTCCACCCATATTAGAAACAACAATTCGAGTTTCTCGGTCTTCTTGTTTTGATTCCAGACCAAAGCGGCGGCGTAAATCCATGACGGGAACGACCATCCCTCGTAAATTTGTGATTCCTTCCACAAATTTTGGCGCATGCGGCATTTTGGTAATAGGCTGCATCTTAATGATGGATTCAACGGTGGTTATATCCAAACCATAATTCTCATCGGCTAACTCAAAAACAACTAATTGTCTTTCCATAATTAATTTCCTTTCTTTAGGAAGCTTTTGGTGCTTCTGGCACAGGGATTTGTGCCGCGTTTAATTTATTTTTATTGCCTTGTCTGAGGGAAAGATGAATTAAAATTTCACCTAGTTCAGAAGACATCGGTAGGATGATTCGGGGGTAATCTAAAGTGGAAATGGATGCACCTTTACCTTGAATCATGGTGGGGGGGGATATGGTTGATTCAAATCCCGATTCAGCTAATTTCACACTGGCACGGCCTGTGATCACATTTCCTATTTCAGCGATGCCGCTTTGAGCCAGGCTGTTAAATTCATCAAACTTTTCACCCATTAACTTGGATGCCAATTTTTTTGCTGTGCTTTCATTCATGCTGTAAAAAACGGTCCCGTTTACCATACCCACCAAGGCAATAATGACAGTCACATCATCCGTAATGTATAAAGACTTTTCTAAATTCAGATCACCACGTTGTATCGTACAGCCAGTTTCAATTTTTAAAACTTCAAAAGCTGCCTCAACAAATGGGTTCAAAAATTTTACATTCATATTTACATCCTTTTCTGAAAATTCATTATGTACAATATGCTTGTTAAGGCGTTTTGTTTTTGACAGTTAAATCGACAAAATTCGTATTGTTCATTCCGGGAGGGCTTTCGCGCAGGGCAAGATGAACATCAATTTCACCAACACTTGTCTTTAAAGGCACGATAATTCTTGAAAAATCGAGGGTAGAGATCTTAATACCATTCCCCATAATCATAGTAGGGGGAGATATGTTTGATTGATACCCTGCACGAGAAAGTTTAATGGTCGCTTGACCCGTAATCACATTTCCCATTTCGGAAACGCCGCTTTGGGCTAAGGTATCAAATTCTGTAAATTTTTGACCCATGATTTGCGAGACTAAATTAAGCCCGGTTTCAAAGGACATACCATACATCACAACCCCTTGAACCTGCCCCACCAGGTTGATTAACACGGTAACATCCGTGGTTGTCATCGCTGATGTTTGCATTGTCAGGTTGCCCCGCGTTGTTTTTGCACCAACCTCTTTTTCCATTACTTCAGCAACCGCTTCAACAAATGGATTTAAAAACTTCACATTCATCATTCATGAACCTCCTTACTCCTGGGGATGGTATTCATCTCCAGCAATAACTACCTACTTTTCCAATCAAAACCAATAAATGATTCCAATTCTTTAATCTGAATAGCCATACGTTCGATTAGATCGGAAACACCGTTTTCGTTGATGTTTAATAACTTTAATGCTTCTGTTTCCAACTTATATTGCAAACCGTCTTTTCCGATACCCTGCCCTAACATCATCATCGCTGCATCAGAAACATGAACTGCGGCTGCGATTTTGGCATGTTCACCTGCTTTGGACGGGGTGTGGTGGAAGGCAATTGTGCTTACTAAATTATCCGGTAAATTCCAACGACGGGCCATTTCTGCACCCAATGTGGCATGGTCAATTCCAAATTTTGCCCGTTCCAACTCCAGGAAGGTTAAGTCTTTCCATTCAGGACGGTCCACACTTACATTTCGAAGTAAAATTTCAAATGCCAGTTTGCCGATATCACATAATAAACCACCATGATAAGCTTCTTCAGCGATTTGTCTGCCAAAACGGCTGGCTAACATTCGGGCACCCGTGGCAACACCAATGGCATGTTTCCATAATTCGCCGCGTTCCAACTCATATCCGGGAACGGGACGATCCATATAACTTGCAACACTTGAAGCAAGAATGAGGCTTTGCACTGTATTTAAACCAAGCACCATCACGGCTTGCTGCACTGTGGAAACATGATTTCCAATCCCATAATAAGCGGAATTCGCCCAGCGCAAAACCAGACTGGTCAGCACCTGATCTACTGCCATTACTTCGGCAATTTCACCGATATTTGTGTCCGGATTGCGAATTAACAACAATGCCTTTTGTGCTGCTTGAGGAATCGGTGGCAGTTCACCAGCTCGTTTGATTAATTGTTCTACAGTAATTACCATAAACTCACCTATTCTTTCCTATAGAAGGATATGCCATGGTTTTTTAAGCCAATTTCCATTGGGCGAGGAATGATCTCAGTGCCACCCAGGAATAAAATTCCGCCAGGGCGTAACGCTTGTTGGAATTTTGGGTACAAGATTGATTTTGCTTCATTCGTAAAATAGATAATCACATTCCGGCAGATGATCAAATCAAAATTATTATCAAAGCGATCTGTCATTAAATTTTGTTCCCGGAAATTGATCAAACTTGTTAAGGATTTTCGAACATAAAATGGCGGCCCGCTGGGCTCCATATATTTTCGTTTTTGAACATCGGTTAAATTTCTAGCTTCATCTGCCAGATAGGGACCACCGGCTTTTGCTTTTTCCAATGCACCACGGTCAACATCACTGGCAATAATGGTATGTTTTTTGTTAGGAGCCATTTGGTCCAGTATCATCGCGACCGTATACGCTTCTACACCGACAGAACAGCCCGCACTCCATACTTTCAGACCTTCAGAAGGTGGTTTCTTTTCTGCTGCTTCCTTCAATAATACAGGTAAAACATCACTCATTAAGGATTTCCAACGATCCATATCGCGGAAAAATTCGGTCACATTAATGGTTAAATAATTTCTAAAGCGTGTTAATTCTTTTTCGTCAGAATTAATCAATAAAAAATACTCATCCCAAGAGCTTAACGTTGTTCTTGCCAGCCAGGAATCAAGTCGGCGGCGCATTTGTTCATCTTTGTAATACGTCAAATCAATACGCAACTGCCGGTTTATGGATTTTTTTACACTTTCATATACATTAGGATCCATTATTTTTTAATTCCTATCCATTTTCTAAATGGTCATTTACTTGCTGAACAATGATTTTTGCAATATCCGGCAAGGGGACAACGAGATCTGAAAATCCGGATTCAAATACACTTCTTGGCATACCCCAGACAACACAGGTAGATTCATCCTCTGCGATTACCTTGCCGCCCACCGACCGCACCAATCCGCAGCCATTGGTACCATCGTGCCCCATACCGGTTAAAATGACGCTGATGGTATGCGCACCATATAACTGCACAATGGAGGATAAAGTTACATCAATTGCCGGGCGGACCCCATGTACGGGTGGGTTTTGGTTCATAACGGCTTGTCCATTATGATCAAAAACAGTATGAAACCCCCCGGGTGCAATTAACACCTGGCCTACCTGAAGTTGGTCTCCTGGCACGGCTTCTTTTACTTTTAGTGGGGATAGTGTATCCAACCGTTCGGCCAACGATCGAGTAAAACCGGCTGGCATATGTTGGATTACCATGACCGCTGCGGGCAGGTTTCCCGGTAAGGCGGGAATAAGGGTATTTAATGCACGAGGACCACCAGTAGAAGATCCAATCACAACCACTGGTTCCGTTGTACGGCGGGGACGTATATTTTTGTTTGAAAAACTTGGTTCAACCTTCGGCATGATGGTAGGTCGACTGGAAGGAGGAGACCAAATTCTGGCTTTGGTTGCCCTTTGAATTTTTTGTGCCACTTCTTCCATGACAGCGTTAACATTTGCTTTTTGTTCCGGTTTGGTCACAAAATCAAATGCACCCAAGGTTAATGCCTGAATGGTTTCCACCGCCCCTTCTTTTGTCATGCTGCTTAACATGATGACAGGACGTGGAAAACGAGCCATAATTTCTCTCAATGTTGAAATTCCATCTAGTTTTGGCATCTCAACATCCAGTGTAATTACATCTGGCTTTAAACGTGGAATGAGCACAAGGGCTTCTTCTCCATTTTGCGCAGAACCCACCACTTTGATTCCGGGTTGTTTGTTTAAGTAATTGCTGATGGTAAAACGCATAAATGCGGAATCATCAACAACCAATACCCGGACCGTTGAGTCGGACGGTGTTCCAATGGGATGAACCTGGTTCATGGTATGTTATGCCACCAACTTGCGGATTGCGTTGATTACTCGTTCGTGCTCAAAGGGTTTTACAATAAAATCACGGGCACCGGACTTAATCGCTTCCAAAACAACCGATTCTTGTCCTAAAGCCGTCAACATAATGACTTTGGCAGAGGCATCATAACCACGGATATGTTTTAATGCGGTTAATCCATCCATTTCCGGCATGGTGATATCCATCAGAACCAGATCAGGACTGTTTTCTTTGTACATTTCGACCGCACGGGCACCATTTTCTGCCTGAATGACATCAAAGCCATCCCCACTCAGCATTTTCGAGATACGAACCCTTAAGAATTCAGCATCATCGACGATCAAAATTTTAGTCATATTCACAATCTCCTTTAGATCGATTTATAAATCTACTTCTTTTTCACCAATGACACGGACTGTCATTCGGCCAATACCAACATAAAGACGCACAGTGCGTCCACGTGTCCCGCCGACATCTTCACTTTTTAAGGTCATCCGTAAGGATTGAAATACGTCGTGGGCTGATTCAATATTTCTTGCACCAATATCAAACGTTTTGGACAAACCGGGAGCAGTTAACATATTTGCTCCCCCTGCCATACGAATCACTAAGCGGTTGCGCATAGCGCCATTTTTGATCATTTCTTCAATTAATCCATTGATACCGCTGTCCACAAATTTTGGATTAAACGGATCGGTTCCATTATTTTTTGCTGGCAGCACGGCGTGTAATAAACCACAGACCCGTGAAACCGGATCAATCATGCCGATTCCCAAGCAGGAACCCAATCCATAGGCAACCAGAACATCCTCTGGATCCCGGCTCACCACCCGTTCTCCTAAGCCTACACTTATTGGGTCCCGCATCGTTAGCTTGCTCCAAATCTAATTGCATTTAATGTTTTTTCGTCAGGTATAACCCAGAAATTCGTTTCCACTTTCCGGTTTCCTAATTCAAAATTAGCTTCCATCAACAATACATGCTCGCTCACGCCGCCTGTAGTTGCCACAATAATATCCAAAATGGCTCCGACCATATCCACCATTACAGCCGGAGGAGATGGACGTACATCCAATCCTGTCAGGGAAGATAATGAATTGATAAAAAATGTTCCGGTTTGGTTTCCAACTTCTGCCAAAGCTGAGCGTTCAAAAGATCCAAGCTCTTGGGTTGTATTTGGCGGATTACCAATTAATAAATCTACCAGTTCCAATGCTTTATCATACGGAATGACCAACATAATTTGGCCGGAAATATCACCTTCCGCACGAAGGTAAACGCCAATGGCTTCATTTTCCGGTCCGCCAAGGATGTGCGGAATTTCCTTTAATTCCACCATTCGTACACCCGGATTATTAACGGTCAGTTTTTCGCCTAATAATCCTGAAAAACCACGTGCCGCATTATTGATCCCTTCATTAGCGATGATGTGGAGCATTGACATTAATTTATCATCAAAATTCAACTCATTTTCACTCATGTTTTTTCCTTTTTAGTGAATCCCTGAAAGTTTCAATAAGCCGACAATATCTACAATCAGGGCAACATGCCCGTCTCCTAAGATGGCTGCGCTGGAAATACCAGGTATATCCCCGATTAATGAACCAAAGGATTTAACCACGACTTCTTCTTCGCCTAACAGGGCATCCACTACTACGCCGATTCTGGATTTTCCGGAATGAACGACCACAACATAGTGGTGGTTTTTTGTCCGTTGATCGGCTTCGATCTTAAATACATCACTTAAATACATCAGCGGCAGGACCTGATTACGTAAACGGGTGACTGGCTGCTGGCGAATGGTTTGGATATCTTTTGGTTCTAAGCGCAGGGTTTCTGCAACCATCACCAAAGGAATTGCAAATGATGTGTTTTTTACCTTTACTAATAAGGTTGGCACAATTGCCAATGTTAAGGGCAGTACGATTTGGAATTGCGTGCCCTGTCCTAATTTTGTATCCACCAATATTGTGCCATTGATCCGTTGAATATTAGCCCGTACGATATCCATACCTACCCCACGGCCTGATATATCGGTAGCCTTTTTGCTGGTGGATAAACCAGATAAAAAGATGAGGTCAATTGTTTTTTCATCGGAAAGACTTAATGCTTCGGCTTCGGTAATCAAACCTTTTGCCACGGCGCTGTCTCGGATTTTTTTGGCGTCAATACCATTTCCATCATCTTCGACGGTAATAATGATGCGACCTTGTTCGTGGCGGGCGGTTAACCGCAGGGTGCCTTTTTCAGGTTTTCCAGCCGCCAGGCGCTCTTGTGGGGTTTCAATGCCGTGGTCAACCGAATTACGGATGAGATGGATCAATGGATCATTAATTTCATCAATAACGGATCGGTCCAGTTCCGTATCTTCACCTTCAATCACCAAATCAATTTTTTTATTGAGATTCTGGGAGAGATCTCGAACCAGACGGGGAAATTTATGAAATACATTCCCAATGGGCAGCATGCGGATGCGCATGACTTCTTCTTGCAGTTGGTCTGTGATCCTTCCAATATGGGCTACTGTTTCGGATAACTGGTTAATATATTCATTTCCATGACCGTTCGTATCTAATCGGTTGCGTACTTGATAGAGATGATTGCGGTCTGTAATTAGTTCACCTACCAGGTTCATCAAACGGTCCAATCGTTCCACACTGGTACGAACCATCATGTCACTGCGCTGTTCAAGACGCTGCTTGCGAGCGGCTTGTGAAACGGATTCACGTTGTTTTTTAATCAGATCAACTACAGCTGAATCCAATTTGTTTTGAGAAACAAAACCCATTTGAACCAATAACTGGCCCAACAAGAGGTTTTTCCCTTCTTCGGTTTTTTGGAGCTGCAAGGCTTGACTCAATTGTTGGCGTGAAATGATGCCCATATTTACCAGGTGATCACCCAATTGGGTCGGTTCTTTATATTCGCTGTCAGAACCTGCATTGGTGGATGAGGCGGTTGATCCTGGTTCTTGAATTTGAGGTTTACCGTTTTTCGGAGATATTGTGATGTTTTTTACCTCAGAAATAAAGGATAATTCTTTTTCTAAGGCTGCTACATCAAATCCGCTATCCAGTTCAGCTTCGAAGTGGCTAACCGGTGCAGCACTTTCAATCGCTTCTTGAGACGGTTTCATGTTTTTAACTTCACCAAACATCTGAACTGCCATCATCAATTGAAAAGCACGGGCTGCAGAAGCAACGCTGTTATTTTCAATTTCCGCTCTGATGACATAACTTTCACTATCATCATTCCCGGTTTGGGTTGGCTGATTTTCAGGCTGTGTTTTGAGGGTTGGCAGTGGTTGTTTTGACTGGGCTAAATTTAACGAAAGAGTATCTGCTTGTGAAGATTGAATAAATATCATAAACCGTTCGGTTAAGGAATCGACTTCGACATCACTTAATTCATTATTGATCACTTCTTCGCGCAGCAGCCGTAACCCGTCAACAGCTTCTAAACAGAGGTCAATTAAGGCACTGTCTACTTCCAGTTTGTTTTTACGCAGGCCATCCAATGCTGTTTCAAGTGCATGGGTTACGGAAACCATTCTTTTGTGTCCAATCATGCCAGCCATACCTTTGAGGGTATGTGCGGCCCGAAAAACGGTTTGTAATAAATCCTGGTCGTTTTTTTCCTGTTCAAGCCTGACCAAAATTTCATCCAGCGCTTGTAAGTGATCTTCTGTTTCAGCCATAAATATTGGCATTTCATCCTGACTGATATCAAAAACCAATTCCATTGAGTATGCCTCTTTCTCGTTTTTGTTAAAACAATGCTATCGCGAGCCCGTGTTTTTGCTCTTATAAAAGATAGCATAAGGCGCGCAAAAGCTCTGTAAAGCTTCCGTAAAAAAAGGCCAAAGATCCCATGAATTTTCCGGTCAGAATAAGTCCAATTTATTGTTTTGTAAAAATTAAATGGCTGGCGATTTTCTTTACATGTCTGACGGTTGTCTTACCCGTTGACGACATGATTGTTTTTTATTAAAAAAAATATATTAATAATTTCTCATTTTTTGGCATTGTTTTTATAGTATAATTTTTTTACGAGTGGAATTTTTTTAAACTGTTCTACCGAACATGAGCGCTTAAGACAAACGTTCATCCTTCTTAATCGAATTTTTTCGAACCACTCTAAAACCTTGTGATCGTTTCCGTTGATCACCCTATACTCCCTATGTAGTCCGTTTTATCGGTTTTTTTCTGGATTTTTACCGTTGTATTAATCTTGAATCACATCGCTTTTAATATTTAGTTTTCCATAATTTCATATTTAAGAAAGGAGCACACTATGAGTTTGCAGTATCCTTCGATCATTGAGAGAAATGATACCGTGCAAAAAAAGGGTCACACCCAAAAATATCAACCATACTTCCTGAAAAACTATCAAAAAATGCCACAAATCAAAAGGCTTTCGGCGCAGCAGCGTTTTGACATTGAGGTTGTAGCCAGAGTGCTGCCTTTCCGAACCAACAACTATGTGGTGGATGAATTGATCGACTGGGATCATTTTGAAACCGATCCGATCTATATCCTCAACTTTCCGCAAAAAAACATGTTAAAACCGCAGCATTATGAAACCATTGCAAATCTGCTGCGTAGTGGTACCAGTGATGCGGAAATTTTACCGGTAGCCAATAAAATCCGAGAAGAGCTCGACCCACACCCGGCGGGACAGCTCACCAAAAACAGGCCAGAGTTAAATGGGGAAGTCTTAAAAGGCGTACAGCATAAATATCGGGAAACGATGTTGTTTTTCCCCAGCCAGGGACAAACCTGCCACGCCTTTTGTACGTTTTGTTTCCGCTGGCCGCAGTTTACCGGCATCGCGGATTATAAGTTCGCTATGTCAGAAATTGAACCTGTCATTGAATATATCCGGCAGCATTCCGATATTTCCGATGTTTTGTTTAC
Organism: Anaerolineaceae bacterium; assembly: GCA_002702705.1. GTDB lineage: Bacteria > Chloroflexota > Anaerolineae > Anaerolineales > Anaerolineaceae > UBA6170. Next base: position 39,674 of record PABH01000033.1, read on the forward strand.
CGGCGGCGATCCCTTGTTTATGAAAACCAAAGTATTAGCCGGTTATATTGAAGCATTGTTGGAAGCTGATTTACCCAACCTCAAAACGATTCGCATTGGCAGTAAAGCATTGGCTTATTGGCCTTACCGCTTCACGACCGACGATGACGCCGATGATCTGATGATGTTGTTTCGAAAGATCGTTCAAAGCGGCAAGCACCTGGCGATCATGGCTCATTTTAACCACCACCGTGAATTAGAGACCACGGAAGTAAAACGTGCCATCAATCGTATCTTAAAAACAGGCGCACAAATCCGCACCCAATCTCCGGTGATGAAAAATATTAACGATGATCCAAAAGTATGGGCAACCATGTGGCAACGCCAGGTGGAAATGGGTTTGGTGCCGTATTATATGTTTATTGCCCGCAATACCGGGGCACAGCATTATTTCAGCATCTCATTGGAAAGAGCGTGGAAAATCTTTAGAGAAGCCTATCAAACCGTTTCCGGCATTGCCAGAACCGTGCGCGGCCCGGTCATGTCTTGTTATCCTGGGAAAGTACAGGTCTTGGGTGTGGATGAGATTGCTGGTGAAAAAGTATACATGCTGCGTTCGATCCAGAACCGGAATCCGGATAATGTGTTAAGACCCTTCTTTGCGAAATATGATCCTGAAGCGGTCTGGTATGATCAATTGGTCCCCGCATTTGGTGAAGATAAGTTTTTTGTTGAGGATTAACTGCTGAAATAAAAAATACCACAGAGATCACATTACCCCTTTAGAACACAGGGCACACAGTAAAAATAAAATATTGAAGAAAATCTTGCCTCCCGTTGGTGAAATTGTAATCTTTCCTGATTAAAAATTTTCCCAACGGGAGCTTGTTTTTAGGACATCACGTACTCGCAATACAAGGCTTTGCGACGTAGTACCTGTCTCGTATCGCTATTTTGCCATTTTTTAAAGTCCGATTTGTTTCAGGAATTCCATCTTTTTATAAAAATGATCAATGCCGCCGCCTTCATGTTCGTTGTAGCTGTAGATGGCTATTTCTTTCGTTCCAGCGTAATGGTTAAAGGCGGCATAGACGGTGGAAGGTGGACAGATGGGGTCCATCAACCCCACGGAAAACAGGGCTTTGGCTGTGGCGCGGGCGGCAAAATTGACCCCGTCAAAGTAAGACAGGGTGTGGAATACGGTTTCCACCTGGTCACGGTAGTTTTTTAAATAGTTTGTAATTTCGTAATAGGGATCGCTGTTGGTGAGCTGGGTAGCGCGACGGTAGTGGCAGAGAAAAGGTACCTCGGGCAGGGCGGCGGACACATCCTGCCGCAAACCAGCTGCCGCCAGTGTCAGGCCGCCGCCCTGGCTACCCCCGGTGATGATGATTCTTGTTTCATCAACCATGGGGTGAGATTGAGCGGCATCCACAGCCCGGACGGCATCGGTGATTAAGCGGCGATAATAATAGCTTTGCGGGTTTTGAATGCCGCGGGTCATAAATCCAGGGAACTGTCCGCGCTCGTCATCCGTGAAATTGTCCGGTGTATCCCCTGTACGCCAGGATGCGCCTTGACCGCGGGTATCCATAATGAAATGCGCATAGCCTGCGTTTACCCAATTTAACCATTCCATTGGTTTTCCTCGGCCGCCGCCGTAACCGATATATTCCACAACGCACGGCAGAGGTTGCCTTGTATTTTTGGGTATCAACAACCAGCCCCGAATTTTTTGGCCCTCAAAGCCAGGAAAGGTAACGTCAAATACATCAACAAAGACCAAAGGCTGATCGATTGAGACAAATTGAGGCTGCCAATCCACTAGCCGCGCTTCCGATAAAGTTTTTTGCCAAAACTGATCAAAATCGGCAGGTTCTTCTCGTTGTGGTTTGTATTGTTGTAATTCGTGAAGGGGGAGATCAAAAAAAGCCATATTAAACTCCTTATGATGGGTGAATGGAATAAATTCGTAACCCTTTGTCCAGGTTTTTTTGAAAAAGAAAAAACACCATAAATACGGGTAAGATCATAATAAACGCCCCCGCCATAATCCAACCATAATGAAAGCCAAACTCCGTTTGAGAAAGATAGGACAACCCGACCTGTAGGGTAAAACTTTGTGATCGCTGCAGCACGATGAGCGGTAAAACAAATTGGTTCCATATTCCTTGAAAGCTGAATATGGTTAGGGCTGTTAAACCGGGTACACTGAGCGGGATGATGATTTGTGTGTACAATCTCCATTCGGAGATGCCATCCAATCGGGCGGCATCTTCCATATCAATGGGTAGGGTGCGCATGAACTGGGTTAATAAAAAGATGCCAATCGCATCGGCTAATCCCGGCAGCAGTACACCGGCTAGATGGTTGTTGATCCCCAGCCGAATTAATAACAAATACAAAGGCACCAGGGTTACCATTTGGGGCAGCATTAATGAACCAACTATCAAACCAAATAAGAGGTTTCGCCCAGGAAAAGATCGCCGTGCAAATGCATAGGCTGCCATGGAATCAATAATCAAGTGTAAAAAAGTGCCACCTACGGCGAGGAGAATGGAATTAAAGAACCATATCCAGATGCGGGAAACCTGGATCGTTCCGGTGGATCGTCCACTGGCTTGTACCAGACCAGAAAAGTTCTCTAAAGTAGGCAGGAATTTTAGATTGGGTTTTAAGAGTGCCAATGAATTTTCCGGAACAAAGGCGCTTAATAACAACCAAATTAATGGTAAGAGGCTGAAGAAACCGGTGATAACCAATACCGGCCAGATGAAAAGGTTTTTTAATGCACTCATTTTCATCGTGGTTTTCTCATACCTGGTAGGTGAAATCCACCCGTAATAATCGAAAGGTTAAGAATGTTACGGAACAAACAGCAAAAAACAGAATTGCGGATTGGGCTGATGCCAGGCCGTAATTAGCATCCCGAAAAGCGGTTAAATAAATCAATTGCATTAGGGTAGTGGTTGCATTTACCGGACCGCCGCCTGTCATTAGATAAACCCGGTCAAAAACCTGGAATCCTGCAATGGTGTAAATGACCAGAAGATATAAAGTGGTTGGTTTTAATAAAGGCAAAAAAACAAAAAAGATTTTTTGCCAACGGTTGGCACCATCCAATTCAGCTGCTTCCTCAAAAGCGGTTGGCAGGGCGGCAAATGCCGCCGAATATAAAATGACCCCACTGCCGGGAATAACCAGGATACTGCTTAGAATAATACTCCACAGGGCTAGATTGGGATCTTGCAGCCACATCACAGGCTGTCCACCGGCCCACTTAATTACATGATTAAATAAACCAATTTGTGGTTCATAGATCCAGGCCCAGGTTAAAGATAAAACAACCACACCCGTAACGTGCGGCAGATAATATAAACCCCGAAAGAGGTTTTTGATTTTTTGGTGGAAAGATTGTAATAAAAATGCAATCCCAAACGCGGATGCCATCCAAAAGGAAACAACCAAAACGGTATAAAGGAGGGTATGCCAAAAGGCCATCCCAAATAATTGGCTGTTTAGGAGGTGTTCGTAATTTTTAAAACCAATCCATTTTGCCCCTTGAATATCCCATTTTTGGAAGGACAAAACGAATACATGCAGTAAGGGATATAAACGAAAGACAATAAAAAAGAAAAAAGCGGGCAGGATAAAAAAATAACTCCAAATAAGCTGTGATTTTTTCCAATGCAATTTCACGGTTCCCCTGCCCACTTTCCTTATTTTTAAAATTTATTTCAATTCCGCCTGATAAACCGGTGCAATTTCATTCAACGCTTCTTCGGCTGTTTTTTGGCCAAGCAGTACGGATTGAATGGCTGCATTATACTGGCTGGTAACCTCAGAGGATATATTGGCTGAAGGTTCAAATACCCCGTAAGGGACAAGCTGCACAATCAGTTCACGCGCAGGGGTGGTGGCGTAACTGGTGTTCGATTTCCGAAGTCCAGGAGCGCGCTGCCAACCTTCCACATCCAGACTGACTTGCGTACTGGTGAGGTATTGGGCTAAAAGGTGGCTTGCATTTTCCACGGCTTCATCTTCCACATCAATCACGGCAAACATACCAAAACCCCCGGTAGTGACAATTTCTCCTGATTCTCCGACGGGAGGAGGAATTACGGAAAAATCAAACGCTGCGTCTTCCAGATTCGCCAGGGTAGCGGGGGTTTCCATTATCATTGCCACATTTTGCCATTCTTTAAATTGCTCTACAACGCTGGCTTGATCTACTGCACCAAAATCTGGGGGCGTTACGTGATATTTCAAGGAAAGGTCAGCAATTTTTTGTAAGGCTGAAATACCATTGGGTTGGTTTTGGACAAAAGTGGAAACATCTTCGCTTAAAACTCTGCCACCATCCATATATAACATGGGCAAAAAGCCAAACATACCCGGCATACTGGGTGTTGAAAAACCATAGACCTGGCTTCCATCTTCTCGTTCAAAAGTCAGTTGTTGCGCAGCTGCCACAAATTCCTCATACGTCCAGGGTGAATCAATTGTGGGAATGTTTACGCCACGTTCTTCAAATAAGGCATTATTGCCGTAAATGGCGACAGCCGTTACCCATAAAGGCCAGGCGTATACTTTTCCGTTCACGGTTGATGCTTCCAATGCACCCGGTAAAAAATCAGCTTTATCTTCCTCGGACATAAAATCTTCAGCCGGAGAAATTAATCCACGTTCTACGTAACCCGGCAGGCTGACATTGGCTAGAGAAATCAGATTAACATCGGTTTTGGTTAACAAGGCTGCCTCAATTTTTGCAGTCCCTTCCTCTGTCCAGGGGATACCGACAATTTCGACCTGAATATTTGGATGTTCTGTCATAAACTGATCAACGGCCTGGCGAATGGTTACCGTACCTACATCTGTCCCTCCCTCCACGTAACCACGGCGATAATAACGCACAACAACTTCATTATTGTTTGATTCCATGGTTGGTGACACACCACATGCCGATAACAAAATACTGAGAAATACAAAACATACTGTGAATCTTAAGAACTTTTGAGACATAAACCTGGTTCCTTCCAAAATTTATTCGTTTTGATCTTTATTGATGGACTCATAATGGTTCCGAATGGCATCTTCAAAACTAACATTTGCAATAACAACACAGTTTTTCCCCTGGTTTTTACCCTGATATAAGGCCAGATCTGCGGATTGTAAGAGCTCACGATAGATTTGACCGTGATAAGGGAATGTGGCGATGCCAATGGTGATGGTGATGGGTTTGATCAAATGACCTTTGTTGGGGATTCGAATAAGCTGTACCGCTTTTCTGATTTGTTCCGCACGCTGTTGAGCTTCCGTAATGGATAAACCGGGTAACAAAATTAAAAATTCTTCCCCACCATAACGAACGGCCAGGTCGTTCTTACGTAAAAACTTTTTGACCGTAGACGATAATTCCATTAATAAACGGTCACCAACTTGATGTCCATATAAATCATTTACTTGTTTGAAATCATCCACATCAAACAATAAAATACTTAAGGGATTATTTGTTCGTTTGGCTGTTTCAATTTCTTCTTCTAATTTTTCACGTAATAAGCGGCGATTGTTTAAACCGGTCAATACGTCTGTGGTCGCTAATTTTTGCACATGTTGGTAAAGCATCACGTTATGAATTCCAAGCGCCACCACATTGCTGATTTCCACCAAGATGTCCAATTGTTCTTTATTAGGTTGGCCTGTATTAATGAATAATAAACTGATAAAGCCAATTAATTCGCTGTGTGCTATGAAGGGGACAATCATAAAAAAGTCTACTTGTCGATCATTTAAGTGCTTCCCTAAATAATAATCTCGTTCGGTTTGATTCATTTCATTTAAGATTAATAATTTTTCTTTTAGGAGTTTTGTATTGAGGGGCGTATTTTCAATGCGTTCTTTTGTTTCGACTAATTTAACCAAATGATCTTCATAAATCGCCATATTTATTTTTTCATTATTATGGTTATCAAAAACAACCATGTTGGCAGCAAAATGGGTTGAAAATTGGCGGATTTTTTCCAATGTAAAAGCACTTATTTGCTCAGCGGAATAAGTGGATAATATTTTTTGCTCTAATTGGTGTAATGTATCTAAACGACGCAGTAGTTGATCACGGGCTTGTTCCGCTTGTTTCCTTTCGGTAATATCCTGGGTTGCACCATATATCCGAACAATTTTCCCGTTTTTCAATACCGGTTTACTGTAATCTCTTAACCAACGGATATTGCCATCTGGAAGGATAATGCGGTATTCAGAAACATCGGACAAACCTTTTTTATTCATTTCACTCCGGCGTTGGGTAACACCCCAATCTTCCGGAGGAATAATGGATAAGGATCCTCCCATTGCGATCATTTCTTCCAATGTATATCCCACGATATCTTTATATGGCCTGGTTTCCCATTCCCAGACGACCGAACCATCCGGCTCGTAACGCACAGAACAGGCATAATCGGAAATGACCTCGGAGATCATACGATATCGTTCTTCATTATGCTTAAGGGTGTCATTTAACTCCTGATAATGGCGAACATCATGCATCAGCACCAAAAAAGCAGACGTTTCTTCCCAAATTACGGTACCAACCCAAATATCCATAGGTAGTGGTTCACCGTTACTTTCTAAAACAGAAACAGAGCGTGACCATCCAATTTTTAATTCAATCTCCAAACGATTGTTTTCCGTGAGGTAAAATTTTGCCGCTTCATTTTTAAACAAAACGGTATGCTCGGAATCCAATATGAAAAATGCCTCTGGGATTAAGTTTAATAAAACCAAAGGTGATATTTTTAAGTTTTTTGAATCATTGGGTTCTGTTTTTTTCATGTTTTTTTATGGTTGGTTTATACCGTTTGTAAAAACCATACCACTTTTTTCCACTCAATAATCAAGTTTACTTGAAGAAAAAAACAAAGTCAATCAGGGAATTTATTTATTATATGGAAATTTGCAAAGTGGATTGGTTAGAATTACTTTTGATGGTTGATAAAAAATTGTAGGCATCAATAATTGGTTTCACCGATTTTATATTTTTTGGTTAGCCTGCTATAATTTTAGCAATCCATACAATTCAGATGCCGTCTATTTTAAGAGGAGAGGGATAATGAAAAAAATCGTTTCGATTGGTTTCGTATTTTTATTATTGTTCGTTTTATTAAGTGCCTGTAATTTGCCGCGTTCCGGTTCACAACCGACGACAGATCCGAATGTGGTATTTACGGCTGCGGCTTTAACTGTGCAGGCAAAGCTGGAAGAAAACACGCCCATTCCCGCACTGCCTACGACTGCTCCCCAAGAACAACCAACCCAGCAGCTGCCAACAGAACAACCACCCGCTGCGGCAACCGCTACTTCGCTGCCCAGCCCAACCAAAACCAGTGTGCCGTGTGATGTTGCCAAATTTGTTTCTGATGTGTCAATTCCGGATGATACAGTCTTTGCTCCCGAAGCATCCTTCACAAAAACCTGGCGAATCAAAAATGAAGGCACCTGTACCTGGAACACCAGTTATGCTGTCGTATTTGATAGTGGAGCCAGTATGGGCGGTCCCGCTTCCTTTGCAATCCCAAGTGATGTTGCGCCTGGACAATCCATTGATATTTCGGTTGACCTGAAAGCGCCAGCTTCGGCGGATACATATAAAGGAAACTGGATGTTAAGAAATGCCAGCGGTGTTATTTTCGGATTGGGTGATGAGAACAAACCATTTTGGGTGCAAATCAAAGTACAAGAACCCACTTCGGTACCTTTTGCGGTTACCTCCGCATCTTTTGATATGATACCAAATACCTTCACAGGTGTTTGTCCAGCTAATATTGTATTAAGAGGGAAGATTAAAACCAATGGTGCTGGTTCAGTGACCTATACTTACCGCCGTGAAGATGGTTTTATTTCTCCTCCGATGACCAAAAATTTTGATTCCGCAGGAGAATTAAATTTAGTAGATTATGTTATGCCTGTAGGCGGAGCCGCAGGGTTTGCTTGGGCTGGTAATGTGTGGATTTGGATTGATGAACCAAACCACCAATCCTTTGATAAACAGTTATTTACGATTAATTGTTTAGCGCCCTAAAATCGGGTATAAGAAAATTTTTTAAAAGCCTGATTGTTTGATCAGGCTTTTAATTTCCATTTCTGCCCTTCTTTGTACCCCGTGCCAATCACTTCTCCTATCGTGTAATACCGGTTATCCAAACCATAAGCGATTGGTGACCATTGATTCAAGGATTTATCAATCAAATCCTCTTCCAGCCATGTTTGAACAATATTACTTATAAAAATACACCGTTTTTCCACCTGCACTTCTTGCAAAACAGTACAAATTAAATTCGCTGGACTTTCTTCAATCAGTGGTACGTTGGGATAAAGAGGGGTTGTGTTCCATTGAAAAATATTTGATTTATCCTCATCTTTTCCTGAAACCATCCCACAAAAATCGACTCGGGAAAGCATTTCCTGAACAGGCAGATTGATACTAAATTGCTTAATAGTACGCACCCATTGGGTAGAAAAGTGATTTTCATGTAAACTTACAACGATCAAAGGGGGATTCAATCCCATTACGGCAACATCTCCAATGGTCGTGAAATTTACACGTTGTTCTATTTTTACACCAAGCAGTACAATCGGGATGGGATAAAGGAATGGAATTGGTTTTACTTCTTTTTTCATAGGAACTTGTTTATTTTTTGGTTTAAACTAGGGCTTTTTTATACACGCGATGGTTTTTATACTCCTTACCACCCAAAGTAATGAGATCATTTCGCATTTGTTGGGTGGTTTCGGCTACCTGGGTAAATTCTGCATATTTAAAACCGCGGGATTTCACCGTTTTTTCCATCTCTGAATATAACAAAGCGTTTCCGCCCCGCCCATAATAATCTTCTAAAATACCCATGCCATTGACAGATACCCATTCTGTCCGTTTTGATTCGCGCATTAACTCCACTATGCTGAGCGGATGAAGACGCCCCTGGTAACGCTGCAAAATCCGGGATACATCCGGGAAGGCAAACAAAAAGCCAATTACTTTATCTCCACCCCATAATACCTTGATCAAACCCGGATCAGCGAACATGATGACGTTATCAACAGCTGCCGTAATTTCCTGATCGGTGTAGGGATAATATTCCCAGTTATTAACAAATACTTCGTTATATAATTGTCCGATTTCTTTGCCCAGGCGTTTTAAATCATTTCGGGTCTGAAAACTCTGCACACGAATGGTGCCTTTTTCAATAACACGGTCAGCTACACGGCGCACTTTTTCCGGCAGGTTAAACTGATCGACTTCAATCATACAAGAAACAAAATCAACCACTTTTTCAAAACCAAGTTTTTCCAAAAGTTTTGGTAAATAAGCCTGATTATAGTTCATCATGGTCATCATTTGGCGGTGTTCAAACCCTTCTACCAGAATGCCATATCCTTCTCCCAGACCAAAAGGTTTTGGGCCGACCAATTCATTTAAGCCGCGTTTTATTGCCCAGTCACTGACCGCGTTGATCAATGCTTCCAAGACGGTTATATCATCGATCGTTTCCAATAAGGAAAAATTAGCCTGCTTTTTTTGGTGAACCTGGTTGTATAAATGATTCTCCATCGCAACGATTCGCCCTACTACCTTACCATCCTTTTTTGCCAAAAAGGGTACGACATCGGAATGTTGGTAAAAGGGGTGTTTTTTGGGATTGATCATCGTACGAATGTCTACTCGAATTTGGGGAACCCATTGTGGAATGTCTTGATATAAAGAAAAGGGAAAATTAATAAAAGCATTCATTTCTGAACGGGATGAAGGATCAAACGTTTCGATTGTAAGCATTTGGCAGATACCTTTCTGACTTGAAAAGAATGTTTTTATCTTAGCACAAGTTGTTTAATTATGTTGTTTAAATATTTCCACCAACAATATGGGCCTACACTCAATCTTTTTACTGGGCGACTTTTATTCTTTTATCTGTGATTAATTTTTATTTCAGCGATGAAAACGGTACAATAAATTAAAAAGCTTCAGGAGGTTTTTATGCCCACCCTTCCCCAATTAAAAGTTCAACAAGCCGTTGAAATACTTAATGAAAAAGATATTGATTTATGGTTAACCTTCGTTCGGGAAACTTCTGTAAATCCAGATCCGGTTTTACCACTTATATATGGGGATGACAGCATCACCCGGCGCAGTTTTTTATTAATTCATAAATCCGGAGAGACAATTGCGATCATTGCTCGCATTGATGCGGACACCGCGAGAAATAATGGCGCTTATCAGCAGGTATTGGTATCAGATGCTTCCATCAGGGATTTATTATTGTCTACTTTAGACCGGCTTGATCCCCGAAGCATTGCAATCAATATCAGTCAGTCCGATGTATTGGCGGATGGGTTGAGCGTGGGGTTATATCAAATTTTATTGTCTTTACTCAAAGGAACGCCGTATGAAGAACGCCTGGTCTCTGCGGAAGCAGTGATTGGTGCCCTCAATGGACGCAAAATTCCACGTGAAGTTGAACGGATTCGTGATGCCGTCGCGGAAACAGAAGCCATTTATCAAGTTACGTATGAATTTTTGAAGCCAGGAAAAACAGAGATTGATGTGGCTAATTTTATGCACCAACAAATTAAAGACCGGGGTTTAGATGTAGCCTGGACGTATGAAGGCTGCCCGGCTGTAAACAGCGGACCGGATTCTCCGGTTGGGCATGCAGCTCCCGGATCAATCCAGTTGGAACGGGGGCACATCGTTCATTTTGACTTTGGGGTAAAAAAGAGCGGTTTTTGTAGTGATATTCAACGGGTGGTTTATTTATTAAAACCTGGTGAGAGCCAGGCGCCACAAGCAGTTCAGTTTGGGTTTGATACGGTGCGAAAAGCGGTAGAAGCTGCCCGCAGTGTCATGAAGCCGGGTGTAACCGGATTTGAGGTAGATAAAGCTGCCCGCCAGGTAATTGTTGAAGCGGGTTTTCCGGAGTATAAATATGCTACTGGGCATCAATTGGGACGGCATGCTCATGATGGCGGCGGTATTTTGGGCCCGGATTGGGAAGTATACACTGGTTTGGTACATACTGCGCTGGAAGCAGGCCAGGTCTATACGATTGAACCGGGTTTGGCTGTGCCGGGATATGGGTATATAGGTCTGGAAGAGGATGTTGTTGTAACGGAAAACGGTGCTGTATATCTTGGTGAACCACAGCAAGCGATTATTTTAAGGTGAGTTTATTTACCCGGTACAATTTCTTTATAATGGTTGTATGTTGAAACTGAAGAAAACAAATTTAATATTACTTTTGCTTTTGTTGCTTATTTCTTATCGTTGGTTTTTAAATAAACCTTCCCATTATGTTTCCGCTGAATTGGACGATCCACCATCATCAATCCAGGAACTATATTCAGTAACAAAAGACACTGATCCAATTTATATTATTGTTTTTATCGGCGATGGTATGGGCGCAGAACACCGCAAAGCAGCCCAATGGGTGAATGTTGGTTTTGATGGTTATTTAAATATGGATAGCCTGCCTATTCATGGCTGGTCACAAACTGCTTCATCCAATGCGCTCATTACCGATTCTGCGGCTGGGGCTACTGCAATCGCTACAGGCATCCGCACAAATAATGGGATGATTGCCATGTCACCTGAATTGGTGGCGTTAAAAACCGTACTGGAATATGCCCAAGAAAGGGGATTGGCTACAGGTTTGGTTTCTACCGTGCAAATTTCTCATGCCACACCGGCTGCTTTTGCCAGCCATGTTTCTTCGCGAACAATGATGAATGAGATTGCCTTACAGTTATTGGAAAATCACGTAAATGTTTTGCTTGGCGGGGGAGAAGATGAGTTTTTGCCTTATGGATCTTATGGCTGCTTCCCTGAACCCGGAGAAAGACTCGATGGGCGTAATTTACTCGATGAAGCAGGCGCAATTGGATATACAACAATCTGCACCCCAGAGCAATTGACCGCTTTGAATACCGGTGAAACGTTTAACTTGATTGGGTTGTTTGGTGATGAAGCAATGCAACGCCCCTATCGTCCTAACTTAGCTGAAATGACTTCTACGGCCATTGATGTCTTAAAAAATGATCCGCAAGGTTTCTTTTTGATGGTGGAAGGGGGGCAGATTGATTGGGCAAGCCATAATAATGATAGTTTAAATGCGATTCAAGATACGATTGATTTTGATGAGGCTGTTAGTGTTGGAATCGATTTTGTAAATAGCCAGCCTCATGCGACATTGATTGTTACCGCCGATCATGAGACGGGAGGTATGAGTCTTCATTTATCTTCCACTGGTGATTCAAGTGAAGAGGGACCTTTTTTCAGTAAGGAAGGAATTCCTTTTTTTGTGAACTGGGGGACTACCGGCCATACTGCTGCGAATGTGCCGATAACCGCCTTGGGCGAGGGAGGATATTTATTGGATACAACTGTGCCCAATACGCAAATTTTTTGGGCTTTAACCTGGCAAATTTTCCCCAAAAATTATTTGCCAGTGTTAATGAAATAATTTATTCTTTTTTCTCGGCGGAGTCAGTTGAGTCTTCTTCGATCACTTCTTCAGCCAGGAATTTTCGCAAATCTTCGATTCCTTTTGATTCAGGTTCCTGTGCCAGATGTTCTTGGATCTTTGATTGTTCCTTAACAGCCTGATAAATTTCCTGACGTAAAATTACTACATCGCGTGGAGCACTAATACCCAGCTTGACTCGTTCCCCTTCAACAGCCAAAACCGTAATTTGAATATTATCCCCTATTGCTATACTTTCATCTATTCGCCGGGTTAAAACCAACATACACACGCTCCGTATTCCCTGATTGGAATGTAACGGTAGAAATTCTCCGTATAGGTTGATTTTACCAGAAAAGATAATATTCAATAAATCCATTTTTGTGATCAGTTTAAATGAACTTCTTCACCGTTGGCTCGAAGCATAAGCAGATCGTCAAAGTCTGAATTTTGAGTGGCTCCGTGATTCAAAAGCCCTACTTTGAGTGAAATTCCAAAGTAGGGCTTTTGTGATTTGATTAATATTCTCTTCTGCTACCGCAGGTATTCAAATAAATTTAATGCTGAGATAGCGCGGCTTCCCACTTCCAGAACTGCCTGATAGGTGATTTCTTGATTTCGCATCAATGAAATGGTTTCTGCCATATTGGCATCATCATTTTGGGAGAGTAAACTGCTCAGCTCGATCTTCGTCTTTTCCAGATACTCAGTGGCAGATGAAACCTGGCGCTGGCGCGCTCCATTCGATGTGCGTAATTTATCTACCCCATCTACAGTTGTTTCCATGACACCTAATGCTGTCCGCAGGGCAGTTGTATCATTGTTATTTAATGCATCACGAATGTCAATCAGAGCATCCAGGAAGGGTCTAATCTCGTTATCGGCGGTAAAATTCATGGTAATGGATTGCGATGGTCCCAGACTGCGCTGCATCACACCGGCATCACCCAAATAAACGGCGTGTTGTTTGCCTGGATTGCTTGGGTCGTATTGGGGGTCTGCCGGATCATAGGTTTGTAATTCAATCGGGGCAGTGTTAATTTGAAAACCGGAAAAGATGTATTGCCCCTTATGGTTGGTATTGGCAACATCTACAGCTTCATTCAGGATCGCATCTACCTCAACGGCAAGAGCGCTAATGCGTTCATCCGCGCCGAGTGTATCATTTAAACCGGCCAAGGTAAGATTTTTCGTGCGAATAGCCAAATCTTCCAATTGTTGTAAAGCAAATTCACTGGCGCTCATCCAGTCATAGGTTAAAGAAGCGGTATCCAGGTATGCCTGGCTTGTTTTTAACGTGGAACGCAAATTGAGGCTTAAGGAGGCACCGGTCGGATTCTCAGAAGCATAATTAAAATTCTTGCCGGAAGCTCCCTTTTCCTGTAATTTATGCAGTTGTTCCAGACTCTCTGACATATGGCGTACTGCATTATCCGTGGACATTCGACTTGTTACTCGCATCCCAATACCTCACTTTCCTATCGTCCAACCAGGCCAAGACCATTGATTACACGTTCTAACATTTCATCATAAGCGTTCATTACCCGGGCCGCAGCCTGGTAAGCTCGCTGAAATTTTGCCATATTGGCTGCTTCTTCATCCAGGTTAACACCGGTTACGGATTCACGCTGCATATCCATCGCATCTACAACCAAACCCTGGTTATGGGCATTGATTTGTGCCCGTTCAACATCCAACCCCAATTGAGTAACTTGCGATGCATAATAGGCATTTAGCGTGACTGTTCCGCCGCTCATCACCAGGCTGTTTTGAAGATCAGCAATCTTTTTTGCCAGTCCGCCATCACCAGGCGCGCCTGTTACTTCTGCAGCCGCCAGATTGGTCACATTGAGATTGGTGTTCAATCGAAGATCTAAAGCGCCAGTTGGTGGGTTGGCCGGGTCGCCACCCGTGAAGAAATTAAGACCAGTTGTACCATCCAGACCGAAACCGGTGCTGTGAAGATTATTAACCTGGTTTGCAAATTCTACAGCTAAAGCATCCAGTGCAGCTTGTTGTTGTGGAATAATGGTATCTCGAGCAGTTAAAATACCGACCAGTTCACCATGATTAGCAGTAAACGCCGCTCCGGAAGCCCATTGTACCTGTGATAAATTACTATTGGTTGGGTCAGGTACGGTGGTTAAGGAAAGGGATTCATTTCCCGTAACCAGCATATGCCCACCAATTGAAACAATGACCTGGCCATTCGCCTGGACATTGGAGGTGGCTCCTGCCAGTTCGGCAAGACGATCTAATAACATATCTCGTTCGTCCAGGAGATCATTGGGCTGTTCACCGATTGAAAAAACACGTGAAATTTCTTTATTTAATTCGGCGATACGGCTGCCGGCGCTGTTAATTTCACCGACCCGTGTTTTTACCATTAAATCCTGATTGGCACGAATTTTATTCATTTGATCAGCGCGCCGATTAAAACCATTCACTAAAGCCTGAGATTGATCTAATAATTGTGCTCTTAAACTGGTATTGGAAGGATCATTGCTTAACATCTGCCAACCATTCCAAAATTCATCCATTTTATTTGTCAGACCCTCGGTAGAGGTTTCCGCCAAGGACATTTCAAGCTGCATTAATACATCGCGTTGCGCTTCCCATTCTTTTGCTTCGGATGTGACGGATCGAAAACGGGTGTCAAAAAAGCTTAAACTAAACCGTTTGATCATCCCTACTTCGACACCAGTACCGCGAACACCAGCCCCAATACCCCGATCCATACCATACAGATTGGAAGGTACAGTGGTTCGCATCACAGCTTCCTGGCGGTGGTACCCTTTGGTATTGGCATTGGCAACATTATGTTCAATAATTTCCATTGCTTGCGAATTTGCCAGAAGGGCATTTAGTGATAAATTAACACCAGATAAGGTGGGCATATTGTTTCTCCTAAGCTCGGTGGTCCACACCCCAGCTTTTGCCAGTATTAAACGCTGGTATATGACTGGGTGGGCGGTAACTTGTTTCGGGCTGGGCTAAATCAATCATGAATTTTTGGGCAGCATGCAGCCAGTCCACCATTGAGGTTGCTAACGCCTGATTTCCATAATTTAAGTCACGCGCTTGAGCAACCAGTGTAGAAACGCCATCCCGCAAACGTGAAAGGCGGGTGGCTTGTGATTCATCTAAATAAGGAAAAATATCTTCTAAAGAAGAATTTTCGTTTTGAATACCGAATTCCAATTCAATGTCGTGCAGGGTTTTTCGCCGGGCATCATCCAGCAAACCAAGCTGATCCAATAAAGCTTCTTTTTCTTCTACCACGCACATGAGGGCGTCTGTATCATTCAGTGGTAAAATTTCGCGCTCTTTTTTCGTGACCATTACCAGGTCTTGTAAAGTGCGAAATTGTTTTACCATTAAGTTTTCCAAACCCGCCAAGGTTGTCGGAATTTTATTTAGTACCATGAAAATCTCCTATAAAGTGAAACCCGTTTAGGGTTTAAAGAACCTGGCCAAACGGTTTGCCAGATCTTGCACCGGCACCGTATAGGTTCCATTTTGTACAGATTTCTGCAATTCTTCGAGTTTTGCAGTTTCTACATCCGATAGTTCACTAAGCGCAACACGCGCTTTGGCTAATAAGCGAGCATTTTCTGAAAATTCCGCTTTATCTCGGGAATGTTCTACTCGATTGGTCTCCATCCGCTGTCTTGATTGTTCAACAGAACGAGATTCTTCGGTTTTGTTTGATGAGAGTGGATTAATTCCGTTATTTTCGATTTTCATGAGTACCTCCAGTTTGGCGGGTCTATTTTTTGTACTACTCTATTAATCGGCAACCCGGTCAAAAACTTTAGTACTTTCTCATATTAATTGCGAGATTGATCATCGAATCAGTTTGTTGGAATAATCGGGTGGAGATCTGAAAAGAACGCTGCAGCGTCATGAGATGGGTCATCTCTTGTGCCATATCCACATTTGATTGTTCCAAAGCCTGTGCTCGAATTAAGCCATAGCCGTTCTGCCCGGGCACATTCGCCTGTGCAGCACCAGAGACATCGGTGGCTAAAAAGACATTTTGCCCAAAGGATGATAAAGCGGTTGGGTTAGCGAAACGGGAAAGCTGTACTGTACCCACTTCCTGCCATCCGGCATCCGTTAATGCAGATACCTGTCCATTTGGACCCACAGAAACATTTTGTGTGCCAGCGGGTAGTGTGCCTTGCCAGATCAGCGGATAACCACTGCCATTTACCAGGTTATTCTCGGCATCCAGTTGAAAATGACCATCTCGCGTATAAGCTGTTCTGCCATCCGGAAGCTCAACCGCAAAAAATCCTTCTCCCTCGATAGCCCAATCCAATGAACTGCCGGTCATTTGAAAACTGCCCTGGTGCATTAAAGCCTGGGTAGAAGCAAATTGAATACCGTCCTTCATCCCATTCGCGGCTAACAGTTCTTGAAAATTGGAACGATTTGACTTGTATCCTACCGTGTTTACATTGGCCAGGTTATTACTTACCACATCAAGGTCCAATAAACGGTTGAGCATATCTACTTTTGAAATATTTAATGTATGGAATAATGATGTCATGTTGTTACCTCCTAACCAATCCGGCCTAAGGTTGAGATGGCTTTACCGGTTAATTCATCTTGATTCTGCACCATTTTCTGAGCAGCCTCATAAGTACGCGCAACTTCCACTAATTGAGTCATTAGCTGGGTTGGATTAACATTCGACATTTCGAGGTAGCCTTGTAATACTTGAGGAGAGCCTTCACCGGTAGCTGCTGCTGCGGCTTCAAATAAATTTCCTTCATCCGGTGTTAATTCCTCGGCTGGATTCTCAAAGATGACCATGCCGATTTGGGCGATTAAGTTGTCTTCAGATAAAACCTGACCATTCTGATCGATTAGAATTTGTCCATTTGGTAAGGTGATATGGTTTCCATTTTCATCTAACACATAATTACCATCCACGGTTACCAATTGACCTTCCGCATCTCGGATAAATCTGCCATCACGGGTATAACGTTCGCCAGCTTCGGTTTCAATTCTGAAAAAACCTTCACCTTCTAACGCCAGGTCAAACATATTGCCAGTTAATTGCAAAGCCCCTTGGGTAAAATCGCTGATTTCCGGTGCGTTTTCCACACCCAGACCCAACATGCCCGAGTATGTCATTGCGGAAAGATTTTGTAGGTTGCCTGGCGGAAATACCACAGGCGTTTTCCAAAATTCATCAAATGAGCTCAATACCTGTTTAAATCCCGGGGTATCCATATTCGCTGCGTTATGAGCCAAAACCTGCTGGCGATTTGCATTCGCCACCATGGCGGAAACTGCAGAATAAAATCCTTTAATCATTCCTATACTCCTTTTGTGTACTGGCTGTAAGCGAAACGATTTACACTGACAACCATGCGGACTTCATCTCGTGTCATTCCCATTTGGCGGGCAATATCAACATCGGCCATGTTTGCTGATGACATTGCCATCACCATTCTGTTGCGTTCCATCGCGGAATTTGCCATGGGTTGGCCGGAAGAAATACTGGCGAGGGGCTGGCTAGATTTGCTAATTTCAAGCAATTTTTGAAAACCGGTTTGCTGCATCATTCCGCCAACAGCTGCAGGGGAGGCGGATTTTTGTTGGGGTTTCACCAATTCGCGCATTTCCTCGACAACAGGACCCAGTCGTTTGGCCTGGTCATTCCGGCCTTGTACCAGAGCTGTTTCACGTGCCAATTGGATTAGACGATAGGTATCATTGAGGGAAACGGAAGATATACTAGCCATCGCTTAACACCGCCTTTAGATTCAAAATTGCTTTGGCATGGATTTGGGAAACCCTGGATTCAGTTACATCCAAAACTTTGCCAATTTCTTTTAAGGTTAATTCTTCAATGTAATAAAGAGATAGGACCAATTGCTCTCGTTCTGCTAATTTTTGAATTGCTTCTACCAAACTTTCTTTTAATTCAGCATCTGCAAAAATAGAGGATGGATCGGGCTGGTCTTCATCTTTAAGGGTCTCGTGGAAGGAAAGATCATTATCTTTTCCGGTAATTACCATCGTATCTAGTGATAACACAACACGATTGGCATCATCCAATGCCTGTTGAACTTTATCCAGACGAATGCCCAGGTGCGAGGCGATTTCTTCTTCGGAAGGTTCTCGTTGTTCTGTCTCCCAAAGTTCGGTGATGGCTTGTTGTATGGTACGTACCCGTTGGCGAGCACCACGCGACATCCAATCGGATGAACGCATATAATCCAAAATTTTTCCTCGAATACGAACACTGGCATAGGTTGAAAATTTGGTGCCATAATTCGGGTCAAAACGATCCACAGCTTCAATCAAACCGATCAACCCCTGGTGGGCTAAATCTTCGTATTCCATACCCATATCTTGTGAAATGCCCATCCGGCCTAATAAATAATGCACCAAAGGAACAGACTTTAATACCAAAGCTTCCCTTACTTCAGCAGAATGGGTTTCTTGGAATTCTTTCCACAGATCAGTTTCTGTTTTTTCTTTCAGCATGGTTTTTCGTCCTTAGATTACCCAACATCCATGTTCTGTCTATTATTGGAGAACGCTTCATCCTCAGCGTCTTCATTTTGATTGTTGTTATCTTGCTGTTTTTCTAAAGCTTCTTGATGTAATATTTTGACGGTTTTTAATGCGCCATTTGAAATGGTTAAACTGAAGATCCATAACAAAAGGCCAGTTGATAAAATCGTAATGGCGGTACGGACAAACACATCCAACCATTTTGCCCCGGATAAATAAGACATCCCAGCTACCACCAGGGCTAACAGGATGGTGAAGATTAAAGCGAAGCTGTACACTAATTCTAAAAAGATGGGCAATTGCACTCTTTCTTTTGGTTTTTTTTCTTTTTTGTTTTTCTTTTCTTCTGATTCGTTTTCATCTTCCCATTCATCAAATTCATCATCAGAGAATTCAAAATCTTTTTCGTTTGCCATGAGTTAATCCCATCCTTTCCCGAATAAAGCGGAAACAATTTTTCCGGCTGTGGCTTGTCGTAAGTCACCCAAGATTTGTTTGCCGGAAGAGAATAAAACCATTGGTAATTGGCTTTGATAAACAAAATTGTATACACTACCGAACGAATACGTTTCGTCCATTTTGGTAATTATTAATCCACGAATTTTAAATAACCCTAAAGAAGCCACCGCTTGAATTAAATCGGCTTCTTTGGTTGTTGCCGGAGAAACCAGATAGGTGGAACGTTCCGGCAGCCGTGTTAACATAGCCCCTAATTCCACCATTTGTTCTTCATCACAAGGGTTGTATCCTGGAGTATCAATTAATAAAACATCGGCTTGATGATTGGCTTGAATCAGATTGGTTAGGTCTTCCGGTGTGTACACCAGACGTAAAGGAACCCCAATAGCATCGGCGTATGCTCGTGTTTCTGCAATTGCCCCAGCTCGCACGGTATCCGCGCTGACCCAGATCACTTTTTTACCGAGTGATTTGGAGAAGTGGACCGCTAATTTGGAAATAGTTGTCGTTTTTCCACTGCCGCTGGCGCCTACCAAACAGATGATTTTGTTGGGAACGATCGTCAGAAAGTTTTCTTCCACATTTAAGCCAGCTTCTAATTGTTTCCGCACCAGAGTCATACTGCGTGATTCATCTGCTAATAAGGCCGGGCTGAAGGCTGTTAAGGTGGTTTGCACCAATCGATCTACCAGACCCTGATCCACACCCTGTGCGACCAGACGTTGTTGAGTTTGTGCCAGGCCCTCCGGAATACGAGTGGATAATTTTTGATCCATCTGTGTTGAAGGAGGTTGTGTGTTGGGTATTTGTCTGCCAGGTACGGTTTGAACTGCAGGTTTATCTGCTGGAAAAACAACGGACGGCTCTCGTTTGATGACCGAAGAATTTACAGCAGCTTTTTGACGTTCGATATACCGGTTTTGATCTTCAGAAGAACGTTTCACACTTGGGTTGGGCACAGTTTGGGTTTCCGTTTGATAATAGGGATTTACCGGTTTTTTAGCTGGTTTATCCTCGGTTTGGTCCGAAACCCACTCAATCTGTGCGGTTGATTCTTGCCAATCCACTCCTTGTCCATCCTGGCGTGGTTTGACAACCGGAGCTGCTTTTTTCTGTTGGCTGTTAGGCTGTTGTTTTTTATCCGGTGCCATTGCAATCACTTCAATACCGGGTTTTCGCCAAACCTGCCAGGGCTGCCCTAAAGGAACTTCACGCGAGGAAAGTACAATCGCTTCTGATCCCAATTCTTTTTGAACCAGCTGCAGGGCTTCCATCATGGTTTCTGCTTGAAATTTTTTCGTTGGCATCAAAACCTCTAATTAACCTGCACCATACCATGTGCTTTCACACGGGTACCGGGGCTGACTTCAGAAAAAGCTAATACAACCAGGTTGGGGAGAGATTGCTCAACCAACCGTCGAAACGCCAGACGTAATTCTCGGGGGCACAAAAGTATGGGGAAAAATCCTTGTTTTGCCAAATTTTCCATTTGTTCCCCGGTTTGAGCCACAATTTGCTGGGCAGTCATTGCATCTACCTGGAACCCAGGGCCATTTTCAGCGGGTGCCAATGCCTGACGTAATTTCGATTCCACATTGGGTGCAAAAGTAAAAACGTGCAGCATATTGTTTTGATCGCGGTACATATTTGATAATGTATTTGCCATGGTTTGGCGGACTGCTTCTGCCAGGATATTTGGATCCCGTGTGACCGCCGCATTATTTGCAACCACTTCTAATATGCCCACCATGTCACGTACTGGCACTCGTTCTCGCAATAAATTCCTCAAAATGGCTTGTAATTCACCCAAAGAAATCATTTCCGGCACCACGCCATCGACAGAAGCAGGTGATTTTTTGCGAATTTGATTAATGATTTCTTGTACCATTTGGCGGCTTAATAATTCAGGAGCGTTATTTCGCACCACTTCGGTTAGGTGGGTACTTAACACGGAGAAGGGGTTCACCACGGTGTAACCTTTTAATTCGGCCTGTCCTTGTTCAGATTCATAGATCCATAATGCTGGTAATCCAAATGCCGGTTCGGTTGTATCCACACCTGGGATATTGTCATCTACCTCTGGGCCAGGGATGGCTAATAACCGATCCATTAATAATTCTCCACTGGCAACTTCTTGGCCGCGGATTTTTACTTTATATTCCTGGGGCTGTAATCGCAGGTTATCGCGGATACGCACAACGGGTAAGATCAGACCAATTTCACTCATCAATTGGCGCCGGATGCTGGTAATACGCCGCAGCAAATTATCTTGGGAATCATCGTCGATCATGGGGATCAGACTATAACCAATCTCCAATTCAATTGGATCAACGACCACCATTTCTAACATATCTTCTGGGCTTTCTGGTTCGGCAGGTCCTGCAGCCGCAGCCATCTGCTGCTGCATTTGTAATTCTTGTGGTGACACCAAAACTTCGTCCGGGGTTGCTTTTTTTACAAAATAAGCCGCGGCACCCAAACCAGCACCAATCAGGAAGAACGGTACTTTGGGCATACCAGGAATAAAGCCTAACAACAATGTGATACCGGCTGCGGCTACTAAAACACGAATATTGGAAAGCTGCCCAAAGAGGTCATCACCTAAAGAGTCTTCCGAGTTGGAGCGGGTAACGATCAAACCAGCAGAAGCGGAAACGAGGAGGGCTGGGATTTGCACGGCCAGGCCTGCTCCAATTGTCAAGAGGGCATAACCTTGAAGCGCTTCCATTGCGGGTAATCCACGTTGGATAACGCCGGTAGCAATACCACCAACGATATTAACCAACATGATGATGATGGCTGCAATGGCATCTCCTTTAACAAATTTACTGGCACCATCCATTGCTCCATAAAAATCAGCTTCCGCTTCCACTGCTTTCCGGCGTTGACGGGCTTGATTTTCATCAATTAATCCGGAATTTAAATCGGCGTCGATTGCCATTTGTTTTCCGGGCATAGCATCTAATGTAAACCGAGCGGAGACTTCTGCCACACGACCCGCACCATTATTGATAACCACAAATTGGATGATCATCAAAATCAGGAATAAAACCACACCGACAATATAATCGCCGCCAACAATCAGGTTACCGAAGGTAGCCACAATTTTTCCAGCGGCTCCCTCAACCAAAATCTGACGAGTGATCGAGATATTAATGCCAAGTCTTAATAAGGTCACCAGCAATAATACAGTGGGAAACACGGAGAATTCCATTGGTTCTCGGATGAACATAACCAATAAAATGATTCCAATTGAAATCGTAATGCTGAGTGCCAACATCAAGTCCACCATAGCGGCCGGGATGGGGACAACCATCAAAGCGACCAAAGTGATGACGCCAAAGATCATGGCAAGATCTTTTGAACGGAAAATACTTTGAAGTGAGCTTAAAAATGCATTACGAGAAGCAGTTGTCATAGGTTTTCCTTTATGTATCCTTTAAACAGCGGGTTGTGGAATCCGCCCTTTCATGCGGTATACGGTAGTTAAAATCTCTGCCACAGCCAGATAAAATTCTGCTGAGATTTCCTGATCTAAATCCATTGTTTTATACATAGAACGTGCGAGGGGTTTGTTCTCAATGACCGGCACATTATTTTCTTTGGCGATTGCTTTAATGCGTTCCGCGACCTTATGTGCTCCTTTGGCAACCACCTTAGGCGCATTCATTCCCGCTTCATATTTGAGGGCTACTGCAATATGGGTTGGGTTGGTAACCACAACGGTTGCTTCCGGAACACTAGCCATCATGCGGCGGCGGGCCATTTGACGCATCTGGCTGCGAATACGGCTTTTATAAATCGGGTCACCTTCTGATCGTTTAAATTCTTCTTTGATCTCTTGTTTGGTCATGCGCATATTTTTCATGAAGTCATATCGCTGGTAAGCAAAATCGGCAGCTGCCAAGACGATATAAGCACCACCAATACGTAAGGCCAGGTTAATGGCTAATGCCATAAAATCACTGACTCCGCTGATCAGATCGGTTTGTAATAAGTTTTCGACCTCAAAGGCTCTTGTTCTTAAAAAGCTATACGCTACCCAGCCAACCACCAATAATTTTAATAAAGCTCGTCCGAGTTCTATCAACCCTTTTGCTGAAAAAATGCGTTTAAAACCGTTTAATGGATTAATCCGGTCAAATTTGAATCCTACATTTTTTGATGCCCACAAAAAACCAGTTTGGGCAATTGTCACCACGATACCAGTCACCATGATGACCATAATGATCATGGCTATGCTGGGGGTGAGTGAAAGGACGATGTCCATCATCTTTCGCTGTAGCCAAACAAAAGTCAAATCCACAGTGGACATATTTACAACCAGATCGGTTATGATCCATTTGAGGTTGGTGACCATTGTTTTACCGGGGCCTTGTAATAAAAGAGCACTCACCATCATTAAGACCGCAGTGTTTACTTCCACACTGCGCGGTACACGTCCTTCACGACGTGCTTCTCTTAATTTCTGGGGAGTTGCTTTTTCGGTGCGATCTGAGGACATAAACCCTACTGTTGTAACAAACTAATCATTCGTGGTCCCAATTCTTGGAACATATTGGATAATGTGGGACCAACGATGGAAAACAATAATCCCAAAGCTACCAGGCTGACGGCAACTTTGAGTGGTAAACCCAAAAAGAAAACCTGAACTTGAGGTGCCACACGTGCCATCAAACCGAGCGTTAAATCGGTTAATAACAGAGCAGCCATCACGGGTAAAGCGATTTGAATACCAGCAGTAATTAGATGTGCTGTCATTCCTAATAATTGATCTAACGAACCAAAGACGACGGATGAGCCAACCGGAATGACCGTAAAAGTTTTTTGGATGGCAACAATGGCCATATGGTGCCCGTTCACAATCAAAAAAAGCAAGGTTGCTGTAATGACAAACAATTGGCTGAAGGCACTACCGGAATCTTCCATAGAGGGGTTGAAAATTCGGCTGGAACCAAAGCCGCTACCCAAGCCCATTGCCTCACCGGCAATTTGAATTGCCCCAAAGGTTAAGTTTGCTGCAAAACCTGCTAAAGTACCAATGATGATCTCTCGTAGAATCATGACAGCAAAAGCGAACAAACCAAATGCCTCGGCTTCAACGCCCAGTGGTGTCCACGGAATTAAGATCATGGTTAAGATCAATCCCAAAGCGATACGCACCTGGTTAGGAACAATCTGACCACCCAACATTGGAATATGGATCAAAATTGCCATAACCCTTGTGAACGCCAGAATAAAAATTTGTGCTTGTGCCACGGAGATTAACATACAGCTTTTATACCTCTGCTAAAAGGATACCCCAAGCTGTTTTTCTTGTCCGTAAAGGATGGATGAAGCCAATATAAAGAACGCGTAAATTTTTTTATTTACGCTAAAGATTATGCAATTCTGTCCGACAGGGTGAGTTAATCTGTCTTTCCTAAGACCTGATTGACACGGTCTAGCAGCATATCCATATCAAATGGTTTGATAATAAACTCAGAAACCCCCAACACCGCTGCTTGGTGAACGATTTCGCGAAAGGCCATGGATGACAAGGCGATGATGGTCATCCCAGCGATCAATCCTTCAGCCCGAAGCAACTTAATCAAATCTAAGCCGTTGATTCGCGGCATGAACATATCCAGAATCATTAATTTTGGGCGGTGTTTTAAGATTAACTCGCGCACTTTTTCAGATTGGGCAGTGCTGACGACCTCAAAACCGCCTCGCTGTAAAGCCAACTGCATTAAATCTCTTTGTAAAGCATCTGCTTCAACAATTAATATTCTGTGCCCCATTAATTTCTGTTTTTCCTAAGCATTCACATTTAAGATCTGATTTACTCGATTTTGTAATGGCGCAATTTTGTCACTCGAGAGGTTTAATATGGCCAAAGAAGCCGGATGGATTGACTTGGTGTGAATGTCTGGTAATTTTTCATTCGTTTGAGAAGCGAAAGCATTTGCCATGTTAACCACAGCGGCCAATTCGGCATTTTTTCTTGCTGAAGAAGGATCATGATGGTTCCGGATTCCATATAATAAGGATTCTGGGAACTGCCATTTTTCTGCCATTAGGCCCCCAACTTTGGCATGGTCAATCCCGATCAATTTTTCTTCCACTTGCCATAAACTCAACCGATAGCGGTGCATATACTCCACGATTTTTGTATAGTCGGATAAAACATATTGATCCAACATTAATTTACCCATATCATGTAACAGGCCCGTTACATAAGCCTCTTCCGGAAATGGATAATGGACTGCCTGGGCTACCCATTCGGCTGCCACAGCCACGGCCAAAGAATGTTCCCATAACTGTCCTGCCCCCAAACGATAACCTCGTAAACTTCGTTTCATCGAATCACTGGCGGCAGATGCCATAACGATTGACTTTATTCGTTTAAACCCTAACCGCACCACTGCATCACTGATTGAGGTGCAGGTTCTGCCATATCCTAATAATGCAGAATTCGACATTTGCATAATTAATGCAGCTAAAGCCTGATCCAAACCGATCTGGTCAGAAATTTGCCCGGCTGTAATGGTGGGGTCCTCCAATTCCTTTAAAAGTCGTGTCACATTTGAAGGCATGGGGCGTAATTGATCAATTGATCCTAAAATTGTATCAACTCGTTTTGGCAGCATCGTTTATCCTTACCGTTATAAATATTTTCTTATTATAGCCGCATTTTATCCTAAGGTACTACTAATGAAGGTAAACTATTAAATAAATTTGCAGTAAAAACAAGCATCTGCTGCAGCATCCATGAACCTAAAAAGACCAAGATTAATCCAATTCCGATAATTTTTGGAACAAAGGTCATCGTAACTTCATTAATTTGTGTTGCCGCCTGTACTAAACTGATCAAACTACCAATAATCAGGCTGATAATTAAAGCAGGACCAGCCAGAACGACCATCATTGTAATTGCATTTTGTGCCAGGGTTAAAACATATGCTTCTGTCATATCGAGGCTTCTCCTTATCCCATAAAACTCATCGTTAAACTTCGCGCCAATAAATACCAACCATCGACCATTACAAACAATAATAATTTAAAAGGCAGAGAAATTAAGGAAGGCGGCAGCATCATCATTCCCATCGACAAGAGGATGCTGGAAACCACCAGGTCAATAACCAGGAAGGGGATGTATAAGACAAAACCCATCGTAAAAGCCGTTCTCAATTCACTGATCACAAACGCAGGTAAGAGGGTCATGGTGGGAATGTCGTCCAATGTGTCAGGACGTGGCAATTCACTGATGCCTAAAAATAATTCGATATCTTTTTCCCTTGTTTGTTTAAACATAAATTCTCGTACTGGATTCAGCGCTTGGGTAAAGGCCGTTTCCTGATCAATCTCGTTATTGAGGTAAGGCTGTAAGGCTTGCTGATCAATTTGGTTATAAACTGGTGCCATGACAAAAAAGGTTAATAATAACGCCAGACCAATCACGACCTGGTTCGGAGGAATGGTCGGGGTGCCGATGGCGCTGCGCACCATAGAAATAACAATCACAATTCGAGTAAAAGAGGTCGCCAAGACCAAAATCGCTGGAGCCAGCGATAAAACGGTTAATAATACCAATAACTGCACACCACTGGTTACTTCTTCAGGGTCGCCGTCCGGTTGAACGGAAAGGGTGACGCCAGGAGCTGTTGTTCCCGGTAGTGCTGCACATCCACTTAAGGTTATTGCTGCCATGGCCAGTAGGATTATTAAAATAATTTTTTTTGCACGCATTCTTCGCCTCTAAGATTTTAGGGTTTGTCTCCGTCAGCGCATCCTGACACAAAACGGAGACCAAACTACCCGCGGATTATATTTCCGGAGTAGAGGCTGAAACAGGGGCTGCATCCTTGCTGTCTGTTTGCTTCAATTTATTGGAAAATATCTTTCCAAAGTCCATCATTTTTTCAGTAACAGCAGGCTGCATCTCAACAGCTAAAGCATCTGTTACATCCACTTCTGAAACGAGGGTTAACGACTGATCCGTAGCGCCAACCAAAAATACCTGGTCACCAGCTTTCACCAGGTGAAGCGCCTGGCGAGGGGATAGACGTAAACTCTCAACAACAAACATTTGATTCTTATGATTTTGAACCGGGCTGGCATTTCCTTTCCAACGCCGGACAAAATAAGCCACCCCAAAAAGCAGCAGCAGAACACCTATTAACTTTACAAAAACACCAAGAAAATAAAACGGGGAACTAAGATTATCGGGCGAGCCATCCGCCATGGTTGCAGATGCTGCTGGTAAGTTGCTGTTTGCCCAGGCAAAGATTAAACCCAGCGCACCTACTGAAACAACCATCAGGATAAGGACCCAGGTGATCCGTTTGTTATCTGCCTTTAACCATTGTTGAAAAGCTGTTTGGATGGAGCGCATTACAGGGCTCCCTTTTTCCCATTTTTGTTAATCAGTTCGGTAATGCGTACCCCAAACTTATCATCCACCACTACCACTTCTCCACGGGCAATCAAGCGGTTATTGACAAAAACATCTACTGCATCCCCAGCTAAACGATCCAATTCGACCACGGAACCATGTTGTAATTCTAAAACTTCACGCAGCATCATTTTCGTCCGGCCTAATTCAACCGTTACATTCAGGGAAATATCCATGAGCATATCAATGTTCTGGGGGTTTGCATTATCTCGCCCGTTGTTTCCGGGCATTCCCATTCCAGGCGTAAACCCGGATGATCCACCCATGCCAGGCATATTCTGGTCTAACATACTGGGTCGATCTTGAAAACTTTGTGAACCACTTTTTTGTTGAGCCTGCCTGTTCAGTTCCATCAGCAGTTCTTCGTTCACATTTTGGTTTTCTTCCATTTCGGAATCTTCTTCAAAACCTTCATAATCTGCCATTTGTATTACCTCTTATCCTATAACTTTTTCACCATCGCGTATGACACCGGTAATCTGGACCGCCATCCGATTACCCACGCGACCTACTTGTCCGGTAAATCGTTCTTGTTCTGCAACTTGAATTACCAGGTGTTCTTTGATTAATGTATCAAGACGGATAACATCGCCTTCATCTAAACTCATCACTTCACTCATTGTCAATTGTGCTGAACCTAAAATAACCTGCACGGGCAGCCCGACTTGATGTAAATTTTTCATGGCTTGCTGGCGAACTTCGGGATCACGCTGTGGTTCTCTGCGCCCAGTGATCCAAATATGGGGGTTCAACACATTGCCAATCGGTTTAAGTGTGCTAAATGGGATAAACATACTCATCGTACCGGTGATATTTGCCAGACTTAATTCAAAGGTCAGCAGCATCACTTTTTCATTTCCAAGGATCATCTGAACCCAATGTTGGTTGGTGGTGCTGTCTTCTAATGCGGGTTCAATGACCACAACTTTTCCCCAGGCATCCTTAATATCTGTCAGCATGTGTTCGACCATACCCCGTAGGAGGGCCTGATCAATATCTGTCAAGGGGCGTTCGGAAGAAGCGCCTTCGATCCGGCCACCCAAACGTTGTTCAAGGATCATTACGCTGATATTCGGGCTGAAGGTCATCACAACCTGTCCTGGCAGCGGTGTTAAGAGCAGCATATGGAAGAGCGTATTGTCCGCAAAATCTTTCAGGAAGTCATGAAAACGTCCTTGTTCTGTATGTACTAAACGCGGGCGGACATTGGTGCGTAAAAAGGTAGGTAACGATGTCATCAAACGTTCTGTTAAATCTTCATGCACTAATTCGACTGCACGCATTTGTTCTTTTGAAAAACGATCAGGAGACCAAAAATTATATGCCTGTACCTTGCGAGTGGGTTTGGGAGTCTTGGCAACCGCCTCAGACGCTTGATCAATCAGGTTAGCCAAATTTACATTGGACTCACCATCGTTTTGTTCAATTTCTAGTGCACCTGCTAGTAAGGCATCAATTTCGGATTGAGATAACATAAAGAACTCCGTTTACTGGACAACAAACTCTGTAAAATAAACCGACATTACATAAAATTCAGGCAAACGGCTGTTGATCTTTTCCATGATCTCTGTGCGAAGGAGTTCCTTTCCTTCAGCCGTATACAATTGATCGTAGGTTTTGGTGGAAAGAAGTGATATGACAATATCATCGATTAAGGGCATTCTGGCATCGATTTCCGCTTTAAATTCATTTAAATATTCACTGGCCGCTTCCGCTTCCATCGTGAAGTATTCCAAGTTGCTGGGGTAAAACTCCAAAACAATCGTTGTGCGCACATATTTTCTTCCTGCGGGATCGGATAGATTGATGATTTTTGTACTCATATCTACCATCACACCTTCACCAGGATGAAGTTCTGGAATTTCAGGTTCGGGGGTGGCTGTGGGTGGGGGAGCGAACCCTGTGCCATGGGAAGTGCTGCCACTTTCCCCGGTTTCTCCCGTCGCTGCCTGGGCAACCGTATCTCCTTGATACATTAATTGAAATGGTTTGGGAAATGTGTCCGGAGCAAACATGATATAAGCCATTGTTAAGCTTAATACCGCTGTTGCACCCAATACAATAATCATTAATATGCGTAAAACCACATTCAGGATCTTCATTACATTTTTCATCCTAATGCCCTCCTCCTTCCGTTTTTACCGGTTCTTCTGTAGGCTCTTCTTCCGGAATGGCGGATGTATCCAGCCCGTATTGCGTATCCGGATCCATTCGAATTACATCGGATCCAATTACCATATTATCCACTCGATAAATAACCACAATATCCACACGTCCATTTAAGGAACGGTGCTGATCTGTATCATTGGGGAATATTGGGTCATATTGACCTTTTCCTGAAATTAACAATCGTTCTGGTGCAACCCCTTTTGACATTAAATATTCTGCTACGAGCATGGCTCTGGCCATGGAAAGCTCAAAACTATTTTTGTATTTTGAATCTAAAGGAGGCGTATCATCCGTGTGTCCTACCAAACGCACATTATTATCAATTGGTATAACCATATTAGCGATCGTATC
Organism: Anaerolineaceae bacterium; assembly: GCA_002702705.1. Classification (GTDB taxonomy): domain Bacteria; phylum Chloroflexota; class Anaerolineae; order Anaerolineales; family Anaerolineaceae; genus UBA6170. Next base: position 70,115 of record PABH01000033.1, read on the forward strand.
CAGGAGGGGATATACTTCCGGTGCTAATTGATCACTGCCAGGTGAGAATACAAGCTTTTCACTTAAAGAAATCATCACACCTTCAATATTGGTTTGAACACTAACCTCATTGCCGATACCATTATCCGATAACATTTGTGTTAACTGTCCGGCTACTTCTTCAGTTTGAGGAGGATCTTCTGGAATACCAGGAATAACAATCGGTTTCGATTCACCGTCTTCCATTGATCCGGAAGCGCTGTTAATTTTGGGATCAACCAACTTAGATGACCCACCAACAGAAAAGGCAACTTTCATGCTGTCGGCTAACTGTTTGTATTTTTTTACATCAGTTTGACCCATGGAATATAACACCACAAATAACACCATTAATAATGTAATGAAATCGGCATAACTGACTAACCAGCGTTCACCGCCGCCATCATCGCCGCCGCCACCATGTGCACTCATGATTCAACCTTTCCTTTCATCCGTTATGCCGTTTGCCCGGCTCCAGCTTTTGCTTTTTCCTCGGTGACCATTTCACTTGGAGAAAGGAAAGCGTTTAATTTATCTCGAACAACACGTGGGTTCTCACCAGCTTGGATTGCCAAAATACCTTCCAACTGCATATACCGTACTGAAGCTTCCTGCTCGCTTTTTGCTTTTAATTTTCCGGCGATTGGTAAGAAAATCAGGTTGGCGCTCAACAAACCCCAGAGAGTGGCTAAGAAAGCACCTGCGATAGATTTTGCCAAAGCGTCCGGGTCGCTTAATTGTTTCAACACCTCAATTAGGCCCATAACGGTACCGATAATACCGAAGGTAGGTGAAAAACCGCCTGCTGCGGCAAAGAAGCCTGCACCGGCGCGGTGGCGAGTTTCCATGTGTTCAATTTGGGTTTCCATAATGGCTCGTACCTGGCTGGGATCGACCCCATCGACCACCATCATGACCCCTTTTTTCAAAAAATCATCCGTTATATTTTTTGATTCTTCTTCCAGTGCCAGTAATCCATCTCTTCGGGCTTTATCTGCCATCACAACTAAAATCTCGATTGATTCCTGTACATTGAATTTGGGGCTTACAAAAGCTTTGATGATTACTTTGGGCAGCGAAACCACCAATTTCATTGGTGAAGTTACAATGGTTGCCATAATCGCACCAAACATGGTCAACAAAATGGCGGAAGGATGAGCAAATAGTTCAGCCGGGTTACCACCGTCCATAATCATTACAACGACTACGATCACAACTGTAAGAGCCAAGCCGCCAATTGTCGTCAAATCCATTGTTTTTTCTCCTTATAACAAATAATAATTACGATTTCTGATGACAAATCTAGTCCCGTTCCGTAAAGGGCATGTGGATTTTTTGCTGGTACTCGATAAACCGTTTGACAATCTCTTCCGCATTATCTCGTACAACAAATTTCACATTGTTTTTTAAGGTAATGACAGAATCCGGGGTGCATTCAATAGTTAAGATCATCTCCGGGTTGATATAATATTTTGAGCCATCTAAGCGCGTTACTAAGATCAAGATGCCATTCCTTTTTATTTTTTGATTAAAAATTTTCTCCTGTCAAAGATAGCACACCCCCAGCGTTTTTGAAGTAAACAACATGTGAAAGCAATGTTAAGACCGAGTAAATTTTTTAAAAATGTTTACGCGGTTTTTATGGGCATAATCTTTTTATTTATGTAAGATGATGGTAGCCTTTGCCTATATTTGACATGGTTTGATATGGTTTCAGCCACTGAAGGACAGGATCAATGCAAAATAATTCATTAATTGGAAATAAATTATTGAATGCCAGAGAAGCAGCAGAATACTTAAATATCAGCCTTTCTACGCTGCATCGGATGGAAAATCAGGGTATATTGATTGCGTTAAGAACTCCCGGAGGACATCGCAGATATTCTCTTGAGATGTTAAACGCTTGTTTAAAACCGCATTCCCAACATCATAATCAAACTGGTAAATCTTTATGAAAAATCGGCTTGAAAATCATATTTTGATTTTGGATGATGATGAGCAATTGGCTGAAATGATGGCTGATTATTTAAAAATTGCTTGTCAGGGAAATGTAAAAATTACCCATACAGAAGATAATTTTTGGGACGCTTATTCTCAAAATGACTATGATATTATTTTTCTCGATTATCGGATTGCAGAAGAAACGACCGGCATTGAGGTTTTAAAGAAATTATCCGTACGAAACAATCTGATCCCCGTTGTGATGATGACCGGCGAGGGAAATGAAACGGTGGCAGTACAAGCTATGCAAAATGGGGCGTTTGATTACCTTGTTAAAGGAGAATACGCACTTTCAACCCTTACAAATTTGGTTCAAAAGGCAATTCGTTTTCGGAAATTACAAGTTGAAAATCAGGAGTCTTTGGATCATATTCAATACCAATCGAATTTATTAGACAATATGCGGGATGCAGTCGTTGTGTGGGATATTGAAGGAAATATTACCTACTTCAACCGGACTGCCGAACAATTGTTTGGATATGACCAAAAAGAGTTTATTGGAAAACCTGCCGAACAGACTTATTGGCAGCTCTTCTCGCCAGCCATTCAAATTGATTCCAATCAAATTCAAACCCCTATCGAAGTTGAACGCCAATTAAAAGATAAAAAAAATAATCCGGTTTGGATCAGCTCACAGATTACACCATTGATCAACAAACAACAAGATATAACCGGATTTATGGACATCTGCCGGGATATAACCATCCGGAAAAAAGAACAACAGACCCATAATGAAACACGCCACTTTTTAGAGAGAATTATTACTTCTTCACCTGATCTGGTTTTTGTGTATAACCTGGAAAAAACCAAAATTACCTTCATTAATCCTAATGTAAAACAATTATTAGGGTTTAGTCCACAGGATATTTATGATATGGGGCACAATGTCATGTTGGAATTAATTCATCCGGATGATTTAGGTTTTATTAATGAACACCTCCAGCGTTTTCAATCAAAATCCTTCACAGCGTCTTCCATTGAATTTCGGGTAAAAGATAAAACGGGGGTTTGGCATTGGTTCTCCAGTAATGATGGAGTCTTTGCCAGAAATCGAAAAAATAGTGTTTCTGAGATTATTTGTATTGCTCAAAATATTGATGAAAAGAAAAAAACAGAGGCTTTGTTACAACAACGGCTGGTTACTGAAAAACTGTTATCATCTATTTCCAATTTTTTCATCAATCTTAGTGCTGAAAATACGGATATCGGTATTGATAAAACCTTTTTGTTAATTGGTAATTTTGTTCGGGCAGATTTTGGAGCGATTTATTTACTCCAAAATGAACAGAAATTTGTCCATTATTGTGGATTTGAAAAAATTAAGGTTAAGCAAGATATGAATACAATCCACAAAAATCAAATCCCTTGGTTATTTAATTTATTAAACAAACAAAACAATTTACAGATTGATAATTTAGATCACTTACCGAACCAGGCTTTTAAGGAAAAACTATTTTTTGATGAAAATGGTGTAAAAGCATTAATTTTTGTACCAATGGTATATAACAATACGTTGATTGGTGTTATCGCGTTTTTCCGCCAAAGTAAGGAGCAATCCTGGGTGGATAATCATACGTACATGCTGCAATCCTTTGCCGAAATGACGGCAAATGCGTTGATCCAGAAAAGAGCAGAAGAAGCACTGCGGGATAGTGAAATGCGGTATCGCGCTATTGTGGATGAACATCAGACGGAGTTGATTTACCGGGCTAATGCAGATTTGTGTTTTACGTTTGTTAATGAAACCTACTGTGATTATTACCGAACGGATAAACAAGAATTATTAGATACCTATTGTCTATCTCCAGTATTAAATGAAGATCAAGCCGCTGTTCTTCAGGCAATTGAGAATTGCACTGTGGACGAGCCAGTTGTCAAATTTGAGTGCCGGGTTCATTTGGTAAATGAAATACGTTGGCAAGAATGGACACTAAAAGCAATTTATTCGGAAGGCGGTTTGCTTAGGGAATATCAGGGTGTTGGGCGAGATATTACGGAAAGAAAACAGATGGAAGATCAAATCCAATCTGCTCAAAATCATCTGGCACAAAATTCCCGTTTATCCGCTATTGGACAATTGGCTTCCAGTGTCGCCCACCAGATAAGCAATCCCCTAACAACGATTATTGCAGAAGCACAGTTGTTAACTCATAATCTGGTCAAAGATAATGAAAATTATGAATCTGCTGATTTAATTATCAAAGCGGGATGGCGGGCACAATATGTAATTCAGGAATTGTTAATGTTTTCTGAGCCATCTAAAGATACAAAAGAATTCCTGAATGTGAATGAGACCATTCAAAAAGCCATTTTATTATCTGAAGCTTTAATTCAGGCGAATGGAAAAGTGGAATTAATTACTAATTTACAAGAACCTCTTCCAATGATTCATGGTAATCTACAACAATTAGAAGATTTATGGATAACCATGCTATTATTAGCTAAGGAAGGTACCAAAGATGGTGAGAATCACATCATTAAGATTGGCACATCCCCTGCATCTGATTCTTCAGGAGTCATGATCGAAATCAGTGATAACGGAATTCCCTTTTCTGAAAATGAAATAGATGAAATATTTGAACCAAAGCTGATTCCAGCAGGCATTGGACGCGGTTCTGGTATAGAATTAAGTATCTGTCGTGAAATTGTTCGTCAACATGAAGGAAATATATCGGTTATAAATAAAAATGGGTTTACAATATTTAATATATATTTTCCCGGGGAGCTGAAGGCTTATGGAACCAATTAGTATTCTTGTAGTTGAAGATGATGAAATTGTTGCAAAAACAATTGAACGCGTCTTAAGAGGCGATGAATTTAAAGTCTCTGTCGCAAACAGCGGCGTGGAAGGATTACAGTTAGCCAGGCGGAACGTACCCAAACTCGTGATTTTGGATGTGATTATGCCGGGGATGGATGGCTATACCGTTTGCCGGGAAATGCGCATTGACCCGCTGTTAGAAAACGTGCCGATCTTATTCCTGACTGCAAAAGCTAAGGATGAAGATAAAATTGTTGGTTTTAAAGCTGGCGCAGATGATTATCTGGGTAAGCCTTTTAATATTGATGAATTACTGCTTCGCATCCGAGCTATTTTGCGTAGAACCCGCCGGAATGAACAAAATCAAGTACAGCAATTTACAGAAACCGTTATACCGGTTACTCAGGAAGTACAGCCCCCGCCTTCATCACCCAGCCATATTTTGAAAATTGGTCCGTTTGTATTAAATACACGTACTTATGAGTTTACCTCCGAATCACAGGGTAAAATTCGATTGACGCCTGTTCAATATGACCTGCTTTATCATCTGATGAGTCACCCGGGTGAAATTTTTTCTCCGGCTCGCTTATTAGATGAGGTATGGGATTATCCTTCCGATGCGGGCAGCCCTGATCTTGTCCGTGTTCATATCAAAAATTTGCGTGAACGAATTGAAGATGATCCCCGAACACCAATTTTTATTAAAACGATTGCCGGATATGGGTATACCATTCAACCAGAAGATTTTGAGGAATAGGATTAAGCCGACAAATGGCATCTACCAAGTCGATCAATCTTAATAAGGATTTATGGGATACCGTTTCTAAAGCGGTTAATAGTTTTTCCAATGTGGTTACTTTAGAACAAGACTTATATGATTTATTAACCACCCTTATTAACACATTAAATATTTCTGGTGGTGCCTTTTATCTGCCATTGGAACAAATAAATCCTGAAAATCACTGGATTACTATTAATTTTTCTCCTGATTTTAAGAATCAATTATTAATTGGTCAGGGAGAATTATTTGATTATTATTCTTTTTTACGTTCCAAAAATACGGCTGTTTATCCTCCACCGAATGGTTTTGCTGCCAGTGTGCCAATTCACGCCGATGGTAACATGATCGGGTTTATGATCCTTGAAGGTGAAAAAGTTTCTGAGGATACCCAGCAGTTTTTGCAAAAATGTCTCGATTATTTAGGCCTTCGGATTCATCAACTTTTACTTAAAGTGGAAATTGAAAAAAGAAAAAAGGAAATTGCTGCTCTTAAATATATTGCTCGCACACAAAGTACCGGTCTGAGTATTAACGATACGCAGATTAATATGATCCAGAGTATCCGTTCTATCTTTGAAGCCGATGAGGTTTTATTGATCGTTTTAGATAAAGATAATCCTAACCTGGCGATAAAAAAACGATTGGGTGCTAAATTGGATTGGATATCCCAGGTCAGCTTAAAGTTAGAAAAGGGATTAATCTGGCAGTGTGTTTACACAAAAAAAGTTGTTGAGACGTTGGATGTTACCCAAAATGAGTTTTTTAATGCCGAATTTGATGGGGCAATTGGTTTAATGGTTCAAAGTATGGTTTGTGTGCCATTGTTAACCAACGGGCAAATTTTGGGTGCTCTGGCATTGTTAAATGTTCCTGCCAGGCAACTTAATGAATATGAAATTGATCTGTTAAGCTCGATGGCAACTGCCTTGGCAAACACCATGTTTAATATGAACATGTTCCTGGAATTAAAAGTTTCCAATGCTGATTTGGAAGCCAGCCGCTGGGAATTGTTACATTCCCGCAATACCTTGCGAGCCTTATTTGACAGCATTCCAGCCTCCATGTATATCATTGATAGAAAATACAGCTTATTGGCAATTAATATGAGCCGTGCTAATCGGGTCAATATTCCGCCAAACAAATTGGTGGGACGAAAGTGTTATGAAAAACTGTATCAACGGAATGACCCTTGTCCTGGATGCCGGGTGATGGAAACGTATAATAATGCTCGTTCAACCACCCGTATTCATCGTGATTGGATTGATGATGAACAATTTATCGAGTGGGAAATTATCACATATCCCATCTTAAATGAAGATGATTACCCGGTCCAAGCTATTTTGTTTGAACAAGATGTTACGGAAAAAAGGCATCTTGAAGCGAATCTGATCCAATCAGAAAAATTGGCTGCCGTTGGACAATTGGCTGCTGGGGTAGCCCATGAGATTAATAATCCTTTGGCAGCGATTATTGCAAATGCCCAATTATTAAACCGGGAAGTTTCAGACGACGATATTGATACCAAAGATTCCCTAAATTTGATTGAAATTGCAGGCACACGCGCTTCCCAGGTGGTTAAAAACTTACTTGGGTTTGCCCGAAAAGAACAATATGATTTTCAGAACATGGATTTAAACGAAACCATTCATAATGCCTTGTCCCTTGTTCAGCATGAAATTAATTCCCGACCGATTCGAATTGATTTGGAACTGGAAGATAATTTACCAAGGTTAAATGGAAGTAAGGATCATTTACAGGGCGTATGGATCAATTTGGTGATGAATGCTATTGACGCATTTGAGGATCAGCCCGGCGTGATTGTGATCAATACTCAATATGTTAACGAAGAATTTCGTGTCACGATTAGTGATAACGCAAAAGGAATACCTGAAGAAAAATTAACCCGCATCTTTGAACCATTTTATACTACCAAGGACGCCGGAAAAGGAACGGGGCTGGGGTTATCGCTGTGCCACCGTACCGTAAAACAACATGGTGGTATTATCACCGCTGAAAGTAAAATTGGCAAAGGGACAAAATTCATTGTTACCCTGCCTTCTACCCCTAGTTTTCGCACTTAACGTTTTCGTGAATAACCTACACTCAAAAGAGAAGAGGTAATAGAAGTCCTCTCCTTAAAACTTTATTGATTGTTATCTTTGCCGTTAAAAATCATTTGGTAGGATATCGTTTAAGTTAAAGAGCGGGCTAATCGAAAACCCAGTGCAGGGGAGTTGTAGTCAGGGGCAATTCCTTCTCTGGCTGTGCAGCGCGCCATTTTTCGGCTGTAATACCATGCACCTCCGCGAACGACATATTTATGTGAACGGTCAAATTGCTCTCGTCCATCACTTGCGTCATAAGGATAAGCAACATATTTGGAACATGTCCATTCCCAGACATTGCCTACCATGTCTGCCACTTCATCACGGCTGTCTCCGCTGGTGGAATAAATACCTACTGGGGTCGTATTATTAATGCCACTTTCTAATGTATTACAACGCCAGGTATCAAACACATTTCCCCAAGGGTACATTCTGCCATCAATCCAGCGTGCCGCTCGTTCCCATTCTGCTTCAGATGGTAACCGGTAATTTTGGTTTGTTTTGGCGTTGATCCATTCGATATATTTTTTACAATCTGCCATGGAAACGCCTACCACTGGATGATTCTCTTTACCTTCAGGGTAACTAAAACCGACCCATCCTTTTGGCAGCCGGTGGGCAGTATCCCAAATAAAGCTGTGATATTCTTCATTGGTAACTGGATATTTGCCAATTTCAAATTTGGGTAAATATAATTCATGTTGGGGTTGTTCGCTCATAAATAAATCAGCATCAAACCAATCCATTACCCATTCTTCTTTTAAATAGAGATGTTGAATACTTTCTTCGCTGGTACCCATGATAAATTTACCTGCTGGTATTTTTACCATCGGTGGTAATGGCAGCCTTCCGCGTTTGGTTAACTTGCGTTGGCCATTTGTTTCAAAATTAGGTAACATGTTGGAAGTCATAAGTTTATTCTACAATCCCATATTTTCATATGCCATTAAAATTGTATTAATATTCTCATCAATATCATTACTCAGCGCATAAAGGTACGGTTCTGCGGCGGCTTCTACTCGATAATCCTGAAGGTGATCAACCATTTCCAAGATTACCTTTTCCCAGGCATCTGAAGAATTTGGAACCAGCCAGCCATATTGAGAGAACTTTCTGTATACTGAGCTTTCTGATCCAATCCAGGGGATTTTCATCACCATATATTCCAACAACCGGGCTGAACCTGAACGTTGGTCAAAATCACCACTTAAGGGAGCCAGTCCAATATCTAATCGGGACAAATAACGAGGCCAATCCGCTTGCTCAATCATAGGCCACAAATATTTATGCCGGGCTGATACGGGAAGGTGATCGTAAATTCGTTGATCGCCTCCAAAAACCACGATTTGGACCTGATTGCGTTTTTGGACAACCTGACCTAATGCTTGTAAAACACCACTTTTTTTAATCCCTGGAAAATGATTCCCATCTCCACCCAGGCCGATCACTATCCCTTCATGAATGGCAGCGGTTTGTTTAAGGTATTGATCAGTGTCCAAAAAACTAGGAATATAGGTACATCGGATCGATTCGCCAATATCATCACTTAAACGCTCGGAAGGAGTAATTACCCCATCCACCAGCCGTAAACCCCAGGCTAATTGTTCAATCGGTTTTGGATCAAGAGGTTCATCGCCAAAAATACAGTCTCCATTTTGGCACGCTGTTATTCCCTTGTACCAAAAACTGTATGCTGGCATTTCTTTGGTTAATGTATTGACTGGTGTATCAAGATTTAGCAGAATTTTTTTATCGTAAGCTTTCCATTTTTGAACCGTGGAAAGCACAGCGCCAATTAAACGGCGATGAATGACGATTACATCGGCGGATTCACATAATAATTGAGCCTGGGATGTGTTGTTAATAAAGTCTTTCAGGGATAAAAGATGAGCAGAATGGCGCTGGGTGCGGTTAATTGCTTTTGCCGGAATCGCACATTGCCACTCAAAACTTAAGCGATCTTGCGGGTGGTCATAATAAACATACACAATGTTCATGCATTTACCTTTTCAGACTTAGCAAAAGGATCAAATTGGGGTTGTTTTCTCAAATTTTCCAACCGCGGCGTGTTGTGAGCTAATACCTCAGCAATAGTTTGCTGCCATTTTAGGCCAATTTGCTGCTGCTCACGCGCCTGGGCTTTGATAAAGCCTTCATCTCCAATACCTTTGCGCATCTCTTCATCCATGATCAATTGTCGAAGATAACCATGCCATTCACTGGGTGTATGTGCAATAAAACCTCCGCGTCCCCAATCCATATACGCTGGAATGTCAGAACCGATCCAGGGTAATCGTTTTACACTGGCTTCCATCACCAAACGATCACTCTGTTTTAAGTTATAAGGAATTTTTCGATGGGGTGCGAGTAATATATCCATTTGGCCTAACAGATAGGGATATTCTTCATATCCAACCATCGGTAGATATAACCGCCGGTTGGACGGTAAGGATTCAAATAACCGGTAGGCCTGGGAATTTCCAATGACTACCATTTGGGACTGTGGAAATTCACGCATGACGCGCAAAACGATCCGGCGAACCTCAAATACGTCTTCCAATTGGGCAGCACTGCCGACCCATCCGATGTTAATTGTATTTCTTGGATTGTGGGGTTTGTTCCATAAACGGTTGCTGCGAGACCAGCCGTCCGGTATCCAATATGAACGATGTCCTGAATTGACTAGGGTTTTATTTACCTCATTGGATGCTACGGTGACGGCTTTTGCCAACAATAAGGCGGTTGCATAGGCCCGGCCCCGTATGGCATCCCCAAGTCCTTTTTTCGCATAATATGGGTGCGAAACCGGCATATCTTCATAATTGTCATCCAGATCCAAAATAATGGGCACACCACTGGTAGATGCAGTAGCCATACTTTGCATCAATTTTGGGTTAAGGTGCGGGTTACTGACGATAACCACATCTGCAACAGCATCCGTATCCGGATTAAATTGGTCTGCGCGTTTTACCTTACAGCCCACTTGTTTCAAGCCGTCAACCAAAATATTCAAACGAGGTGTCAGGTCATATAAATCGGGAACCAATACCAACACACGCCCTTTGAAAGGTTGGATTTCGGGTGGTTTCGGTTTCACAACTTTGGGTTGAGGTTCTTGAGGAACCTGGTTTACCTTAATCGGTTGAGATTGCTGTTCCTTCTGGTCTTCCATTTGGTAGGCGATATTAATTTGCAGCCCCTGCAGCGCTTTTGCCAAATCATTTCTGCCGTCGGCACGAGCCTGGCGGATATTAATTTCAATTAATGCAGGCAGCAAGTTGTCAATTTCATCCAACCGTTCTGATACCATTTGAGCGGGACTGGTGCTTTCTAAAATTTCTTGCAGCATTTCAGCAGCCCGTAACATCTCGGTTTCTGTGACGGGAACTTTCCGCCCGGTGAGTCGCATTAATAAACGCGCTAATGCTTCCGGATCAGTGGGCATCGGTTCCGGTGAAATTTCAGATTCTTCTGATTTGGCTAAAATAACCTGCTGCTCAATCTCCTTGTTTTCCGGTTCCAGGGTTAAGGCGCGATGATATAAATCCTCTGCGGTTTTGCTGTCACCGCTGGCTAAATACAAATTACCCAACACGAGTAAGACCTCAACATCGTTGGGATAATCACGCAAAATACCGGCATACGTTTCCACAGCTTCTTCTAAACGGTCAGCATTCATGTGGGAACGTGCCATGATCTTACGTACTTTTAAATCTGTATTCCGTGACAGTGACGATTCACTCATTTATTGGTAACCCTAATACCGAACAAAAATTTGCCTTAAAGTGATGCTATAAGAACAAGGATAGCCATCGTTTACTACTGTAAACGAGAACGACTTTTTTTACCGTAAAAGCATTCTGAAAATACCGTAAAGTTTGAGTAAACAATTTTTAGAAATGTTTTTGGTAATTAAATCAGAGGTACCGAAATTTTCGTTTTAAGTACTTGATATATGAATATGGCAAAATTTAATAACAAAAACAAGCAATTTTAAATTATCTTCTTTTCAAGATAGCAACGCCTTTTTCAGTTTCTATTGTTTCAAATTTAAATTCCGGGAATTCATTTAACCAAAGATTAATAAATTCCTGTTCTTCTTTTCTTCCGGCATCATCAATAAAAATGGTTATATCTTCTGAAAAATATTTTCTCAGAAGATGTAAAGCAGGATATCTGGCGTGTTTTTGTAGTGTTGACGGAGGACCATCTACTATTAACATATCAATTAAAGGAAATGGTTTAACTTTATTTAGATCATACCATTGCCAATTGGTTTGATTAATTTGAACATTGCATAATGGTGCGTAAATGACATTAATTTCACTTTGTAATTGATGTAAAGATAGATCATCAATGGTTTTTTTAGAAAATATTTCTTCATGGTCCAGTGAAATTATTTTCCCTTTTCCTATTTTATCTAGGGCATATCCACACAAAATTGTAGATATGCCGCTTCCGCATTCAAAAATCATATTGGGTTTATATTTTAAAATATGTGCTATTAGTAATTGACCAAAATCCGGTGAAATTGGCCATCCACGCATGGGGGGTAAGGGGTATCTAAAATTAAATAGTGAATAAATTGAAAATAATGATTCGATTTGTCTATACATGATTTTTGATTGGGTAGTGATGAAATTAATAATGAGTTGGTCATTTGTTGCCAATTGTTTGGTATTATCACTTATAGTATTTTGTAAATCTTTTAATAATTGATATATATTATCAAAATCGTTTGATTGATTTGTCATAGCAGTCCTTTTGTAATAAAGAGTCCGAGAATTAATCAAATAATACGTTTTTAATTATATTATCATACTAAAAACCTAAAAAAACACTGTCAATTTGGTATTTACGTGAAAATTACAGAAAAAATGAACAAATTACTTCATAATTAAAATAAAAAATGGAATTTTCAAATGGATTACGTAAGTTTGTGTTTAATTGCTAAAGATGAAGACGAATATTTACAGGAGTGGTTGGACTACCATATCCTGATCGGAGTTGAACGCTTTTATATTTATGATAATGAAAGTAAAAATCCGATTCTAGACTTGTTAAAAGATTATATTGAACGCGGTTGGGTCGTTGTTCATGAAATCAAAGGTACCGCAGTCCAGGTGATGGCATATCAGCACTGTTTACAAATCTATGGGGAGAATTCAATGTGGATTGGGTTTATTGATGCGGATGAATTTATCGTTTTGCCTCAGGAAAAGGATATTAAGCAATTTCTTCAAAATTTTGAAAACTATGGTGGGTTAGCAATATCTTCCGTGTTTTTTGGCTCTGGTGGAAATAAATTGCACCCTGCTGGCGGGCAGATCATTAATTACCAGGATCGTTTCCCCTTAGCATTTGAAGACAATCAATTAATCAAGAGCATTGTACAGCCCGTAAGGGTTCAATCAGCATTGTCACCTCATGATTTTATATACAAAGAATCTTATTATTGTGTAAATTCCAACAGATATCGCGTAGACGCTCAAAGATTTCCTATTAGTATTGATAAGATAAGAATTAATCATTATTTTATGCGTTCAGATACGGCATTTCAAAAAAAAATGAAGCGTTTGGGGGGTGCTGGCAGACAATTGGATATTAATAAAATGCAATATTGGCAGACAATACCAACAGAGAAAGATACTGTTGTTTTGGATTCTATAGCAAATATACTTGATATAAATAATCAAAAAATATTTAAATATCAGAAGAACGAAATTGATTTTAAAGATTTTCTACATAAAAGTATCAAAAACAAATTAAGTCCAAAGAAAGAATCAATTGAATATAAATATAAAATAAATGCAAGAGATTTTATATCAACTCACTTTGAATTAAATAATTTAATAAAATCAGCCAAAGAAAATCATCATTGGCAGCAAGCGAAAATGTTGTTATTAACATCCATAAAGGAACTTCCCACATTTGCTATACGATATACCGGTTATGCAAGTACATGTTTAATATTAAATGAATATAACGAAGCAGAAAAAACATTAAAGATTGCTTTATCAAAATTTGGAAGGACTTACGAAGTTTTACGGGTAATCAGTGATTACTGGATTGCAAAAAAAGAATATCAAAAAGCAGAACAAAGCTTTAAGGAAATGTTGTTAATTGGAGAAGAAGTTGATACATTAGCCAGGTTATCGTATGTATTAATTTTGCAAGAAAAATATGATGAAGCTGTAAAAATAGGGATGAAAATTATTGATCAATATCTTTATGCGGATGCATTAGATAATGAATTTTTTAAGAAGGTAATTCAAAATTGTTTAAAAATTTTAAAACAAACTGGTAGACCCCAAGAAGCAGAAATATTTGGGAACAAATTAAAAAATCGATTTCCAGATGTGATTTATTAAAGAAGTTTACAGTTTTTTTACGAAAACTGCTAAAGTATTATGTTATCTTGCCGAAAATTATTATATCAAGCGAAAAAACCTCTTGAGCGACGGAAAAACAAACAAACCGGTAGAGGAAAAATCGCAATAATCTTTTTGGGGATGGATCCCCAAGCCTAATACACGGAGGTATGAAATGGCTGAAATAGATGTAACTCGAATCGCTGGTAATATCGGTGCAATGAATTCCCTGAATTCATTAACCAACATCAATAAAAAATTATCGATCCACCAGACTCGTCTGGCAACTGGTAAACGCATCAACAGCGCCGCCGATGATCCGGCTGGCCTGACGATTGCGACCAAAATGCTGTCTCGTTCAGAAGGTTTAAAAACCGCATTGAACAATATCGGAGACGCCAAAAACTTATTGGCAGTTGCCGAATCCGGAATGGGCCGTGTTAATGACATTCTGGTTCAGATGCGCAATTTGTCAGAAGCCGGTGCTTCGGACACGATGGGTACTGAAGAACGTGCTGCTCTCGTTACTCAGATGACCGCTTACGCAGAACAGATTGATGATATTGTCAACCAGACCAAATGGAACGACAAAATGTTGTTGGATGGCTCAATCACAACTGGATCAGAATTGCGTTTCCAAACTGGCGCAGACCAAGATGATGCAACCATGTTAAACAGTATTGCTAATTTATCTGCACTTGATGCAAGTGGTTTGGATATTGGTACAGAAGGTAATGTCGCCGCCTCTGGTGGAACCGTTGTTGGTGGTGGTGTGACAGCAGTGGCCGCTCCCGCAGCAGGAACCAACTCAAGCTTGAGTGAACTTAGCGCTGGTGATTACGTTGTACGAATCACTTATGGTGATACAGGAACGGCAGGCGCAGTAAATGGAGAAACATCAACCATACAATTATTTGCGGCATCGGATACCTCATACTCCAGCCCGATTTTGATCGATACGGATAATAGTGGTGATGGTGGTGCAGTAAACACAGTAACGGCATCTCTTGATTTGAGCGGTGTAGGCACAACAGATGTTGATCTTGGAAATGGGATGGTGGTTACGGTAACGAACGGACTGGATGGTGTGCAAGATACAGCAGTTTCTGGGTATACCCCAGCAACCACCGAAATTCAGTTGAA
>PABH01000034.1 GCA_002702705.1 Anaerolineaceae bacterium
AAAAATTTAGCCAAGGCCAGACGTTTATTTGACGCTAAACCTGCCAAAGCTTTGGAGCTTATCATCCGTGCATAATTGCTACTTTGCGAATAGCCCTGATACGGGTTATGAGATGGAACTGGTTCGAAACCAAGTTGTAAAAATCGATTACTGATGGTTTGCCATTCCTGTTGATCGGGATAATAAAAAACCAAGAGATTTTCTTTGGTCGGTGCTGGCGGAGCCAATTCCCCTTGCTGTAGTGTAAATTCCAGATGAAAGGCACTATTTGGAAAACCAAGCATTATGCCATCAAACCCCTGGTGGTCTTCAAATGAACCAAGAACGGACAAACCCAAAGCGTCACGGTAGAAGGGGAGTAATCTTTGGATATTATTGGTTGGCCTGGCAACACGGAGATGTGGAATGGTTGTAGTCATTATTTTAATTAAACGACTTGAACACCTTTCCAAAAAGCGACATAGTCTTTAATTTGTTGGGCAGCTTCTTTGGGTTCCGGATAAAACCAGGCTGCATCGGAATTGGTTTCTCCACTTACGGTAATATTGTAATAACTGGCTTGT
The DNA here is from genome assembly GCA_002702705.1 of Anaerolineaceae bacterium. Taxonomy (GTDB): domain Bacteria; phylum Chloroflexota; class Anaerolineae; order Anaerolineales; family Anaerolineaceae; genus UBA6170. Next base: position 564 of record PABH01000034.1, read on the forward strand.
CCTTTCCAGGGGCAGGTTGAGTGTGTTTTGCTTTCTTTAAAATATTGTTTATTCACTGAATTGGGAGGAAAATAATGATTGCCCTCCACAACAATGGTCTGGTCGCTTTCCGCCAATATGGTGTCATTCCAAATTGCCTTCATTTTACCTCCAATAAAATAGAATCCATTAATTTAGTGTACCGGTGGAGATAGGGGCTGCCAGTTTTTGTATAGGGAAAAAAACAGGAACGAAACACTTCGTTCCTGTAAATTTTTTCCTGTTTTTATAAATCATGGTATTGCCGGAGGAAAATATTCCGGTTTTAATGTACCCTCTAAGACGGGATATGGGATTAAAACAGTCTGCGGTCCGGCTGCATAAGAGGCGACATCATACGGAGAGAAGTGGACCATGAGGCCAGCGGGGGTGAAGGTAATATTTTTGAAATAGGTGGGTTCTGCCGCCAGATTATCTTCAAAAAAGCCAATATCTCGGCTGATTAATTCAGCTGCGCAGGTATTTTTCAGCAAGTTTAAATAATCACTTCCAGCAATAAAGAAATCATCTAGCTGAAGAACTTGTTGGGTCGTAAGATCGTAATTTAAAGTGATGTAAAACATATTGGGATGGGCCGCACCGGCGTAATAGGTGTAGATCTGGCCCAGAATACTGAGGCGCTGTCCATCATTCCAGTGGATTTCATATGTTACTTCCAGCTCCGAGGGTGGAAAATTTTGATCTGCCGGTGGTACCCAATTTTCTGTTTCGGTGATGAAGCTTACGGTAATATCATTAAAAATATTAAAAGCCGCATCGTTAAAAATTTGTCTGGCAGCAGTGGTTTGGGTGATTTGCGGAATTTGGACATTTACATTGCGGGTAATATTCTCCTGTAAATAGTGGGTATTGGAGAAAACAATCGGTCGTTTGGGAGCGTTAATGGTTTGCTGTTGAAGCCACATGAAACTTCCCTGCCAATTGATTAATAAGGTGTATGAATCCAGCTGCAAAAACAGGCCAAAAGGGCTTTCCGTACAGTTTGTACGGATTAAAGAGATTTGGTCTTCTAACAGGCCGTAGCGGCTTAAATCAAGCGGGAAATTTTCTTGATAATTCTCTGGCAGTGGGCTGCGTTCAAAGGTAGTCAGTAAACATCGATTTTGATTTATTTGGATACTGTCCGGGTTAAAAAAAGCCAAATTACCCAACCAGGTCTGGCTTTCATCATGTGAAATTGTGGATTGAAAATTTGTGCTGACCTGAAAAACAGTCCAGCTGCCCAATAATGGATCATCATTTGGTATCACACCCACGGGAGGAGCGGGGCTGGGGTTTTCGTTGACGGGAACTGTTGCATCCTGAATTGGTGATGGTGCGGTAGGGCTGGGATCATTATTTTCGAATTGGATCGGTAAAGAACAGGATAAGCTGGTAATAAGTAGAACCAACAGCATTAATACGCTTGGTTTTTTTAACATGAATTCATTCTCCTTCGTATCATTGATAAATGCGTGAACTTCATCAAATGCTTGTTTAAAAAAGTATATGCTTTTTTCCTGACCATGGAAAGGGTTCGATGCTATACTCTGTGTTGCGAAAAAGGGCAAAGTTTCGTAATAAAAGGAAAAAGTATGTTTCAAATCAGTCCGCAAAGAAAAAAGATAATTAAAACCTGGTCCCCATTGGCTGCTTCCTGGTTATTAATGGGGGTCGAAATGCCGATCATTACGGCGGTTATGGCGCGATTGGCGCATCCTGAAATCAGTTTGGCGGCACATGGTGGTGTCATCTTCCCGATTGCGTTGATTGTGGAAGCGCCTATTATTATGCTTCTTTCCGCATCGACCGCATTGTGTAAAGATTGGGACTCTTACCAAAAAATATATCGATTTATGATGTGGGCTGGGTTTATTCTGACGGCCATCCATATATTAATCGCTTTTACTCCTTTATTTGATGTGATCGTGGTGCGTTTATTGGGTGTTCCGCAGGAAATTGTTGAGCCAGCCAGGGTGGGGTTAAAAGTGATAACTCCTTGGACGTGGGCTATTGCCTACCGTCGTTTTCAACAGGGCATCATGATCCGTTTTGGGCATTCCAATGCCGTTGGGATCGGCACTATCGTTCGCCTTTCCACTGATGCGGTAGTGTTAGGAACAGGGCTTTTAATTGGGAATATTGCTGGTTATGTGATTGGTGCCTTGGCCCAGGGTCTTAGCACAACAGCGGAAGCCATTTATGCTGGTTTGCGTGTGCGTCCCATCTTACAAGAAGTAAAACAGGCTCCAAAAGCCGAGCCATTAACCTGGCAAGCATTTTATGCGTTTTACATCCCGCTGGCGTTAACTTCGTTTCTTTCACTGGTCTGGCAGCCAATTGGTAGTGCAGCCCTCAGCCGGATGCCGATGGCTTTAGAATCTTTAGCTGCCTGGTCTGTGGTCAGCGGTCTGGTATTTATGCTGCGGAGTGTAGGTTTAGCCTTTAATGAAGTGGTAGTTGCTTTATTGGATCAGAAAGGGTCTTCTACCTATTTGCGGAAATTTACCGTGCAGCTTTCAACAATCATGACGGGATTACATTTGCTGATTGGGCTGACACCCTTATCCTATTTATGGTTTACTTACGTTTCCGGTTTGCCTCCTCAATTGGTTACCCTTGCCATTAATGGGTTTTTGTTTGCCTTACCGATGCCGGTTTTAAGTGTGCTTCAATCCTGGTATCAGGGTACGGTTTTGTATGGAAGGAACACAAGAGGTATTCCCGAATCCGTAGCCATATTTTTAGTAACGATACTATTGTTTCTGGGTGTGGGCGTAGCCTGGGGGCGGTTTACCGGCTTATACGTGGCCTTCCTCGGTTTTTCGGTGGCGAATTTTACGCAAACGGCATGGTTATGGGTTCGCAGTCGCGAAGTGATGCACACAATTAATCAACGCGATCAGCAGGTGGATTGGCATCCTGTTTAATGGGTTGAATATTTTTAATTAAAGCTTATAAAAACCTTTTATTTGAAGAAATTATGGTTTATTGTAAGAAAGAGTGATTTTGTCACGTCAAGAGGATAAAAACAGACACGAAGGAGTGAGGTTTAATGTCGAATGTAGATAAGAAGATTTTAGTTTACAGCACCACCTGGTGTTCGGATTGTAAACGTGCAAAAAAGTTTTTTGGTGAACATCGCATTCCTTATATCAATATTGATATTGAAGAAAATCCGGCGGGAATGGCTTACGTCGAAGAAGTGAATAATGGAAAACGGATTATCCCAACCATTGTTTTTCCGGATGGGACGATTTTGGTTGAACCTTCCAATGCGGAATTGGCAGAAAAAATGGGTTTGCGTACTCGAGCAGAACGATCTTTTTACGATGTCATTATCATTGGCGGTGGTCCTACGGGGTTAACAGCGGCAATTTATTTATCCCGTGAAGGAAAAGAAACCCTGGTAATTGAGCGCGCCGGATTGGGCGGCCAGGTTGGTATTACCCAGGTGATGGATAATTTTCCCGGTTTTGATGAAGGGATCGCCGGTGCTGAGTTCGCAGACCGTTTGGAACGTCAGGCCAGGCGGTTTGGGGTTGAAATTTTGCAGGCGCAGGATGTTACCAGCATCGACCGCGAGGAGGAAGGTTATCTCTGTGTCACCACTTGGGATGGTTCAACCTATGGCGCAAAAGCAGTTTTATTAGCCACGGGTGCTCACTACAAAAGAATGGGCATTGACGGGGAAGATGATTTAATCGGTGTGAATGTGCATTTTTGTGCAACCTGTGATGGGGCGTTTTATAAAGACAAAAAAATCTTGGTGGTAGGTGGCGGCAACAGCGGTTTTGAAGAAGGCCTGTTTTTGACCAAATTTGCGGATCAGGTGGATATTGTAGAATTTATGCCGCAAGTGAAAGCCAGCCCGGTTTTGCAAGATAAGGTCGCTACCATGCCCAATATGAAAGTAACCACAAATCATGTCATCAAGAAGCTGGAAGGCGATGGCAAGTTAGAAAAAATCATTGTGCAAGATCGCGCTACAAAAGAGATCAAAGAATGGGATTATGATGGTATTTTTGTGTTCATCGGATTGGAACCCAATAATGCTTTATTAAAAGACAAGGCAGAATTAGACCGGATGGGTTTTGTTGTTACCGGCAAAGATTTAATGACCAGTTACCCAGGCGTTTTTGCCGCTGGTGATGTGCGATCCGGTTCTACCAAACAAGCGGCAGCTGCTGCCGGGGAAGGTGCTACCGCCGCTTTAATGATCCGAGATTATCTGAACGAAGTTGGTTAGACGAAAACGTAAAAACTTCCTTCAAATTTTGTGAAGAGAGATGGGAGTCTCTTAATATTTAATCCGTGCACATATCATGTATACGAAATTCGTTGATAGTCATAGCAAAATTTTAAAAGTGCCCCAAGAATAATTCTAATTTAAGGGCAGGTATGTTGTCTGAAGTGTTTTTAAAAAGACTGGTTTTTGTTTTTCGTGAAATGATAATTCATCATAATCAAAAAATTGAATTTTTTCTAAATTGATGTCCAAAATAGAGATCGTAGGTTCATGTGCTTGAAGGAGTGTTCCGGCATTGATAACGATTAGATCGTTAAATTTCCGTATCATTCTTCGGTGGGAATGCCCGTTTATCATAAATTGATATGTATGAGAATGAACAACTTCCTGTAATTCATAATTAGATTCAAGAGCGTAACCATAATCATCCTCATTGATTTTTTTCATGTCATACTTTCCAATACCATGACAAAGAAGGATTTTCCCGGATAAAGATTGGAATTCGATTATCTCAGGCAACTCTCTGATGAACTGGTCTGAGGAATTTGATAATTCGGATTTTTTTGTAACCTTAGCGATTTCCATATTTTGTCCAGTTAAATACCATCTGTCGTGATTCCCACGAACGGTTAATACCTGGTGTTCTTTTAATAATTTACAACAATCATTGACGTTTCCGATACCATTTACAATATCACCCGTACAGACAATAAGATCAACTGATTGTTTGATTAAAAAACTTAATGCTGAAGATAAGAGGATATCTTCAGCATGCACATCACCGATGAGACCGATTTTAGAATAGATTATTGAAGATTGAATCAAAGTTCTTCCCTTTGCGAGTTAATTGGCGCATTGATTAATACTTAATTGCTTTTGTTGCAAAAAAGGTTGGCAGATATTTGGAAATTAATTCATCCGGAGCGATATCTTCATAAAAACCAGCGATTAAGAATCCGGCATCAATTTGTCCCCCGATTTGCTCTTCGAGGGTATGGCTGAATTCTAGGGCTTCGTGATTATTAATTCGTTCTTGAAGTTGATCTTTTGGCAGGTGTAATGTATCGGAATAGGGCAGCGAATAACGTATCTCAATTACCCCTTCACGATCGATTTTTTCCCAATCAAAAATATATGAAAACGGGTTATTGATACCGCTTAAAAGGACTCCACCCGGTTTTAATACCCGGAAAGCTTCTTGCCAGACCGGGATAATTTCCGGAACAAAAATATTTGAAACCGGGTGAACAATCAAAATAAATTGTTCATTTTTAAACATGGAGAGATCCCGCATGTCACCTTCCACCGTTTGAATCGGCAAATTTTCTCGTTCTGCCACAATCCGATCCTGCTCCAGTTGTAAGGGAGAATTATCCAACGTGGTCACCAACCCGCCAGCCGCAGCCAATATCGGTGCCTGCTGTCCACCACCGCTGGCCAAACACAATACTTCCTGCCCCTTAAAATCCGGAAACCATGAAGTTGGAACCGGTTTGGTAGGGGTGAGGACGATGTTCCAGTCTCCTTTTTTGGCACGGGTAATTTCATCCGGGCTGACAGTTTTTGTCCACTGGTTTCCTTTTTTTACATAATTATTCCAGGCGTCCCGGTTATGATTGCGGATATCCATTGTTCTTCTCCTATTCATTTATGAAACGGTGTGAGCCCCATTGGTGGCAGAGCCACTTTTTATTGGGTGCGGATTTTATAACCACATAGTGGGTGTTGCTTAAAGGATTTTTTTTACACCATTTTAAATCTAAATTCGCTGCGAAAACAGGTAATACCTGCCGGTATAAACCGCCGTGGCCCACAAAAAGCAAGGTTGAATTTTCTGTATGATTTTGGACAACGGTATTTATGAATGGTAAAAACCGGTTCAATTGATCAAACATGGATTCACCTTGCGGGGGTTTTTGGTGGAGATTGCCATTTAACCAGGCTTGCAGCGTGGTTTGGTAGGATTTCCAAGATTGGTCGTCGGATTTTCCCTCAAGAATCCCATTATCGTATTCCCGCAGCTGGGGTGCAATTTTGAAAGGTACATTTAAATGGATTTGGAGCACTTCCGTTGTTTGCACCGCTCTTAATAATGGGCTAGTATACATACAATTGATATGCTGATTTAATAAACTTTCTGCTAAAACTTGGGTTTGTTTTAATCCAAGTTCAGTTAAAGGATACTGAAATCCACGATTGGCGATGATATTAAGTTGGTTTGCAGTGGATTGTCCATGACGAACAAAAATCAGTTTCATCTGTGAAACACCCGTATATGAATAATTTAAGTATACCGTTTTTCTGCCGAAACTAAATACATGGGACTTTATTCATTCCCAAAAAGGAGGCTGTATGCAGGTTAGTGGTGCCTCGATGGCGGATGGTTTGGCTGGTATGGCAACCAAAATGAGCTCTAACCAGGTTCAGCAAGAGATTGCGGCTGCGATTCTAAATCAGATTCAGGATTCGCAAGAATTGGCTGCGCAATCCTTAATTAAAATGATGGAGCAATCTGTAACCGGTTTGGGCAGCGTGGTTGATGTGCGCGGTTAAGTTCACCATTCGTTAAATCAACAAAACCTCCCGCAAAGGAGGTTTTGTTTTTAAGGGGAGGGAGAATTATTGATTATCTACATCCAGGGTGAATGTGCTTTGTAAATCATATACATTGACGGTATATGTTCCAGCCGGAAGTCCATATACATCCAGAGGAATATTTTCTTCAAAGGGAACCAAAGCCTGGGTACACATGACATCTTTCGGTGATGTGGTGTAAATATGTACATCAAAGCTGTCTTTTCCGTCAAATTTGGCTTCTGTGGAATGAATTGATACACAGCCATCTGCCAAGTTACCATAAACCTGGACACTTACCTGAACCGGGAAAGATTCTTTAATAAACACATCGATGCTGTCCACGTAAACACGTTCTTCCAGACCAACAACGCTACCAGCAGGAGTTCGCTGAACTGGGGTTTCATCCGCACTTGGTGAATTGACGGGGGTTGTTTCCACGGAATCCGCCGGCGGATAAGCATTCTGCGGTTCGTCCGGTTGGGTGACGGGGTAGGATGGGTTGTCGCTAAGCGGTTCGGTGGGCGAAAATGTAGCGTTACACGAGTTGGAAATGATAAGTATGGTGATCATCACCATAAATAAGACATAATATTGTAATTTGCGTTTCATAACTTCTCCTTTTGGCGTTTATTGCTTCTCCTGAATATAAGACGCAGAAAGGTTTTTAAAAGTTCCCGATTATCCCAGCTTGATATGTTTCTCGTAACTGCACAGCTAATTTAAAGGCATTCATCCCGTAGTTAAAACGGAGGTTTAATTGAAAAAGCCCACCCATTAGAAGGCAAACTTTCGCAAAGTAGATTGAAAAGAATTACCATACATGGCGCAATGAGAAAATTGGGGGGTCAAAAATCGGTGAAACCGATTTTTGACCCCCCAAATCATTTTTCAGTGCTACTTAGCGAATAGCCCTGCAGACTTTTCTGATGATGATATTGGTTATGGCGGAAGAAGTTTATCCCACCAGGCTTAAGCTGCTGATTTGGACTTGGGCAATAAAAAGATGAACGGTAAACCAACCACAATCAGACCAGCACTTATGATAAAAGTTAACCGGAGGCTGCTTTGATCTGCAATTAATCCTAATATGATGATGGCAATTGAACGTAAAACAAATGTAATTGCCATGTAAATACCATTCGCCAGGGCGCGGTTTTCCGGAAAATTTTCCTGAACCAGTGCCATGATGACCGGGGTAACGGATAGTGCAGACAAACCAAGTAAGATTAATATCGGCACCTGGCTGATACCGGCTGTTATTAAAAACAAAGCCATTAACACCGGTGTGGCACTGAAAGAAATAGCCAGAATGCGGCGTCTTCCCAGACGATCACTGAGTGTGCCGCCAAAAAAAGCACCAACCACCCCAGCGGCTTCTAAAATGGACAACGAAGCGCCAGCGATCCATAAATTTGCACCTTCATCCATTAAAAAAGTAGGCAGATAGGTTGTTAGAGAAGCCATCATCATGGCGCGGGTGAAGATCAATACCAATAAAGGCAGCATAATTGGGCCCATTTGTTTGAGGGCGGCCAGAATTGATAAACCATTTCCGTTGGTTACCGGTTGGGTGGATATATTTTTTAACTGCACATATAAAAAGGTAGAAGCCAGGATACCAGCCAGCATTAACCAAGGCAGCCTCTCAATGGTTAAATAGGTGATGGCTGTTACCACGATCAACGGGCCCAAAGTACGGCCCAACTCACCGCCTACCATCCAAAAACTCATGCCGCGCCCTAATTTTTTGCCGGAAAGTGTTCCGGCCAGGATGGGTCCAACAGAATGTAATGCGGCGGAACTGATTCCGGCGATGACCAATAAAAACGCCAAAAAACCAAAATTAGGGGCAATCCCCAGCAGGCTCATAGCAGCGCCGGTAATGGCAGGCGTCAGGATAATGAAAAAACGCAGATTGGCGCGGTCTGCCAGGTGTCCGATAAAGGGCTGCAGCAGAGAAGGAATTTGTAAAAAGACGGTTAATAATCCTGCCTTGGTGGTCGACATGGAGAATTTTTCGATAAGTAATGGTAATAAAGCGGGTAAAAAGGCAGTGTAGGTATCGTGGACGGCATGTCCGCTGGAGACGACTGCAACCCCGCTGGTTTGAAATATTTCCTGATCAAGTGATTGTTCAACGGCCATGACGTTACCTCTGTTTTTTAAGCTGGATTGATTGTACCCTAAAAAACAAAGCCGTCCCGCTGTTTGGGGATTTTATGTAACCACTAAGGGTTTTAAGGACACGAAAAAGAAAATAGGAGACGAAAGAAACCATTCTTTGTCGCCTTACCCAAAATTCTTAAACGAAAAAGTCCCACTTTGGTATGAAAAGTCTTGCTCTCGATGGTGATTTTTAACCAGTTTAGCCGGGCAGGCAATCTTACGCTGCAAAATTGGGATATTGAATGGCAGGGTTTATTTTTTTCTGCGGAACAAACGACGGATAAACCCCCACAGCATAAGTAATGGCCAAATCCAGGCTAGATCCACATCCAAACCGCGCGGGGTTGGAGAATTGGTTGGGTCGAACCGGATGAATATTATATTATCTTTATTGGCAATGATGGCGTCGCGGTTTGGCTGGATATCCATAGAATCCAGATACCATTTCATCAAAGGTGGGTCGCGGCGTAAAAACAATTCAACAACAGCCATTAATTCCTCATCATGGGTAACCCGGACAGCAGTCATTTGTTCGGTACCATCCGAAGTCTGGATAGTTACTTGTGGGTTTGCTAATATGTTTCGATACCATTGGGTTTGAACACCAAAAGCGGCTACCACATACTTGATGCCATTCATGCTGTGATATTCCACCATTGTTTGGCGGGGTGTACCTGATTTACGACCGGTATGGGTGATGATCATCAAAATTTTGCCTACAATCGGCCCCAGACCTAATCGCCATAAATAGATTGGGAGCTTAAAGAGGATTTTTCCCATTTTATTTTTGGGATATAACGTCTGCATTTTTTTGTTGGATAGCTGTTTTAAAAATTCTTTTGGTAAATCCATTTAATTTCTCCCCATTAAGCTGAGTCTTTTGAAGCCAGGTCACTTTGTTCTGCGGCGTCTAATAATGCTTTAGCAAACGCCCGTGCTTCTTTTGCTGTTAAATAAAGATGTGTTTCACCTGCTTGAAAAATTTTTTCTTCAGCAGGGCAAGGTTCCGTGAAACAAAGACAGATATTATCGTCATAGGTACTGTCATCAGGGTCATATCGGATGTTAATTTCTAAACTTTCATCCAAGAGCCGAATCAACATCTTGTTTTCTCCTTTTATTCTAATAAAAACATATTAAATCTATTGTACAAGAAAAACACGGGATTATAAATTGTTTTTAAAACTATTCGTTTGGTTCCCAGGTTTTGATATTGGTCCCATATCCGATCAGATTATTCAAAAATTCGGAACGGTGCATGGGTGGTGCGAAGAAATATCCTTGCAGGAAGTTGCACTCTTTTTCAACCAGATAATTTAATTGCTGTTGGTTTTCAATTCCTGCGGCAAATACTTGCATGCCCAAAATATGGGCAATGGCGATGATGGCTTTACTGATGGCGGCATCATCATTATTTACCGGCAGGTCTTTGACAAACGATTGGGCAATTTTTAATCCGTAAATCGGTAATCGTTTAAGTTGTTCCAGAGAGGAGGCGACCAGACCATAATCATCCAAACATATCTTTACGCCAATGGAGGTTAACTCAAATAAATTTTGGATGGCAATTCCGGAGTTATAAACACCGATATTTTCAGTTATTTCAAGCTGCAGCGCTTCCGGTGGCAGATTGTAATCGGACAATGTGCCGCGAATTAAATCTCCCAGCTCAGGATTGATCAATAAAGTAGGGGAAATATTAACGGAAATGATCAACTGCTCAAAGCCGTTATCAAACCACTGGCGAGCTTCTGCACAGGCTGCATTTAAAACCCATTTGTTTAAAGCACGGATTAATCCGCTTTCTTCTGCCAAAGGGATAAATGCATCGGTCGGAATTAATCCTTTTTGTGGATGCTGCCAGCGTAATAAGGCTTCCACAAAAAGGATGTTTCCATTTTTGGCATCCACAATGGGTTGGTAAAAAACTTTAAACTCTTTGTTGTGCATGGCCTGGCGCAGTTCATTTTCCAGCCGGAGTTTATTTAAGGTGTATGCGTGCATGTCCTTGTCAAAAATTTCAAACCGTCCGCGTCCATTGGCTTTTGCTTGATACATGGCTGTGTCGGCATCTCGCAAGATTTCTTCAGCATCCTGGTATCCTCGTGTGATTAACACAATGCCAATGCTGGTATTACATACCAAATCCTGGTTTGGAATATGAATGGGCTGCATTAATTCTTGTAAGATACGGCGTGCAATATGGATCGCGTCTTGCAAGCCGTTAATTTCTTCCAGAATGATGGCAAATTCATCTCCGCCAAATCGGGAAACCGTATCCATGGTCCGTAAGCAGTGACGCAGGCGCTGGGTGGTTTCGATCAGGATTTTATCGCCCACCTGATGGCCGAGGCTGTCGTTTATGATTTTAAACCGGTCTAAATCAAGATATAACACAGCGGCATGATAATCTTCACGGCGTTGGGTGCGCCCGAGCGCATTCTCCAGAATTTGAGTAAAATAAGCGCGGTTTGGGAGGTTGGTTAGTGGATCATGCATGGCATCATGCAATAGCCGTGCTTCATAAGCTTTCCGCTCACTGATATCGCTGATGGACCCTGCAAAACGGACTGCACTGCCATCTTCTTCATCAAAGGTTGCTACACCACGCGCCGAAACCCAGATATACGTACCGTTCGCATGCCGAATGCGGTGTTCATTTTCAAAATGAGGCGTCTGGCCTTCGAGATGTGCGTTGATATCCGCTTTTAACGATGTAATATCATCCGGGTGTACCCGGGTGAACCATTCCGAGACCGTATTATGTACGGATTCTTGGGTGTAACCGAGCATGTACCGCCAGCGTTGGGAGAAATAACAAAAGTTCTTTTTTAATTCCCAATCCCAGATGCCATCGTTGGCACCTTGAATTGCCAGGCTGTATCTTTCTTCACTTTGGCGTAAGGCTTTTTCCCTGTTGTTTTTTTGTTTTAATAGTTTGATAAATTCATTAAACCCAACCACCAAATCTTTGGCTTCGTTATTTAAAGAACTATCATCGATTGGTTCAGGAAAGACCTCATTTTCAACATCCAGCGCTTTTAAATTTGAAACGATCTTTTGTGTTGGACTGATTAACTGACGATTGATGTAAATCAGAATCAAACCCACCAGGCTGAGTGATACCAGACATATCAAAATCAAAATCAAACCCATTGTGCTGGTGATGGATTGATTTAAATTCTCGAGGCCATTACTTACGCCGATTTTTACAAACCAATAAGCACTGGCGGCAATTAAAATAATGGGCAGCATAATTGCTACACCAGAAAAAATGAAAAACTTTTTTGATAGATTTAAACGACGCATAAATTTTTTCATTATATATTTGGATAAAATATGAATTGCAGCCGGGGTGGGCGATTTTGTGGTTGGTTATCCCCGAAAAAAATAATATTAATCAGTATAGAATACAGTCTAAAATTAAGCAATAAAATCCCCTGAAGAAAGGACATGAGTTGGGACAAAAGAGCCTCAAAATTTGGTAAAGTTGAGTTTCGGAAAAACAACCACCAAAAAGAGAGGCTCTCATGAATAAGTTTATCAATCTTTATCCATTTATGCAGCAGATTTTTGACAATGAAAAAGAAGCAAATCAAGCTGCTGAAATAGGACAAGGAATACTAAAAGCGAAATCGGTGCGACTAACGGATATTGCAGCAGAAATGAAAGGTTCAGGGGAAGGGGATTACAAAAAGATCCAAAGGTTTCTAAGAACAACAGATCCCCGTGAAGTATTATGGCGACTATTTCAAGAGGAAGCGGAATTTGTGATAGGAGACCCAACCGAAATCGAACGGCCACAAGCATGGAAAACTCCGTATGTAGGGACACTAAATGATGGAAAAACGAAAGGGTTCTGGGCAATGGTGTTAGCCAGCCCCTATCGAGGGAGAGCAATCCCATGTGGATTAGTA
>PABH01000035.1 GCA_002702705.1 Anaerolineaceae bacterium
CGAGTAAATGTACGTTAGGGATACCCTAACCTATATAAGGAAAGAAACAAGGGAGAAATTTTCTAGTTTCTTAGTAGCGAAGCGAAGCAATCTGATGCCCTTTGGGTACAGTGTACCCCTTCGGGAATCTAAAATCACAGCTCAATAGATCGCTTCGACCCCGCAAGGGGGCAAGTCCCCGCAAGGGGGCAAGTCCCCACAAGGGGGCAAGTCCCTGCAAGGGGGTCTTGCGATGACAAAAAGAGCTAAACCAAAACTGACGTTAATTTACACCCAATGCGGAAAGAGCAGACCTCGAGATGTAAACTAATGAAGACGGTTATCTTTAATTCTGGCAACACTCGTCCAAATGTCTATTTACTTAACCAAAAATCTCGAGGTCGAAAGGTTCTTGCGGAAGGGGGAATACCTGTGACCGGGGTCGTGAACTTTTATCCTGGCCGTTTGGCTAGTCTTTCAAAAAGGATATTGACAAAGCCTGTTAAGCGCTGTAAACTATTTTTACATTAAAATAAATTTTAGCGATAAAAAAACAAGTAACGAAAAAGGTTTGTCAAAGGGTTATAACCCTTCCATGAGTTTGAGGAGGTTTTATGCAGTCAAGTTCTTCGTCTTCACCCAAAAATATGAAAGCATTTATCACCATTTTAATTGGTGAATTAATTTCCATGCTTGGTTCCGGTTTAACCGGTTTTGCCATGGGCGTTTGGATTTTTGAAAAAACCGGTCAGGCCACCCCATTTGCGATTACGGTTTTGTTTGCCAGTTTACCACCCATTCTATTGGCTCCTTTTGCTGGTTCCCTGGCAGATCGCTGGAACCGGCGTTTGATTATGATCATTGCAGATACCGGCTCAGCGCTTACCACACTGGCTGCTTTGATATTACTGATCAACGGTGATTTAAATGTTTGGGCAATCTATATTATTGCCGGCGTTGGCTCAGCTTTTGGTGCGTTTCAGGAAACCGCATTTCAGGCTTCCGTGGTTATGTTGGTTGAGAAAAAAGATTTGGCCCGAGCAAATGGTATGGCACAAACCATTCAAGCGGTTAGTATGTTGGTAACCCCGGTTTTGGCTGGTGTTTTGTTTGGTGTGATCGGTTTGCGTGGGGTCATGACGATTGATTTTATTACCTTCTTTGCTGCCATCGCTGCTCTGTTGATTGTTCGCATACCACAACCAAAATTAAAAGAAGAAACTGCAGGAAAAGCCAATGCCTGGGAAGATACAAAACTGGGTTGGAACTTTATTCGCACCCGAGCTGGATTGTTGGGTTTAGGTATCTTCTTCATGCTGGTTAACTTCATGTTGAATTTTTCCGCCGTTCTAACCGGGCCATTAGTGCTTTCCACCCACAACGCCGCCATGTTAGGAACCGTACAAATGTTTGGCGGAGTTGGTATGCTGCTTGGCAGCCTGGCTGTAAGCACCTTTGGGGCCCCTAAAAAGAGAGTATTAACCATGTTTACAGTGATATTTATTTCCTCTCTTGGTTTGGGGTTGGCAGGCTTGCGAGATTCCATCATCACCATGTCGATTGGGTTTTTCATCATGATGCTCGTGATCCCCTTTGCATCAGCAAGCAGCCAGGCCATCTTCCAGGTTAAAGTTCCGGCTGATATGCAGGGACGTGTGTTTGCCATTCGCACCATATTTGCACGGTTGATGATGCCGGTTGCATTTTTGATCTCCGGGCCATTGGCGGACAAGGTTTTTGAGCCGTTGATGATGGAGGGAGGCAGCTTGGCACAGAGCTTTTTAGGTCAGTTGCTGGGGGTTGGACCAGGTCGAGGTATTGGTTTTATGTATCTGATCGGCATGGTCGGTATGTTGTTCGCGATACTAATCTCGTTTGCGAACCCCCGCATTCGTAATGTGGAAACGGAACTACCGGATGTTATTGAGGAACCGGAGGAAGCACCGCAGAAACCTGAACCGCATGGAGAGCCCATCCCGGTGATGGTAGCGGATTAAATTATAGAGACCTCGAATTTCAAAAAGAGAAATCGAGGTCTTTTATTTTAAAAATAAGTACAACTACTCAGCGCAAATTCCACCTCTCGTTGGTCAAGCTTCTGACAGGGTTAACGTAAATTTCATCAACGGGAGGTATGAAAAAAAACAGCTTCCCGGAGGCTAGACTTTTTGAGATAATAGTCTTTCATCTCACCTCCGGGAGGGATTCTGATGAATAGGCTGAGCAGTTACAAATAAGTTTTGATTAACGATCTTACTATTTAGTAAACACGAGAAAATTATTCAGCCAGGTTCTTAATGGTAAGCAGCATCTTTCGCTCCATCACAAAAGCGACTCGATTAAATACTTCCCACATTCCTCCAACCATTGTGCTTCGGGTCCTGGTGATTAACCTTGTAGAACCATCGGGTTGAGGAAGTAAAACAAATGCCCAAAGTTCGACCCACTTGTCTTCTTCCTTATGACCAAAAATGACCGCCTGATCCGGGATGATTTGGGCTACAATGTAAGGCGGGGGTGCGAAATCTCCTGCGCACATTTTCATTAAATCCCCTTCTTGTAAGGTTTGCCATTCTGGTCGAATGGTCTCATCTTTTGCCATTTTGCAGCCAACCAGATTTTCTAACCAGGTATAACTATACATCCCGGCTTTGTCGGCACCGATTTGTAGGATCCAAGGGAATATTTGATTTGGTTTGGCTTGAATGGTCACACCACGATTTGCAATCCGGGCAGGATTTGTGAGCAATTCATCTCCGGGAAATGCAGATGTTCGTTCTTCCTCTGTTGTTTTCCAAGAATCCATCCAGGGTGTGAGCAGGATGGAAAGGAGGACAACTGCCGCGATAATGGCGAAAAAAACAATCAAAATGATTAAAAACTTATTCATTCAAATCACCTTTTTAATTATTAGAATGGGGCCTTAAAAATTTGAGAGATGATTAATTATCTTCCCATTTTGTGTTTTTGTACATTTATAATCAAGATGATTTCAGCACTATTCGAAAAGTAACCTCAATTTTTCTATATACCATGACGGCATTTCTTTTAACTCACTTGGCAAATCACCATGAAAATCGTTTTATTGATTCCACGTTGTAAATGAAATTTTTACCCTAAATCAAAAATTTTTATCAAATTTTTATAGCCAAACTTTTTTGCTTTGTTATACTATTTTTAGTCAATGGATAAAATTGGCGATTTATTTAATGGATAGTGGAATGGCGAGGAAATGTATGCCAAAAATTGTAGCGATTAGTAATCAAAAAGGTGGGGTGGCGAAAACAACCAGTTGTATTTCGATTGCCGCGGCGTTAGCGGAAGATGGCAGACAGGTACTAATGCTTGATCTGGACCCGCAGGCAAACTTAACAACGGCCTGTGGTTTTGATCCGGATGAACTGGACTGGACTATCGCGGATTTATTAATTCCGGAGGGGTCAGAAGAAATCCCATCGATTACAGAAATCATTCAACATTCTGTAATGGAAGGTTTGGATATTTTACCGGCAGATATGCGTTTGGCTGCTCTGGAACGCCGAATGTATGATCAGGCCGGTTATGAGAATCGTTTAGAAGAATTGGCAGAATCCTTGTCTGGTTATGAAGTGATCCTGATCGACTGCCCACCTTCGATGGGTGCATTAACATTAATGGGTTTGTCAGCGGCTCAGATGGCGGTAGTGCCGGTGCAGTGTGAATATTTTGCTTCCCGTGGGCTGATGCAGTTGCTTGAAATCGTGAACGTTGTAAAAGATCAAACCAATCCGGAGCTGCGTTTTTATTTATTTGCCAGCATGTATGACCAGCGTAACCTGGTCTCCCGGCAGGTATTGGAAAGTTTGCAAGAACATTTTTCCGAAAACATGTTTGATACCATCATTCGCATTGATACTCGTATCCGAGAAAGTGCCATGGTGGGAGAACCGATTCATATGTATGCCCCAAAAACCCGAGCGGCTGATGAGTACCGCGCGTTGGCACAAGAAATTATCACTATTTTATAAAACGAAGGAAAAACGGATGAGTCCAAAACGTAAAAAAGTAGAAGCAGCGCTTAAGAATTTATTTTCAAATCCAACCGCTCCCAAAACAGATCAGACAGCAGCCAGTGAACAAGACGGTGAAATCACAAAAGAAGCCAATCAAACGGCAGATAAAGCTGTGGAAAAAGCGGCAGCCAAACCACGCCGCACACGGCAAAAGACAGTATCAACGGCAAAAAGCAAACCAGCACTGAAAGGGGAAGGTTCGCCCGAAGCAGTTAAAAAAGTGGAACCTGAAAAACCAGCACCACAGGTAGTGGAAAAACCAGAAACAAAACCGGCTGCCGTATTGGAAAAAACCCCTCTGCAGGAAGAAATAACACAGCAAACAAAAGGCACTGCGGTTTCACCGGTTCAAAAACCACCCCAGGAAGAAACCGGTATAACAGAAAAAGCCAAACAAACGGATCAGGACAGGAAATCACCTCAAGAACCTAAAAAAGAAACAAAAAAATTACTGGATGAAACCCAGTTGGTAGTTTTTAAGCTGGCAGATGAGTATTATGGGGTTAAGATTGAATTGGTTGAAAGCATTATTAAAATGCAGCCGTATACAATCGTACCGCATGTACCCAAATATATTGTGGGTGTTACCAATCTGCGAGGTTATGTTTTACCGATTGTAGATTTGAGGACCCGTTTTGATTTACCTACTCATGAAGAGACTCACAACACGCGTGTTATCGTCTTATTAATTAATGGCGAAAAAGTAGGTATGATTGTAGATGAAGTGAATGAAGTAGCTCGAGTTTTAACGGATGATATTGATCCCACACCCGCTTTGATTGTTAACATTAATATGGAATTTGTGGATGGAATTGCGAAACTGCGCGAAGAGAACAGTGAAGCGGTACGTTTAGCCATCTTATTAAATTTGGAAAAAGCGTTAAAGATCAAATAACTGATTAATATCTTTTGAATTAACATCTTCTCTGAGAAACAGCGACCTTTTTTATATTTCAAAAAAGAGTTGTTTAATAAATTAACTGTATCTAGTGGAAGAGAGATAAAAAACCGAATAATGAAAAATCCGCTCCGGTTTTAAATTATGTGTAAAAAAACCAGTGTGATATTAACCTTTGTACTCACTGATCCGGGGATGAACCCAATCATCCCGCTGGCTTAATAACGCACGTAAGTCCATCCGGATTTCTTCCACAGTGGGGCGGCCGACATACCACCAGCCATTATATATTTTATAAATGGTTCGATCACCGTTAAGAATAAAGGTATAAGGGATATAAACTAGCCCATGCACATCATCGGTGTTATCGACCATTTCCAATTCGTGTAATAATTTTCGGTCGGTATCAAGTAAAAAAGGCCAATCCGCTGCCAGGGCGTCACGCATTTCATTCGCATTTAATGGATCGTCTACGGAAACTGTGATCATTTTACAATAATTCACACGAAATTCAGGCTGGAGATGGGTTACATAATTGGTTAATTGACGGCGATCTTTTGGGCAGTAATAACCACGTGAAAAGATTAACACACCTGGAAAACCGCGTAAGATTTTGGATAATTTTATATTTTCACCAGTGTGGTCAGGCAGTTCAAAATTTGGAAATTTATTTCCGATTTTTAAATCAGTTCGCATGGGGTAGTCCATGAATTTACTCCTCGTCTATGATTTTATTGTAAAAAAATCTTCTTGATTAAATGGATGATTTATAAGGTTTAATGGGTTTAAACCTTCTGGCAAAAATGAGGCCAGCAGAATAGAATCTCCCCGTAAACTTTCTGTGAAAGTTTTCTTAAGACTTAATAAAAAAAACGAAATATCCAACCATCTTCCCCTATAATGAAACCAGAATATAGCGTATTTCCTAAAAAACGGCATTTTTATTTGTATGTGGGGGGAGCTTGAGCGGGCTCCATTATGAATAAAAATCAAAATCCAATGCAAAAGGATCGTATGAGCACA
Source organism: Anaerolineaceae bacterium (assembly GCA_002702705.1). GTDB lineage: Bacteria > Chloroflexota > Anaerolineae > Anaerolineales > Anaerolineaceae > UBA6170. The sequence continues at coordinate 5,953 of PABH01000035.1, forward strand.
GATCAAACTTTAAATTCATTGTTTGCGGAACATTTGCCGGACATCATCAAAAATATTCAATTTTATAAGGAAACCATCTTTTCCCAGGGTTGGGATTCTCCGGCTGTGGCAGACCTTTATCACCTTACCCATAAACTGGTCGGATCAAGCGGTGTATTGGGTTATCAACAGATTAGCTTGGCTGCAAAAGTGATTGAAGAAAAAATTGATCCTGAAAATGGGCAGTTTTCAGAAACACTTACGAAAGAAGCGTTTGAAGGCTATATTAATGCCCTTTTGGAAGCAATTCAAACGGATCAATCCGTTTTAAGAGAACTAAACAAACCAGTCAGTAAATCTCAGATGGGAAATGTGGAACGGGCCAGTAAGTTGATTTACCTTTTTGAGGATGATGCTATTCAAGCCTTTGACCTGGTGGGACAAATTGAAAATTATGGCTATCGGGTGAAGGTTTTTGACAACCTGGATCTGGTGGAAGAGGTGGTTCGTCAGCGAAAACCGGCAGCCATCTTAATGGGGATTGATTTTCCGGAAGGACGGATGGCCGGACCCAATAAAGTGGCGGACTTAAGAGCACGTGGAGATTTCCGGATTCCGGTTATATTTCTTTCCACCAGTGATCACTTTTCTTTACGGTTAAGTGCGGTGCGAGCTGGCGGGCAGGCTTATTTTATTAAACCAGTCGATATTATTTCTTTGATTGATGTGTTGGACCGGCTGACCCATTCCGATCAAGAAGAGCCATACCGTATTCTTTTAATTGAAGACTCCAAATTTCAAGCGGTTTATTATGCCCAAATTTTAGAAAATGAAGGTATGAAAACCATGATCTGTACCCAACCTGCCAAGGTGTTGGATATTATGTCCGAATTTAACCCGGATTTGATTTTATTGGATATGTATATGCCGGATTGTTCCGGCATGGAATTGGCAAATCTGGTACGTCAGGTGGAACGATTTGTCAGTATTCCGATTGTGTACCTTTCCGCCGAACAAGATATTGATATTCAATTACGAGCGATGAGTCATGGGGGAGATGACTTTTTATCCAAGCCGATTAAACCGGATCATTTATTTGCAGCGGTCAAAACGCGCATTATCCGTTATCGTAAATTACGTTCGTTTATGCTGCGGGATGGATTAACCGGGTTGTTAAATCACACCACGATTAATGAATATTTGGAGCAAGAATTGGCGCGTGCTCAACGGCAAAAAACGCCCTTGTCCTTTGTAATGATTGACCTGGATCTATTTAAACAGGTGAATGACACCTATGGACACCCAGCGGGTGACCGGGTGTTAAAAAGCCTGTCTCGTTTATTAAAACAACGTTTACGACGCGCAGATGTGGTGGGGCGGTATGGTGGAGAAGAATTTGCTTTGATTTTACCGGATACACCCGGTGATAATGCCCGTTATGTATTAGAAGATATTCGCCGCCGCTTTAATAAAATTACTCATTTGGCTGGGGATCAGTTTTTTTCGGTCTCATTCAGCGCCGGGATTGCTTCTTATCCGGAATATGCGACCGCAAATGACTTAAAAGAAGCCGCTGACCAGGCATTATATCAATCCAAACATGCGGGTAGAGATCGTGTTACTTTGATTAAGCCAGCATTGCCAGAGATATATAAAGCGGAGAAATAAAATGGATTCAAAATTTTGGTTAAACCGCCGCACCATCCTGGTTATATTTGTCGTGATACAAATCTTTTTGATTTTTTGGTTGTTTCAAGGATTAAACCAAAATGAAACAGTTTACCAGCAAACCTTACTGCTTGAAGCAGCCTTTATATTAATAGTAACTGCGGGATTATTGTTGTTATTTTTTAGGCAGGAAAAATTATATAAACAAGAAGAAACCCGCAAGCTGTATCAGGCCGAAATGGAACGAAAACAAACCGAAGATTTCTTAATTAAGGCCAAAGAAGAGGCAGAAGCCGGTGCTAGAGCAAAATCTCAGTTTTTGGCTTCAATGAGCCATGAAATTCGTACACCGATGAATGCAGTGATTGGAATGACGAGTTTGTTATCTGAAACCCGCTTAACGGCCGAACAACGGGAATATGTGGAAACCATTCGTCTGGGTGGAGAGAGTTTATTAACCATTATCAATGATATCCTTGATTTCTCAAAATTAGACTCCGGGCATTTGGAATTGGATATTCATACCTTTGAATTACAAGCCTGTGTGGAAGAAGCCACGGAGTTATTATCAAACCGGGCTGTCCAAAAAGGGGTGGAATTGATCTCTCTGATCGATCCGGGCGTGCCCCGTTTTGTGGAGGGTGATTCAACACGCCTTCGCCAAATTTTGGTTAACCTGATTGGAAATGCAGTAAAATTTACGGATCAGGGGGAAGTGTTTGTATCGGTGAAGTTGAGTGGTGACGATCAGATTTTGTTTGAAGTGCGGGATACAGGAATTGGTATTCCAATGGAACGGTTGAACCGGTTATTTAAACCCTTCACACAGGTTGATGCTTCCACTTCACGCCGATTTGGTGGTACCGGCTTGGGTTTGGCCATCAGCAAACGTCTGGTAGAAGTTATGGATGGGCAAATCTGGGTAGAGAGTGAGCTCGGACAAGGTTCAAAATTTTCTTTTGAAGTGAGTTTGCCTGCTGTTAAACAAAATGAACTGTTGGAAGAAAACGATTTTGAAAATGCACTAATGGGAAAACATGTTTTGATTGTGGATGACAATACCAGCAACCGAAAAGTCATCTCTCTCATGTTACGGAATTGGGGTATTACCAGTGAGTTGTTTTCTTCACCGGCCGAGGCGCTTAAACGCCTGCAGCGTGAACATTTTTTTGATCTCATTATTTTGGATTATCACATGCCGGAAATGGATGGAATGGGTTTTGCTTCATCGATTAAAGCACTGCCATCTTGTGAGAATACCCCTTTAATTTTGTTAAGTTCATTGGATAACCTGGAAGAAATAACAAATTATCAGAAACAATGGTTTGCTGAAATCGTTAACAAACCGGTTCGACAATCCCGCATGTATGATGCCCTGGCAGTTGTTTTGGCCAATGCACCTCGCCGAGAAAATGGGCAATATCGTGAACAGATCACAACCCTGGATGAACATCTGGGAGAACGCCTGCCTTTGCGGATTTTGGTGGCTGAAGATAATCCGGTTAACCAACGATTGGCTTTGTTGGTATTACAAAAAATGGGTTACCGGGCAGATGCGGTTGGTAATGGGGCTGAGGTTGTGGAAGCGGTAAAGCGTCAATTTTATGACATCATCTTCATGGATGTACAGATGCCGGAATTGGATGGATTGGCAGCAACCCAGGAAATTCTTCAATTGTGGACAGCTGCTGAAGAACGGCCGCGCATTATCGCCATGACGGCCAACGCCATGCCAAGTGATCACAAAGAATGCCTGTTGGCCGGAATGGATGATTACTTAAGCAAACCAATCCGCCTGGAACAGGTACAGATGATGTTAGAGAAATGGGGTGGGGTGCGTGCGCCGCAGGCAGCTATTCAACAGGTCGGTACGAAAATTCTGGATTGGGATACCATTCTGGATCAGGAAATTATCAGTATTTTGCACGCCATGGGGCCGGAGGCTTTCGTTTCCCTGCGGGATTTGTTCATCACAGAAGGGCAAGAGATCTTAAAACAACTTCAATCGGAAATTGCACATGGCTGTTCGGCAGTTATTACACGTTTGGCGCATAGTTTGAAAGGTTCCGCAATGAATATGGGTGCCTTGGATCTATCCGAGGCAGCGAGGCAGATGGAGATGGCTTCCAAACAGGGAAACGAAGTGGACCTGAGCGGTTTATTAAAAAGAACCACAGTTGAATTTAACCGCACTAAAACAGCATTGGAAAGTATGGGATAACCAAAACCTTCCGGTATAATGAGAGGCATGTCCTCTCGTTTATTGGCCGCCTTACGTGACTTTATCAATCAGGAACAAGATACCCAGAACAAACAGGTGATTGAGTTATGGAATCAACCTATTGTTCAAAGGGTGATGTCCGGGGAGGCCATCAATGATATTACTATCCTATCCGTCAGCCCGTACCAGGCACGGTTAAGTTTCAGGCAGAACTTTTCCAAATTTCGACCGAATGATAACTTAAGGCTCAGTTTTGACGCACCGAATTCCGGTTTTTCCGTACCGTGTGTATTGGAAGCAGAGGAGGGGGATGAACTGATTGTCTCACCGGGTTTTCGTTCCTCTTTTAACACCTTAACTGAAGGAAATGGTACACCCTCGACCGTGACAAGGTGGATGTTCGTTTTATTTTGCTGGGTGTGTTGGAGGCGGCGCGGGAAAACCCGGAACGATTAAACCTGTTCGCGGGGATCTTGCAGGGCAGTGAACAGCCGGATTTTGACTCTGGGCGTTTGGAAAAGGCTGGCCAGTTTTTAGAAGGGCTGGGATTTAATGAAAGCCAAACCGAAGCCTTTCAAAAAGCTTATGCTGCCAAAAACTACTATCTTATTCAGGGACCGCCGGGGACGGGAAAAACCAGGGTTTTGGCGCAGCTGGCAAAACAACTGGCATCGGAAGGTCAGCGGGTTTTGGTGACTGCCTTTACGCACCGGGCCATCAATAACGCCTTACGCACGATTGGTCAAAAGACTATGTATCCCCATGTGATTAAGATTGGCTCTTATAAATACGCGGATGATCTTTCATGGGGTGCCTGGCAGATACCCAATTATGAAAAACTAAACCGCAGTCCCTACCGTCCCAGCTCACGTGGAGTGATCATTGGGGCGACAATTTTTTCCCTGCATACTGCTCGTTTACAGGAAATGCAGTTTGATACCGTCATCTTTGATGAAGCGGGACAGGTAACCCTGCCCCTGGCTCTGGGCGGTTTGCTGCAAGCAGAAAAAGCCATTTTTATTGGCGATCACCAACAAATGGCACCGGTTATCGTGGCAGAACATACTTTGGATTGGGTGAAAAAATCGATCTTTGAATCCGTTTTTCCGCATGCGCCCGGCACGATGTTGGAAACCACCTACCGGATGAATGAGGCCATCAATGCCTTTCCCAGTACCGCTTTTTACAGGTGAAAACTGCGGCCCGATATCGGTATCAAGGACCAGCGTCTGGTTTTTACGCAACCCCTACGGCAGTTTACTGAAATCTTAAATCCGGATTTGCCGGAAGTGTTTGTGGAAATGGACCACGTGGATAACACCATGCGTTCCCTCGAAGAAGCGCGGTTGGCTGCCCAATTGGCAGCTGAAGCCTTTTTTTGTGGTGTGCCGGTTGAGGAGATGGCTGTTGTGGCCCCTTTTCGGGCGCAGGGGCGTTTGATTCGCCAATATTTACAAGAGATTGCCAGAGAACAAGACACACCGGCTTTAACAAGGATTGTGGTGGATACGGTTGAGCGTATTCAGGGGCAGGAGCGGGATCTGGTAATTTTATCGCTGGTCACCAGTGATGTGAGTTTTGCGGCTGAGCGGGCCGATTTTTATTTTCAACCAAACCGTTTAAATGTTGCCATTACCCGTGCCCGTAAAAAGCGCATCATTTTGGGTAACCCTCTTTTGTTTGAAACCCAACCCCTAGACCCCGCTTTGTTAACCTGGGTACATTTGTTTCGCAACTTATATGAACAAAGCACAGTGGTGAGGGAAGTGAAAAGTTAAAAGTAAGAAACGAAAAACGAAAAACGAAAAACGAAAAACTAAAAACTAAAAACTAAAAACTAAAAACTAAAAACTAAAAACTAAAAACGAATACCCCTGTGGGTACAAGCAACTAAAAATTGGGGAATCGCCCCTTCGGGAGGGTGAATTAAAAACCCAGCCAAATAAGAATTGACCCTCCCGAAGGTTGAATTTAATTCCAGCTTATTTGCAAAGTAGATCTTCTGAAAGCTAGAATTGCCTTAAAGTAAGACTTCGCTTAATTATCGATAGAAATCGATATCAGTAAACTGCCCCCCTAATGACACTGAAAAAATAAAAACCGGGGTTGAGTTAAATGTTCTCGTCTAGTTTCTTGTTTTTATTTTCCTAGATTGTTTATGTTTTGAATAACATCTTGAGAAATTTCTTCAGCTTGAGATACTTTTAGTGTACGCAAGTTTGCTTGCATCCGTGAGCCATCATCTCTTGTAATCCATTCTTCTGATCTAATTAAGTGACCTGTTTCCCAGTTGTAATAATGGGTGGTTTCTAGTTTAACCATATTTGCTTCTTCCCATCCGTTAAATGGCATAGGAGATGGAAATTGGAGAATGGAAGTAACTGTAACAATTCTAACCCCATCTTCATTAAGATAATCCACATTTGTGCCGGATGAATTAGCTAACGAAATAAGATCATCTAAAAATTTCATCTCCACCAAAAAGGGAAAATCTAAAGTATTTAATTGGTCTGAATTGATTTCTTTCCATTGTTTTCCATTACTCAATAAAGCTGAATAATACTCTTCTCCATTTGTATTTTTTCCTTGGGTATAAACAACATCAAAACCAAGTTCTTCATTAACCAGAACCCAATGGCTTAATACATAATCTTCATAAATAACTTGACCCGTTTCAGGAACAACCGCATTTTCAACTTCTAAAAATGAAATGTTTTCTTTACGTATCTCAACCCACCCCGGCTTTAGCAGCGTTCCATTTATTTTTTCTCTTAATAAATCTCGAACGGTTACTAAATCTGTTGGTTCTTCCTTTTCCACTATGTTTGGTTCAATCGAGCTTGTTCCAGGATTGACATTCTCAGTTACAGTAGAAATTTTTTCTTCTGTAACTGTACTTATTACAGTAGGTGAAACATCTGCTGTTGATTCTCCATTGACTGATGCAGTAACACTTTCAAACGGCTTGTTTATTACCAAAACAATCAAAGTTGCCACTGCAAGGATCAAAATTGTTAAAGTGATTAAGTTTCTTCTTATCATAATTAATCCCCTTTCTAGGATTTTACAAACCTACAATCAAATTTATGTGAAGAAAACACATTTGCATTGTAAATAATATTGGACAACGAGTCAATTGATCTTTTTAAAAGGAATGATGGCAAATTCATAGCCAATACCTGAAAGTAGCTACGTTTGCCATCCAATGAACGTAAAAGGAGACAGAAAGATAAATAGATAGGGATATGACTTTTTTTTAAGTAATAAAGTTCCTCTTTATCTTATGGTCGGGCAACAAAATCAAAGGTGAGTTTTACCTCGTCTTCGGTATTAAGAATGCCCAAAATGGATATGGGTCCCACGCCAAAATCACTCATCAGAATGGTGGTTGTTGCAGAGCCAGTCAGGGTATTTTCCGCGAAGGAGGCGGTTACATCAAATGTTACCGGTTTGGTGGTTTCCCGTACCGTTAAGTTACCGGTTACTGAAAAGGTGTAGGCTTCACCGGGAACGTAGTTTTCCGGCAAGTTGGTGATCTCGGTTGGTTCAAAAGTCGCAATGGGATATTTATCGGATTCCAACCATTGTCCGCGAATCGCCCCATCCCGGCGGTTGCTGTCAGATTTAAATTCACTGATATCGATGGTGATGGTGCCAATCTGACTGAGTGGTGGATTGGCTGGATTAGCAGTAATTTCGCCGTTGATATTACTGGTGACACCAACCGCTACTTGAAAACGGTTGTTTTGATTAATAAAAGTTTCTCCTACTTCATAAGTCACCGTTGATTCATCAGGTACGATATTTAACAATATGGTTTCTTCTCCGGTGGTTGGAATGGTTTCAGTGGGAGCGTTTTCGGTAGGTTGTGTGGTTTCGGTAGAAATGACCACAGTGGGCTCGGTTGGTTCAGCAGGTTCTTCCACGGATAGGGTTGGGACTTCAGTAGTTAAAGCAGGTTGGCAGGCAGCCAAGACCAGTAAAAATATCACCATCAGTGGGAATATCAATTTTTTCATTTTAATCTCCTATGTCGGTTTAATAAGACAAATGTAGTCCGATTATAGTGGGTGTATGAGTGCAAATTGTTTCGATGTCTAATGTTTTTGTTTTTCATTTTTTATTTTTCACTGCTCTCCTTCGTGATACAATCAACCTTTACAGGATTGGTGGAGGACCAAACTTGTACTTCATTCCCATCAAACCTGGCCAGGGTTGATATGAATGAGGAGTTTATGCGGTGAGGTGAACGATGAAATATGAAGCTGTGATCGGTCTGGAAGTTCATGCCGAAATGCAAACCGAATCAAAAATGTTTTGCGGCTGCCCGGTTGTGGACGCAACGACAGCAGAACCCAATACGGCTGTTTGCCCGGTCTGTTGTGGTATGCCTGGTGTTTTACCTGTGGTGAACCAGAAAGCAGTGGAATATGCCTTGCGGGTGGCGCTGGCCCTGGATTGTGAAATCGCCCATACCAGCATTTTTGCACGAAAGAATTATTTTTATCCGGATTTGCCAAAAGGCTATCAGATTTCTCAGTATGAATACCCGCTGGCTCAATTTGGCAAATTAACGATTGAGACCAGCGCGGGTGAACGTACAATTAATATCACCCGAGTCCATATGGAAGAAGATACCGGAAAATTAACCCATATCACCCCGCCGGAGGGAGACCCATACAGCCTTGTGGATTTGAATCGGGCTGGTGTTTCCCTGTTAGAAATTGTTTCAGAGCCCGAGATGCACTCTGCTGAAGAAGCGGTCAGTTATGGCACTTCCCTGCGGGATATTGTGCGGGCTTTGGGGGTTAATTCCGGTGACATGGAGAAAGGTGTTATTCGTTTTGAAGCAAATGTTTCCATCCGTCCAGTTGGTTCCGATGTTCTGGGTACCCGAGTTGAAATAAAAAACCTGAACACCTTCCGCGGCATGGAGCGGGCCATCCAGTATGAAATTGAACGCCAAAGTGCGATCTTAGACCAAGGTGGTTTAATTCAACAAGAAACCCTGGGTTGGGACGAAACACGCGGTGAAACGTACTCCCAACGCAGCAAAGAAGAAGCGCATGATTACCGCTATTTTCCCGAACCGGACCTGCCACCCCTGGTGGTGGAGACAACCTGGATTGACGAAATTCGAGCCAGCCTACCGGAACTGCCGCGTGCTCGTTATCTCCGGTTTATGAAAGAATATGACTTAAGTGTGGCCGATGCCAAACAAATCTCTGCTGATCCGGTGACCGCTGCCTATTACGAACAGGCAGTACGGGATGGAAAAAATCTTTCTCCGAAAACGATCGCCAATTGGATGACCGGCCCTCTTTTTGCCTGGTTAAACAGCAGCGGTGAAAGAATAACGGAGATTAAAGTTAACCCGGAGATGTTGGTAGGTCTGTTAGAAGCTATTGAGGTTGGAAAGATTAACCAACCTACCGCCAAAACAGTCCTCGAAGTTATGTTAAAAACCGGCCAGCATCCAACCGATATCATTCGTGAACAAGGCTTGGAACAGGTTTCTGACCAGAGCCAGATTACGGAAATGGTAGCGCAGGTTCTTCGTGACCATCCTACCCAGTTGGAAGCTTACCTGGCAGGCAAAGAGACATTATCAAACTGGTTTTTCGGACAGGTAATGCGCGCCGCTCAGGGAAAAGCCAATCCTCAGCTTTTGCGACAGGAACTTCAACGACAGTTAAAAACCGCTTCTGATTAACCACAACTAATTTCATAAAAAGTTGTATGACATTTCACAATGCTTTTGAGATAGAGGTCACGGTGATTGTAGATTTTTATCATATTGACGCGGCCCTCTCATTTTGCTAACCTATCCATTAGAAGCGAGAACGTGGAGGATAGAGTGAAGATCCTTATAAACCATCCCAAAAATTAATAAGCGGATACCAAACCGAGGTATCCGCTTATTCTTTTGTAAGGCTGAACTTTATGCTCACATTCGATAGAACCAATCAAAATTATTTCTTAGATACAGGAGAATTGCTCAATGGCAGCAACAACCAATGCGTTTGAAATGGCGCAAGCCCAGTTTGATCAAGTAGCGGATAAACTTCAGCTCGACCAAGAAGTACGGGAAATTTTGCGCTGGCCCTTACGCGAATATCACTTCCGCATCCCCGTACGGATGGATGACGGTTCAATCCGTGTGTTTGAAGGTTTCCGAGTTCAGCATAATGATTCCCGCGGCCCTAACAAGGGTGGTATTCGTTTCCACCCGGCAGAAACCATCGACACGGTTCGTGCCCTGGCTACCTGGATGACCTGGAAATGCGCTGTGGTGGATATTCCCCTCGGTGGTGGAAAAGGCGGCGTGATCATTGATCCAGCTACTTTATCCATTGGTGAAAAAGAACGTTTGGTGCGCGGCTGGGTGCAGCAAATGTGGAAAAACATTGGTCCCCGCCAAGATGTTCCGGCTCCGGACGTGGGTACCACCCCACAAATGATGGGTTGGATGATGGATGAGTACTCTAAACTGGCTGGTCAATATACCCCTGGTGTCATCACCGGTAAACCGGTTGGAAATGGTGGTTCTTTGGGCCGTACCGAAGCTACCGGCTTTGGTGTAATCTATACCGTGCGCGAAGCTCTCAAACACTTGAAAATTGATCCAAAAACCTGCCGTGCAGCTATCCAAGGCTTTGGTAATGTGGCGCAATATGCAGCCATTGGCTTTATTGAATTTTTGGACGGCAGTGTGGTTTGTGTTTCTTATTGGGATCGTGAAGATCGTACTTCCTATACGGTTACCAAAGAAGATGGCCTTGATCCGCATTTCTTGATGTCAATCACCGATCAATATGGATCGATTGATAAAGTAAAAGCGATTGCTGCAGGTTATGTGATTGAACCAGGTGAAGCCTGGATTTCCAAAGACGTAGATGTATTGATCCCTTCTGCATTAGAAGGCCAGATTAATGCTGAAACAGTTCACCAAATCAGCGATCGTGTTAAAGTAATTGCGGAAGGTGCCAACGGACCCACCACCCCCGAAGCAGACAAAGTTTTACAGGAAAAAGGCATCTTTATGATTCCGGATTTCCTTTGTAATGCTGGCGGTGTGACTGTTTCTTACTTTGAAGCTGTTCAAAATGATATGAACTTCTACTGGTCCAAGGAAGAAGTTTTACAACGTGAAGATGAAAAAATGACCGCTGCCTTTAAGGCAGTATTGGATATGTCCTTACGCGAATCCGTTTACATGCGTGATGCAGCCTACATGGTTTCCATCGCCCGTGTTGTAAAAGCAATGGAATTACGCGGCTGGATCTAAGCTGTGGTGAAAGGAAAATAGTACTCCTCAATTTTGGGGAGTACTATTTTCCCAAAAATCATCTATAATATACTTATTATTTAATCTTGTAATTATTCCTCCCAATTTTACCCTGAGAGAGCAGAAGTGACTGGACACCACTTCTGCTCCTCGCTTTAAAAAACAGTGAACAACGAAAAGTGAAGAGTGAAAAGTTTAGAATAAATTCACTTTTCGTTAATTGTTTTTAACGGCTCTTGAAATATGTTATAGTGGAATCAAATTTATACTGTTAATCGTTTAGAGAAAGGGTACTCATGACACCCAAAAAATTTTTATCAGTTATCGCCGGGTTTATTCTGGTTTCGGGCCTGGTTGCCATTCTATTATTTATGGTCAGGGACCGGCTTCCCCAATATCGCGATGATGATACACCGGCTGCGGTGGTGAGTAATTATTTAACAGCCATTCTTCGTGAAGATTATGAAACAGCCTACGATTATCTTGGTGAGTGGCCGGAAAAACCGGATTATGCTGTCTTTTTAGACCGGGTGAATGGCCTGACTGGCTATCAATTTTGTGTGGAAATTCCGGAATATCCGAGAGCTGATGTAGAGACAAAAACACCAACCACGGTTTATATCGAATCATACCAGTGTGACTCGGAATGGCAGGTAGATTGGGAAACCTATGATAAGGTTCAAATGGAACCCTATATTGGACCAAACGAAGCCAGATTAAAAGAGGTGGCTGGTTCCTGGAAGATTGAACAAATGCCGCTGCCATGGTGGGATGAAGCCTGGCTGCCGATAAACACGGATAAGGAGTAACCATGCGTACCGTCCGCCGAATATATTTTTATCTGGTAACTTTCATCAGTTTACAAGTTGTTCTTTGGGGCAGTATTAACCTGCTGTATAGTTTTATTCGGAATGACCCCAACACTGATTTTAATGATGTTCTGGCACAAGGGCTGGCCCAAATTGTGGTAGGTCTGCCGATCTTCTTTTTCCATTGGTATTTTATTCGCAAAGATGCAGCTACACAACTGGAAGAACGCGATTCCTATATCCGGGCTTTGTTTTTTTACGCACTGCGGCTGACATCTTTGGTGATCGTTATCATTCATACCTATTCTGTGGTGCAAAATCTGCTTTTTAACTTGATTCAAATTCCGCTCGGGCAGCGTTTCTTTTTTCCGACCAATGATTTTGCGAAAAATTTGATTACGATTGCTGCCAACTTGTTAATTTGGTATTTATTTGAACGGATTTTGAGAAAAAACTGGCAGCCGAAAGATGCCCAACAGGATTTCACGGCGTTAAAACAATTTCGGCTTTTGTTTAATTATCTATGGAGTAGTTTTCACCTCTTATTTTGGGTGATTGGATTAACCAATATTTTGCTTTACATCATTGCCATTCCGCGGGGATTTAACCAACAATTTATTGTAGAATTCGCAAATGGCTTGTCGATGGTGCTGATCAGCGCACCTTTTTGGATCTTGGCAGAAAGAAAAATTAACGAAAGCCTAACCGACCCGGAGCATAACCAATCCCTCATCCGGAAAATCTTCACTTATCTCAGTTTATTGATTTTTATAGGGATCGCATTGGTTACGCTGGGAACTGTGCTGCGCGAATTGGGTTTGTTGCTATTTAGAGATATCGATACGTGGGCTGATTTCATAAGAAGAAATCAGCAGTTAATGGCCATCTCCCTGATTGCATTTTTCTTGTGGTTTTATTTTCAACTTAAGATCAAACAGGTTTTTGCCTCTGCCAGGGACGATGAGGAGCGCGCCAGCTTAAAACGAATCATTTCCTATATCCTTTCTTTGGCTGGTACGGCGACTACCTATAGTGGGGTATGGTTTGTTTTTCAATTGCTCACCATCTTGATTACATCGACGAACAGAACCCAATGGCGAAGTGATCTCAGTACAGCGATTGCACTGCTGGTGATTGGTATTCCATTGTGGCTGTATTATTGGCTGCCGGTTCAACGGGAAACCAATCAGGCTAACGAGGTCGGGGACGATAACCGTCGTTCAATCATTCGCAAAATTTACTTGTATCTGATTGTTTTTGCTACCGTGATCGGGGTAATGGCTTTGGCTGCCGCTCTGGTTTACCGCAATCTGAATCAGTTTTTTGGTAATCCGCAAACCGACTTAGTATACGAAAATATCAATAATATCTTTCGGATATTAATTACCAGTGCTTGGTTATGGCTGCATTTGAAACAGTTACGCCGGGATGGACAATTGGCTAACCAGGTCATTCAAAACCGGCATAAGTCGTTTCCTGTTTTAATTCTGGAAAATGAAACTGATTCGATAGCCCAGCAGTGGGTGGAATTATTTAAAAAACATGCCCCGTTCATTCCAATTCAGACCTTGAATTTTAACGACCAACCAATTGTTGAGGGTGAGAATCAAGTGGCATTACTGCTAATGACTGCCGCAGATTATCATCAATCTAGTCCGGTATGGAGAGGCTGGATCGAAAGTTTTTCAGGTAAGATCATTCTGCTTCCGTTGGATTACGATCATGTTCATTGGAGTGGCGTGGAAACCCAGCAGCGCCATAAACTGATGGAATTGGCTGTTAAACAAACAATTCAATTCGCAGAAACTGAAAAAACAAGCACGACCCATCGGAATAGTATTTGGGCTGTTTTGGGTTATGTTTTGATCGGGTTGATTTTGATTTGGTTGGTGTTTGGTGTGGGATTAAGTTTTATTAGGTAGCCCCCATCCAGACCTTCTCTTAGACGACACTCGATCTCGAGATTTTTTGGTAGAAAAACCTGTTTATTTATCAAATTAAGTACGAGTCTATCAATCAAGAACAGGCATTTTAAGTTCGCCCTATTCTAAAAGGTGACCAATCTCGAGATCTGCTCTTCTGATAACCAGTTGGACTTTAAAATCCCAGTTTAAAGTATTGGATCAGGACAGGGTAACTTTTTATAAAATCCAAAACTTCGGTATAATCATCTACAACCTGAACCCGTGATGAGGAAACGGGAAAAGGCAAGCCTGCCAAAGGATTGGAGAAACCCACCATGAGTCTGACATTACAAGAAGTGGAACATATCGCCGAACTGGCGCGTTTAACCTTGTCAGAAGCCGAAAAGGAAGAATACCGCGGGCAGTTGTCTGCTATTTTGGATTATGCTCAGCGCCTGCTGGATTTGGATACCGAAGGCATTCCGCCCACCTCATCTGTTTTACCACCACAATCGGTTTTACGGAGCGATGAGATAAAACCTTCTTTAGGCCCTGAAACTGTCCTAAAAAACAGTAAACACACCAAAGACAATCAATTTCAAGTGCCGCCGGTGATGGAGTAAGCTATGACAGACTTAACCCAACTCACTGTAAAAAGCACTTTGGCGTTATTAAAAAACAAACAAGTTTCGAGTTTGGAATTAACCCGTGCCTATCTGGATCGGATCGAGAACCTCGAGCCCCAGGTGCAGGCTTTTATTACCCGTACCCCCGAGTTAGCCATCCAACAAGCTAAAGCAGCGGATGAAGAACGTGCTCAGGGTAACCTGCACGGAAAAGCGCTGCTCGGGCTTCCGGTGGCTGTTAAAGATGTATTGGCATTACAAAATGTGCGATGTACCTGTGGTTCTCGAATCCTGGAAGATTTTATACCTCCCTACACAGCCACCAGTGTGCAGCGGCTCTTGGATGCCGGTGTGGTGGTGCTTGGCAAAACCAATACGGATGAATTCGCAATGGGTTCCTCCACGGAGAATTCGGCTTATCAAACGACCCATAACCCATGGGATTTGGAACGAGTGCCCGGCGGATCATCCGGTGGTTCAGCTGCCGCTGTTGCCGCCCGTTTGGCACCGGTTGCGATGGGGACGGATACGGGCGGCTCTGTGCGCCAACCCGCTTCATTATGCGGCGTGACCGGGTTAAAACCAACCTATGGACGGGTTTCCCGTTATGGGCTGGTAGCGTATGGATCTTCGCTGGATTCCGTGGGTTTATTAGCACAAACTGCTGAGGATATTAGCCTGATGATTAACTACATGGCTGGGTTTGATCCGTTGGATGCAACCAGTGCTGATTTGCCGCTTTCACCGATTGATTTACCCCAAGAGGCCAATTTTCAAGGGAAAAGAATTGGGGTGCCAAAGGAATATTTTATCGAAGGCATTCAACCCGAGGTGGAGGAGCAGGTACGGACCGCGATAACTCATATGGAAAGTTTGGGCGCGGAGGTGATCCCGGTCAGCCTGCCGCACACAGAATATGCCCTGCCGGTGTATTATCTGATTGCCCCTGCGGAAGCCTCTGCCAATTTGGCGCGTTACGATGGTATTCGTTTTGGATACACCGCCGAAGCGGAAAACTTGTTGGAAAATTACAAAAACAGCCGCGGTACAGCCTTTGGAGCCGAGGTCAAACGCCGTATCATGTTGGGTACGTATGCCCTTTCTGCGGGTTATTATGATGCCTACTATGGCCAGGCGCAAAAAGTACGCACTCTTATTAAACGTGATTTTGAAACCGTTTTTGAACAGGTGGATGTGATTGCTACCCCGGTGGCTCCGAACACAGCCTTTAAGATTGGCCAGTTGGCAGACGATCCATTGGCAATGTATCTGGAAGATGTGTTTACCCTTCCGATCAACCTGGCTGGGATTCCCGGTTTGGCCTTCCCAGTTGGTTTTGACCACAAAGGTTTGCCGGTGGGGATGCAGCTGCTTGGACCGCATTTCGGTGAAAACCTGCTGTTGGAGATGGCGCATGCTTACCAGCTCAGCACGGATTGGCATATGCGCGTACCGACAGGAATATAAAATAATCCCGTAGGGCCAATGGCTCTACAGGATTATTTGTTCGTTATTCGTTATTTTTTTGCTTTCCTTTATTGGAGATTGCTCCAATAGGTTTCAAATTCATCATCCCAACCAGCTTCTGTGGTAACAGGGAATGAATCTTCATCGAAATAGGGAGCATTTCCAAGTAAGTCCGATGAAATTACGAATGCAACATCATCGTTATAATATGCATATGGCGCATATGGTGCATATAAAGGAACGGGTGCATATCTTGGTGTCATTACATCTATAGCATTTAATTGGATCACAAGATAATGCAGGTTGCCAGTTTGCGGATCAACAAAAATATCTGTTAATGTTCCAATGGTCTCATTATCGTTATTATCATCGTTATAGGTGGTATCAACATCGTTCAATACCTGAAGGCCTATTAATTCACTGGCCAATGTAATTCCATGCAGATTTCGGTTTGCGGGGATATTGACAGTTTCATCCATATCGTTATCCATAGTGTTATCCTCATCATTACCCCAGATATTACTCAAATCTAAATCCCAATTCGAAGTGTCCATTTCTTCATCACTTAATCCAGGTAAAACCGCATTGTCAAATTCTGGTGCATTTTCAAACATAGCTACATCACCAGCATAAGTAAAGACAGATTCTCTACCTTCGACAAAAAGTGCATCATTTTCCGTTGTTGCAAGGGTTAATTGTGAAAATGGCACTGCAACTTCTTTTTCACCAATACCTAGGAATCCACCTACATCAACCAAAGCATAATCAATTTTTTGCTTATCCAAATCGATAATAAAGTCGTCAATCCCACCTACATCTTCATTATCCATGGTTACAATTTCATAATCCATTAAATTGGTTAATCGTCCTGTATCAACGGAACCCATTTTCGGGATTACGTCTGCGCCAGAGAGATCTTTTGTGGCTACGGCTTCGGGAGTATCGGTCATGGTAGTGCCCGTTTCGGGAATAGCGGCAGTTTCTTCCATATCCATATTATCGTCACCATCATCGGCAACATCACCAAATACCTCATCATCGGTCAGCCCCAAGACGCCATCTGTGGGTGCCATCGTTTCTGCCCCGTTCATATTGTTATTGTTTGCGTTACACGCAGAAAGTACTAAGGCCAGAATGATGAAAAGACCAAATAGTAAACTCATTTTTTTCATTTTTATCATCTTTCTCCTCCTATTGATAAATTTATTAATCCTGTCTCCTGGACAGGGTTTTATCCATATCATAGGTGAAGCTGTTTTTTTTAACAATCCGGTGATTCCCTAAATTAATGGTAGGGTTTTCATGTATCTCCCTTTGTTTTTTTGTATTTAATCTGAATATCCGCCCTTTAAGAAGAGATTTTTTTGATAATTGTTCATACATATGAATCCCGTAGGTGGGTTGGTTGCGAGGGAGTATTTGCAAGGAAGCGTAAAAATCACTCCGAATTTGTTTGCACTTCAATCGTTAAAAAATGAAAACGCAAACACCCACCGTTGATCATATTGTTTTTTGAGGGTTGTTTGCAGTTAACATTAAACTTGGATTCCCGGCAAATAAAGCGATATATAAAACCGCAAACCAACCCACTCTACAATCACAACAAAATATAAATATTTTCCTTTAAAACGCTATAATGAAGCTATTCAAATAAAAAAAATACGCACAGGGGTAATTATGAAAAAAATTCTCAAAATGGGACTTGTTCAAATTTTGATAGGTTTGATTTTGATCACTGTTTTAAGCAGCACAGTAAAGTCTGCTCGTGCGGATATAGCTCCACCCGGTCCCCCAACCAGTCCCAACCCGGAGCCTGAATTTGAAACGATGGTCCGGATGGTGTCTGAAACTGTCATCATGGAAATTGATGCAGATTCACCCTATGATGAAGGGCTTGTCCATGTAAGTGCCGAGTTTACCATGCGCAACCTGGGGGAAAACGAAGAAGAAATGTTAGTGCGGTTTCCGCTTGATCTTGCACCGGGTGGATGGACTAATTATTGTTCTTCTCCAAGTCCCTTTGGTAGCTCTTTTTCTAATAAAATAACAAATTTTTATGCTTGGATAAACGATTATCCTGTTCCAACTTACCAGACAACACATTCTTTTGATTTTGAGTTTGAATTAGGAAAAATCACCAAAATCGTAATTCCCTGTTGGGAAAACTTTACAGTAAAATTTCCCCCACAAGAAGATGTCCACATTACTGTAACATACGACGCTTACCCCTATACGGAGTCAGGAAGTGGTCTTTATGATTACAGTTATGTGTTAGAAACTGGGCGAGGGTGGTACGATACGATTGGTACCGCTGAAATTATCATCCAATTTCCATACAGCTTAGATGAGTTTAATTATTCTAGACCTTACCCTCCCGACTATACTATTTCTAACAACCAAATCAAATGGTATTTTGAAAATCTGGAACCAGACCACGAGTCGAATATTAGTGCTTCTGTCTTTCCTCCCTCGCTTTGGCAGCGTGTGTTAATGGAAACCCAAAAGACACAAGATAACCCCAATGATGGAGAGGCTTGGGGGCGTCTTGGAAAAGCATACAAAGAAGGTATCAGAGGAAGGCGCGGCTTTCGTTCTGACCCTGAAGATCTTCAACTTTACCTTCGATCCAAAGAAGCTTATCAGCAGGCAATTCAACTTTTACCCTTCGATGCAGATTGGCATTACGGTTATTCAGAGTTACTCTGCGAGTATGCAGAATGGGGCCATGATACATTGGAGGATTGGAAGGCCTGCATAAATGAATTAAAACAAACCCTCGAGCTTAATCCCAATCACGAAAAGGGACTAATAAAAGCCTATGAAATGGCAGAATATTTTCCGGATAAACTCTCTATCAATGAAGGGGAACTGGATTATTTGATATTAACACCACAAACTTTGCCAACAATTACCGCCACCACGTCAATCGCCACACCAACCACCATACCTACACAGGTACCCAGTCTAACTCCAACCCAAGCGATAACCATTACAACACAACCACCAACAGCAACAGCGATTTCACCCACTCCTTCCATAATTCCGGATCAAGAGAACACCGCTGAAACCCACCCTGCCTTGCCCTGGTTTACCTTAGCTCTGTTGCCTGTTATTGGATTATTCATCATTTGGTTAATTATTAAAATGAAGAATGTTAATCGATGAGGTTAATTGAGAAGATGCGCAAAATTCAGAACATCATTGATAGAATAAGCGTTTTTCTTTTCAACACCAATTGTCATCATCGATTGGTAGGGTGGGTTGGTTTGCGGGGGATTATTTGCAAGGCAGCGTAAAAATTACTCCGAAATTTTGTGCCCCTTAACCTTAATAAGAATAAAACTGCAAACAACCCACCGTTTAATCATGTCTTTTTTGGTGGGTTGTTTGCAGTTAAGGTTGGAGCGGCGTTTTTCGCATTAGTAGGGATTGATTCATCTGCAAACCAACCCACCCTACTAAGGAATCGTTATTCCCATTCACGATGTATGTTCAGACTGTTATCGTTAGATTCATTAGTCCAATCAACCGGATACACCCCATTTGTTACATATCGATGAAAACTTGTAAACTCCCAATCGGCAGGAGACTCTACGTATCCATGTTTAACCGGATTCCAATGAATATAATTCATATACCAGTTATATTCGTTGGTATCACGAATGGTATGCTCCCAAAATCGACGCTGCCAAATCAAACCTTCTTTTTTTCTTTTCCTCGAATCGGGAGTTTGCACTTGTTTCATAGAATAGATTTTTTGGTACATGTAAGTAAATCGACGTTTTATTTCTTTGATTCGCACTGAGTAATCAGAATCCGATTCCGGTAAGGTCCAAATACAATGTAAATGGTCAGGTAAGAGACAAAATACTTCTGATGTAAATGGTTTTTGTTTTTGAACCTCTAGGTAGATATGCCAAAATAGTTTTTTTGCTTCATTATTTTTAAAAATCGGTTTTCGATTATAAGTTACCATTGTGAAAAAATAAGTGCCACCTGGAATGAAATTTCTTCGGTAATTTGACATTATCCCTCCTTGAATATTTGTAGTTTAGCAGAAAATTCATTTTTGTTTAAACTGGATTTTCCTTCTTATGGTTAATTTCATGTCATTTTTTTGGATCAAGAATTAATTCTGGTAGGGTGGGTTGGTTTGTGTGGGATTATTTGCAAGGAAGCGTAATAATACATCAGGTTCTCTTTGAAATTTAACCCTTTTGAGAAAAGAACGCAACCAACCCAACGTTTATCCATATTATTTTATTGGTGGGTTGTTTGCAGTTAACGATAATCAAAAATTCCCGGCACCTCAGACGATTTGTTATTCCGCAAACCAACCCACCCTACAAGGAATTGGTATGGGTTTGTTTATGATTTAAAACGCAAACAACCCAGTTTAATCATGTCTTTTTTTGTGGGTTGTTTGCAGTTAACATTAAACTTGGATTCCCGGTAAATAAAGCGATATATAAATCCGCAAACCAACCCCACCCATATTTTTAAAATATTGCAACCTTTTTGTAATTCTTGCGTATATAATATTGAATGTAAGTAAATTACATGGATAATTAGTCGTAGAAAGGATAAAAATGTCCACACAAACTGTTCGTTATGAGCAAGAAAAAGGTCCTGGTTTATTAATTCGGGCGATCTACTTTATTTTTGTAGGTTTATGGTTGGGCGGCATCTGGACAACTGTTGCTTGGATCTTAGTTGTATCCATCATCGGTTTGCCGATTGGACTGATCATGTTAAATCGGATACCCCAGATTATGACTCTTAAACCGGTGCGTACCAATCGTTATATGCAAAACGTGAATGGTCGTTGGGTGATGCGGGAATCGAACCAACCACAGGCTTCTTTCCTGGCACGCGCTTTGTATTTCATCCTAATTGGTTGGTGGTTCAGTGCTTTATGGCTGGGAGCTGCCTGGGCGATCTCTGGTATTACGCTCGGGTTGGGTTTGCCCTTATCCTTCTGGATGTTTGACCGCGTACCAGCAATTACCACCCTCTCGCGATTTTAAGCAATTCCAGCGGAAAAGCCGCTGTTTGATTCCGCCGCAATTTTGCGGCGGTTTTATTTTTATCTCCTTACGAAATCCGACCCAGGTATGGTATCATCCTGTTTGTAAGAAACAAACTGCAGCTCAACGTCGCGGAGTTTTATGCCAGAACTGACAATACCTACCATATTAATTTTATTTGCCGGCGGTTTGTTAGCCGGTTTTGTTGATTCAATTGCCGGCGGTGGGGGAATTATTTCGGTACCGGTGCTTTTATCGGTTGGGCTGCCACCCCATTTTGCTCTGGGCACCAATAAGTTACAATCCAGTTTTGGCAGTTTTACCGCGGCATTAAACTATACCCGCAGTGGGTTGGTTAAATTTAAAGAAGTATTATTTGGTATCCTTTTTACAGCGATTGGTGCTGCTACCGGAACGTTAACCATTCAGCAGCTGCCGCAAGATATTCTACAGTACATCATTCCGGTTATGCTGCTGGCAGTTTTTTTGTTTATGTTATTTTCCAAAGAACTGGGCATGTACGACCAGGCTGCTCGTTGGAAACCAAGAGTGTTTTTTTTGGTGTTTGGATTAACACTCGGTTTTTATGATGGTTTTTTTGGACCGGGCACAGGCAATTTTTGGATGCTGGCGTATGTGCTTCTACTTGGATTTAACCTTAAAAAAGCGACAGCTTATACGAAATGGGTTAACTTTACCAGTAATATCGTGGCTTTAACATTTTTTGCAATTGGGGGCAAGATACTGGTAGTGCCGGGTTTGATTATGGCAGTGGGCCAGTTCAGCGGTGCGTTTTTAGGTTCGCGTTTGGTGGTGCGCAGCGGAACAAAATTTATCCGTATCTTTTTCCTGATTGTAACGGGAGCTACCATTATCCGTTTGGTTTATACTTCGTTTTTTGGATGATTCAAAAGTTCAATTTGATAACTACTTGAATCTCATTTCAAAAAACGTTAAGATTAAGATACCCAAAACATCATAATATAATGACAAACCACTGCTGATTCACAGATATCTTTGGAGCATCGTTCAACATTTCACATTGCAGTATTTTCAATGTCCCCGGCAAACTTTTTGGTATATTTCTCACACGCTAAATCAACTTAATTTTTGCATAACGGAACCAAATAGGAGGAGAATATGTTAAAAGTGAAGGAATTACTTAAGTTTAAGGGAAAAAAACTTTGGTCTATTCATCCGCAAGCAACCATCCTGAACGCTTTGCAATTGATGTCCAATAAGGATGTGGGTGCCTTGCCCGTGATTGATGAAATGGGTCTGGTGGGGATCATATCCGAACGTGATTTTCTTCATATGACTGCCAAAGCGAAACATTTGGATCTGGATTCTACCATCAGCCAATATATGACAAAAAAAGTAATTACAACCACACCGGATACAACTTTGGAAGAGTGTATGCAAATTATGACCGAGAACTATATTCGCCACTTGCCGGTCATGGAAGATAACCAATTGATCGGTTTGGTTTCCATTGGGGATGTGGTGCGCGCGTGTGTGGAAAGCCGTGATCAAAAGATCAACCAATTGGAAGACTATATTGAGGGGCGAGGTTATAATCGCTAATTTTATTCAAGAATAAATCAAAATTCGCCAGTTATCTGGCGAATTTTGATTTAATTTGCCTTTTTAAGCAAAAAGGTTCGTTTATAATAAGGTAAGCTCTTAAAAAATTAATTGAATTGAATGGAGATAATGCAGAGGTCAAAGTTAGCAGTTTTAATCCCATGTTATAACGAAGCCCCTACGATAAAGAAAGTGGTGCAAGATTTTAAAGACGTTCTTCCGGAAGCCGCGATCTTTGTGTTTGATAACAACAGTACAGATCATTCTGATAGGTTGGCAGAAGAAGCCGGGGCCGTTGTAATCAAAGAGAAAAAACAAGGCAAAGGATTTGTGGTCGCATCAATGTTGACAATGGTAGATGCTGACTACTATCTAATGGTTGATGCAGATGATACTTACCCGGCGGATCAAGCACGTTCTCTGCTTTTACCCCTTATGCAAGAGAAAGCGGATATGGTGGTTGGCAAACGACTTAGTAATTTTACCTCCGATGCCTTTCGTCCATTGCATATTTTTGGTAACAAACTGGTTTGCCGTCTAATTAATTTAGTTTTTGATACCAATCTTACGGATCCCATGTCCGGATACCGTTCTTTTACCAGGGAAGTGGCGCAGTCTTTGCCGGTTGTGGCGGGCGGATTTGATATCGAAACTGAAATGACTTTGCAGCTTCTTTACCGGCATTTTATCATCCATGAGGTTGATATCACTTATCGTAATCGCCCGCATGGCAGTGTTTCCAAATTGAACACGGTTCATGATGGATTCAAAGTACTGTTAAAGATTCTGACCTTATTTCGTGCTTATAAACCCTTCACTTTTTTCGGTATGATTTCGTTATTTTTAATCCTGATTGGTGGAACCGTAGGTATTTTTCCAATCATTGAATATATTCGTTTTCAATATGTATACAGCGTGCCAAAGGCTATCCTTGCCAGTGGAATCATGATTCTAGCGGCATTGTCTTTTACGATAGGTATCATTTTAGATTCGATTAATTTGCGAATTTTGGAACTTAATAATGTCCTTTCTAAACAAATTCGATACAACAAAAATAACAAAAGCGGTTAAACGTGAATGGGTAAGCGTTTTCGCAGCTGTTTTTTTGGGATTTAATCTAGCTGCCACGATTTATTTTTATTTTATCCAAACTGGTCTTTTCAGCGAAAAACAAATTTTGCTGGCTGTTTTGTTAATGGTTGCTTTTTCTATCCTGTTCACGTTTTTAATTCTCATTTGGAAAAAGTATGTTTTTTTAAAGTTAGATCATAAGAAAAAATATGGTTTGGCGGTGCTTAGTCTGGTTATTGGTATATTGTGGAGTTTTTCCATTTATCCTCATCAGGAAAATTTTTTCCTTTTGCCCACCCAGCAAATAAAAATTGAAGCAGTTTCGCGAACCAAAAGTACAAACAGCGAAGACAAGGTTGTTATCACCTGGTTCGATATCGCCTTTGGACAGGCATCTTACAGCCAATTTCAAGATATTCAAGGTTGGACACGTGAAGGAAGCCGTTTTTACCTTTCTCAGCACCCTCCTGCATCTTTCAGCTGGCAAGGAAAGCCCGGCACCACGGTCACGTTTAAATTTGAGCGTGGTCCAGCAATGGGAAAAATAAAGATTAATTGGGGGAATAACAATCTGGAAACAATTGATCTTTATAACATTTCAGAAACAGAAGATCTGGTTGTATCCCATACCTATGATATCCCCTGGTATAGTGCTTTTTCTGTATGGATTTTTGCGGGAATTTTCACTTCCTTTGTTTTATACTTGTTGTTCACTCTCTGGTTGGTTTGGCAGCCTCGGAAAACATCTTCAAAACAGGTTTGGATTTGGTATGCGCTGCCTTCTTTTATTAGTTGGAGTATTGTTTTATTGGCGTATTGGCCGGGTATATTAACGCCTGATTCGATTTCACATTGGACACAGATACACAGCGGTTTATATAATGATTGGCACTCCGTTTTTTATAGTCTTCTATTATGGGTTTTGACGAGAATCATTGACCATCCCGCGTTCATTGGGTTTATCCAAATCACACTTTTAAGTATCAGTAGTGCGTGGGGCTTGGGTGAGATGCAAAAATGGGGTATCAGGCCAATTTATTTATGGGGTATTGCTATTGTGCAAGCATTATCCTTTCAAAATATGGTTACGGTCATCAGTATTTGGAAAGATATTCCCTACAGTGTGTGTTTGTTACTGCTTACGATCCAGGTAATAAAGGTTATTCGAACTCGAGGCATGTGGCTGCGCTCGATAAAAAATGTGGTTGGCATTGTGTTGGTGATGTGTGGTTTACTGCTGTTCCGAAAGAATGGTTTGTTTGTGGTGTTTGGAACATTTTTTTTGTGGTTCGTTTTTTATACGCAAAGCTGGCGTTATCTAACCCGTGCGCTGGTGTTAACCGTTCTTATCTGGCAGGGTTTTAACCTGGTTGTTGTGCCGGCACTGCATGTCCAAATTAACAGTGGCAAAGGGGTTAGCATTCTACTCCATCATATAATTGCGCATTTTGATGCAGGCACTGAGATTTCCCCGGAGCAAAAAAGACATCTGGATTCAATGCTTCCCCTTGAAGAATGGCACTATAACTGTGGGGTTGTGAACACAGTCTTATGGCATTCGGATTTTGACCGGGCTTATTATGAAAAAACACTTGATCAAACCACCCAGTTGTTTTTTGATACTCTCAAAAAAGATCCGTGGGTGAATATCAGGCATCAACTTTGTGCCAGTGAACTGGTATGGCGGCTGTACCCAACTACCTACACCTTTACGAATGATTTTGGCCATATTGGTCAAACCGATGAATACATTTGGATCTCTGAAAATGAGTATGGCATTCGGGAAGCTCCTAAACTCCCCGACCTCAATCGAGTCATGATGAAATACTTCTTCTGGTCACAGGATCATACCCTGGTTTACGTTCTTACCTGGCGTCCTGCTCTTTATCTTTATCTCAGTATCATAAGTATCACTATGTTTGCCTGGAAATGGCATTTGAAACGATTTCTTCTGGTCGCAGCACCCCTTATCCTACAATCAGCGACCCTGATGTTGGTTAATCTTGCCCAAGATTTCCGTTACCAATATGGGGTGGTCTTGATCGGTTTCTTCTGTCTGTCTCTATGGTTTAGTAACCCAAAAGTCGACCAAGAGGATTAACCATTTTCAACAGGGATTACCATCCTGCATTTGGGATAATTAACGCACCCATAAAACCGCCGACCCGATTGGCTGCCGCGCCTCTCTTAATGTCATTTGTACACCACATTTCGGGCAAAAAGGTGCTTCTTTTTCTGTGGTTGGATTTTCACTTGCAGGAACTGGTGGGTTGGCTTGAGCCCTGGTTTCATTTTGTGTATTTGCTTTATTAGCTGTCTGAATAGCTTGATAATTCCGACTGCGTGATAATGCCTGCTTAAAAACAATCCCCAAATCTTGTTGATTGTAGGTATGTTGAGCTGGTATATGTATTAATGGAAGTTCTGCCTGAGCAAAAACCGTGTCTACAAATCGATCACGTTCACGGCGGTTTTCTTTTTGATGACTTTTATCATCAAGCTCAATTGCAAATAATGGCAGCATTTTTAGTGGATCACAAATTACAAAATCCACGTGTTTCCGGTTGATACGATTATAGGCAGCCATATTTTTTTGCGGGTGCGTAACATAAAACAAATCCGACAAAGATACTTTTGGACAAATCACAAAATATTCTTTCATTAAACTTTTCGCGACTTTATAAAAAGAAAATTCTGCAGGAGATAAAAAATCGTCACGTAAGCGATATATATCTTCAGGTTGTAGTTTGTTAGATTTCGAGCGGTCAGAAAGAGAATGATTGGTTTGTTGTTTGTCTAAAAATGGAAAAATTGAAGATAAACACCCTTTTTGTTCTTTTGACATAATGGTCGATAACCTCCCTAAGCGATGATGTAAATCTATTGTAACTTATAATGCAAAAAAATACCCTTGCATCGGTATTGTTATATAATGAAAAATCTCAGGAGCTAATAATGAAAAAATTCACTTTCTTGCTTTGGATGTGTTTGCCTTTTTTATCCGCATGTACTCCGTTTAATTCCTTACTCTACCAACCACTGCAAACTCCCATAGATTGGTTAAATCACCAACCTTTTCGTGTGATAAGCATTGGTGATGGAGCGTTTATTCTGATGCAGCCGAGTTCTACCTTTTTTGTTTATCTCTTGGGTTTTTTAACCATAGGTTTTGGTTTATTTTTTATGAACAAAACGAACAAACAAAAATCGAAACAATGGTGGGGAGTAGCTTTGTTATTATGGGGAATTGGTGCTTTACTGGCAGGAACCAGTTACCAGGCTTTTAGTTATGAAATTAAATGTGCCGGAAAGGAATTTTGCTTATGGACAAGTTGGTGGGAGATTTTTTACATGATTTTTTCGGTTGCGAGCGTAAATGCCATGATTGTGGCTGTTTCTTACGCTAGTGCTATTGGAAAATTACGTAAAAGTCTAACCGTATATGCCATCGTAAATTTCACTTTTTACACTTTCATAATTATGATTGGCTCTTTTCTTCCTGTTAAATTTTTGATTTCTTTTGAATTGATGCTATTGTTTTTGGCACCGGGTATTATCTTTTTATTTGGTCTGAATTTAAGGCGGTATCTTAAATATAAATTGGCTCTGGAACGCAGTTTGTCCATCACCTGGGTTTGGTTGGGGAGCACTCTCGTGATTTATTTTCTCTATCTCATGTTGGATGTTACGCCTTTTTTATGGGCACAGGGAATCTGGTTTTCCGAGAATGATGTGCTCCATATTGGTTTGATAACATGGATGCTTTATATTACATTTGGACTAGGAAAAACCATTCAAGATCGCCCGGTCCAAGGTCTAAAAATTGAACAACAGGATAATTTGTTTTCGGAAAAGAATACCGTATAATAAAAATACGGTTCTAAGCCGCGCCCGTCTTCCCTTTTCCCCTAAAAAGTACGATTGGAGCAATGCATGGAGCCAGTTACCCAAATACTGCACAACCTTCACGGAGGAAATGTGCTGGATATAGCCACCGGCAGCGGTGGCTTTTTGATTGATCTGTCTAACAAAATTCCTGGTTTTAAAAACGGTGTGGGGGTGGATAATAACCCATTTTCAATTAAAACCGCAGTTAAAAACAATCAGGATCAACGTTTCAGTTACTGCCTGATGGATGCTGCTTGTTTATCATTTCATGATGATGAATTTGACGTTGTCAGCATCAGTAATTCTTTACATCACATGCCGGAAGTGCATAACACGCTTAAAGAAATGCTTCGCGTGGTTAAACCCGGTGGGACTGTTATTATCCAGGAAATGATGAGCGACTCTCTTACGGAGACGCAGCAAACGCACCGTGATTTGCATCACTGGTGGGCGGCTGTTGACCGGGGTTGTGGTATCAGCCATGGCAATACGTATTCCCGAGAGGAAATCATGGCTTTGATTAATGAAGTTGATTTAATTAACCATCAGATTATTGAACTGTCTGATCTGGAAAGTGACTCATTGGACCTGGAACTTCAAAAAACATTAGAACCTGTCTTTTCCCGTTACTTTAACCGCTTATCCACCCTGCCTGATGCAAATGATTTGTTAGCTCAAGGCGAGGCTTTAAGAAAACGCTTAAAGACCGTTGGTTTACACTCAGCTACCGCCTTATATGTTGTTGCCAATAAACCAGGTTAATCTCCAAAAATTTTTTTACAAATCTTTTATTCCCTTAAACCGCTTCTTTATGGTAAAAATAAGTACGGACGAATAGAGTGAACTCAAAAAGGAGCGTTAATAATGGTAGAGTTACGTCCGGTAACAAAAAAGAATTTTGAAGCGATTATCAACTTAGAAGTCAGCCAGATTCAACAGAAGTATGTTGCCAGTAATCTGTTTTCGATTGCTGAATCAAAAATTTATCCCGAGTGTATTCCGCTCGGGATTTATGTAAATGATACACCTGTTGGATTCTTAATGTATGCCTTTAATGCGGATGATGAAAGTTACTGGGTTTGCCGCCTGATGGTTGACCGTTATTTTCAGGGAAAAGGATATGGTAAACAAGCGTTAAAGCTGGTGATGGATGAAATCAGGAAACGACCTACGTGTAACCATATTAAACTAAGCATTGAGCCCGGTAATATGAGTGCCCAAAAAATCTACGAAAGCCTGGGATTTAAAAAAACAGGTGAACTGGTAGAAGGTGAAGAAGTGATGCGGCTCGATTTTGATGTAGAAGATTAAAAACACGGAGATTCTGTGTCTCACAATCTCGAAATAATTCAATTAACTACACCCCGATTAGAAATATTTCCGCTGAAAGAAAACCAAATCCGGACTTATTTGGAGCATCCGGCAGCGTTGGAAATCGAATTAGGTTATCCGATCTCTCGAGATATCCTAGATACCAACGTACGCCGTGCACTGCGAATCAAGTTGATTCGGATGGTAGATACGCCGGTTGAAGATCACCGGTGGTTAACCTATTGGCTGATCAAGATCAAAGCTGAAACGTTCGGGGCTGGGCTGATTGGTTTTAAAGGTGTGCCCGATCAAAATGGCTGGACAGAGATCGGGTATGGGATTGACCCCGCCTATTGGAACCAGGGGTACATGACCGAAGCTGCCGGTGTAATGGTAAAATGGGCGTTAACCCAACCAGAATGCACAAAAGTTACTGCGAATGAAACAAAAAATCCGGCATCCTACCGGGTTTTACAAAAGATCGGTTTTACACTGGTATCCGAAAATGAAAACGGAACAACCTGGCATAAACCGGCTTAACCTTATAAAAACCACCCATCATCACGGGTGGTTTTTTTGACGGAAAATAAACTTTTAACGAAAACGTGTTTTCGTTAAAAGCGTTACCGTTTGCCGACAATATAATTTTCCAGGTCAGTGATCAAAGCATCTCGTTGAGTTAAAAGCACCCTAACCAGATCACGAATGGAAAGCAAGCCTACCAACCCATCTCCGGAAATAACAGGTAGATGGCGAAAATTTTCATCAATCATCATTTGCATACATTCTTCGAGGGTCGTATCGGGGGTGGCTGTGAACACGTGTTTGGTCATGTGTTTTTTTACAGGTTCGTCAAAGGAACATTCTGCTTCTTCTGCTACCACGCGGGCCATATCGCGTTCGGTGATAATGCCGACAACCTGTTTGTTTTCCATTACCGGCACAGCGCCGATTTTCTTTTCAGTCATTAGTTTTAACGCAGCCATGATGGTCGTATCCGGATCGACACAGTAAACCGTGCTGCCTTTTAATCTGATCAAATCTTTTACTTTTAACATCATGTACTCCTTCTAAACAAGCTGGTGAATCCAAATTCCAGTTTTATGTTAATCCTAAATTAATAGTATCGATTTTGTGACCATTAATCAACCAGAGAGTATTTACGTTATTTTTTTCACAAAAAATAGTACAATCAATTAATTAAATCCCAGGGAAAAAGAATTTCAGAAATAACAGCGTATCAGATTTTTTTTGAGAACACCGCTGAATGGTCTGTTTTTAAACGAATAGGTGCCTGCCCGGCTCGCGGGGAAAACCTGGCGTTAGCTCAGGCGGCAGCCCAACTGGTATTCCGTTGCGTTTTTTGAAACCTGTTTGGATTGGGATACAAACCAAACACCTGAAAACACGCCCGAATGTTTTGTGTATTTCTGTGGAGTGTTGCCATTGTGTATCATTTTCAAATTGGGAAAGCCTATTTTGAAAATTTAGTCCTAGACACAAACCCCGATGTTCGTTGGATCGTTAAAGAAAATCTCAAAAAGAAACGACTTGAACGTTTGGATGGGAATGGGTTTTAAAACTGAAGCAGATGGTGGTTTAACACTCATTGGTTAATCATCAAATCGGTCGAATGAATCAAAATCGAGGGTGAACTGGACCCGTAAGTAGGGTAATAACTGAACTCGGATGACGCGCCCCGGCAGTGTATCGCTGAAGAATACCAACACAGCCTGGTCTTGCTCTACACCGTTTGGAAACTGCAGCGTTTCGTGGAGAAATTTTACCTCCCGGATTCGGAGTGGTTGGATTTGTAAACGTTCTTTTCCGTTTTGACTCCAGGAGAGGGCAAAGGTATTGACGGTATCACAATCCAGGATGAGTTTGTTTCCCAGATCAATTTCAGCCCAACGTTCGAGGGGTGTAATATCAACATCCAGTCCATCATCCATCTCTTCGAGTAAAAAATGAGCAAAACCATCCTCGTCCAGAGCCGGGGTCTGGTTAAAGAATTTACACATATATTCATACAGTTGAAAATCCATTTAGAACTCCATTGATTAAAATTCAAATCCAATTGTACCGTAAAGTATAGGCCTTGTTTCACCAAAATTAAACCGCTACAATTTATCCAAAGAAATTACATGGAGGAATATATGACGACAGAAAATAAAATTTGTCTGGTTTGGGTAAATGGTGACCGGGAGGCCGCCTTAAATATGTTGTTTATGTATGCTTATAACAGCAAATTACAAGGTTGGTGGGATGAGGTACGGCTGATTGTGTGGGGGCCAAGTGCAAAAACGCTCTCCGTTGATATTGAATTACAGGCGGAAATTAAACAAATGGCAGAGGCTGGGGTGCAGGTGTGGGCTTGCAAAGCCTGTGCTGACCGGTACGGCGTCAGTGCAACACTGGAAGAAAAAGGTGTTTTGGTGCGTTATACGGGGGATCCTTTTACCCAAATGTTACAGTCGGATTGGAAGGTGTTAACGATTTGATTTCTGTTTTTTTGGTTCGTCTGCGTCAGGTGATTTTATTGGTTTTGGCATTGGTTTTGATGGCCTTACCCAAAGGATCAGCCAGCGCTTTGGCACCGGTCTTTGTATGTGAAACAAATTCGGTTACCACAACCCTGATTAGCCAGACAAACCAAACCATGTGGGCCGATTGGATTCGGAAACTATCCGGTGAAGCGGTTGTATTGATCAGTGGGGAGGAACACACTATCACCAGCCGGTATAGCGTTTCCATGTTTGACGGCAGTCCAAATGCACGTGCTTATGATTTTGTTTTAGAAACCCTGCGTGCTTGGTATCCTGAGACTCAAATTGAACAGGACCCTTTTCAATCTAACTTGGGAACAACCTGGAAAAACCTGATTTTGACTATTCCCGGCAGCAGCCGTCCCGAAGAAATTATCATCATGAGCGCACACCTGGATAGTACCTCCCGCACAAGCCCAACCTTGTCTGCACCCGGTGCGGAGGATAATGCCAGCGGCAGTGCAGCGTTGTTGGAAGCGGCTCGGTTGTTACAGGGTCAGCAATTGGCCCGTACGATCCAGTTGATTTGGTTCACGGGTGAAGAACAGGGTTTATATGGCAGCCGTGCTTATGTAAATGATCACGATTTAAGCGGTGTGTTGGGCGTGCTGAATCTGGATATGTATGGTTACGACAGCGATGACGACGGCTGTTTTGAACTGCATGTGGGTGAATTGGAAGCCTCAGCACCGGTTGGTTTGTGTATGGTCGAGAGTATTGCTGCGTATGAAATTCCGCTGACGTTTGATTATTTCACCACCGGCGCAACCACTGCTTCGGATCACTCTTCGTTTTGGGCAAAGGAAATTGGCGCGGTGGAGATTGGTGAAAATTTTGAATTCAATAATTTTCCGGATGGCTGCGTTGGTAGTGATTTAAACCCAAACTACCATACCGCTGATGATACGATTGATAAACTGAATCTGCCGGTTGGGTTTAATATCACTAAAGCCGCCCTGGCTACTTTGTTTAATATGGCAGGTGAACCACCACCGAATTACCCCGTCTATTTGCCGGTTTTGGTGAAGTAACTTTGGTTATTGCGTGGGTAATTTGTTCATCACACAGAAATTCAGAAACACAGAAAAAGAAGTTAAGAAACTAAATCGGAAAGTGTTTTTTCGGTATTGACCAATTAACAAAAAAAGGCGGGGAAGACCCCGCCCGTTTCGATTGATTACAGCCGATTTACATACCGTTCGATCCGGCGTAGTGCTTCTTCCAGTTTTTCATACGATGTGGCGTACGAGCAGCGGCAGAAGCCTTCTCCACCCGCGCCAAAGGCGGAACCCGGGACGATGGCTACTTTTTCTTCTTGCAGTAAACCTTCAGCAAATGCTTCGTCGTCCAGGCCCGTCACGCTCACTTTAGGGAAGGCATAAAATGCGCCTTTTGGTTCAAAGGTGGGCAAACCAATGCGGTTTAATTCACTGACCACCATTTTTCGGCGGCGGTCGTATTCTTCCACCATCATGCCTACCGCTTCATCGCGGTCTTCTAACGCAGCCA
This sequence comes from Anaerolineaceae bacterium, assembly GCA_002702705.1. Lineage (GTDB taxonomy): Bacteria > Chloroflexota > Anaerolineae > Anaerolineales > Anaerolineaceae > UBA6170. The sequence continues at coordinate 38,851 of PABH01000035.1, forward strand.
CCGCCGCTATCTGGGCAATGGTAGGTGCGGACATGACGGTATATTGGTGAATGCGTACCAATCCCTGGATCAAATCTTTTGGTCCAAGAGCATATCCAATGCGCCAGCCTGTCATGGCATAATCTTTTGAAAAACCGCCTAAGAGCAGGGTGCGTTCGTGCATATTGGGCAAGGTGGAGAAACAGATATGCTGGTGACCGCTGTACACCAGGCGGTCATAAATTTCATCAGAGATGACGATTAAATTGTGTTTTTCCGCGATACGGGCAATTTCCAGCAGGCGTTCCCGGGTGGCAACTGCGCCGGTGGGATTACTGGGGTAACCAATTAAAATGGCGCGGGTTTTACTGGTAATGGCTGCTTCGATGGCCTGCGGGTTAACGTCAAAATTATCTTCCATACGGCTGGGAATTTCAACCGGAATACCGCCAGCTAAAACAACCTGTGCCTGATAGGATACAAAACAAGGAGTCGGGATAATGACCTCGTCGCCGGGATCCAACAAGGCGGTGGCGGAGAGATATAAGGCTTCCGAGCCGCCCACGGTGATCAACGCTTCGCTTGGATCGTACTTTGCCCCATACATGCGGTCTAAATGCCCCGTCAGTTTGGTGCGTAATTCCGTGATGCCTGCATTGGATGTATAGTGCGTATGTCCCTCTTCCAAAGCCTTGATACCAGCCTGGATTACACTGGTTGGTGAGTCAAAATCCGGTTCACCAATCCCTAATGAAATCACATTATCCATTGTCGCGGCAATGTCAAAAAATTTTCGGATCCCTGAAGCTTTTAATCCGGCAACACGCTGGGAAAGATAGGATTTGGTCATTAATACTCCTTAAGGTTTTGTTTTATGGTTTAATTGCTATTTAATGTCGATTTAGTTATTGGCTTATTTGTCATCGCGAGAACCCTTGGGGGGCGAAGCGATCTATTTACCTTTCATATTAGATACCCGAAGGGGTACACTGTTGCTTCGCTTCGCTCGCAATGACTGTAATCGATTTTGTTAGAGAGAATGCTAGTTTTTACGCTTTGATCGAGGCATTATCACCCAGGTTAAGCTGCTGCGATTTCCCGGAAACCTGCACATTTTTGCCCAATAAGGTGCTTTCCAGGATGAGAGCTTTCACTTCGGTGTTTGAATCCAAAACGGAATCCCGGATGATGGCATCTTCGATGACGCAGTTTGCACCAATCGAAGCATGGGGGCCAATCACCGAGGATTTGATTTTTGCGGTTTCATGGATAAAGACGGGCGGGATAATGTTTACACCAGCAGCCTGGAAATCCGAACCATTATCATGTCCATGATCCAGCAAGTAGCGGTTGGTTTCCAAAACGGCTTCCGGCAAACCTGCGTCTAACCAGGCCTGCACTTTTTGGGTGCCCATTTTGATCCCTTTTTCGAGCATGATATTGACGGCATCGGCCAGGAAAAACTCACCTTTTAATGTTAGCTTTCGTTCTTGCTGTTCCTCAATGGCTGCGATCAGGTCACTGCCATTTTCAAAATAGTAAAATCCGACAACAACCAGGTTGTTTTCCATACTGTCCGGTTTTTCAACCAGTTTGGTTACCCAACCGTCTTCGTTGGTTACCGCCACGCCAAAGCGGCGTGGATCGGGCACGGGACGCACCCAGGCGGCTGCTTGAAAAGCAGGATCGGCTAAAACACCCAGATCGGTTTCGATCAGTGTGTCAGAAAAGGTCATCAAAACCGGGCTGTCCAGCAAGTGGTCTTTGGCCTGGTAGAGTGCATTGGACTGGCCGAGCATCTCTTCCTGCACCACAAAATGACAGGTTAAGTCGGGGTAGTTGTCCTTCATATATTGGCTGACCTGTTCAAGCTGGTAAGAGCCGACAATGAAGATATATTCTTTTTCAATACCTTTGGGTAACGTCTTAAATTGTTCAAGTACATAATCCAAGACGGTGCGGCCAGCTACTGCAACAAGCGGTTTTGCTTTGCTCCAGGTATGCGGACGCATCCGGGTACCAAATCCGGCCATTGGTATGGCAATTTTAAGAGTCTTGTTCAAAGGATACCTCCCTTTATGGGTTGGGGTCTGTTCCTTATTGTAACAAAACAATTGGATTAAAGGCTAGGGAGGGTTTTCCCTAGCCTGTATTATCTTTGTCCCCCATCATTCAATCTATTTAACAAAAAATAGGAGCACACAAAAGTATAGAAATACGGATGCTAAAAAGGGTAGAATTGGCGTGAAAATGGATTGTTACGCGGTCAGGTGAATTTCAAATGCGCCAGATTGGTCGCCGCGCAGTTTACCCATCACATCAAACATGCGTTTCATCGCACCATATTTTTTATTTAAGAGTTGGTTTACTTTATCGTTTTGATCTTCGTCCTTAATGATGTGCGCTTCTGCATCAACCCAATCTCCCTTTAAGCCACCGCGGGAATCACAGGGGGCAACCCGGACCCGGCTGAAATTTTTCAGGCGTTTCATTTTGCCCGAGTTTTTCACCGTACGGACGTAAAGTACATCACCATCTTTCACGAACCAGACCGGGGTCTTTACGCCAGCCCCGCTCTTGCGAAAGGTTTCCACGTTGATATATTGTTGACCGTTAAATTGTTCTAAAAGGGTTTTGTCCATCTTAACCTCGTTTTTGTTTTGATGATAATTTTTCGCCCAATGAAAATAAATAATTTGTACAAACTTTGTATAAATTACTGTAGGGAGAAAGTGTACATAGATGGTTGGAAACACGTGGAAAGCGGAAAGCCGAAAAATTGGGAGATTCATAGAAGCCGGGATTTTTTAGAAAAACGATCTCTTTACGAAAAGCGTATATGATTTCATGGTAGTTTTTTGTGCATGTATATAGCCCGAATTCTGATCTTTGAAGACCAAACCTCGGGCTATTTCCTTGTTTAATGATCCGGGTTGCTGACGGTCAAGCCTTGCAAAACGGGCAGATTCGGAGATCAAAATCCCGAGGTTGGCTAGCCTGCAGACCATTTTTCACTGCCTTTTTCTCTTGACTCAAAGAGGGGGTTTTTGTACAATTGAATTAATTAATTCATTTGATTAATTAATTCAAACGGAGTCCCCCCTTGGGCAGTAACCACACCTTCCTTAAAACACAAAACATGCAGTCCATCTTAAAAGCCCTGCTGCGGTATGGGCAGATTACCCGTTTGCGCCTGGCGCAGTTAACCGGATTAACCACGGCCACGATCACCAACCTGATTACGGAATTGATCAACCAGGGTGTGGTTAAGGAAGAGGGTATTTTGCAGGTTAACCAACCGAAGGTCGGGCGTCCGCAAATGGTTTTGCAGTTGAATCCGATGGCCCGCATGGCGATTGGGGTGCATATTGGGGTTGGATTGTTTCGCGTTTCCCTGTGTGATTTGCTGGCTAATCCGTTAGAAACGATTGAAGAACCGTTTGCAGTGGAAGACAGCCCGGAAGAGGTTTTTGACCGGATTCAATCCGCGATTCATCAGATTGTGGATTCCAATCAGGTCGATAAAACCTCCATTATTGGCATTGGGGTTGGTGCTTCCGGCCTGGTAGACCAACATACAGGGGAAAATGTACATGCGCCTAATCTGGGTTGGCGCCATGTCCAAATCCGAGAGATGTTAAGCGCCGCTTTTCCATATCCCGTGGCGGTGGATAACAATGTGCGGGTGATGGCCCTGGCAGAAGCCCGTTTTGGTATGGGCAAAGACTGCTACGGTGTATCTTTTGTGTATGCCCGTAAGGGGGTTGGTGCGGGTTATTTTGTGCATGGTTATTTATATCGCGGTGTAGCTGCTGGCGCTGGTGAAATTGGCCACATGATCATCCAGCCCGATGGCGGGCAGTCCTGCCGCTGTGGTAACAGTGGCTGTTTGGAAACGTTGGTATCCGAACCGGTTATTCTGGCAATGGCGGAAGAAATCCGGCAAAACGAACCGGATGGTTTGCTTGCCCAACTTTCTCAAACCCGTGTTTTTGATATTGACCTGATCTTTGATGCCGCCCGCCAGGGAGATGAGTCCGTGTTATCCATGCTGAAATCACGGGCACGTTATATGGGGATCGCGTTAGCCAATTTGGTAAATATGTTAAACCCGCCCATGATTGTTTTGGGTGGTTTGTTGTACCAGGGGCAGGATATTCTTTTGCCTACCATTGAATCCACCATGCGCAGCTGCGCCTTCAGCAGCTTAGGTGAACAAGTAGATTTGCGGGTAACCAGTTTTGGGCACCTGACTGGGGTCATTGGGGCTGCTGCCCTGGCACTGACCACCTTCTTTTATGAAAAGTATGAATAAAAATCCAATAATTCGATTGAAATGAAATGAAAAAAACAATAAGCTTATTCCCGATTGCACGTACCACTTTTGATTTGACATTGGCAAATGATATGTTTGCCCGGATGAAAACCAGTTTAACCAATGCTGGTTATCAGTTGATTGGACCGCAGGAATTAATCACGGATCAAGCCATGTTAGAAAAAGCGGTTTTAGAAACCGATTTTTCGGAGGCGGATGTGCTGCTTGTATTTCAGGCCACCTTTGCCGATGCGGGTATGGTTAAATATCTGGGACAAACGGTGAATGTGCCGCTGGTATTATGGGCAGTACATGAGGAACCGAATGGTGATCGCCTGCGTTTAAATTCGTTTTGCGGCATCAATCTGGCTGGGCATGCCCTGCACCGTGCCGGAAAAAAATATGGTTATATTTATGCCATGCCGGAATCAACCGAGGCGATGGAAAAATTGGGTCGTTATGCTGCCGCTGGAAAGGTGCGCCGTGTATTAAGCCAATCCAAAATTGGGCGAATTGGGGAACATCCGGCTGGTTTTGACAGCTGTCAATTAAATGAAAGCGGCTTGAAAGAAACATTTGGTATTTCGGTGCACCAGGTTCAACTGGATCAATTTTTCAAGCGGGTTTCTGCTGTTCAACCGGAAACCGTGGAACCGGTTTATCAAAAAGTTTCCGAAAAAGTGGAAGGTCTGGCTGAATTGGATCAGACTGCCTTACGCGGCACATTGAGTTCTTATGTCGTGATGGACGAACTTCAGCAGGAAAAACAATTGTCCGGGTATGCTGTTCGCTGTTGGCCGGAATTTTTTACCGAAATGGGCTGCGCGGCCTGTGGAGCAATGTCGATGATGAGCGACAAAATGGTGCCTACCAGCTGCGAGGTGGATATGAACGGCACCGTCACCCAATTGATGCTGCAAACCCTGAGTGGGGCACCGGCTTTTGGCAGCGACCTGGTACATATTGACTTTGAAAAACAGGAAGCGGTGTTATGGCACTGTGGTCTGGCGCCGCTTTCGATGGCAAACCCCAACGACCAGCCGCGCGGAATTGTGCACACCAACCGCAAACTGCCCTTTTTGATGGAGTTTACCCTGAAACCCGGTGTGGTGACGTTGGCACGTTTGAGCGAAGCCAGCGGCGAATTCCGGCTGGTGATCGGACGGGGTGAAGTGCTGGAGGCGCCAAAGAGTTTTTCTGGCACCTCCGGGGTGTTGCGTTTTGATCGTGACCATCAGGCTGTGTTTGAAACGATTTTAAGCGAGGGTTTGGAACACCATGTTTCGTTAACCTATGGTGATTACACCGCTGAACTGGAATTATTGGCCGAGATGTTGGATTTACCAGTCATCCATTTATAAAAAATGAGAGGAAAATATGCAATCTGTTGATTATCCATTTTTAATTGAAAAAGCCAGACAAATCCGAAAGATGACGATTGAAAGTATTGGTTACCTGGGCGTGGGCCATATTGGCGGTGCCATGTCCGTTGTGGAAGTATTAACTGTTTTGAATTACAAACATATCCATCGTGATGCAGATGACCCGAATAACCCGGATCGTGAGCGCTTGGTATTATCGAAGGGGCATGCCGGCCCGACATTGTATAGCATTTTGGCTGATCAGGAATTTTTCCCGATGGATTGGTTACACACCTTAAACAAAGGCGGCACCCATCTGCCCAGCCACTGCGACCGCAATCTGACCCCGGGTATTGACATGACAACCGGCTCGTTAGGACAGGGACTTTCCGCCGCAGTTGGCATCGCATTGGGCAACCGCCTGGATGGTATCGACCGGCCTGTTTATTGTTTGATTGGTGATGGCGAAACCAATGAAGGCCAAAATTGGGAAGCCGCCATGAGTGCTGCTCAATTTAAACTAAATAAACTGATCGCGTTCACCGACTTTAACAAAATCCAGTTAGATGGGTTTATGGTGGATGTGATGGGGATTGAAGACCTGGGTGCAAAATGGGAAAGTTTTGGCTGGTTTGTACAGCGCATTGATGGACATGATGTAAAACAAATTGATGAAGCCATTCTCCGTGCCCAACAAGAGCAAACCCGCCCCAGTATGATCATTTTGGATACCATCAAAGGTAAGGGTGTTGATTTTGCCGAAAATCGTGCGGATAACCACAACATGAAAATTGATTATCAAACGGCGTTAGAAGTGATCGGCCGGATATAGGATGGATGAGGATAAGATGTCAAATTATGAAAATGTAGAAATGCGTGCCGTCTATACTCAAACGCTGATTGAATTGGCGGAACAGAATGACCGGATTGTATTGTTGGAAGCAGATTTAATGCGTGCTACCGGAACACAGCCATTTATGGATAAGTTTCCACAGCGTACCTTTAATGTGGGTGTGGCAGAAGCCAACATGGTAGGTGTTGCAGCCGGTTTATCATCCACGGGCAAAATTCCTTTCGCGAATACATTCGCCAGTTTTGCTGCCCGGCGTACCTATGACCAGTTTTTTATTTCTGCCAATTACGCCCGCCTGAATGTAAAGCTGGTAGGGTCCGATCCCGGGATTACTGCCTTATATAACGGCGGAACCCATATGCCTTTTGAAGATTTGGGCCTGATGCGAAATATCCCCGGATTAACCATCTTCGAACCCAGTGATGCGGTTTCATTAAAAAAACTGGTAAAGCAGGCCTCGGAATTTTATGGTTGTACCTACATGCGGCTTAACCGCCGGGTATCGCCCGTGATCTACGCGGAAGATGCAGACCTTCAGTTAGGAAAGGGTTACGTCTTACGAGACGGAGATGATGTGGCCATCTTTGCAATTGGGGCAGTGATGGTGAATGAAGCCCTGGCGGCGGCAGATGTTTTGGGAATGCAGGGCATTTCCGCAGCGGTCATTGATATGCATACGTTAAAACCATTGGATAAAGAGCTGGTGTTATCGTATGCACAAAAAACCAAAGCGATTGTGACCTGCGAAAATCATCAGGTCATCAATGGCCTGGGTTCAGCCATCGCTGAATATTTAAGTGAAGTTCAACCAACCTTAATGCGGCGTGTGGGCGTGATGGATGAATTTGGTGAAGTGGGTGACCTGGATTATTTAATGAAACGATTTGGGATGACAGCCGAAAATATTACGCAGCAAACCCTGGCTTTATTAAAACAAAAAGAAAAAGAACTCGTTTAAGAAGGAGAATCCTGTGACTGACAAAATTAAACTGGCAATTGCTTCCGACCTTTCCGGCTTTCCGTTAAAACAAGCTATTGTGGAACACCTTTCGAACCGAGAGGATATTGAACTGATCGACTTTGGCATTGAATCAGCAGATGCACCAAAACCCTATTTTGAGCAGGCTCCCAAAGTGGCGAAAGCCGTACAAAAAGGTGAAGCGGATAAGGGTATTTTGATCTGCGGCACCGGTCAGGGTATGGCAATTGTGGCCAACAAACATAAAGGGGTGTATGCCTGCGTGGTAGATGATATCTTTTCCGGTGAACGTGCCAAGATCATCAATAACGCCAATGTTATTACGATGGGCGGGTGGATCACAGCCCCATTTTTAGGGACCCAAATTGTGGACGCCTGGTTGAGTATGGCTTTCACTCAAAAAATGGAATTTAAACGGGAATTCCTAACCAATGCTTTCCAACAGGTACAGAAGCTGGAAGAAGAAACGTTTGGACCGTCTGCTGACTAATTTTGATTCGTTTTTCCGATGGGTGTATTTTGTTCAGTGCAACGTTTTCCAACCATTGGAGAGGATCAACTTTAACAGACTTTAGGTTAAAAGCGACAGGCCATACAATAATTGGTTAATCTTTCCAGGGAGATTCAAAAATGAGTGAATATTTTAATCTTGAAAACTTAAACGTTCAGCGTGGGTTTAACCGTTTGGCGTCCATCAAACCGGACCAGCCCATTCCGGGGGGTATGCGTTTTTTAAGTCAGGCGGGGAAATTGGATATTGTTTTTTACCAACCCGGAATCATTCGAATGCGGTTAAATCATAAACCTGTTAATGATTATGGATTACTGGTTGGTGAACAAGTGGAGGTGCCGGTAGAAATTAAAACCGGAACACAAAGTGTCAGTTTGATTTCTGAGGATGTGGAATTTGAGGTTTTTCCATCTCCGATTGCTTTCCGCTTAAAAAAAGGCGGAAAGGTAATTTTAGAGACCACCACAGACCGTTCGATGGAAAATACGGAACGGTTTTTTCCATTTGCCAAAACCGATCACGGGGATTGGCAAATGGCCTGGGCGTTAAAGAGTGATGAAGCCGTGTATGGGCTGGGAGAAAAATTCGGCCGCTTAAACCACCGTGGAGAATTAATCACATCTTGGGATTATGATGCCTTATCTGTCAACTCAGAGCGTTCTTATAAAAACGTACCCTTTGCCTGGTCTCCGAAAGGATGGGGAATGTTTGTGCATACCCCCGGCCGGGTAAAACATGCGGTTGGTTTTTCGGTCTGGTCACATCGTAATTATGTCCTCCAAATTGAAGATCAGAACCTGGATGTATTTTTATTTGCAGTGGATTCTCCGGCTGAAGTGATTAAAAAATATACTGTACTGACTGGCTGCAGCCCGGAGTTACCTGATTGGAGTTATGGGGTATGGATGGCTCGCGGTTATTATCATACCGCCGAGGAATTGATGGAGGCCGTGCAGGGTATGCGGGATCGTAATATCCCGCTGGATGTTATTCTGCTGGATGGGCAGGCCTGGCATAAAAGAGAGACCCGCTTTGATTTTACCTGGGATCCGGATCGTTATCCTGATCCGCCTGCCTTTGTGCAACATCTAAAAGACTTGAACGTTCGCCTATGTTTGTGGGAATATACCTATATTTCCACATTTAACCCCCTATTCCATGAGTTAGCAGATAAAAATTATTTATTAAAAACTACGGATGGTGAGCCCTATATTCACCGTTGGATGCCGGAACCCTACGATATGGCCATGCCGCAGTTAATGCCAAGCGGAATTATCGACCTCACCAATCCGGATGCGTATGCCTGGTTCCGTGACCAGCACAAACCACTATTTGAGATGGGTGTGGCTGTGATGAAGACCGATTTTGGGGAAGCCGTGCCGGAACATGTTGTTGCTTTTAATGGGGATTCGGGCAAACGATTACATAATGTTTACCCCATCTTATATAACCGTTGTGTTTATGAGGCGGCTGAACTATATGGTGAGGGCAAACCGTTGGTGTGGGGGCGTTCCGGTTGGATTGGCAGCCAGCGTTACCCGATTCAATGGGGCGGTGATCCGCAAACCGATTGGGAGGGTTTGGCAGCCAGTATTCGCGGCGGACAGGCCTGGGGATTGAGCGGTAACCCGTTTTATGCGCATGATATTGGTGGTTTTTATGGTGACCAACCCGGTGCGGAATTGTTTGTGCGCTGGACACAGGCCGGTGTTTTTACTTCTCACACTCGTTTTCATGGCCGCGGCCCGCGGGAACCCTGGCATTGGGGAGAAGCGATGCAGCTGATTATTTGTAAATGGATCAATTTCCGTTACCGCCTGCTGCCTTATTTAAAAATTTGTGAAAAACAAGCCGTTCAAGAATCCATGCCAGTGATGCGAGCCATGGTGTTGGCCTTCCCGGAAGATCGGGCTGCCTGGGCGTTTGAACAGCAGTATATGTTTGGTCCGTCCTTACTGGTTGCGCCGATTACTGAGCCTGGTGGTGAAAAATGTGTTTATTTACCGCATGGGGATTGGTATGATATCTGGCATGGTCAAAAATTTGAAGGCGGCCAGGTGATTCAATTGGAAAACTTCCCTCTGGATGAAATTCCCGTGTTTGGGCGTGCTGGAACCAGCCTGCCCCTGGGGCCCGAAATTCAGCACACCAATCAGCTTGAAGGAAAACTCCAGGTTAATGAAATCTGGCAGTTTGGTGAATCACAGATGGATCTTGTTAAGGATTGGCTGGATGCTGATGTGGTGGAGGAAAAGTCTGTCGTTGTCAAAAAATTTGATTGATTGTATATCGTAGAGGGAAAGATCCCTCATTCAAACCTTCTTCCCGCCCGGTGAGAAGGTTTAAACAAAATTTGGAAATGATGGTATTGTATGAATATGACTGGTCGTTTTTTTCGGATTAACTTAACCACCCGGGAAATTACAAAAGAAACCATTTCAGAGGAAATGATCCGGCGTTATCTGTTGGGCAGCGGTTATGCCGCTTATCTCTATCATCAGGAGATGGATCCCATGATTGGCGCCTTAGACCCGAACAATGCTCTGTACGTCTTTAACGGTTTGCTTTCCGGTTATACAGCACCGACAGGCTGCCGTTCTTCCTGGTGTGGGCGTTCACCGTTATCCGGCATCTGGAATGAAGCCAATATGGGGGGGCATTTTGGCGGAGAATTAAGAAAAACGGGCTGGGATGGATTTGTGGCTACGGGACGTGCCGAAAAGCCGGTTTATCTATACATCCAAGACGATCAAATCGAAGTGCGCTCTGCGGAACACCTGTGGGGCAAGGATACCTTTGAAACGTACGACCAGTTAATTAACGAAACGGATCCGAAAGCCCGAGCGGCGGTGATTGGACCTGCCGGAGAAAACCAGGTTTTGTTCGCCGCGGTCGTGCAGGGCGGTTCCACACACAGCCGGGCTGCCGGGCGGGGCGGCATGGGCGCTGTGATGGGCAGCAAAAATTTAAAGGGGGTTGTGGTACGCGGCACAAGCAAACCCGATGTGTTTGATACCTCTGGTTTCCGTAGTTATGTTAAAGAAACCAATAAAACTATTCAGGCTGCCAGTAAAGGGCTTTCTGCCTATGGTACGGCGGGCGGGGTTGAAGGAGCGGAAGCAGTAGGTGATTTACCAATCCGCAACTGGGCAGCCGGCTCATGGGAAGACGGCGCCACGGCCATCGCCGGGCAGACCATGCAGGAAAAATACCCTGTCAAACAGGCTTTTTGTTTTGCCTGTCCGATTGGCTGCGGCAAACAGGTCACGACTGAAAACGAAGACGGTACTTTATTTAAACGGGAAGCACCGGAATATGAAACCCTGGCCGGTTTTGGCGGTTTATTGGAAATTGATGATATTGATACCGTGATTGCCGCCAATGATTACTGCAACCGGATGGGTTTGGATACCATGAGCACATCCACTGTGGCGGCTTTTGCCTATGAAGCCTATCAAAATGGTTTGATTTCAACCGAGGCAGTAGGCGGGTATGATCTGACCTGGGGTAATAAGGAAGCGCTGCCGCCGCTGCTGGACCGGATCACCTATCGTTCTGGGGCTGGGGCTTACCTGGCGGATGGGGTGCGCCTGGCGGCTGAATTTTTGGGGCATGATTCGGAAAAATATGCCATCCATGTGAAGGGGCTCGAGCTGGCCAATCATGATCCGAGAGCCATCAACTCGATGGCGGTTGGTTATGCCACCGCGAACCGCGGCGGCTGCCATCTGGAAACCTTATCGTACTGGACCATTTACGGCTTAAAACCACCCTGGTCAACTGTCGAAATTAAAAACCGGTTTGAACCGGAAAACGCAGCCCAGCAGGCAGTCGATTTTCAGAATTATTTTTCGGCTTACAACCCCTTGGGGTTGTGTAAGTTTATTTCCAAATCACGTTTAAGTGCCGAAGATATAGCAGAATATGTGGCCCTGTTAACCGGCTGGGAGTTTTCGGGTGAGGAATATACCCTGATTGGAGAACGTCTGTTTAACTTAAAACGGCTGATTAACCAAAAATTAGGTGTAAACCGGAAGGATGATACCTTACCGCCGCGCATCTTAACCGAGGCTCGCCCGGATGGTATGTCGGCGGGCAAACTGCCGGATTTACCCTTATTACTAAATACCTATTATGAAATCCGTGGGTGGGATTCGGAAGGGGTTCCCCTGCAGGAAACACTTTCTCGATTATCGTTAGAATTATAAATAAAGGAACCATCCAATATGGGTTTTGAATTTAATATCATTTATGTTTACATTGCCCTGATCGTGTTTTTTGCGACCATGACCCGGGCCGCGATCGGTTTTGGCGGTGCCTTGATTGCGATGCCCCTGCTGACCTTGCTGCTGCCGATTAAAGAGACCTCCCCGCTGGTGGCCTTGATGACCAATACCAATGCCATTTTTATTTTGTTGGGCAGCTGGCGTGAAGTGCGGGTCAAAAGTGCCTGGCGGTTAATTCTAGCTTCGTTGGTGGGTATTCCGATTGGTGTGGTAATCCTCAGCCAGGCTTACCAGGGTTTGGTAACGGGTTTGTTGGGGGTAATCATTATTTTGTTTGCAGGGTATAGTTTGTTTAATCCGGAAATTAAAGTGAAGGTGAATGAAAACACGGCTTTTTTGTTTGGCTTTTTTGCCGGAATTTTGGGCGGCGCTTATAATGCCAACGGACCCCTGGTGGTGATTTATGCTACCATGCGGAAATGGCCTGCCGAAAAATTCCGCGCCACCTTGCAGGGATATTTTTTCCCCATCGGGTTGGTGATTATTTTCGGTTATGTCTTATCCGGCTTATATACCCGTACTGTGTTTTTGTATTACCTGTATGCCGCTTTACCGGCAACCTTTTTGGGTTATTTAACGGGGAATCTGATCCATCACCGCATTCCGCAGAATTTATTTAAGCAGATGGTTTATTTGCTGCTGATTGCGGTGGGTGTGTCGTTGATCATCAAGGTTTTTTAAGAGCAACCTGGATGAGAGCCGTGCCGAAGCCGGGATTGTTGCGAAGAATGGTCTTGGAATGTGGGTTTTGAATGATAAGGAAAATTGATTATTAAGCCAAACTCAAACCCGGATTCTGTTTTAAGAACAAACCTCGGGCTATATCCTTCCAAATGATCCAGTCTGCTGGTGAGTTTGCTTTGCTAACGGTGCAGCTTCAGAGATCATAATCCCGAGGTTGGGTAGGCTTGCCGAAGCCGGGATTGTTGTGATGAAGGCTCTCAGAATGTGGAGTTTGAATGATAAGGAGAATTGATATTAAGCCAAACTCAAGCCCGGATTCTGATCTTTTAAGAGCAAACCTCGGGCTATATCCTTCCAAATGAACCGGTCTGCTGGTGAGTTTGTTTTGCCAACGGTGTAGCTTCGGAGATTATAATCCCGAGTTTGGGGGCATGCGGAATCCGGGATTGTTGCGAAGAATGGTCTTGGAATGTGGGTTTTGAATGATAAGGAAAATTGATTATTAAGCCAAACTCAAGCCCGGATTCTGTTTTAAGAACAAACCTCGGGCTATATCCTTCCAAATAATCCGGATTGCTGGTGAGTTTGTTTTGCTAAAGTTGTTGCTTCGGAGATCATAATCCCGAAGTTGGGTAGGCTTGCCGAAGCCGGGATTTTTTCAATTAGAATTTTCCACAAAGTCCCGGTAATTTTCTATTTCTGCAAAATTGTCCAAAACCAAATCTTTCTTCAAATTATCCCCGGTTCTTTCACCAATATAATCCAAATAACTTGAGTAAGCCCAATCTTTTGGGGAACGAACCAAACCAGCTTTTACTGGATTTAAATGGATATACCGTGATACATAAACTAATTCTTCCGAGGTTGTTATTTGTTTGAATTTATACGATCCTTGGAATATAGGACCTACCCGATGCTCTTGATTGTTGATGGCTTTTGTATAGGCGGTGCTGAAGGGCAAAATCACTTTTATACCAAAATCTTGACAAAGGACATTTACCAACAGATGGTAATGGTTTGGCATCAAACAATATGCCAGTATTTCTGCATATGGGGATCGAAAATATTGGAACGTTTTATAAAGGAAATAGTCCCAATTCTTTTCTTTAAAAAAAATCGGTTCCCGGTTAACACCTCGATTATAAATATGATAGATTTGGTTTTGTTGAATTTGTGGTTTTTGCATGGTACATATTAATTATAGAATCAGTTTTTTAAAATGGGTCAGGTTTTTAAGAGCAAACCTCGGGCTAAATCCTTGCAAATGATCCGGATTTCTGGTGAGTTTGCTTTGCTAACGGTGCAGCTTCGGAGACGATAATCCCGAGGTTGGGGGACGCGTAGAAGCCGGGATTGTTGTGAAGAATGGTCTTGGAATGTGGGTTTTGAATGATAGGGAGAATCGATTTTAAAGCCAAGGATCAAGCCCGGATTCTGTTTTTAAAGAACAAACCTCGGGCTATCTCCTTCCAAATGTCCGTTCTGCTAGTGAAATTGCTTTGCTAACGGTGCAGCTTCGGAGACGATAATCCCGAGGTTGGGGGACGCGCAGAAGCCGGGATTGTTTCCCCCCATACCTGTGCCAAAGGATAGGTGTGATTTATCCAGAATACGGATGTACTTCTCATGATTTGGTTTACACTTAAAGTGTACGTTGTTGTATTTGTGGAGGTAAGGATGAAAATTTTAGTGATTGGTGCGGGTGTATTGGGGTCATTATATGCGGCTCGTTTGCAAAATAGCGGGCAGGATGTGACGGTTCTGGCACGTGGAAAACGGCTTACCCAACTCCGTGAAAATGGGATTGTTTTAACGAATGAATCCGGCCACGAAAAATCAATTACTCCGATGCGGGTAATTGAAGCAATTGATCCGGAAGAATTTTTTGATTTTGCCTTGGTGTTGGTTCGCAAAAACCAGATGAAAGAAGTTCTGCCCTTGCTTCGTGATAATGTTGGTGTTCAATCTTTCGTATTTATGAGTAATAATGCGGTCGGCCCGGTTGAATATATTCAAACCGTTGGAAACGAACGGGTCCTATTGGGCTTCCCCGGCGCAGGCGGCAGCCGCGATGAAAACGGTGAAGTAACTTACTCGATTGTTCCCGGAGAAATCCAATCGACCACGATCGGTGAATTAAACGGTCAGCGGACGGAACGGGTGGAGCAATTAAGTCGATTATTAAACCAGGCTGGTTTCCCGACAGTGATCAGCGAGAATATGGATGCCTGGTTAAAGACTCATGTGGCATTGGTCAGTCCGGTAGCAAATGCCATTTATTTGGCGGCGGGAGATCCCTATCGTCTGGCAAATACCCGGGATGGGTTGGTGCTGATGGTACGCGCCATTCGGGAAGGACTGCATGTATTGGATCACTTAGGGGTGCCAATAACACCCAAAAAATACAAATTAATCCGGTGGGTACCGGAAGGAATTTTGGTGCCGATCTTGCAAAAGGGATTTGCAACCCCCCAGGCCGAGTTGGTTTTGGCACGGCATGCCCGATCTGCGCGGGACGAAATGCAGCAATTGGGTTTAGAGTTTCAACAATTAACCCTTGATGCCGGAGTGCCGACGCCAAATATTGATAACCTGATGTTATTTGCCACCTCCACTGAACGCGTTTTACCCTCCGGCAGCCAAAAACTACGGTATTGTTACCAGGATTGGGTGCCAGTGGTAATGGGTGTGACGTTGGCTGGTCTTCTGATGGGAATCATTTTCCGCAGAAAAAGAAAGTAAACTTACATATACAGATCATAGGAACAACAGGAAAAATTTACAGGTTCTTCATAAGTTCTTCACAACTCCCCGATATGATTAGTACAGATCAAAAAAATACATTCGTTTTAGAACGAAAGGAGTTGTAACAATGAAAAACAAATTAGTCGTAGGTTTACTAACAGTCGTAATGGTAGCGGCAGTGGCCGTAACGGGTGCAGTGTATGCACAATCTCCCGATCCGGGAACACCAGCCCCAGGCAGTGGGTATGGATACCAGTCTCAAATGACCGAAGATGGTCTTGGTTTATACCATGAAGATACATTGGCTGCTTTTTCCGAAGCGTTAGGGATCTCGGTAGAAGAACTGGAAGTCCGCATTGCAGCTGGTGAAAACCTGGTGCAGATTGCCTTGGCCGAAGGATTGACCGTTGAAGAAATTCAAGCCCTCAAACCCGTTGGCATGTACATGGGCGGACGCGGCGGCGCACAAATGGGCCGAGGAGCCGGTAACGTTGATGGTTTGCATCAATATTGTGACGGATCCTGTCTCGTGGACGGTGAATATGTACCGCAGTACTTGCAGCAGCAACAAGGCACGACCCGCGGCAGCCGTGGTGGTGGCCGCGCAGGCCGGTAAGATCAGTTGAGTAGAAAGAAGGCTGGGCTTTTACGCCCAGCCTTTTTTGTTTTAATTATTAATAACAGTATAGCCACTCAAGGATTGGAAAATGACATATTGACGGTGATATTGGGGAATGTTACAGCAATATCCATCTTATTATGAGTTTTGTAAAATTTCGCTTGGGCAAAATTTATAAATCATTCTGTTTTCCACTATAATTAATTAACACTGGAAAAGGTGGGAAAAGAAATGGATCAGTCACTCAAGAAATTAATGTTCGTTGTAATTTTCTTAATGATTTTATTGGTTGCATGCCAACCGAAAATCACCAATCAGTCAAACGTAAACCACTTATTACAATCAACCGAAATTCTTATACCTTCGATTAAACCAAGTTCGGTGGTCAGTGAAACTTCAACTATGGCTACTCCTGATGTTATGCATGAACCCACACAAATGAAAGAGAGTAGGCCAATTCCTACTTTGATAGAAAGATTCTCAAAATCCTCTTCATTAAGAGGAAAACTAATTATTAAAGATGAACAAAGTCATTTTATGCTCGATTTTGATCAAGGTGAGATTCTAAATCTACATAGTAGTAATGATTGTGATATTTACCAATATGATTCTAATGTGGTTTGTTTGAGTAATGGTACGCTTATTCATTTTCGAGAAAACCAATCTTTAACCACTTTATTAAGTGGAAGTTTTACAAAAAAACATTTAAACTCAGATTTTTTGGCGTTATTTGAAAATTTAGAGAATTATAAAACGAATATCTATGCCTATTCATTAGTTGACGATACACTCCAAAAAATCTATTCATTAGACCTACTAAAAGAAAGCTGGTTGGTATTGCCAAAACTCTCCAATAACATAATGAAAATAGCTGGAGTAAAATATATTGGTCCTTGGAACAATGAATTATCCTTGCTCGATTTGCAAAATAATGAAGAGTACAGGATGAATACTCAGCCGCCTTTTTTTATGACCTATAATGTGACTTGGTCTCCAACAGATAAATATATTTTGGTTGGTGCTTCCGATGTACATACTGAAATCGGCTTCTGTAGTAATCGCTTGATTGTATATGAAACCAATGAATTTTCAAAAATATATGATTTTATTAATAAAGAAATAAAATGTTTTGATGATTTCGATAAGTATGCATATTTAATCTCTTCTTCGATTTGGTCACCGGATGAAACAAAACTTGCCTTGGTTGCAGACAATCAATATCTTTGTATTGGAGATTTACCTAACCAATCCATACCATGTATGAATATGGGAAATCAGGTATTAAGTGTGGCATGGTCACTTGACATGAAATATGTTGCCGTCCTTACAGAGAATACCGATAAACAAATTGTCATATTAGATATAGAAACAAAAGAAATAGTCTTTACCTACTTAATAGAGAATGAATTGACAGGTAAACGGTTCGCAATGGATTGGCAAAAATGATCTTTTATATAAATAGAATTAAGCTGATTGGAATATTATCAAAAAGTATTGCAATATCTGGGTGAAAAACAATAAAAAAGGGAATTGTATGGTCAAAAAACAAAACGGTTTTGTTAAAAATATGATTTACCCCTATAATTAATTAACACTGCAAAAAGTGGGGTTATAAATATTAGAATTGGAATCATTAACTTGAACTATAAAAAAATCGTTTTAATCCTATTGTTTTTAATTCTTGTTTTTTTCGTGGGCAAAAATCTGTTATATAAAGATGCTAATTCTGAACCATACCACGAAATTTGGAGAATAAACCTTAAAGAAATAATTACGAAAAATCCTGTTGTAGATGGGGAATTTGTTTATGTTCAAACATTCACCCAACTTTTTAAGATAAACAAAGATGGAAACGTGGTATGGAAACAAGAAATAAAAACAAATCGGAGTTTTGTTTCACCAGTAGTTAGTCAAAATTTACTTATCGTAGTGGATAATATTGGCGCTATTTATGCATTTGATAAAAATAATGGTAGTTTGATTTGGCGTCATGCGGAGAAGAATTTTACAGGAGAATCTACCGTAACTGTTGATCAGGTTTCCGTTTTTGGGGACAGTGTTTATGTTGTTTATTTTAGTTTGAATATTAAAGCATTCGATTTAAAAACAGGTTCTGAGAAATGGTTAATATCTGTTCCAGGAAGATCTTCTCCAGATATGGATGTAAATGAGGATTATATTGTTTTTGATACTTATAATGATGATGCCATTAATTTTCATGATCCAAAAACCGGTGAGTTTATAAAGAAAGAACCATATGAAGAAAAGTATGTTGTTAGGGATTTGATTGTAAATGAAGATTCGTTATTAATATTGTTTAAAGATTATTCGAACAACTGGAAACTAACCGCATATGATCTCAATACTTATGAAGAGACATTTAATAAATATTTAGAAAGTGATCAATTTAAGTGCTTAACTACTCACAATGGGGAATTGTATGTGTTTGGTGAAAGTAGTTATAAGATAAATTTTGAAACCAATGAGATTTTGTGGAAAAATGAAATTGTTTTGGAAACCTGTCCTGTTTTTGTAAATGAAAAAATTCTATTATCGAAAAATGATTTTGGTCGTGGCGTGATTATTGACCGACGGACAGGCAAATTAATTGAAAAACTTTCTTATCCTGTTTTTCCACTAAATTTTTTAATAATCGATAAAGTTAATGCTGTCAAATTTCAAGAAAACGTATTGTTTCCTTATCATTCAAAATTGGTTTTGTTGGACTTGAATAACTGAGATTAACTTTGAGGTTAGATTTAATGGTCTTATAAGAGGTCTGTTCTGAAAAATTTCGCGATTATATGGACCTTAATTTAATTCATTTTGATTCATATTTTCTTTTGACAAACTCACCCCATAACTGGCACCGTAAACCGGAAAACACTCCCTTTACCCAGCCCTTCACTGAAAGCCTGGATCTGCCCGCCGTGGGCTTCGACCAGGTGTTTGGCGATGGTCAGGCCGATGCCGCTGCCGCCTTCCGAACGGGCACGGGCACGGTCAGCGCGATAAAAACGGGTGAAGATGTGGGGCAGGTGTTCGGGGGCGATCCCGGCGCCGGTATCCCGGATTTCGACCTGAAGGTTATTGTTTTTTAACATGGTATGAATGGAGACCTCACCACCAGCCGGGGTATGGCGCAGGGCATTGGTCAGCAGGTTGAGCAAAATCTGTTCCAAACGGTCTGGGTCAGCGGAAAGTTGGGGCAGGTCTTGTGTGCTGTGATTCAGCAGGCTGACGCCTTTTTCGTCAAACACGGGGGTCAGGCGTTGGCAGATAGCCTGACTGAGTTGGTTAAAAGAAACGGGTTTGCGTTCCAGGGTAAAGGCACCACCTTCGATGCGGCTGAGTTCCTGCAAGTCATCCACCAGGCGCTCTAAACGAGCGGCTTCGTGGTAAATTTGCTGGTAGGTGGTTTCATCGGCGGGTAAGACCCCATCGATTAACCCTTCCATCGAGCCTTTGATGGTGGTCAGAGGTGTGCGTAATTCGTGGGAGATGTCACCGATCAGCTGCCGGCGTTTGGTTTCGGTTTCTTCCAAGCTGGCGGCCATGTGGTTAAATCCGGCTGCCATACGTAACAGGTCGTCCATATTTTCTTCGGGTTGGTTTTTGGGCAGGGGAATGCGTTTTTGATAATCCCCGCTGGCGATGCCCTGGGCAGCATGAAAGATCTGGCGGGCCGGGGCGGTTACCAGACGGCTGATGATCCAACTGGCGATGAGGGTGATCAGCAGGGCAATTGGGACTGCGATCCATAAAGCCTCATTCACGGAGATGTTTAACAGGTCATATAATTGGGTGGTCATCATATGCCCACCCATCCCACCGCCCATCATGACCGAGCGCATGGCGTCCATGTGGTTGTCAAAGGCGTTTGGCAAGGACAGTCTTAAGGTCAGAATCAACATAAAAAAGCTGATGACAACCACCAGGGTAATGGCGATAAAGATTTTCCAGAAAAAATTGATCCGCTGCATGAGGTTAACTCCGATCTTCAAAGCGGTATCCGATGCCGCGCACAGTGCTGATAAAGCGGTTGTCCAGTTTGCGGCGGATATTGCCAACATGAACGTCCACCACACGGGTTTCACCAAAATAGGAGGTTCCCCAGACCTGTTCCAGCAGCTGCTCCCGGCTGAGGACCTGACCATGATGGCGTAAAAAGGTTAACAGCAGGTCAAATTCGAGGGTAGTTAAATCCAGCGGCTGGTTTTCCAACCAAACCTGGCGGCTGTCGGGGTCCAGGCGCAGATGTTGGGTGGTGAGCGGGCTGTTTTTGAGACTGGGAGACTGTAAACGCCGAAGCACGGCTTTAATGCGGGCTACCAGTTCACGCGGACTGAAAGGTTTGGTGAGGTAATCATCCCCACCGACCGAAAGACCGATCACCTTATCGGTTTCTTCGTTTTTGGCAGTCAAAAGGATGACATATACATCCGATTCGCGGCGTAAATGGCTTAACACTTCCAGACCATCCAAACCAGGCAGCATGATGTCCAGCAGGATGATATCCGGCTTAAAAGAGCGGGCGGCTTGCAGGGCTTTGAGGCCATCGTCCGCTTCGTAGATCTGGTAACCTTCTTTCCGCAGGTAAGCACTGATCAGGTTCCGGATGCCGGGTTCATCATCAACGATCAAAATTTTTGCTGTCATGGCTGGGATTGTTTTCCTTTCTGTTTAAATTTTATCGTAGCATATTTAAGCAGGTTGGTAAATAAAAGGTCTTTAATCACCAAACCGGCCAGTGAAAGCCGGTTTGGGTTGTACTTTAGGAAAATATCAACTGCTAAAAATCGGATCGATCCCAGAACATACCGGGGCCAAAATCGCCACCATGGCAGCCCTGACCATATCCTGGCGTTTCACCGTCTGACCAATTTCCGTGCATTCGACCGTAAGGCATACCCTGGAAACCTTCAGCACCGTTTTCACCCCAGAAAGATTCATGAACCTGTTCCATCAGGGTTTGTAAATCTTCTTCGGTTAATCCAGCGTCAAGGGCGATTTCAAAATGGTGTTCACCATCAGCCAATCGTTGGTTAATTTCTTCCACCGATAAACCGGTTGCATCAGCTAAAGCCTGTGTCATCGTGTCGTGCATGGGGCCAAACTCACCGTCTCCGGCAAATCCGGGGCATTCGCCGTTTTCACTAAAACGACCAAAACCCATCATGCCTCCGTGACCATAACCCCTCATACCGCCGCGGCCAAACCAGCCGTTTTGTTCGCTATTGAATCCGGGGCAGGTGGTTTCACCCGCGGGTGGATTGTTATTTTGTGCGTTGACCACAAAGGCGGTTCCGGCAATGGCCAGTACGGCGATAAATATTCCTAAAAATAAAAATGCTTTTTTCATACATCAACTCCTGTTTTGTAACTTGATCTATTCTTATCATAATGGATGTATGTAAAGGAATTGTAAAGATTATCAAAAGAAAGATAAAAGAAAATCGTTTTAGATTGTTTCAGTCGCTTCGATTGGAAAATTGTAGTGTATCAGGCAAAATAAGCTAAAATCGCTCCTTCGTTATGACAGAAAAAGTTGAAACCGAATGGATGTTTTGAGTGACTTGCCGAAACCTTTGAAAAGTTTTATTTTGAGGATCATGCTGCTTCGAGCCCCAACTCCGGGAGGCGGGGTTCTTCATTTGGACCGGTTTGCTCATCACCTCCCGGAGGAGTCACGATTCCCGTTAGGGATTGTCAAATTGTCCTACTTGTAAAACGTAATCCATTAGATGATTATTTTGAAAACCGATTTGTAATTAATAAAACCTTCGAGAGAAGCACTGTTTATTTTGGCAGGACTTCAAACAACCTTCCGAAGGAAAACCCTCCCTCCCGTTGGTGATTGTTAAGGTATCTTTGTTTTGAGTCTACCCAACGGGAGGGTTGTTAAAATTCCACCGGCCCATATTTTGTCCTTGGCTGATACTCTTTCTCTAAAAGACTCCTATAAAAATGGCGTGAATAAAACATAGTATTTCTTTTATAAATTTGCTAGAATAAAAAAACTTAATTTAAGGATTTTACGCACCACGGTTGATTCGGGTTCAATCCAGTGCGTATTTTCTCCTCATTTTTTTCGGGCGGATCATGAAAGTGATCCGCCCGCACAGTTTCGGGTGATATTTTGGATTGACTTCACCCCCTGGCTCGGGCATAATCAAAACGATCACATGAATTTTCCAGGAGGAAACCCGATGGCAAAACTCTTCGTAACCGGCGGCGCTGGTTTTATTGGTTCAAATTTTATCCGGTATTGGTTGGAAAAATATCCGGAAGATGAGATCATTAATTATGATGTGTTAACCTATTCCGGTAATTTGGCCAACCTGTTTGATGTGGAAGAAAAATTTGGCGACCGTTATTTGTTCGTACGGGGTGATATCGGTAACTACCTTTTTGCCCGTCATTTGTTTGATCAATACCACCCGGATATGATTGTTAATTTTGCGGCAGAGTCGCACAATAGTTATGCCATCACCAACCCCGGTATCTTTTTTGAAACGAATGTGGTTGGTACCCAGCGTTTATTACAAGCTGCCCTGGATGCAAAAGTACCGCGTTTTCATCACATCTCCACCTGTGAAGTTTATGGTGATCTGCCGCTGGATTCGGACCGTACCTTTAAAGAAGGCGATGCTTTTCATGCGCGCACCCCTTATAATGCTGCCAAAGCGGGCTCCGACCTGGCGGTGCGGGCTTATTTTGAAACCTTTCATCTACCGGTCACCATTTCGAACTGTTCCAATAACTATGGTCCATATCAATTCCCGGAAAAAGTTATTCCTTATTTTGCGGCTTTGTTAATGGATAACAAACCAATGACCCTTTATAAAAACAGCAAAAACAGGCGGGAGTGGCTGCATGTTTTGGATCACTGCCGGGCAATTGACCTGGTTTTGAAAAAAGGAAAAATCGGGGAAACCTACCATGTTGGCAGCGGCCTGGAAGTGGATGTGGAAGAAATTGCGGACCGGTTGTTAAATATTTTTGGATTGGATCATTCTTATAAACAATATATTCCTGACCGTCCGGGTCATGACAGGCGATATCTGTTAGATTCCAGTAAGATTCGGGAGGAATTGGGTTGGCAGTCCCAGGTTGAATTTGAATCCGGCTTCGCGGAAACCATTCAGTGGTATCGTGACCATGAAGATTGGTGGCGGCCGTTAATGGGGCGTTCTCCGGTTAAGGAAGATTCCTGGAAGACGGCGTAAAAATCTTTCCGATCACAGGGTTTTCATGAATGTTCATTACCTGCATCCACCCAGCGAGCCTGGTTTATTAAGTCAGTTTATAGATGATCTGTCTTCTTGCATTCAGTTAACCACCGGAGAAGATAACCCGGCTCGGTTTGATTGTGATGTATTAATTGAGGGCAGGCCGCCGGATGAACTTCTGGCTGGTAATCCGCATTTAAAAGCGGTGGTTATTCCGTTTGCCGGTTTGCCGCCAGTTACCCGCGAACGATGTCAACGGTATCCCAACCTGTCTGTTTATAATCTGCATCATAACGCCATCATTACGGCCGAGATGGCGATCACATTAATGCTTTCCGCAGCCCGTTTTGTGGTGCGGTATGATCGCGGCATCCGAAACCATGATTGGTCGCTTCGTTATCAAGATGAACGACCTTCTCTTCTTTTACACGGTAAAAAGGTGGTATTGCTCGGGTACGGCGCGATCGGAAAACATGTGGCGAGGGTCTGCCTGGCATTGGGGATGCAAGTAGAAGCTATTAAACGGCATGTCGTTACAGAAGGAGAAGCGTTTGATGGCATTCCCTGTTTTTCAACGGCGCAATTGGAACAGCGCCTGGTGGACGCTGCTGTGATGATGGTGGTTTGTCCGCTGACCGATGAAACAAGGGGTTTAATCGGGGAAAAACAACTGCAAATGATGCCCGCTGGTGGGGTTTTGGTAAATGTTGGGCGGGCAGAAATCGTGGATCAGGAAGCTTTATATCGGGTTTTATCCAGCGGTCACCTGGCAGCCGCCGGGTTGGATGTCTGGTACAACTATCCTGAAACAAAAACCGACCGGGTCAATACCAAACCAGCAGACTTTCCATTTTGGGAGATGGATCAGGTTATTCTCAGTCCGCACCGTGGGGGACATACACAAGAAACGGAATTACTGCGCATGCAGCACCTGGCGGTCTTGTTAAACCAGCTTGCGGAAGGGCAAGATCTCATTCAGCCAATCAATTTATCACTTGGCTATTAATATGTAGAATTTGTCAGGTTGTTACCGCAGGGGGGAAACTACTTATATGGGATATGGATTTTCCCCATTGTTGGTTAAGGTTAAGTTCATTAATATTAACTTTAGTCGATTGGGATGATTTATTAAAAATTTTGGTTTTATACCAATGAAGGGTTCTCTTTTGAACTGGTTTTTTTATGAGATTACCTGTTTCAGCCAGATGAAATTCATTTATGGGAAATGGATATCCCTAAAAATAATTGGAAATAAGGCACAAGAAATCAAATCGAATCAAAAAAAGTGAAAAACAATAAATTTGTTAATAAAGAGCTGAGTCTGCGAGAGGACAAACATGGGGGAGAACAGCAGGAATGTTTTACCATCGGGGAACAGGTATAAACACCGGACTCAGCTCTTTTCTGGGGGAAATTATTTATCCAAAAAATTAAAAAACCCAACCCGAGAGAATTCTCTCGGGTTGGGTTACGTTTGTAATCAAATCCCTTTGTTAATTAGCGGCGGAAAAGCCCCACGATGAATAATAACACCACGGCACCACCAATTGCGACCAGCAGACTGTATAAGTTGAAACCAGTAAAGCCGCTGCCACCTAAGGCATTCATTATAAAACCACCGATGATGGCGCCAAGGATACCGACGACAATGTTCGCAAGTGCGCCCATTTCTGCATCACGGCGCATAATTTTACTGGCAATCCAACCGGCTAATGCACCAACAATGATCCATACTAAAATATTTATCATATTTTTCTCCTTCTTGGTATAAATTTTTATAAATTTCGATAATTAAAGTATAGTTTTCAGGCTGTTGCTTACCAATGGGGGATTACGCTATTCCTTATCAGGAGTTACCCTACTTAACTTTTTTCTGTTCCTCTGGAGAAAAAATTAGATTTGTTTAGGTTTGTACAAAAAAATATTTTTATCCGGTTTTTATTTATTTTTTCCCCTTGCCCCTTATAATAAAAAATAATCATTATGAAACTTCGTAATTTATTTTTTATCATTGTTATATTCTTCGTCATTACAGGCTTGGGGTCAGTTTACCTCATTGCTCGTTATGATATGTTGAAAGAATTTAAAAGAATCGAAGAAACACAATTAATAAGGAATATGGAACGGGTGCAGGCCCAAATACAAGAAGAAGTCGATCGGTTAGAAACATTAAATACGGATTGGGCCTATTGGGATGATACCTATCAATTTGTTATCGAACCTTCAGAAGCATATATCCGATCCAACCTTGTGCTGGATACATTTCTGGAATTGAATCTTAATTACATTGCGATCTATGATCTGGATGGAAATCTTGTATTTGATCGTTGGGTTGATGTCACTGCTGAAGAAGAAATACCTGCCCCAGTCTGGCGAGCAGATTGGATTGAACAGAATGGTTTAATCATTCGGGATGCAAAAGAATGGCATGAAGTAGCGGGGATCATACAATCTCCGGCTGGGGATATGATTTTATCAACAAGGGCAATCTTACCCAGTTCAGAAGAAAATGACCCGCGCGGCACATTAATTTTCGCGCATTTTTTAGACGAAACCCTACTTAATAAAATGAAACGTGTTACCAATGTTGATTTTTCGATTTTTCAAAACCAAAATCAACCCTACTCATTTTCAGACGGAGAACTACTTGCCGTCAATAACAATGAGATTGTTATTCAGTATTCTCAGGAATCGGAATCACCAAAAAACATCGAAAACATGACCGCCTTTCAAGCCATACAGAATATTCGAGGTGAACCGGACCATTTGTTGGTGATTGAACAACCACGGGAAATTTATAAGATCGGTTTATCGAGTTTTGATCGTTTTGGTATTTTTTTATTACTGGTTGGTTCAGTTTTAGCTTTTGTTTTTATTTTAATTCTGTATTTTTATTTATTAAGGCGTTTAGAACGGATCAGTCTGTTTGTTCAACAGATCAGCAGTACGCAAGACTTAAGCATTCGTCTTCCGGATAAACACAAGGATGAAATTACAGACTTAAGTCAGGCGATTAACCAGATGATTTTATCATTGGATGAAGCGCAAAAAAATGCTCTGCGGCATGAACGGCGTTTTCGGAATATTTTAGAAAATATGAATTTGATTACCATTATTTTAGATCCAAACGGAGTCTTAAAATACTGTAATCAGTATCTATTAGATTTAACCGGTTATACCAAAGAGGAAATCATTGAAAAAGATTGGTACCCGATTTTTGTTCCGCAAGAAGAAAGTGAAAGGATTCGCGGAAAAGTTACACAGCATATCGTGGGATTAAAAAATTACGTACATGGCGAAAATTACATTCTTACAAAAAGTGGCGAAAAGCGGTTGATATCCTGGAGTAATACACCCATTATGGATAATGAAGGCAATCCAGTTGGGGTTGCCAGTATTGGAGAAGATATTACCCTAAAACATTTGGCTGCAGAAGAAATCCGAAGAAGTGAAGCCATGTTAAAAAGCATTATGGATGCTGCTCCAATTGTGATTTGTCTTGTAAAAGATCAAAAAATGGTGTGGTTAAGCGACAAAATAGAAGATCTGACGGGGTATGTATTATCCGAATTAATTGGAAAATCACCCGGTATTTTTTATGAAAATAAAAACATGGATGCATATCGTGAAATTATGATTAATATCCGCAACGATATTAAAACGCAGTCCAAAAGTTATTTCCGGACACAGTGGATAAAAAAGGACAAACAGGTTATTGATGTTGATTTGAGGGTGGCAGCGATTACACCACATTCTTGGGAAGATGGTGTGATTGTGACTGCAATGGATGTAACAGAGCAGCTAAAGTCAGAAGAAAATTTGAACGCCAGTTTTGAACAAATCAAGACCCTTTTAACTAGAATGTCCGCTTTGCGTAATATTGACCAGGCGATCACTTCTCCGGATGAATCAGGGGAATTAATCAACCAAATTCTAGGCCTCATCCGGCAAACATTAAATCTCGATGTAGTAATGGTGTCCTTATTTGAAAAAAATTATCAATATCTACGTTTAATTGGCATCAATGGTAAAGGGGTTGATGCTGACTGTGTTGGAATAAATTTTACGGAAAATGTATATATCCGTCAGGCAAGAGAAACCGTTCAGTTGCTTAGCCAATTAAGAACCAATCCATCTGATTTTCAAGATTTGCGGTACCGGTTAGAAAACGAAAAGCTTGTCATTGAGCAGTATATGATTGTCCCGTTGATGGTAAAAGGGGAAGTATTAGGTATTTTAGAGGTTCTCTCAGAAAAATCCGTTTGTTATGGTCAGGATTGCAGGGAGTTTTTACAAACCATGGCCGTTCAATTGGCGATTGCGTTGGATAATGCCAATCTTGCAAAACAAAAGGAACTTGCATTTGAAGCGCTTCAAAATTCCTATGACGCCACCATTGAAGGTTGGGCATTGGCGTTGGAAATGAGGGATAAAGAAACAGCCGGGCATTCGGAGCGGGTGGTGGAACTTACTTTAGAATTGGCCAAACGAGTTGGTTTTTCGGATGAGGAATGCACACATTTGCGCCGCGGGGTTCGACTGCATGATATTGGCAAAATGAGTATTCCCGATCGGGTTTTACTGAAACCCGGTTCATTAAATGAAGAAGAATGGGAAATTATGAAACAGCACCCTGTTTATGCCTATAATTTATTAAAGGAAATTCCTTATTTATTACCTGCACTTGATATCCCATACTGCCATCACGAACGCTGGAACGGCAGTGGTTATCCTCGCGGCTTAAGGGGTGAAGAAATACCCCTTGGGGCGCGAATTTTTGCGGTGGTTGATATTTGGGATGCTTTAACGTCAGATAGACCTTATCGGGCTGCCTGGTCGTCCCAAAAAACGGTGGCCTACTTAAAAGAACAGGCTGGTATATTGGTTGACCCTCAATTGGTGGATTTGTTTTTAGAGTTATTGGTTGAGATAAAAGAAATCCCGGCTGAACTAATTTTGTAAAACCATATTAAAGGAACCATCCGGTTAGATATGGTGAGGTGATCTATGCAAAAACATCGTGATATTACACTACAGCGTTTGGCTTCATTTCGTTTAGAGATCTTCAACCGCTTGTATCCCAAACGACAGACCGTGGATTTGTTTCATTTTCCAGCACCGGGGCGAATCAGTTTTTCTGAGGCCGTACAGGGTGAATACCGTCCCATCCAGTTGGGTGTTAAGTTGGAACCGCTTTGGTCAACCCACTGGTTTCGCGTAGAGGGCTTTATTCCTTCCGATTGGCAAGATCAGGAAGTGCATTTTTTATGGGATTCTTCCAGTGAAGCCTGTGTATGGATGGATGGAAAACCGCTTCAAGGGTTAACCGGATCAGACAACGGTTGGCAGGAAGCACCTATTCGAACCGCATTTCCGATTCAAAATGAGATTCGAAACCAGGATGTTCCACTGCATCTGTATATTGAAGCGGCGCTGAATGGTTTGTTTGGCATTCCAACCGATAATCCAAAACAAAAAGAACGGATCGGTTGGCTGCGCCAGGCTGAGCTGGCTGTGTTTGACAGGCAAGTTTGGAATTTGTTATGGGATTTTACGATTATCGCGGACATGGCGCGTGAACTGCCGGCGGATTCCCCTCGTGCTGGGCAGGCTTTGTTCACGGCGAATGCGATGGCGAATACAGTTATTTGGACAGATCGTAAAAGTTTATCACATGCACGTGAACTGGCGGCTGCCTTTTTATCGCAACAAAATGGTCAATCCCAACACCAGCTCTCGGCGATTGGGCATGCCCATATTGATACAGCCTGGTTATGGCCATTAGCGGAAACCAAAAGAAAATGTGTGCGTTCGTTTAGTTCGGCGGTTGATTTGATGGATCGATATCCAAATTATTTATTTGTGTGTTCTCAGGCTCAGCAATTGGCCTGGATGAAAAACGAATATCCTGACCTCTATGCCCGAATATTGGAAAAAGTAAAAAATGGCCAGTTCATTCCCGTCGGTGCCACCTGGGTGGAGCCGGATACCAATATACCCAGCGGAGAATCTCTGGTGCGCCAATTTTTATACGGGCAGCGATTTTTTAAAGAAGAATTTGGCGAAATATCACGCGTTTTTTGGGAGCCCGATGTTTTTGGATATGCAGCCACTTTGCCGCAGTTGATGCGCAGTGCAGGGGTGGATTATTTTTTGACCCAAAAACTTTCATGGAATGAATTTAACAAACCTCAACGGCATACTTTTTATTGGGAAGGTCTGGATGGCAGCCAAGTGTTAGCTCACTTCCCACCAGTAGATACCTATAACTCACTGGCGAATGTACACGATGTTTTATTTAATGTCAGTAATTATAAGGATCATGACCGCTCAAACCACAGTTATCTCCTGTTTGGTTTTGGTGATGGTGGTGGCGGTCCGACCGACGCAATGATTGAACAAATAAACCGGATGGCGGATGTGGATGGTTTACCCAAGGTAAACATGCGGACGCCGGAAGCGTTTTTTGAAGTGTTAGAAACCGACTTAAAAGATAAAACCGTATGGTCGGGAGAGTTATATTTTGAGAATCATCGCGGTACTTATACGTCACAAGCAAGAACCAAACAATTAAATCGATTATGTGAGCAAAAGCTGCACGACGTTGAATTTTTCGGGGTGGTGAACTGGTTGATTAATCAATCCGCTTATCCGCACGAAGTAAACCGAAATTTGTGGCAAATGGTATTAACCAATCAATTTCATGATATTCTGCCGGGTTCCTCTATTCATGAAGTGTATGAAGAGACCGAGGTCATTTATCAGCAAGTCTTGGAAGAATTGGAAGGGCAAGTTGAGGTCCAAATTCCAGCTTTATTGGAAGAATCAACCGGCCATACTGTGGTAAATACACTTGGTTTTCAGCGGCGAGAAATTGTTTCTTTGCCAAAAACAGATCCCTCCCAAGGGCAGGCATTGAATGAATTGGAATTGGGTGTGGTGGATATGCCGCCTTATGCTTTCCTCTCACTGGATGAAGCGTTGGTGAAAGAAGATCGCCAGGTGAAGATTCGGGTTGCTGAATCTAAACAGGATGGGTATATTTTAGAAAATGAGTTGGTAGAAGTCTGGATTAACCCCAACGGGCAGATTACCCGCTTTTATGAAAAAAATTCCCAGCGGGAGATAATTCAACCCGGTGTTTTCGGTAACCAGCTGGTTTTATATGAAGACAAACCATTCGCCTACGAAGCCTGGAATGTGGATGTTTATTACCTGGAAAAGCAGCCAAAGTTGGGTTCCAATTTTCGATGTCAGATCGAAGAAAGCGGTCCGCTGCGGGTTTCCTTACGGATGGAACAGGATGTAGGTCAGAAAAGTCATTTGGTGCAAACCATATCCTTAGATGCCATATCCCCCCGTTTAGATTTTGAAACCTGGGTGGATTGGCAGGAAGAGCAGCAGTTCTTAAGAGTATTATTTCCACTAAATTTAAGAAGTGACTTCGCCACATACGAAGTACAGTATGGTAATGTGAGACGTCCGACGCATTTTAACACACCCTATGACCTGGCGCGGTTTGAAGTGCCTGCTCAGCGTTGGGCTGACCTATCTGAACCGGATTTTGGTGTGGCTTTAATCAATGATTGTAAATATGGGTATGCCTGTCATGGGAATGTTTTGTCGTTATCCCTGTTACGAGCACCCAATAACCCCGATCCGCTCGCTGACCGGGGAGAACACCACTTCCGTTATGCACTGTACCCCCACGCGGTATCACCACAGTTAAGTGCGGTGTGGGCTGAGGCAGCTGCATTTAACCAAAAAATCCAGCTTTACGCGGGTCATACCAAACGTTTTGCAGGCAGCTTTTTCCAGGTTGATGCACCGAATATTGTGTTCGATACGGTAAAAATGGCGGAAGATGGAGATGGTATCATTTTGAGACTGTATGAATCCAGCGGAAGCCACACCCGTGCCCGGATTAAGACGGGCTTTCCCTTGGATATTGTATGGCAGTGTGACCTGTTGGAAAGAAATAGGACTGCCTTAGAAAAAGTGGAACCAAACGATTTTGCTTATCATTTTTCGCCTTTTGAAATCCTTAATGTGCATATTACAGGAAATTAATCGTTTCTTTATTGGTTTTATTCAAAATCTTTATTACGCTTACAAAAACACATGACCACCGATTTAATTAATTTTCTTACGCAAAATAAAGACTCACTAATTCAGCATTACCAAAGTTGGTTAAATGTACGATTTGGAAATTCCACGGAAGAATGGATGGATTGGCTGCTGGAGAGTTTTTTTCATTCTTTAAAGGGGGAAGAATATAATACGTGTAAATTTGTGGAAGATGGTTATGCCCAGGCGGAAAGTATCCAAATTTTGGATGAAGCCGCGCTGGTATTACGTAATTTTATTTTTGACGCCGTTGATCAGGTCAACCATTTTGGCGCATGGAGTGAATTAATCGACCGAAGTTTTATCAAAATACGCCAACGGTGTTTGAATGCAGCCCTGCCGGAAGTTGCATCGGCCTTATTTTCCGATGTGCAGTTGATCCGCCTCTTAAACCAAATCAGCCAGGATATGCTGCAAGAACATACGGAAGCAGGCATTTTTGACGTTATTTCAAAAGGTTTAAGTAAGTTTGGTTTGCATATTGCTGTATTTAAAATCAGTCCGGATTACGCTCGGGGAGAGCTTCATTTTGCCAGTTATTCGGATGAAGTTAACCGATACTTTATTAATACCTTAGGTATTGAAAGATCTGTGTTTTATCAGTTTGATGTTCCCAATGACTCTCGTTTGTCAGAGGTTATCCGAAGTCAAGATACAGCTGCATTTTTCCCGAATGATGAATTAATAACTTGTTTATTTAAGTCTGATCAAAAAATAAAAGTAAAACAATTTCAAAAAATGATCGGCAGTCCCAAAACTATTTTGGCTTCCGGCGTGGTGAATAACCAATTGAAGGCTGTTTTGGTAGTGTCTGGAGATCAGCTTACTGAAAAGGAAGTGCCTACCATTTCCATTTTTGCCAATCAAATGGCTATTGCGATGCAAAATGCTGATTTATATCACCGTATGCAGGAAAGCGAGTCGCGTTTCAGAACATTTTACGAACGCGCTGAAGTAGGCATTTCAATATACGACTGGCGAAAAAAAATGTGGGAACCGAACCCGGCGTTTATCAAAATGCTGGGATACGATCAGACTGATTATGAAAAGTTAAAAACCTTCCATATAGAGGATATTAAACATCCGGAAGATTGGAAGTTACAAAAAAGCTATTTCGATGATCTTAACTCCGGTAAAATAAAAGTTTATGAGAACGAAAGCCGGTACATAAAAAAAGATGGTCAGGTTATTTGGGCTAAAATTGTGGTTTCAGTGGTGCGGGATATCGAAACAAAAAACCCAGTTTATACCATTGTAATTTTACAAGATATTACACAACGGAAAAAAATCGAAGCAGCCGTTTTGGAAAGTCAACAAAAATATAAAACCTTGTTTGATGTGAGTGTGGATGCAATTTTTGTCATTGATAAAGACGGATTAATTCAAGATGCCAACCCGGCGGCTGTAAAAATGTTGGGTCTGCCAGACAAAGATATAAAAAACCGGTCCTTTTTATCTTTTTTGCCGGAAGAAGATGAACAAGAATTTGAATTATTGGGCAAACGTTTGATGTATCTGGACATTGAACATTTACAAACCCGTTTTAAGGTAGCAAATGATGCGGTCATTGATGTTGAAATTAATACGCGTACAATGGAATTAAAGGAAAATGTTTTACAAGTCATCGTGCGAGATATCACTGAGCAGCGCAATATCCAACGTGAATTACAGTACATCGCCACCCATGATATGTTAACCGGTTTGTTTAATCGCAACTATTTTGAAATTGAAATGTCACGTTATTACAACGGGCGTATGTATCCGATCAGTATCATTGTGATTGATGTAGATGGATTAAAAGCAGCCAATGATATAAAAGGTCACACAGCAGGAGACATGTTATTACATAAAACTGCACAGGTATTAAGTTCGGTTTTTCGTTCGGAAGATATTGTGGCGCGGTGGGGTGGGGATGAGTTTGCTATCTTATTACCATTGGTAGATAAACGATCGGCGAAACTCATTGTAGACCGTATTCGCGCAGAGTTAGAATCAATAAACCGGGATATTTTAGATCCGGCAGATCAACTATCATTCTCCATTGGAACTGCTACTGCCAACCACGGAGAAGACCTTTACGAAACGATTAAACAGGCAGATAGTGCCATGTATCAAGAAAAACGGTTTAAACGTTCGCAGAATGCGATGATAAAAAGAGAAAACTAAAAATTGTACAGTCATTTTTAACCCGTTTCATCTTCTTTTATGTACAATCAAAAGAAAGTATATGTAATGGAAGGAGATATAAGATGCTGGTACGTGAACGTATGTCACAGCCTGTCTTTTCGGTGTTACCCGAAATGCCGGTACAAGAAGCTTTAGCCCAAATGCGAAAGGAAAATGTCAGCCGCTACCCGGTGGTTAACAATAAAGGGAAATTGGTTGGAATCGTTTCTGAAGATGATTTGTTAAACGCCTCACCCTCCCCAGCGACTTCATTGTCCGTATGGGAAGTGAATTATTTGTTAAGTAAAATTACGGTGGAACGGGTAATGACAAAAGATGTGGTTACGGTTGAGGAAACCACTCCATTGGAAGAAGCTGCTCGTATGATGGCGGATTACCGCATTGGCGGGCTGCCTGTAATGAAGGATAATGCCCTGGTGGGCATCATTACCCAAACGGATTTATTCCGGGTATTTCTGGAATTATTAGGTGCCCGTGAATCCGGTGTGCGCTTGACGGCATTGGTAAAAGAAGAACCGGGGATGCTGCATCAATTAACGAAGGCCATCGTGGAAGCGGGCGGCAATATTATTGCCCTCTCTACATTCTCAGGTACAACGAGTGAAGATCGAGAATTAACGGTGAAGGTAGACCAAATTGATGAAGCGACTTTATTAAACGCAGTAAAACCATTGGTTTCCGAGATTTGTGATATCCGAACGATTAAGATAACATCCTAAAATTAAGATTTTAATGGAGTAAAGTTTTATCTCCTCATTAACGGAGGGAATTTATCTTCTTGTTTTACTATATGGTTACAAAAACGGAGTCCTGGCGTTCTTGTTGGAAACGACTCCGTTTTTTTCTTCCCAAAAAAAAATGGTTTTAAGATATACTTTGGACATATTCAATTTTCAGTAGATTGGTTCTATTTGTAATTATTAAGGAGATCGGACATGGAACGAACAAGCATCGGAGATTTAAGAAATCATATCGACCAGACTGTAAAAGTACAGGGCTGGCTGCATGTTTTACGAGACCAGAAAAAAATTCAGTTTATTGTTTTACGTGACCGTACCGGCCAGGTTCAAATTACCCATTGGAAACCCAATGATATGCCTTTGGCCGAAATGATTTCAGAATTGGGCACGGAATCCGCTTTAACAGTGACGGGTAAAGTCGTGGATAACCCCTCTGTAAAATTAGGCGGTTTAGAAATTCAGTTAGAATCTCTGGTGGTCGAAAATAAAGCCGAAATTCCTTTACCGTTTGAACCATTTGGTGAAATTGATAATTTGCCGGCGTTAGATTACCGGTTGGATTGGCGTTACATGGACTTGCGCCGCAAACAAAATCTGCTGTTATTCCAGGTGCAAACCACAATGGAACATGCCCTACGTGAATTTTGGGTAAAAAATGGCTTTATGGAAATGCATTCTCCCAAATTAATGGGCAGTCCCAGTGAATCCGGTGCGGAATTATTTGAATTGGCCTATTTCGAAACCAAAGCTTATCTGGCGCAGTCTCCACAATTTTATAAACAAATGGCGATGGCTGGTGGTTTTGAAAAAGTATTTGAAATTGGACCGGTTTTCCGTGCGGACCCATCCTTTACTTCCCGTCATATGACTGAATTTACCAGTATTGACATGGAAATGTCTTGGGTTGAATCCGAAGAGGATGTAATGCAGAACCAGGAAAAAATGCTGCAATATGCTTACCAGCGGGTAAAGGATGTTCACGGCGAAGAGATTCAAGAAGTGTTTGGTTTTGAGCTGGAAGTTCCGCAGGTACCTTTCCCCCGCCTGACGATGGGTGAAGCACACGCCTTGTTAAAAGAACTAAAATATGAAATGCCCCCCGAAAAAAGCAACGATCTTGACCCGGGAGCGGAACGGGCTATCGGGCAATATATTAAAGAAAAATACAACCATGATTTTGTTTATATTACCGATTGGCCGTTTGCCGTGCGCCCCTTTTATCATATGAAACGTGGTGAGAACGGCACGCGTAGTTTTGATTTGATTGCGGGTGGATTGGAGATTACCACCGGAGCACAGCGTGAGCATCGTTATGATGTGTTGTTGGAACAGGCCAAAGAAAAAGGGCTGACACCAGAAGGAATTTCCTTTTATTTGGACTTCTTCCGATATGGCTGCCCCCCGCATGGCGGATACGGTATGGGTTTATCCCGTTTATTAATGGTCATGTTAAAACTGCCAAATATCCGTGAAACTGTTTACTTGTTCCGCGGACCAAACCGATTACAGCCTTAGATTTGACTGGTTACCAACCAGCACAGTCTTTTTGGAGAAATAATGATCTTTGGAAAAAGAGTTCGTTTGCGCGGCGTTGAAAAAAAAGATATTGAACAATTTGTGGTTTGGTTAAACGACCCGGATGTGCGCAATAACTTGTTAATTTATTGGCCAATGACCCTTTGGGAAGAGGAAGAATGGTTTGAGGGCTTAAAAAAACGAGAATCAGCTGAAAAACCGCTGGCGATTGAAGTAAATACGCCTGATGGCTGGCAGTTAATTGGTAACAGCGGGTTTCATCAAGTGGATTGGAAGAACAGCAGCGCGGAAGTGGGCATCTTTATTGGCGATAAAGATTATTGGAATCAAGGATATGGTTCCGATGCCATGCGGCTTTTATTAAAGTACGGGTTTAACAGCTTAAATTTAAACCGAATTTATTTACATGTATTTGATACAAACCCGCGTGCAATTCGAGCTTATGAAAAAGTTGGGTTTGTACATGAAGGACGATTAAGACAGGATATTTTTCTGAATGGCAGTTATGTTGATGTCTTAATGATGAGCGTTTTACGATCTGAATGGACGACTGAAAAATAATTATTGGAAGGTGTAGGAAGCATGGCTTTTACCAGTCACGGACGGCATGAAAAAATGATGTACGGGGGAATTAAGTTATACGCCGGCTCAGCATGCCCGGTGTTGGCACAAAAAATTGCAGCGTATTTACGTTTGGATTTAAATGAACGGGATATAATCG
The DNA here is from genome assembly GCA_002702705.1 of Anaerolineaceae bacterium. Taxonomy (GTDB): domain Bacteria; phylum Chloroflexota; class Anaerolineae; order Anaerolineales; family Anaerolineaceae; genus UBA6170. The sequence goes on from PABH01000035.1 coordinate 75,726, forward strand.
AATTTCCAAATGAGAATATATTTGTAAAATTACGCAGCAGTGTCCGTGGACAGGATTGTTATGTGGTGCAAACGACTTCCCCCCCTGTTCATCGTAATTTGATGGAAATGTTGATTCTGATGCAAACACTACGTCTGGATTCAGCAGCCCGAATTACGGCGGTTATTCCCTATATGTGTTACGCCCGCAGCGATAAAAAAGATCAGCCGCGGGTGCCAATCACTGCCCGCCTGGTAGCAGATATGATTCAAGTGGCCGGCGCAGATCGTTATATCACGATGGATTTACATGCGGGACAGATTCAAGGATTTTTCTCCATTCCAGGCGATGTTTTGTCTGCTTTTTCAATCCAAATTGATTATCTTAAATCACTTCTGCCCAATATGGTTGACCCGGTGGTGGTAACAGCAGATTTGGGTTTTGCCAAAAAAGGACGTAATTACGCAGCCGAGTTGGATGTACCGATGGCATTTATCGAAAAACGGCGTTCCGGAAATGATGCCAAAGCAAAAGCGTTAAATATCATTGGTGATGTTTCCAATCGAGATGTCATTATTGTGGATGATGAAGTGGATACCGGCGGTTCCATGGTGGAAGCAGTTCACCTGCTCAAAAATAATGGCGCCCGGGATATCTATATGGTATTTGTGCACGCCATGTTATCCAACGATGCAGCGCAGCGCATGGGTGTTTTGCCTGTAAAACAATTTATTACGACAGATACCGTGCCGATTTCAAGCGAAAAAGAGCATGCTTTTGGTGGAAAGCTGAGAATTTTAACCGTTTCTAAGTTGGTTGGTGAAGTAATCCGGCGAGCCAATGAAGGCCGAAGTGTTGGAGAGCTGTTTAACGAGTAGGAGTTTGAATTGCCAGAGCTGCCTGAAGTTGAAACGATCAAACGAGCTTTAACCTTGGGCGGCCGCGGTGGTGAATCCGTGTTGGGCTGCCAGATTATTCAAGCGGATGTCTTGTGGCCCCGTACTCTGCAAACGCCGGATATCAAAACCTTTAAAAGTCGAATTGAAGGCCAGGTGATCCAGTCCATTTCCCGCAGGGCAAAATATCTTTTGCTGCACCTGGACCAGGATACGATGTTAATGCATTTAAGAATGAGCGGCGATGTGCGGGTTGATGCCTTACAGAATCCTTCGTTAGCCTTACAAAAGCACGATCGATTGGTATTATGGTTTGCAAATCAACGCCGTTTGGTGTTTAATAATCCTAGGAAGTTTGGTCGTGTCTGGTTGGTTTCCGACCCCGAAGATGTATTAAGTGAATTAGGCCCGGAACCGCTTGATCCTGATTTCACTGCTGATCAATTTTATGCAAATCTGAAGCGGCACAAACGGCAACTAAAAGCACTTTTGTTAGACCAGCATTTTTTGGCCGGATTGGGCAATATCTATACGGATGAGGCATTGTTTCTTGCGGGATTAAACCCAACCATGAATACGCAATATCTGAAATACGAGCAAGGAAAAAGATTATTTGAATCAATTCGTACTGTATTAGAAACCGGAATTCGTCGAAATGGCGCCAGCATTGATTGGGTTTATCGCGGAGGGCAGTTTCAAAACGAATTTAAGGTATATGGCCGCCGCGGAAAAGCCTGCTATGTATGTGGTTCAACGATCGAACGAATTATAGTGGGTCAACGAGGAACACATTTTTGTCCGGAGTGTCAAAACACGAGGGATACGACCTTATCAATGGAGGAATAGCGTATGCTGGGAGAAGAGAATATCCTATTTATGCTTGTATTTGTGGTTGGTGGTGTCATATTTGGGGCATTGATTATGTACCTCATCATGGATGTCCGCCAAAACCAGCGAAACGCCAGTGAACACCGTCATACGCAGCCTTTGTCGGCTCCAAATGCTTCGGAAAAGGAAGAACCGGTTACTCAAAATCAGAATGAATCTCAGATTCCCGAAACAAAAAACAGCCCACCTGAACTTGAACGTAAAAAGCTGGTTGGTTTTTGGCGTGATATTAAATCCGGACACTTATTGGTGCAGATGGAAGATCAATGGTTTGAAAACACCAAACAAATGGACGAAGGATTAAGATTACGTTATGACCGTACGCTGCGTGAGGCAGCTCAGTGGTTGGACATGGTTTTATCACAGCCGGGGGTGGAAAAAAGAGTGGAAACTCCAAATGCTGCTGCTTCAAATGGCCAAATTACCGGTTTGGATGAACCACCAAAACGGAAAATGACGATCGTTGAACAGGTGGATGAGATTTTACAGGACTTATTAAAAGAGAGCCCGTTAAAAGAGCAAAACATTCGTTTATCTGAAATTTATAATAAAGGGGTGGTTGTTTGGGTTGGTACGCAGTATTTTGAAGGCATTGATGCGGTTCCACATGAAGATGTGAAACAAATAATAAAAACCGCTGTGAAAAAATGGGAAGTAAAAAACAGCAGCCGCTAAATTAACATAACACTTAATGAGCCTCGTGGTAAAATAATGTTGAATCGTAAAAGTGGACGGTGGGTATTTGCTAAGATTTTATTAAAACCATGCGCCACTTTTTCTTATTACCAGCATCTTTAGGGAGTACGGTATGGCCAGTTCAGAAGAACGAATGCGGATATTACAAATGATACAAGATGGGGTTATTTCTGCAGAAGATGGTATTCGTTTGCTGGATTCGCTAGACCGGATTGAAAAAAAAGCTGAACCGCTCTCAGAAGCCGGCGGACGTACAGCAAAATATTTTCGTGTGCGGGTGACAGACTCACAGTCTGGTAAAACGCGGGTGAATGTGCGGCTGCCAGTGAGTGTTATTAATGCTGGCGTTAAGATGGGTGCCCGTTTTTCACCCCAAGTTGAAGGGTTGGATATGCATGAATTAATGCAGTATATTCGCTCTGGAACGATTGGCAAAATTGTTGATGTATATGACGATGAAGATGGCGAACACGTGGAAGTATTCTTAGAATAAAAAAAGCACCCGCGGGTGCTTTTTTTAGTAAGTTATTTTTGTATTAATGATCTGCGTTTTCCACGGCTTTCACTTCTTCCGGGAAGAACTGTTTAAACGTGCCTTCAATCCAGCCTTTAAGGGTTTGGGTGGAAAGAGGGCAATCGGTACAGGCTTTGCCCAAACGAACTTTCACGATTTGATCATCGTAAGATACAAATTCCACCGAACCACCATGATAGGTATCGATATAGGCGTCTAACTGTTCAACCAGACCACGCATTTGTTCTTCAAGCGTGAATTCTTTTTTTGCCTGCATTTTTACTGATCCTCCTCCAACACTCACTGTTGATATCTATATTATCTCGAAGCATTGCTAAAATTTCATGATGAGCATTATTAATTCTTTCTGAAATTACACCTGCTAAGCGGTCAATAAATAAGGCACCTGTGTTTGGATATCTCTGGCATAAGGTTTGAAGATCTTTCCCGCGGATTCGAATGGCTTCACTATTTTCTATCGTGATGGCACCCGAACTGTAGGTTAACCGGTTTAATGCTGCGGACCATCCAAAAACATTTCCAGGCAAAATATTTGCAACATTGAGGGCAGGTCCATCATAAGGTTTATATCGTATCGTAACTGCCCCTGTGGTTAAAATGTACATATATTCTGCTTTAGAGCCTTGTTCAAATAATACCATATCCGCTTCAAACGAACAAAATTCCATCAAATGTTGTAATTGAGAGATTTGTTGCTCGCTAAAACCATTAAAAAGAGGAAGTTGAAATGCAGAAGAAATATCCATTATCATCATCTTATCCTGAACCTTTTATGTGATGTAGTGGCGATGTTCCCGAATGTTCGGACAATTATCATCAGATGATAAACAGAATAATCATAAGAAAAATTATGACAATCTTCGTAAGATTGATTAAAAATTGACTCTGTTTTTTGAATGTCAAAATAAGAAAAAAGACCACTTAATTAATCTTAGTTATTTGTACTTTTGTGGAATAAAAATTAAAAAAACAAAAGATAAAATCGGGTGGAACAATTGAGGAATTATGCTTTTTTTGATACAGTATAAGAAAACTATTGGCTTAAAAAGGGAGTGACTCTATGGAAACAAAAGGAAAACTACAAAAAATCATTGATCCGATAACGGATCATGCACATGTTGAGACTGTTTTCGGGCAGCCGCAGGTATTAAAGAATAAAATTGTGGTTCCGGTTGCACGTGTATTTTTGATGATAGGCGGGGGTATGGGTTCTGGCGTAGCCGACAATGGCGAAAACGAGCCCATGGAAGGTGGTGGAGGAGGTGTTGTATTATCTGCTCATCCGGTTGGTGCATTGGAAATTACAGAGGAAACAACTCGTTTGGTTAAATTTCGCCCCTGGTGGGTTAAAATATTGCCGCTAAGTTTTGGTTTCTTAATTGGGATATTTGTCTTAAAATTGATAGGAAAAAAGCACAACCATCAACAATAACGAGGAATATTATGGGTTTAACAATCTCAATTACAATCGGCGTCATCGTCCTATTTATTTTGGCTTTTATGGTTTTAAGAATGTCGCGATATATCCGTCCGGTTGAACCAGTGGAAGCTGTGGAATTGGTATCTGTGGATGCGGATAAGGCTGCCCATCATTTATCGGAAGTGATTAAAATCAAGACGGTCTCTTCTGATCGAGAATCCTTTGATGCCAAACCTTTTGAACAACTTCATCAAACATTAAGAGATTTTTATCCCAAACTACACCAGGAACTCAAACTGGAAATTGTGAGTAATGCTACTTTGTTATATTGCTGGCAGGGTCAGCAACCTGATTTAAAACCTGTACTTTTTGTGGCTCATCAGGATGTTGTTCCGGCAGACCCCGACACATTAGACGAATGGACACATGAACCTTTTTCAGGTGAAATCAGTGAAGGTTTCATCTGGGGCAGGGGTGCTCTTGATATAAAGTCGCAGATGATGGCTGCCCTGGAAGCCGTGGAAATGTTGGTAACTGAAGGATTTCAGCCTGACCGGACGGTTTATCTGGCATATGGGGAAGACGAAGAAATTGGCGGCCAGCACGGTGCAAAAAAGGTGGTTGAACTGCTCCAAGAACGAGGTGTTCAACTGGCTGCGGTGTTGGATGAGGGGGGGACGATCGTTTCCGGTGTCGTGCCCTCTGTTGAATTACCGGTTGCTTTGGTGGGTGTTGCGGAGAAAGGTCACCTTAGTTTAAAAATCCGGGCAGAAGGAACACCCGGCCATTCCTCTATGCCAAAACAAGGGACGGCAATTGGCCGTTTAGCCCGAGCGCTGGCAAGATTGGAAGCCAATCAAATGCCAGTTCATTACCAGGCTTTGACCAATTTATTTCGTGGTTTAGGGGCGGCTGCTTCTTTTTCCATGCAGTTTGTGATTGCCAATTTATGGTTACTTGCACCGTTTGTACGCAAGCGTTTAGAACAAAGCGCGGAAATGAACGCAACCATCCGCACAACGACAGCGTTAACTATGCTGCGCGGCGGGGTGAAAGACAATGTTTTACCCAATTCGGCAGAAGCGATTGTTAATTTTCGGCTCTTGCCGGGTGATACGATTGCTACAGTTTGCGAACATGTCCGAAAAGTAATTAATGATGATCAGGTTCATTTTGAACCAGTGGAAAATGCGTTTTGGGAAGCTTCACCTGTTTCTCCAACCGATAATTTGGCATTTTTAAGCTTAGATCAAACCATCCGCCAGGTATTTTCCAATGTGGTGGTGGCTCCTTATCTTGTTTTGGGGGCAACTGATTCCCGTTATTATCCCGTGATTAGTGATGCAGTTTACCGATTTTCGCCATATTTCCTTTCGGGAAGTGATTTAAGTAGGATGCATGGAATCGATGAACGGCTGAGTGTGGAAGCCATGCAAAAAATGGTAGTATTCTTTTATCATTTGTTAAGACGCTGGACGGGTGAGGAAGTTTAAAACAATAAAATAATAAAAATGTGATCGTGGTAAACTTACTGGCACATTGATGATTTTAGGAGAAAAAATGTTTTTTTTAGGAGTTCTTGGCGTTTTTCAAGTGCTTTTTTTTCCAGGTATTTTAATTAAAAAATTTTTATCTCTACCAAGAAATATTTTCTTTTCTTTGGGTTGTATTATCGGCTTAAGTTTAATCACGAATTACTTGTTTGTGTTTTTTCTGACCGCAATTGGTTTATTTATCCGGTGGCTGGTTCTTTTTTTAGTTGTTTTAGAACTAATAGCCATTATATATCTGTATCGTGTTCAATTAACGGCCATTTCGTTGGAAGATGTTGTAAAAACTACTTGGGGTTCATTTGCAGAAAATATCCGTTTTCTTTTTCCAACAGTTGGGGAAGATAATCAAAAGAATTTAACAAAAATTATTCGATACGTTTTTGTTTTATTATTCTTTATTATTGGCATAATCGCAATTGAATGGATTTTTCGATTTTTTCGATATAACCTTGGCGAAGTATTTAACACCTGGGATGCCGTAGTATCTTGGAATCGATGGGCAGTGGATTGGTCAATAAACCGAATGCCTATTAACACGCAAGATTACCCACAGCTCATACCAGCTAATTGGGCAATGATTTACAAAATTCTTGGTACTACTGAAATTCAATTTTTTGCCAAAGCGATCATGCCTTTATTTTCTTTTTTAATTATGTTGTTATTGTTAGGGCTGGGTTTTTACACAAAAAACCCAGCGTTTTTCTTAGCAATAGAATTAACACGATTAATTATTAAGAAATTTATCGGTGAGTTTATAAGTGCAGGTTATGTGGATTTAGCCCTAACTTTTTTGGTATTTTTGGCATTTATTATGTTGTTTTTAGCATATAAGGAAATTAAGCTAAAACAAAAATTGAATTATGTGTTTTTATCATTGATATTTGTTTCTGGTTCTGTTGTAACCAAACAACCAGGTTTTTATGCATTGGCAAGTATTGGTTTAATGGTTATATTATTTTTATTCCGAAAAGAATTAAAGACAATCTTTAAAGAATATAAAAAGCAAATATTTATTGTTGTTGCAATAATGGGTGTAATTATTCTGCCGTGGTATTTATATAAAGGGTTGCAAATAATTAGTGGGATAGAAAAAACACATCTCTTGGGTCCATTACAACATACGAATCAGGTCCATAACAATATGACATTGTTTGCTAATTTAATTCCTGGATTAATGACACTGGGTAAGTATATTTATGTTGTATTGTTTTTGATTCCAGCGATGTTTTTTGTTGAGAAATTCTGGAAAATTATATCTGCATTTGTGGTTATTCCATATATTGCTTTATGGGCATCCTATGCTAGTTATGATTCTAGAAATTTGACTATGATGTTTCCCTTTATTGCTTTATTGGTTTGTTTGGGTATTGTGGGCATGATGGACGCTATGTTAAATTTCATTGACCGAGTGGATTTTAAAAAAATCCCAATCTATTCGGTGTTCATCCTTATAGCAGTTGTTGCTTATTCTTTAAATTATTTTTGGACCGCTGAAAAGTTAATGTCCAATCAAACTGAAAAACAAAAACAAATATTTAGCGTTGAGTTAAATAACGCATTGTATGATTATTTTTCTGACAAAACCATTCAGGGTGATATTCTTACAAATTATCCAGTGGATTATTTACCGGAATTTAAAAACACACAAAATTCCTTTGCATATAAAGACCTGGAATTATTTAAACAGGAATTTTCAGAAGAAGAAATTTCATATTTGTTGTTTCCGACTAATTTACCAGATGATCTAAAATCGTATATCAATTTACTAGAAGAACAGGGATTCGTTACACAGATTTTTTCCACGGACAGCTGGATCCCTTACACTTTTATGAAGATTAATCGATAGACTAATCGCTTAATTTATTTCAAAAATAATCAGTTTTCAGATTTAATTTGATCAGGTTGGGTGTTTGAATTGAAAAGTTTCTGTTTGCTGTTTTGAATTCCGGCAATAGATCCTAATACAATTTCAACGACAACAAATAAAAATCTATGGACAGTTGAATAAATAATAATTTCTTCAGTTGGAAATAATCCGGAAAAAATCCATACTAAAGCACCTTCTCTTATTCCAATTCCTCCTGGTGCAAAGATCATAATGTATCCCACTACCCAACTAATGGAATATCCAAAAATGGTGTTCGGTAGCATTTGGATTTGCAAATCAGGCAAAACAAATGAAAAACTTATTCCCAATAAAACCCATGTTGCAAATTGGATTAGGATTAATTTAATGAAGTCTAAAAGATTAAAAGCTATTTTTTTGTTGATGAAAAACCATTCGTAAACAACCAGGCCAACGATCCATGCCCCAATAATAACCCCTGCATAAACATACAGAAGAAAAGGAGACAAAGGTAGATTAAGTTGTAATAAGATGTTTTGACCAAGCTGTGAAAAAATACCAAATAGTGAACCAATAACCAATGCACCGCTTAATAACCATACATTTTCACTAATTAAAGCTCTGGTAGATTTTTTAATGGTTAAGTTTTGGTCATGATAAGCGTTATATCTTCCTACAAAATGCCAAATTCCACCGGGTACGTATTTACCTAATTGAGTTATAGAGACAATTCGAAATGCATGCCAATAAGGTAAAACATGATTTTCTTTTTCAACAGCAATTTTTGAAAAAAAAACTAAAAATAATTTTCCAGCTAACAAAAAAAGGGCGGAATAAAAGAGATTTTTTGTTGGGATTAAATTAAAATATTGAATCATCTTATCCCAATTATTAATAATGTAATATCCGCCCCCTATGATGACGGCTGTAATCCATATCCATTTTGTAATTTTGATGATTTTTTTTGATTTCAATCTAAAAACCTTTTTAAGTAATCAAATTGTTTTTGAGACAAAGCTTGCACTGTTAGAAGTTCTTGAGAAATTTCAGAACGGATTTTTTCATTTTTTTCGAGCATTTCATGGATGAGTTTAACCAAATCTCGTCCGGTTTCTTGATAATCAAAAACACAAGATTCCTGGTGAAAGACTTTCATAACTTCCAGGTATTTATGTCCCCAACCTATGACTAAGGTTGGAATACCTAATCTTAATCCAAATACCATTGCATGAAATCGAGAGGATATTAGAATATCCAACCGTTTTACTAACTCCCCAATGCCTCGGGTATCAATATCAAAAGGCATCCAAGTGATGCGATCATAAATTGATTTTGGGAGATCAATTTCCGCCAGATTTCGCATTTCTTCAATTACAAGAATATCATTATTTCGTTTCTTTTTTGATTTTTCTCTTGATGCATTTGGAAAGACCAAAAAATGAAGGTCTTGCTGATAACTGGATTTTTTTATGGTCTCTATCAGAATTTTTAAATAATTAGAATTTTTTGATTGCATTTTATCTTTTACAAGAATGCTCGGGGAAATACCAATCAATCTTGTGCCCTCTTTTTTTCTGATATCAAGGGATTCACAAACTTGATTTACGGCAATCGTATTTTCTTTGGTTAAGCAATATTTCTCGTCGAATACAAATGTGGCGTCCATTGCAAGTGAAACTTGGTTTTTATCTAAACCCAAACCAGATAGAAATTCCAAGGTTTTTTCACCGCGGGCAAAAATGAAAGTACATTTGGAAAGGAAAATTTTTGCAAATATGCGAATTATTGGGTTGTGGAAAGGTCCAGCAGCCTGGGAGAGCTTAATGACAGGCACGTTAAATAACAATGCGGGAAGAATGGTTAAGATGTTGTAGGGTAAAAAAATCAACCGCCCATCCGAAAAAGTTATACCCCCGATATCCAATAATTGTCGCGATTCGATGATTGCTTTTAATTCTCCCGAAGGATGTATTTGAAGCCTAATTTTTTTTAGAAACCAAAACCAAACAGCCTTGATGTTTAATAATATTAACGATTTTGGTCTGCTGTCAAAAAAAGTAAATGTTGTATCCATTGTTAGAGACTTGTCTACCGAAGGATATGGCGTGAAGATAAAGAATTCAACATTGGAAGAACTCTCACGGATTTTTCCGATTGTAGTTTCAAGCATTGCTGCAGCGCCGCGATTTCCCCAAATTGAACCGCCGATTATTGTTACCTTTTGGTGATTAGGCATTACAAAATCTCCAGTGCTTTTAAGAAATATAAATATAGTTTAATTATTTTTTTTGGTGTTCGGGCAATTAACTTTCGCCCTTTTGCAGTGTTAGATAATTTGTAATTGAACAATATTACAAAAGCAATTAACAAATCAACCAATCGAACTTTTTCATTAACTGTATCGGCTATTTTTATCCCTAATAGTTTGCCGGCTTTCGACCTTGCCGAAACGTTATAGTGTAAGGGTAGGCTGCGAGATTGTGCATCTGCAATTGTTTCAATACTTACGGGTTTACCCTCAAGTATATTCTCACTCAGTGCCTGCACGATGAGATCATTTGCAAAAGTTGTACGGGCAATAACAGCATTATGTTTGATGGGATTGTTTTTCATTGCCATCAACCAAACATCTCCAATAGAAAGATCACAATCATATCCAGTGTGGTCATTGCAGCGGAGACATTTTCTTGCACAATAAAAATAAAGATTTTGGTAATCACTAAACACACTAAAGGGCTTTTCATTATGGATATCATCTTCATAGGAAAAATGCATTTTGCCGCGCCAATGCCCGGCCCTATAACGAAAATCAGTTAGGCTTTTACCAGCAGGTTTGTTCTTTTTGATAACCAATTGTGTTAATGCAGGATCGGAAATATGACCACAAAATAAGGCAATCGTAAGTTTAATTTTTTGGTTAAGTTTTGGATTGTTTTTTCTAAGCCGGTTTATAACCCATGTATCGCAGGGTAGCAGCACCAATGCAAGATTACCTTCAAAAGCTTCAATTAAAGGCACAGCATCATGGGTGAAATTGGTAGTGAAGTATTTACTCCCCTGGGCTTTTGGCAATTCATCTGGGTCAGTGATGATTTGGTAGTCACAATTTACATTGTTGCCATTCACAGACGAGATTAACACTAATGCGCCATCAATTTTTCCCGTTTCTAACATGTATTTTAATATTGCGGTAATTACACCACCGGAAGCAGCATGGTTTCGGGTGATTTCATCTTTTGCGTATAACAACCAGGAGGAATTAAACAGGCCAATATATTTTTTTATTAATAAATCGGTCCAAGTACGTTTTGTGATTCGATCAATTAGTGAATTAAATTCCATGTTGCCTTATTCCAAAATCTTATTGGTCTTGTTACTTCTTGTAATTTGTTTTTCGTAATTCATACAAGATTTTATCCTGGTTCATTTTTACACGGTTAATCATATCCGCAATAAATGCGATAAGAAAAACAAGCAGTCCAAAAATAATGAATCCAAGTCCTATGAAACCAAAAGACTTATAGGGTGTGAAACGTTGATTGATAATATAAAAACCGATTAGAAAAAATTCAAATAAACTTCCAATGATAAAAGAAAATAAGCCTAGTGCACCAAAAAAACGCATCGGGCGGTAATCCAATAACACCCTAAGAATAATTTTGCTGGATTGAAAAGCATAACGTAAGATGGAAGATGCCACCCTTGATTTGCGATTTATATCATATTGGACCCATACTGGTACCTCTACGACGCGGGTACCCTTAAATACTTGGGAAAGAATGGTTTCATGTGTATACGTAAAGTTTCCAAAAAGGTTGAGGCGCATTAAGGCTTCATAACTGTAAGCGCGATATCCACAGGAGACATCCTGAAAATTTTTATTGCTAACAAAATTTATGATTTGTGAGATCCATTGGTTACCAAGATATTTAAAGGAAGGCATGTTTTTAGGTTTTCCATTATGGAAACGATTTCCAATTACCATGTCTGCCTGGTTTTTTAGAATCGGGTCAATTAATAATGAAATTTCAGCAGGATTAAATTGCCCATCCGCATCAATGCTGACTAAAATATCAAAACCATCTTCTAATGCATAATTGATTGCGGATTGAAAAGCTGCACCCACCCCACGATTATACCCATGAGAGATGACCTGTGCATTGGCGTTTTTTGCGATCATTGTTGTTGAATCGGTAGAGCCATCATCAACAACTAGTACTCGAATCTCGTCAATTCCGTTTAATTTCGTAGGTAAGCTGTTAATCGTGTTGCCAATATTTTCTTCTTCATTTAGACAAGGCATATAAATTAATAATTTCATAAGTTTCCCGATTGAGTAGGCATATTGTTTATAAAATCGAATCATTCTTATGACTCGAATGCCTTTTATAAAACTTTCAAAACCTCTATTTCATCAAATTATAACTCACGAATTAATTATAAATTCAGAAAGAAAAAACCTCAGATTCAATGGAAATGTATCTGAGGTTTCGACTGGTTTTCGATAAAAATTTTAGTTAATCATGTATGAATGGTTCTGTGGGTTGGGTGAGGTGGCAGACGGTACAGGTTTGGAGGGTATCATTAAATCCTTGAAGTTGGATGAATTTTATCCCGTCGTTGGCTTCACTGGATGGTGCGATGGCATGGGGGCTATCGTGGCAGGCGGCGCAGTAGATTTCGCCGTGCCCTTTGGATAACCGGTAAAGCGGTTGATCTTGGGTGATGTTTGTATGACAGCCGCTATCACCACAGGTGGGTTCGTTTAACCACGGTTGTGGGTTTTTGGAAACTTCTTCCATGCCGCCGTGGCAATCTACACAGTCCATATCATGTTCTGTGGACATCACATCCCGTAAACACTCTGTGGTAGGACCTGGATGGCAGTTATAACAGCCTTCAAGAGAATCCGGTACTTTCCCACTATGTTTTTCATGAATAGCATTTGACAAGTTGGGAATACCATTAATTCCCGGCATAGCTAAGGCATTGGATGCATGGCAGGTAGCACATAATACGGGGCGCTGTGTCATCAATGCGGCCCGGTGACCAATCGGGTATTCATCCTGGTTTTCCATATCGTGCAGTGTAAGGATGTTTGTCTCTACTTTGCCGGTAGCAATATTTTCGATTTGTCCATCGGAATGACAGTTATCACAGTGCATTTCTGTGGATACCGGCGCGACAACCGTGAGCCCTGCCAGCTGCTCCCCACTGGTTTCATCAAATGCTTTGATCTCGGCTTTTTGATAGGGATAAGGTGTGTTGGGTGCACTATCACGAAATTCGGTTAGAGGAATTCCCTCTGCGGCAAAATGATCCTCGTGAACATCCAAATTACCGCTTAATCCCTTCCCTGTCAGCCCGATATTATCCGGGAGTGGGCTGGCTAAACCAAATAAATCCTGGGCATAATCCCAGAAATTGGATTTACCAACAGAATAGGTGTTGTCAGGGAAGCTATATGTAATTTCAATATTGTCGGTGACGACCACTGGTGGGTCTCCTCGTTTTACAACCTGAGCCCATAAGTTGTTGTAAGGTGGCAGGACGGCTAAATCTTGAAAATCGGCATTGTAACAATGCATACCAAGATCATTCCAGCCCAATAAAACATAATCTCCTTCAATACTTCCAGGGTTATAATTCTTAAAAATGAGGGGTAAATAAATGGGAGGCGGTGTTTCTACCTGGTAGCTGGGGCTGTTATTGGTTTGAGCAAAGCTTTGGGTGGTGGTAAAGAACGAGGCTGTGATGGGCATTAAAAACAACAGCATATAAAACACGATTTTTATTGGTCGTTTAACCTTGTTATTTAACATCGTTACCGTCCTTTAATTTTTGGGGTTTTAAACAGAAAAAAAGTTCCCTTTTAATTAAAGTCGCTAAAAACCGGAAAAGGTTACAGTATTAAGCTTTTACTGTTTCAGCAAGGTTGTGAATCCATTTTTTTGATTTAAAACGAGGATAAACAAACAGCAGCTTAACAATTTCTTCAGCCATAATGAATATATAGACCCAATAGACTGGCATATGGAACACAAAAGCACTGATTAATGCTACGGGGACACCGATTAACCAGATGGAACCTAACTCGACATAAAGAGCAAAGCGGGTATCTCCCCCGGCTCGTAAAATACCAATGAAGATCATTAGATTGGTCACCCTAATCCACATGGCTGCACCGAATACAAGCAAAATTTGCATTGCCAATTTATAGGACAGCGGTTCAATATTGTATAAGGATAGAACAGCCGGACGGATTAGAATCACGATGATTCCAATCAGAATGGCACCAACGAAAGCTAAAATTAAAAAACGATTGGCATAATCATAGGCGGTTTCTTCATCACCTGCCCCAATTCGATTTCCGATCATGATCGCGCATGCATTTGCGATACCAATAAAGATAACAAAGGCCATACTTTCAATGGTGCTGTTGATGTTTACTGCGGCGATTGCATTGGTTCCGATGTGGGCGAAAACAGCGTTGTAGGTGGTGATGCCCAAAGACCAGAACAATTCGTTTACCGCTGCAGGAAGAGAGGTTTGTAGTACCTTTTTAAGGAAGCTAAACGAATAACGCAGTTCACTTAAACGCGCGCTGGCGGGTGTTTTGAGTTTGTAAGCAAAAAACACGATGACAATACATTCGAGAATACGAGCGATCGTAGTGCCCAACGCTGCGCCCTGAACACCCATTTTTGGTAAACCAAAATTTCCGAAAATCAATATATAGTTTAAAAACATATTTAAACTCAAAGCAATGATGGTGATTACCATCGGCAGTTTTACATTTTCTGTACTGCGTAAGACGGATACAAAGGTAAAAGTAATGGATGTGAAGATATAACTAATACCTACAATCCGTAAATACTGGCTGCCTAGCTCGATCACTGCTGCATCATTGGTGTAAAAGGAGAGGATTTTTTCAGGCACAAAAAGGGCAATAAAGGTATAGATGACCGCAATGCCAATACCCAGGCTGAGGCCAATTCCCATTACTCGTTTCAGATTGCTAAGATCTTTATTACCCCAATATTGAGCGGTGAATATAGCTGACCCGCTGCTAATACCAAAAAGGAGAATAGACAACAGGAAAAATATCTGATTGGATAGCCCTAAGGCTGCAATTGAGGTTTCGCCCAATTGACCGATCATTAATACATCCAACATATTTGTCATGGATGAAATAAATTGTTGGATTGTTATTGGCACAGCGATCTTTAATAATGTAGAGAAAAATCGCTGATCTTGAAAAAAAAGTCTCATTTTTATCTGCTTGCTTGATAGGATGTTTACGAAGTTTACTAGAGAGAAATCGTTAAGTCGAGGTTGCGGGTCTTGAAATTTAAAATACCAGCCAAAAGGATAGGAATAGAACTCAACCTTAAAATTTTTGTTTTGTCTAATTTTTTAAGAGTAAGACAGTCTGATTTGATTTTCTGCATGCTATAATGACGGAGAGAAGGAATAGATTTTCTATATTTCTTCAACCGCTTGGAGACCCATACGAAGCACATGGTTGCTTCGTTTCCATGTAGTAATCCAAAAAGGAGGAGCTTGCATGTCGTTTTCCCATTTGCACGTACATACTGTTTACTCTTTATTAGATGGATTCAGCAATGTAAAAAAGCTGGTCAAACGTGTAAAAGAAATGGGTATGCCGGCGGTTGCGATTACCGATCACGGCACGATGTTTGGCTCAATTGATTTTTTCAACGCAGCCACAGCGGCTGGGATTAAGCCGATCATTGGTTTGGAGACGTATCTTTCTCCACGCAGCATGGTTGAAAAAGATTCCAAATTGGATAAAAAATCGTCTCATATGTTGCTATTGGCAGAAAACCAAACTGGTTATTTGAATTTATTAAAGATTGCCAGTGCATCTCAATTAGATGGTTTTTATTATAATCCTCGGATTGACCACGAGTTTTTAGCAGAACATTCGGAAGGTTTAATTGCCACCTCCGGCTGTCTTTCAGCAGAAATACCGCGCGCCTTAAAAGAAAATGATGTTGAGGCAGCAAAAAGCAAACTAGATTGGTACTACGACCTCTTTGGACCAGACCGGTTTTTCCTTGAATTGCAAGATCATCCTATCCCGGAATTGCAGACAGTCAATAAACATTTATTAGATTTGGGGAAACATTATAACGCCCAGTTTATTGCCACCAATGATGTCCATTATGTAGACCGCGCGGATGCTCGTTATCAAGATATCCTGCTTGCTATCCAGACCGGATCGGTTTTATCTGACCCTAACCGGTTTAAGATGAGCCATGACACTTTTTATCTCAAATCTCCACAGGAGATGCAAGCTGCATTTGGGCATGTGCCGGGTGCATTAAGTAATACCTTATTAATTGCCGAACGATGTAATGTTAATTTGCGGAATGAAGAATATCATTTACCGCGTTTTGATGTGCCGGAAGGTTATAACGCAGAGACCTATTTACGAAAAATCTGTGAGGCCGGCCTGCAAAGAAAATATGGCTCAAGAGCCAATGACCCCAAAGTACGTGAGCGGTTAGAGTATGAACTTTCCGTTATTCATGATATGGGTTTTGACGCATATTTCTTAATCGTCTGGGATTTATGTATTTACGCCAAAAGTGAAGATATCTGGTATAACGCGCGCGGTTCTGCTGCGGGTTCGATGGTGGCATATACGCTAGATATTACGATGGTGGAACCATTGGATCATGGACTAATTTTTGAGCGGTTCTTAAACCCTGGTCGGGTTTCCATGCCCGATATTGATCTGGACTTCCGTGATGACTTGCGCTCGAAAATGATCAAATATTGTGCAGATAAATATGGTCATGACAAAGTAGCGGCCATTATTACCTTTGGCACTTTGGGTGCAAAAGCGGCCATTCGTGATGTGGGCCGGGTGATGGATATTCCCCTTTCCGAGGTGGATCGGGTTAGTAAAATGATTCCTTCCATGCCGGGTATGTCGATTGACAAGGCGATGGAAGATGTAAAAGAATTTCGAGAGATTTACGAAAGCACGCCGCATATTACTGAGCTGATTGATACTGCCCGTCAGATGGAAGGGGTGGTACGCAATGTTGGTACGCATGCGGCGGGTATTGTGGTGACGGATGAACCGGTTGTAAACTATGTGCCGCTGCACCGCCCAACCAGCAATTCCGAAGATACCCCGGTTAAATCGGTAACACAGTATGAAATGGCTCATTTAGATGAAATGGGCTTGTTAAAAGTCGACTTTTTAGGGCTCTCTACACTTACAGTCATGGCGCGAGCCTGTGATATGATCAAAAAACGGCATGGGGTGACGTTAACGTTAGAGAATATTCCGATTGATGATCCGCAAACTTTTGAATTCTTGGGCACCGGTCATACGGCAGGTGTGTTCCAACTGGAAGGCACCGGCATGACCCGTTATTTGGTGCAAATGCAGCCAAAAAACCTGGATCATATTATTGCTATGGTTGCTTTATACCGCCCCGGCCCGATGGAGTTTATTCCCTCTTATATTAAACGAATGCATGGGGAAGAGGAAGTAACCTACCGGCACAATTCATTGGAGCCGTTGTTTAACGAAACCTATGGTATTCCGATTTATCAGGAACAGCTCATGTTTGCGGCAATGGATATTGGCGGTTATTCGGCATCAGAAGCCGATGCGTTGCGGAAAGCGATTTCAAAGAAGAAGGCAAAACAAATCCAAGAACACCGGCAAAAATTCATCAATGGTGCTGTAAAACGAGAAATTATGGATGCCAGCACAGCAGGTGATATTTTTACCGACTGGGAAAACTTTGCCCGCTATGGGTTTAATAAAAGCCATGCCGCTGATTACGGTATGATTGCTGTGCAAACTGCTTATCTAAAAGGTCATTATACGGTTGAATATATGACGGCCTTGTTATCGGCCTCAAAAAATGAAACTGAAAAAGTGGCCCATTATGTAAGTGATTGCCGTGATATGCATATTGAAGTGCTTCCCCCGGATGTTAATTACAGCGAATGGGATTTCTCAATTGAAGATGCAGAAGAAAAATCAGCCATTCGTTTTGGGTTGGGCGCAGTAAAAAATGTGGGTGTTGCACCGGTGCAGATTATTTTGGATGCCCGGCAGGAAGGCTTGTTTACAGACCTGACCGATTTTGTTACCCGAGTTGATTTACGCCAGGTAGGCAAACGTGCTTTAGAAAGTTTGGTGCGGGTTGGTGCGCTTGATCGTTTTGGTGAACGGTCTGCTATGTTAAAAGCGTTAGATCAATTGGTCGCTGTTTCTGCCAGTCATCTTGATGCAGCTAATTCCGGACAGTTAAGCATTTTTGGCATGATGGAAGATGCGGGTGGGGCTGTTGAACAAATTGAACTACCAAAGATGCCGCCGATGGATCCGCGGGAGTTTTTGGAATGGGAGCGTGAATTAATTGGTTTGTACGTTTCCGATCATCCCATGTCACGTTATGATAAATTTTTACGGAAAAAGGTTTCCCGTTTTTCCGGTCAGCTGGCTGCGATGAAGTCAAAAACACCGGTTATTGTGGGTGGTATGGTGACTAAATACCGGCGTCATCTGACCAAAACCGGCAACGATATGGCTTTTGTCACGATTGAAGATACACAGGGACCGATTGAGGTGTTAGTTTTTCCGCGTACCTGGAAAAAATATCAGGCTTTAATTGAAAATGACCGCATTTTATTAATTGATGGAAAAGTGGATACGGATGGTGGTGATCCAAAAGTTTTGGCAGATACAATAACTGCCCCTTCTGAAGAAGAACTTTTAGCTACCGTTGATCCGGAGATCAGAGCGGTTTTAGATGCGATCAACGTGGATGAAGATTTTGATTATGGGTACGATATTGAGTTTGGGGGCGAGGATATCCAGGAATCCGAAACGGAAACCGTTAAAATACCTTTGATTAAATCTGTACATACAAGTACTGAAATGAAGTATAATGGGCGCGGCGATGATTCGCCGCAGCCTAAGCAGAAAATCTCCGAACCTGAAATTGAGGATTATGGAGATATGCCGCCGCCGCCAGATGCACCGGACGATTGGTTTATGATGGAACCACCTGCTTTGATGCGTTCCGATGAAACTATTGTGGAAAGCTCAGAACAGAAAAAGCCGGATGAGCCCACAAATTCAAAACCAGTTCAGTCCGTAAGATCACAAAAAGCAATCTCTGCAGATGTTGCTGTCGGGCATGTCCAACCCGAACAAAAAACATCGGCTATCCCGCCTGGTATGCCTTCCCTTGAACATTATTTGTTAAGTGGTGGCCGCCAGGAGCAAGAACTCCATATGGTCACCGTGATTTTACGCTCAAATCAGAATGAAGCAGACCGTGGAATATTAAGAATGCAACGGGTGTTTGGTTTCTTGAGATCTTACCCAGGCCGGGATAAGTTTGGATTTATGATCTTTGAAGAAGGTCGGCGGTATCACCTGGAATTTCCTAACCACACCATTGGATATTGTCCGGAATTACTGCAAAAGCTGCAAAAATTGGTAGGTGAAAACAATGTGCAAGTGCAGGTTTTGCGCGTGCACTAAAAATCCATTTTGCAGGGTAAAAAAAGAATATGTGTCCAACAAAAACAATTGAAAAAATCGCAATCTTAACCTCCGGTGGAGATGCGCCAGGAATGAATTCCTGTATTCGGGCCGTTGTACGAACTGCTCTCACCAGCAATATGAAAGTTGTGGGTGTAGAAGGTGGGTACGAAGGGTTAATTCACGGTAATTTTTTGCCAATGGGCTTACGAGATGTAGGGGGAATTATGCAGCGCGGGGGCACGATTTTACAAACTGCACGGAGTAAAGAATTTCGAGAACCGCGCGGGCAGCGCGAAGCCATTCGGCAGATGAATAATAATGATATTGATGCACTGGTGGTGATTGGCGGGGATGGTTCTTTAAATGGGGCTAAAAAACTCGCTGACCAGGGTGTGTCTGTCGTGGGGATTCCCGCCAGTATTGACAATGATATTTATGGTACCGATATGTGTATTGGTGTGGATACGGCGTTAAACACAATTGTTGATGCGATTGATAAACTGCGTGATACCGCCTCATCTCACAGCAGAGCATTTTTGATTGAAACGATGGGACGAGAATCTGGCTATCTGGCTATTCACGCTGGTATTATTGCTGGTGCTGAAATGGTTTTGGTGCCTGAGTTTCCATTTACTGTTGATGAAATTGCCAAAACAGTGGATGCCGCCTATTTAAGGGGGAAAACCCATGCCATTATTGTCGTGGCTGAAGGTGCAAACCCTTCTGTTACCCAGCTGGCTGAAATTATCGAATCTCGTGATTTGGGATTTAAAGTACGGGTGACCATCTTAGGCCATATTCAACGTGGTGGAAAACCAAGCGCTTTTGACCGCATGTTGGCTTCACGATTGGGGTATCATGCTGTTCAGTTTTTGTCAGAAGATAAAACCGGTGTCATGGTTGGCTTGCAAGATAATAAAATGACCGCTATACCATTGGAAGATGTGATCTCTAAGAAACGAGAAATCAATCAAGATTACTTCCGAATGGCGAGAGATTTAGCGCAATAAAACAGCCGAACTTAATAAAAAAACCTCTGCGTTTCAGCGCAAAGGTTTTTTTATTGTATCTCTCCCCTGAACCAAGGATACAACTGAGTTTTTATAACAGATTAGTTATACTATAATAAGGAAAAAGAATCTGAGTATAAAGTAAAACTCTGATTTCACTAAGATTTCACTCTTGTTTTGGTGAGCACAATGAACAAATCATTTTCTGAAAAACAATTTTCTGTATTATTCGCTCGTGCCCTCGACCGGATCGCTTCATTGCAGTCTAAATCAAAACTCAGTTTATATGATGAAATCGGATATGCATTAGGGCGTTCTGGGGGTTCTGCTATTCAGTATTGGATCTATAATCAGAAAGTACCAGCCAAAGCAAATGAATTGGAATTATTGGTGGAGTTAATCAATGACCGTCAGGGATGGCAGCATTGGCAAGAAATACAAGATTTCTTAATTAGCGGCGGGCATCCCAACCCTGAACAAGTGGCTAAATCGTATGCTGAATCAAATTTTGCAGATGATCAGATCGCGAATCTTCCCACCACCCCGTTTGTGGTGGGCCCACCTATATTTGACCCAATAAAGTTTTTTGGCCGTAACCGGGAAGTGAAACGAGTTTTTATGGCTTTGCAAGGAGCGTCACTCCAACATTGTGCGGTAATCGGAAAACACCGCAGCGGAAAAACCTCTTTGCTGCATTATCTAAAAAAGATCACAAAGACCGTTCCTGAAGCATTAAGGCCTGAGCAAAAACAGGATTGGTTGGTGATGCCGGATCGTTTTCAATGGGTGTTTGTCGATTTTCAAGATCCGCGGATGGGTACCCAGGAAGGTTTTTTCAAATATCTGATTAACCAATTAAGTTTTGTCCAGCCTGCACACCTTAATCTGCCTTCGTTTATTGATACGCTGGCCAGGCGTATCCACACCCCTACTGTAATTTTATTAGATGAAATTCAAGCTGCGTTTATGCTGCCGGAGTTGGACCGTCAATTTTGGTGGGCTTTGCGCTCGTTAGGAACCAATCTAACGGAAGGAAAATTAAGTTTTATTATTACCAGCTCAAAACCTTTATCGGAATTGATGCTTGATGATGGACAGCCATCACCGTTCTTAAATATTTTTGGTCATGTTATGGATCTTGGTCCTTTTACGGAAGAAGAAGCGCTCGAGTTTTTACGTTATTCTCCCATCCAGTTTGATGAAAAAACGATGGAATGGATGATTAAAACCAGCCAGCGTTGGCCAGCTTTATTACAGATTTTATGTAATTTGTATTATGAATCCGATTTGGAGAACGACCTAGATGGTTGGAAAACAACAGCCCTGGAAAGACTACGACCATATCAAGGATTATTGAGTTAATTGTGATGGAGAACTGTTTATGAAACTGGTGTTGGGGGTGTTTGTTAACCTGTTTAATTTGCTGCTGAATCCGATTGGGTGGCTGCGGTATCTAAAAAAAATCAATGTAGATTCCGATTTTCATTTATTGAGCCTGAGTTGGCAGGATTTTCGACATCATGCAGGGGTTAAAAAGCTGCTTCTTCAGACCTTTGTCATTATTCCTCTTTTCGCTGGCGTGGTGGCCGTATTGGGGGTTTCATTACAAGGAAAGCTTACTCCTTATATTTTGTTTTTTTCTTTTTTATTAGCGGTTAGTTATGCTTTCTCTACGGCATTAACAACCAGTTGGTTTATTAATTTTGGGGCTGCCCAGGTTTATGGTTTGGCTTTGGGAATTGGTATGGGTTTATTAGGTGATGACCCTACCTTCATTTATTTTAGTTATGCTGCATCTACTGGACTTGTCGGGTTGGTTCTGTTAAATTTATCCGAGTCGGATGTAAAAACCGGCTACGTTAAAAGTTATGTAGTTAGTGCGATCAGTGGGGTAATTGCTGTTGGATTGGTACTTGGTTTTTGGTTTTTTATTTTTAGCGGTAAGGTGATTAACGAACGGTTCACCCGTTTTGGAGAGTACCAACTTCATATTCCTGATATTTTTATATTGTTTATTACCACGTTTACGGTTGTGACAATTGTTTTGTTTTTTGGTAATTTTATCCGTAATTACAATCGACAGATGTCACGCAGGCGGTTATTGGTTGGTTCACTGATTCCTGCCATTATTATCACTATAGCCGGTATCTTGTTTATTATCTCGAACCCTCTGAACCTGCAGTATGTCCTCACCGCTGGTTTCGGGGGCGGGACTTTATTCGCAATTTTGATCTCTTTACCGTGGATTTTATTTAACCGGACGAAATTAAATAATGCCTTCATTGTAGCAAGTACTTTTACGATCGGTTTGGGGTGGATCTTCCTGGGGCCTATGATTGCACCAGGTTTTGAATTTAATCTTGGTTTGTTTCTTGGCGCGATTTTGGTCATTATCGCAGGGTTAACCTTTGCTATTTGGTTCCCAGTGGTTTCTTTTCCATTGGTCGTGTTATTTAATCGAATTTTATACATATTGGACACTAGAAATGGGCAGCATTCATTTCGTTTTTTTCAGTATCATGCTGTATTTTGGTTTGATAAAGTGAAATTTCCTTGGTTTGGATTGGATCAGCACCTGATTAAAATGGTGGAATATCAACCTGACCTTGCCTATAAAAAAATGTCGGAAATCTCAAAAACCAATCAGCGCTGGGCTGTTAGAAAAGCATTATTAGTATTATCTTACCGGGAATTATTAGGATGTAATTCATTAGAAGAAATTGCGGAATTAAAACCAGCTTTGATCCATGTTCCGGATGAAACACTAGCGTTTACAAATCAATTTTTAAGGTTTGCGAGGGATATTAAGGTTGCTTTGGCCTATCAAAGCCCTTATCATATCCGGGTGGCATTGGTGAGGGTTCGGGATGATTTGATAACGGTCGAGCGTAATTTGATGATGGCCGAAGAGAAACGTTTATTCCGATTTTTAGCAGTGACTTCCCATTGGTTAACACTCATTGAGCAGCAATTAACTGAAATGGCAACCCAAAAACATAATGAAGATGAGATATTTAATCCCTATGTTTGTGGTATTCCGCTCAATGAAAATCAAGAACTTTTTGTGGGCCGGATGGACATTTTCGAGCGGATCGAACGTCTGATATTAAATGAACAGCGTCCACCGTTGTTGTTATATGGTCAACGCCGAATGGGCAAAACCTCCTTATTGCTGAACCTGGGGCGGATTTTGCCGGATGCGATTATTCCAATGTACTTAGACAGCCAGGCATTGGGTGGGGTGCTGGATTTTTCGGAGCTGTTTTATGGGATGGTGCAGCAAATGAGCCTGGCCGCAAGCCGGTATCGTAATCTTGTACTGCCCTCTATTCAACTGGAATCTTTAAAAGAAAGCCCTTTCCTGGCTTTTCTGGAATGGATTTTAGAACTGGATCTTTATTTGGTACAAAACAATAAAATTGCTTTGTGGTTAATTGATGAGTTTGAAACTTTTAATCATTGGGCGGAAATGAAGGCAGTTTATATTCAGGAATTATTAAATCTATTTCGACATGTGGTTCAGCACCATCCCAATATTAAGGTTTTGTTTTCTGGTACGCATCATTTATCAGAGATGGAGTCCTGGGCGGCCAGTCTGGTAAATACGCAAGTTATCAAAATTGGGTGTTTAAAACCGGAAGAGGCAGAAACCCTTATTCAACACCCAACCAGGAATTTTAATTTAAGCTACCCCCAGTTTGTATTGGAATGGATTCTTAATCTGACAGGTGGGCACCCGCATTTGATTCAATTGTTTTGTTATGAATTGGTTCTTTTAAAAAATGAACAGCCTACGAGTCAACGGTTAAATGTGACGATGGACGACTTAGAAGAGGCATATTCCCGTGCAACGAAGGGAGGCGAGTTCTTTTTTATTGATATATACCAGAATCAGATCAAACCAGAAATGAAAAACGCATTTGTTTATTTGGCTAAAAACTCTGATACTCTAAACGGATTAAGCCAAGAAGCCTGGCAAGCGGGAATTCAAAATCTATCAGAGAAGGTGATTACGGTAGGCCTTCAGCGTGATTTGATTCAAAAAAACATTGATGGATTGTACACGTTTCAAATTGAGTGGATTCGACGCTGGTTTATGGAACAGAAGATGGTTTAATCTTCAGGCCACTCATTTTCTAACCACCCATATTCCCCCCGTAGGGGAACAAAAGCCACTGCGGAAAGCTGCTCTTTGGTTAAACTTCCATCGGCTTGTTTTGTCCAACGCATTAAGATTTGACTGGTACGTTCCCCGACTGGAGCAACAATTTTCCCCTGGTTTTTAAGTTGGTTTAGGAGGATGTTGGGGATTTTGGGTGCAGCCGCAGTGATCAAAATGGCATCAAAAGGGGCTTCATCCGGCAGCCCTTGACTGCCATCTCCCTGCAATGGGTGGATATTGGTATAACCGAGTTTTTTGAATCGTTGTGCGGTCTTTTGGAATAAAGCAAGATGGCGTTCGATCGTAAATACTTCTTTTACCAATTGGCTTAGGATCGCAGCCTGGTACCCTGAACCCGTGCCAATTTCAAGGATCTTGTGATCCGGTTCGGGGTTTATCAATTCGGTCATTAATGCCACGATATAAGGCTGTGATATGGTTTGACCATCACCAATTGGCAGCGGGCGGTCTTGGTAAGCCATATTTTGATAGGCGGCCGGTACAAATTCGTGGCGTGGCGTGGTACGAAATGCGTTTAAAATTTGTTTGTCGCGAATTCCACGGCGTTCCAGCTGGTTTTTGACCATTACGTCTCGAAGGGGTTGAAAATCGTTCATCACTTAAGATTATAACGAATTTGCGTTGGGCTTGAAAATCATCGTGGAACTTAATGGGAAAGAACAGATTGCAGCTTTTCTGCAATTTGGCGGTCTACTTTACCCATTGGATAATCCATTAATTGGGAGGGATCAACCCAAACAATTTGACTGGCTTCTACCGGGTAAGGGTCCCCGCTGGAGAGTTCACACAAAAAAGCATGTAAGGTGATTTTAAAATGCGTAAAAGCATGTTTATAGACACCGAAGGGAGCACCCACCTTAATTTGACAGGCTAACTCTTCTTCAATTTCCCGGTAAAGTGCCTGTTCGAGACTTTCATTTTTTTCTTGTTTTCCGCCTGGAAATTCCCATAAACCCCCCAATAAACCGTCTGGTGGCCGCTGCGCAAGCAGGATTTTTTGATCCCGCTGGATAATGGCGGCAGTGACGGTGTAATGCGGTGTTTTCTTTTTTACGGGTAAGACCGGCCGTTCTTCCTGCACACCAGCGGCGAAAGCCAAACAATGGTTTTGTAGTGGACATAATAAACACCGCGGATTCTTTGGAAGGCAAATTGAAGCACCTAAATCCATCCAGGCCTGGTTGTAATCTCCAGCTCTCCCGGGTGGCAGATGGACTTCGGCTAAGTGCCAAAGAAGTTTTTCTCCCTCCGCAGACCTGGCCGGTATATCGACATTAAATAACCGGGCTAATACACGCCGGATGTTTCCATCTAACGTCGCTTCATCTTTTCCAAAAGCCATCGAAGCGATGGCGGCAGCGGTGTATCTTCCGATTCCGGGTATTTTTTCCAGTTCGGTTCGTTCGGAAGGGAGTTTTCCACCCCATTCGGATTGTAGGATAATGGCAGCTTTATGAATGTTACGGGCACGGCTGTAGTACCCAAGACCTTCCCAAAGTTTTAAGACATCCTGTTCTTTGCTGTTTGCCAATGTTTCGATATTCGGAAAGGTTAACATCCAGCGTTGAAAATAGGGGATGACCGTTTCCACCCGTGTTTGTTGAAGCATAATTTCCGAAATCCAGACAGCGTATGGATCGGGGTGATCGCGCCAGGGCAAAACGCGAGCTTGGGATTGGTACCAATCTAATAAAGCCCGGCTGATATCAGTCAGCATCATTCTTTAAAATTGAAACCCGCCTTGGGAATTTACAAGTTTTTCTTCGTAATTAATAACATAATCCATTAACTGATTATGTAAACTGGTCCATTCAGGCGTATTTAATACGCTGGTTGCGTCTTTTCCTTCCGGAATGACTGCTCCAACCAAAATCTGCGGGTGGCTACCAAATACAGTCGCCCAGGCATCATTCAGTTCTAGTCCAAGTCGTTGAACACCGGGGATAAACTCTCGTACCACAAATTCAAAATATTCTTGTTCGTGTTGAGGGGAAATATCCCAAGTCATAATTAATTTTAAAGGCACGGTTTTCTCCTCTACTTTTTATTGAGCTTCTAACACAATGACCTGCGTTTCTTCCGGCAGGTTGCGGGCGCTGGTCAGTTTTAATACGGGTTGGGCATCAATGGAAGAGCTGCCCATCTCCTTTAGGAATTTATTTAACGGGTCTAGTTTGATGTTCGATTGGTCAATCATGTAATGCATGGGGATGACGATATTTGGCTCTAATAAATGGACAATTTCAGAGGCTTTGGCTGCATTTAATGTGGTCGTGCCGCCAATCGGTACCAGGGCAATATGGACCGGTCCCAATTCTTGAATTTCCCGTTGATTTGGCACACGATTCAAGCCGCCCAAATGAGCGACGTTAATGCCATTGTAATCAAATACATACAGCGTATTTTGATCTTCCGGCAGTGTACTGCTGTTTTGATCGTTGGTTTTGATACCGGTTACAAAAACGCCGCCGATTTCATATTCGCCGGGGCCGGAAATAATAAAGGGCTTCCCTTTAACAGCCTGAACAAAATTATGACCAGGTTTATCGTGACTGATTGAAATGACGTCAGCATCAAACTTTAAAGGTTTATGGCCAATGATGTGATGATCAAAGGGATCAGCAATGACCGTTGCAAACCCACGTTCTGTAAATTTAAAACAAGAATGTCCAAACCATGTAATATCCATGCAAAACCTCCAAGGAACTTCCACCTAGATTATACATTAGGATTGGCGATTTGGTTTAGGGAATGTGTAGGGACGAGGTAAAAAACAAATTTTGTCCCAAATCGTTTTTCAGTGCTACTTTGCGAACAGCTCTGAGATGATGATATGGGAGGATGTAAACTTAGGCAGCCTTCGATTATACTTAGTGTCTATGGAACATCGAACGGACCCTACAGGTTTGATCCCCAAAAACATACCAGCGTGCCCTACTTGCGGTAAAAACGCGGTGGTGATTCCTATTTTATATGGACTGCCCAATCTGGACGCCATTCAACTGGAATCCGAAGGAAAATTGGTGTTGGGCAGCCGGTTTTATGTAGCTAGTTCTCCGTGTTGGTTTTGTAAGACCTGCTCATTGTCATTTGGTGAATGACCCGGATTGACGGTGTTAACTCCCATGTTTGGAACACGTATGCGTGATTTTTTCAGCTGTTAAACTGGCTGCTCGGCTTAAGCACAACCAGCGGCCACATTCCATCACAGGATTTCATTGAATCCTTGACTCAGACTACCCTTTCTGATAGACTCTTGCCTCGCGGTAACTTTATATTTCCTTGCCTTGAAAGCAGTGTACTGGTATAATCTAGCCGCGCAAGTAAATGAAACTTAACAAATTATTTCCTTGCCGACGTAGCTCAATCCGGCAGAGCAACTCACTTGTAATGAGTAGGTTATGGGTTCAAGTCCCATCGTCGGCTCAAGTTGTAGGTTGGTGAGCAAGATTGCATGTACACAATCTTGCTTGCGAGCAGACAACAGCTCGAAGAAATGCAACAATGGGCAGTTACCCAAGTGGACAAAGGGGCCTGACTGTAAATCAGCTGGCGAACGCCTTCGTAGGTTCGAATCCTACACTGCCCACTGACCTTTTTTGGTCAATCTCCTCTGTGAAAGAGGGAAGAAGAACGGCAAGCCCTCATAGCTCAGGTGGTAGAGCACACCCTTGGTAAGGGTGAGGTCATGGGTTCGAGTCCCATTGAGGGCTCTTTTTGCCGAGTATGCATTAAGAAATAATTGTTTGGTTTTTGATTAAATACTCGAGGAGTAAATAGGATGGCTAAGGAAAAGTTTGAACGAAATAAACCCCATCTCAACGTGGGAACAATGGGTCACATTGACCATGGTAAAACAACATTAACAGCAGCGATTACGAA
>PABH01000036.1 GCA_002702705.1 Anaerolineaceae bacterium
AAAACAAAGCTTTTAGACCCATTCGGAGCATGGGTTTGGTTTTGTCCATTGGGGTTATACTTCATTGCCAATTTTAGTTTACCAACAGTATCTTAGACAAGTAGGTTGACAAGAATACTAAATATGGCGCAAAGAGAAAATTAGGATCTCAAAAATCGGTTTCAACTATTTTTGAGATCCTAATATATTTTCTGTGCTACTATTTTTATTCTACTGAATGGGGATTAATTTTATATTCGTTGCTACAATTATTATGAGGTGAAAATTGGACACGAGCATTGAAACTCTTGAACAAAATGTAATTCAATGTAATTTATGCCCGCGATTGGTTAGTTGGCGGGAAGAGGTTGCACGAGTTAAACGTAGGGCTTATCGAAATGAAGCATATTGGGGAAAACCAGTGCCTGGATTTGGGGATATTAAAGGTGAGGTATTGGTGGTAGGGTTGGCACCGGGTGCGCATGGATCAAACCGGACTGGGCGAATGTTTACTGGAGATGCTTCCGGAGATTTTTTGTATCCGGCCTTATACCGTGCTGGTTTTGCAAATCAACCCAATTCGGATTATCGAAATGATTCGCTTATATTACAAAATTTATATATCACCGCCATTTGCCGGTGTGTTCCCCCACAGAACAAACCCACCTCGCAAGAAATTGAGAATTGTTTACCGTATTTACTAAATGAAATGGCATTGATGAAAAACCTGAAAGTGATTGTTGCGTTGGGTGGGCTTGCTTTTAACCAATTAAAAAAGATTGTTAAAAATCAAGGAATCAAGACGGATGACCTTCAGTTTTCGCACAACCAAACCTTTTCAATTGGAGAAGGTTTTCCTGTTCTTGTCACATCCTATCATCCTAGTCGACAAAATACACAAACAGGCAAATTAACTGAAAGGATGTTTGATGAAGTCTGGTCAAATGTGATTCAGATCTTAAAAGAAAAATAGGAATTATTATGGAAAAACGAAAAAAAATAAAAGACTATAATCCATTTCAAATTGCATTGATCATTTTTGTAGTGCTTGTTTTGGTTGCGCCATTAATTATGCCATTACCTCCGTTAGAAGGAATTCAACCGGTTGAAGAATTAATGTACACGGATAGCCAATTTTTAACACTAGATAACATTGATGTTCATTATATTGAGGCAGGAGAAGGGGATGAGACCTTCATTCTCTTGCATGGTTTTGGAGCAAGTACATACTCATGGCGAAAAATAATGCCTGAATTATCAGATTATGGAAAAGTAATTGCGTATGATCGTCCTGCTTTTGGGCTTACAGAACGAATTATCAATGTGAGTACTTATGAATTAAATCCATATTCGTTAGAATATCAGGCAAAACTATTAATTAATTTGATGGATCATAAAGGTATCCAATCCGCTGTTCTTGTTGGGAACTCGGCAGGTGGGACTGTGGCAATTTATACAGCAAGCCAATACCCTGATCGGGTATCCAAATTGATTCTGGTTGATCCAGCAGTTTTTGCTGGGGGTGGTATGCCTGGTTGGGTAAAATTTGCTTTTGGTTTACCACAAATTGACCGTCTTGGCCCAGTATTTGTGCGATCAATTCAAGAAAGAGGTTTGGAGTTGTTAAAGTTAGCCTGGTATGATGAACAGAAAATCACAGAAGAGGATTTAGCCAATTATCAACTTCCGTTAAAAATGGAAAATTGGGATATCGGTTTATGGGAATATACAAAGGTGAACGGAAATTCAAATATGGAATCTTATTTATCAGGTTTAAATCTACCGGTATTGGTAATTAGCGGTAAAGAAGATCGTTTGATCCCTGTAGAAGACAGTATTCAAGCTGCTGAACAGATCCCAAATGCCAGTATATCCATTCTTGCTTCTTGTGGTCATGTTCCACAAGAAGAGTGTCCACAAAAATTTATGGCTGAGGTCAGTAAGTTTATTCAATGAGAGGATGTTATTATGGGAAAAAAATTAATCAAAGAAGGAACTGTTGCACCGGATTTTAAATTGGAAGATACAAACGATAACCCTGTCCAATTATCCCAGTTTCGTGATAAAAAAATCATAGTTCTGGTTTTTAATCGGGGTTTTTCTTGACCATATTGTAAACAACATATGGCGCAGTTGCGTCAAGACTATGAAAAATTTACCGAATTAGGTGCTGAAATACTAACGTTAGGTCCTGATGGTCCGCGGGCGTTCAAGCGTTATTGGGAAGAGAATGATATTCCTTATATTGGCTTAGCTGATATCAAATCAAAAATTGCAGACTCTTTTTCACAAGAAGTAAACCTTTTTAAATTGGGCAGGATGCCTGCCTTGTTTGTTATTGATAAAGAGGGGATTATTCGATACGCACATTATGGGGATTCGATGTCAGATATTCCTGAAAATTCTGAAGTTCTTGAAGTGATTAAACAAATAAAATCTGATTAAATAAAAATCCTCCCTTATTGATTTAAGGGAGGATTTGGTTAATTGAATGGATAATTAACGACGGATATTTAATGCATCCCAGCCGGCATATTTTGCGATATCACCTAATTCGGCTTCGATTCGGAGAAGCTGATTGTATTTCGCGACGCGATCTGAGCGGGCAGGGGCACCAGTTTTGATTTGGCCGGTGTTAAGGGCAACAGCTAAATCAGCTATGGTTGCGTCTTCTGTTTCACCTGAGCGGTGAGAGGTGACGGCTGTCCAGCCTGCGCGGTGGGCTGTATCAATTGCTTCTAAGGTTTCGGTGAGGCTGCCAATTTGGTTTAGTTTGATGAGAACAGAATTTGCGGCTTTTTGTTTAATCGCACGGCGAATGCGTTCCGGGTTGGTAACCAATAAGTCATCACCTACGATTTGAACTCGATCACCAACTTCACTGACAAATTGTTGCCAACCTTCCCAATCATCTTCAGCCAAACCATCTTCAATGGAAACAATCGGATATTGGTCTACCCAATTTTTCCAGAAATCTACCATTTCGGCAGAGGTGAGGATTTTACCTTCGCGGCGAAGATTGTATCGTTTTCCCTCTGCATCATAGAATTCAGTTGCAGCAGGATCTAAAGCCAAAGCTACCTGTTCGCCAGCTTTATAACCAGCTTTTTCAATCGCTTCTAAGATTACTTCCACTGCCTCAACATTGGCTTTCAATGCAGGTGCATAACCACCTTCATCACCTACCAGGGTAGCATATCCGCGAGCTTTTAAAACACTCTTTAAGGCGTGATAAATTTCAGCTCCCCAGCGGAGACCTTCTGAAAACGACGGAGCGCCAAATGGCATAACCATAAATTCCTGAGCATCAGTAGATTGCCAACCAGTATGTGCACCACCGTTTAGAATGTTCATCATGGGAACTGGTAATACATGAGCCTGGACCCCACCGATGTAGCGATATAAGGGCAAGCCTAATGAATTTGCGGCTGCTTTTGCAACTGCCAAAGAAGTGCCTAATATGGCGTTTGCACCTAATTTTGATTTATTTTCAGTGCCATCGAGTGCAAGTAGCGTTAGGTCAATAGCGCGTTGTTCGGTTGCATCCCAATCAAGCAGGGTTTCAGCAATTTCGGTGTTTACGTTATCGACTGCTTTGGAAACACCTTTTCCAAGATAACGCTCTTTATCTCCATCGCGCATTTCTAGGGCTTCGTGTGAGCCAGTAGATGCTCCAGATGGCACTGCAGCACGCCCCCAACTTCCATCTGCTAGAACAACTTCTACTTCCACGGTTGGATTACCGCGAGAATCAAGAATCTCCTGTCCGTAAATTGAAACAATCGTTGTATCCATATTTTGAACCTTTCATTCTAAAGATTACAGAAATTAATCTGTTGTTTTTTTCTATGACCTAACAAGTATAACCCTTTTTATCATCTTAAGTGAAAATTTTAAGTAGGGATTGAACGATTTATAAACCAAATATGGAACATTATTTACTTTTCGATTTTTAACTTATTTTCCCAGGCAGCTTTAACAAAAGCATTAAATAAAGGATGCGGCCGGTTAGGACGAGATAAAAATTCAGGATGGAATTGGGTAGCTACCATAAATGGGTGGTCCTTAAGTTCAACAATTTCAACCAATTTTCCATCTGGAGATAAACCAGAGAAACACATGCCGTTCTTTTCAAAATCTATCCGGAATTTATTATTAAATTCAAATCGGTGACGATGACGTTCTTCCACCATTTCGGTTTGGTAAGCAGATGCAGCTATACTTTTGGGTGTAAGTTTACATGGGTATAACCCTAATCGCATTGTGCCGCCTAAATTGGTTAGATGCTGTTGATCAGGCATTAAATCAATGACAGGATAATTGGTTGTCCGGTCAAACTCAGTTGAGTTCGCTGTATCATCGTTATATACGTGACGACCAAATTCAACAACCATTAATTGCATACCAAGGCAAAGTCCAAAAAATGGTTTTTTATATTCTCGAGCATATCGGGCGGCAGCTATTTTCCCTTCAATTCCTCGACTGCCAAATCCACCAGGTACTAAAATCCCATCCGCTTTTTCTAAAATTTCCAAAGATTTCCCTTTTTCTAAATCTGTGGAATGTACCCATAATATATTCATATCCAAATTTTGAGATAATGCAGCATGGTTAAGCGCTTCTCGAACACTCATATAAGCATCATGTAGTTCGACATATTTACCTACCAAGGCGATATTTATCTTTTCCCGTTGGGTATAAATATTATTTACAATCTTTTCCCATTCTTCCCAATTTGGTTTTTGGCGAGATTTTAATCCCAATCTTGTGAGAATATATTGCCCTACATTTGCTTTTTCGAGCAAGAGAGGAACTTCATATAGATTTTTCGCTGTCACCATTGGAATTACAGCATTCCGCTCCACATCACAGGATAATGAAATTTTTTCACACAATTCATCAGCAATTTCAAAATCGGAGCGTGCGATGATTATATCGGGAGAAATACCGATTGATCGCAATTCTCGAACAGAATGTTGGGTTGGCTTGGTTTTTAGTTCACCGGTAGCTCCAATGGAGGGCAACCAAGTGACATGAACGTACAATGTGTTTTCTCGTCCTAAATCGCTACGTAACTGGCGGAGGGTTTCTAAAAAGGGCTGGGATTCAATATCACCGACCGTACCACCCACTTCAACCAAAATGATTTCAGCTTCTGTGGTTTTGGCAACCAAGGCGATGCGGCGTTTGATTTCATTGGTGATGTGGGGAATAACTTGGATTGTACCGCCCAAATAATCACCACGACGTTCTTTACTGATGACTTCTGCATAAACTTGCCCGGTAGTGACATTACATACTTTATTTAAACGAATATCAATGAATCGTTCATAATGTCCGAGATCCAGATCTGTTTCAGCTCCATCATCGGTCACGAAAACCTCTCCATGTTGGTAAGGGCTCATCGTACCGGGATCGACATTGATATATGGATCAAGTTTTTGGACCGCGACCTTAAAACCTCTTTCTTTGAGTAGCCGGCCAACTGCAGCTGCAGTTACCCCTTTTCCCACAGAACTTACGACACCGCCAGTAAAAAATATGTATTTTGGAGTCATTTTTTCTCCTATTCGTAATTATAAAAGCAGGGAGTGTCATTGAAGTGACTCCTCCCTACAGGAAAGCGTTTACTAAGTTAAAAAATGTAACAAATGGTTAATTATTTTTTTCATGTATTTTGCCCGGCTAACTAGGACCATTCGATAGGGAAGTTTACCATAATCAAAAAACAACGTAAATAAAAAAAGCCCAGGATTTACCTGGACTTTTATCCTCGATAATTTTTTCGTAACCTGAGCAAAAGTTTTTTTTTGCAGTACCAAATAATAATTATGGGAGAGGTTATTCGATGTTGGATCGAGGTGGAGATTTTAATCTCCCCTGGAAGTGACATTCATTTACGAATTATTTCGTATTTGCCTTTTCCATTGCCGCACGCAAGGCGATTTCCATTGCGGTCGGTTCATCTTCTTTGGTTTCATTGAAATCAAAGTCGATGGAATTAAAGTCGCTTCCTGATTTTTTCTTTGTTTTTCGTTCTTTCTTTTTGCGAGTGGGTTTCTCTTTTCTTTCGAACACAGAAGGATCACTTACAAAGGAGGAAGGAACGTTTTTCTCTTGTACTTCTTCTTTTTCAGGTTCTGGTTGTAAAGCTTTCACTGATAATTTAATCTGTTTTTTCTTACGATTAAAATCAATTACTTCAGCTTCAATTTCGTCACCTTCATTAACCACTTCAGAAGGGGTGCGAACATATCCATGTGCTAACTCACTGATGTGAATTAATCCTGGTCGTTCTGCACCGATTTCGACAAATGCGCCGAAAGTTTCCAAACGGACGACTGTGCCTTTGACAACGAGACCTTTCTTGATCTCACGCCATTCAAGGTCCAAGGGTTTGATCATGGTCAATTCGATACGTTGATCACGTACGCGTTTGATCCATACTTCAATTTCCTGACCTTCATCCAGAACGTCGGTGACAGACAATATAGGTTCATTGGAGTTTTCAAGAACCATTTGTGAAACGTGCAGCATACCCGGTTTTTCGGCGTTGATATCAATAGCAGCGCCTGCTAAACTGGTTTTGAGCACCTTTCCAGTAAACTTCATTTTTTGTTTTAACTCTGATATTGGCAAGCGGGTGCTTTCCGCTGTCGCATTTTGTTCCATTAAACACTCTCCCAAGATAATTTTCCAGCGGGGATTGATTATAATACCCGTAACCGGAACTGTCAAACATTAAATGAAAAAGCTGGTTTTTACCAGCCTTTTCATTTAATGGATCAAGCCTTAATTAGTTGCTGGTTTGTTCCAATAAAAGTTCGATCGCCTTGTCTAATTGTGGATCAATACCTGCATTAAAATCATCTTCGGTGTATTCAACTTCCACATCGGGGGCTAAACCAACCTCATTAATTTGTCGTTCCAGCGGGGTTAACCACCGTGCGATTGTGACTCTGACCGCACCTTGATCGTCCCTCAATGGAATCCAGTTCTGAACAGAGCCTTTTCCATAACTCTGTTTTCCCACCAATAAGGCTCTTCCATAATCCTGAATGGCTCCAGCCATAATCTCAGATGCGGATGCAGAACCTTCATTGATTAATACAATTAATGGGATATCGGTGGCAATTCCATTTGGTCTGGTTTTATAGGTTGTTCTTGTTCCATCTCCAAATTCCTCATACATTAAAGGACTATCCGAAACAAATTCGGATGTGACCTCAATGGCTGTATTCAAATAACCACCGCCATTGTTTCTGAGATCTAAAATAATTCCCCTCGGTTCATTCTTCAAGAGATCCTTTAATTGATTTTTTAAATCGGAATGGGTTTTATCTCCGAAATTTATTAATTGGATATAGGCAATATTATTCTCGATCATTTCGCTAGTGACACTTGGAATCTCTATTTTTTTTCGAGTGATGGTGACATCAAATGTTTCCATGGTGCTGGGGCGAAGAATGGTCAATGTAACTTGGGTTCCTGCTTCACCTAAAATATCACGAAGGACAATATTTCCATCAATTCCGGTTTTATCGTCTCCATCCACTGCGATGACCTGGTCATCTGGCTGTAACCCCGCTTCCTCAGCAGGAGAACCAGGCATGGGACTGATAATGGTGACATATTCCCCGTTGACATCTACCCATGCGCCTATCCCATCATATTCACCTTCTAACGGTGTACTTTGTTGTTTAAATAAGTCTGGATCCATATAAGAAGTATGCTGATCACCAAGAGATTCGAGCATCCCTTGAATTGCCCCTCGCATCATTTGCGTTTGATCAACTGGTTGATCTACATATTGTTCCTCGACAATAGACCAACTTTCCCAAAATGGCTTAAATAATTCTTCCAAACCGGCAGGTGTTGCAGATGATGATTGGAATTCGTTATTTATTATCGGAAGGTTATCTAAAGGTTGATCCGTATTTTTATTTAAAACAGGGATAAATTGACCTAAAACAAATCCGCCTGAAAATGAGACGATTATAAATATTAAGCCAACAAACCCAATGAGTAGAAATTTCCAACTATTTTTTTCCATAATAAGTACTTCTCCAGTATTTTTAATTTTCTTCTTTTGTAGAGGATTCGCGCAGTTTTGCAGTTGCCTCCGATAATTTTTGTAAATTGATCTTTTCTTCTGCGAATGGGTCTTGGATGGTCTGAATCATTCGGTTAAAAATTAAATCATTTTTGTTTTTCTGTGGTTTATTTTTTGCAGTAAATAACCAGATATTAATGGAAATCGTAAATATCACTATGAAACCAATAAATACCCAAGCAATTGGTGAAATATTATTCATTAAAAACCTTCTTCATGAAAGTAATTTATTATCATTTGATCTATTTCATTAATTGATTTTAATTCTTGCCAGTCTGATTGTTGAACTTGATGTTCGTTGATAAAAACAGTTTTCATTCCCAATTGTTGGGCTGTTATAAGGTTATTGAGGCTATCTTCAAACATCATACAATCGGAAGGGGTAGAAATATTTAATTTTTTTAATGCAATATGGTAAGCGGCTTCCATAGGTTTACAATAGGGTAAAACATCCAAAACATCAACAATTTCGTCTATTTCATCAAGAATCCCTAATTGCTCTAAAACTCGTTTGGTATGCCAGCGATCTGAATTGGTGAAAATTACTTTACGTTGAGGAAGCTGATTAAGTATATTTTTTAATTCAGGATTCGGTTGGATAAAATTTTGAATCGGTATTTCATGCACAAATTTTAGATAATCTTCGGGATTAATTTGGTGTAGAGTTTGTAATCCTCGCAATGTTGTGCCATATTCACGATATAATTTATCTCTGGCATCACAAACTTCATCTAGTTTATATTGAAGTTTCTGGGTCATAAATAAATCTATTCGTTGGCGAATCAATTCCCACACGCCTGCTGAAGCAGGATATAAAGTATTATCCAGATCAAAAATTAAAGTTGTTGTTGGCATCCCTCCATTTTACTAGATAATACTTTAAAGCTCTATTTTAAGTAAAATATTTTGATAATAGATCGGGTGTATCCATGACGATTGAAATTTTAAGCGATGATGTTGCTTCACAAATAGCTGCCGGAGAAGTAATCGAACGACCTGCTTCGGTGGTTAAAGAGTTAATAGAGAATGCAATTGATGCAGAAGCAACATTTATTCAAATAATAATAGAAGATGCAGGTAAAAAGTTAATTGAAGTTATGGATGACGGGCTTGGTATTCCGGAACATCAATTAACCCTGGCGATCAAACGGCACGCCACAAGTAAGTTAAAAACCGCAGATGAATTATTTTCGATATCTACGTTGGGTTTTCGAGGAGAAGCATTGGCATCTATTGCTTCCGTTTCAATATTTGAAATCTATTCTACCCAAAGAGGGTTATCGGTGGGGGGGAAAGTAACCGTGGAAGGCGGGAATCTTAAACAAATCGAATCGATTGGTGGCGCCGCTGGCACAACGGTTTCCGTTCGTAATTTATTTTATAACGTACCTGCGCGATTGAAATTCTTAAAAACTACAAATACTGAGCAAAAAAAGATTAATGAATTGGTTTCTCGATATGCGTTAGCATATCCTTCAATTCGCTTTAAAATGATCTCGAATCAAAAAACAATTTTACAAACCAGCGGAAGCGGGGATTTTCGGGAAATTTTAACGGATTTGTATGGAGTCGATACAGCAAAAAAAATGTTAACCGTGACATTGGATGAAGGTGATTTTTCTTTGTTTGGTTTTATAAGTCCAATATCTATTACCCGCTCAAATCGCAAAGAGATAACCATCTATGTGAATGGACGTTGGGTTCAAGACTCGACTTTATCAGCAGCCATACTCCGTGCTTACCATACGATGATTATGACGGGACGTTATCCAATGGCTGTTTTATTTGTTAATCTTCCTGAACATGAAGTTGATGTTAATGTTCATCCTGCAAAAACTGAAGTACGATTTAGCCAACCAGATTTTATGTTTAGCCTTGTGCAGCGCGGTGTTCGCAGAGCTCTTTTGGCATACTCTTCGGTTCCCAATGTAACTCCTCGTATCTGGCAAAATAAATTAGATGACCCATCTTCTGATCACCAGCTGAGTTGGACTCCAGCTAGATTTTTAGAAACAGAAGATATCCAAGTGTTACAAACAGATGATAGCAGAAAAACAAATCCTGAAATAAAAAATACGGATAATCACATACCGGAAGATCAACAAGAAAAATCCTTTTCACCGAATCCATTTGATATACCCTTAATGCGGCTAATTGGTCAGGTGGGTTTAGCTTATTTAGTAGCAGAAGGTCCAGATGGGTTGTATTTAATCGATCAACATGCTGCCCATGAACGGATATTATTTGAAAAGATGATGGAGCAAATTAATAATCAGATACCGATTCAAAATTTACTTTCTCCAGTATCAGTGCAATTAGCACCACATCAAACAGTACTACTGGAGAATCATTTACCAACATTATCAAAGCTGGGATTTGATGTTGAACAATTTGGTCCAAACACCTATCAAGTACGAGGAATTCCGGTTTTGTTAGCCGGAATTAATCCTGAAGCTGCTTTAAGAGTTGTGGTGGAAGATTTTGAAGATGATGAAACACCATTACAAAATACAATTGAAGCAAAAATTGCAGCCAGAGTTTGTAAGCGTGGTGCCGTCAAAGCCGGACAGGTTTTGTCTCGGATGGAACAAGAAGCATTATTAAGAGATTTGGAACGTTGTAGTTCACCTCGAACGTGTCCTCATGGACGTCCAACAATGATTCATTTATCTGTATCCTTATTGGAAAAACAATTTGGGCGAAAAGGTAGCATTTAGTTTTTTTTGATTGGTAATTCAAAAAAGAATGTACTTCCTTTATCTTTTTGGCTTTTTACCCCAATAGACCCTTGATGATTTTCTATAATTTGGCGGGAAATGGACAAACCCAATCCAGTGCCTTGAATTTCGTTTTCGACAGAACTGGCTCGATAAAATTTATTAAAAATAAATGGAATTTCTTTTTCGGGAATACCAACACCAGAATCCGTAATTGAAAAGGTTAATTTATCTTTTTTAATTTCGTGTTGTAATGTGATGGTGCCATCCGGATGGTTGTATTTTATGGCATTATTTAGAAGGTTTAATATCACCTGTTTGATTTTACTTCTATCGGCGTTGATTATTAACTGTTCAGATTCAGGTTGATCAATGATCTTAATTTTATGTTGGGTGGCAAGAGGTAAAAGAATGAGCATGCATTCATTTACTAAACTGTTAAAATCAAATGTAGAATATTCAAAGCTCAACCGGCCAGTTTCCATGCGAACAAGGTCCAAAAAATTGGTTACCATGTAATTTAATCGGTTGGTTTCATTTTGAATTGTATCTATTAGTTTTTGTCGATCTTCCGGGATGATTTCGGGCTTATTTAATAAGTACGTAATGGTCTTGATAGAAGAAAGAGGGGTTCTTAATTCATGTACTAAATCAGCAATTGCATCAGATTGTTCAAACAGGTGAGAATTTTCAATGGCTACAGCTGCTTGTGCACCTAGAGTTTCCAATAATTCCAAATCGTATTGGGTGAAGCTGTCATGTTTTTTATTTAGAACTTCCAAAATACCAATCAATCTTCCTTTAGTAATCATTGGAATTGCGATAATCGAACGTGTGGGAAAATCGAGTGCTTTTTCAACTTGATCAAAAAACCGTGGATCTTTATGGACATCGGGAACAAATAAACTAGATTGATGTTGAGCTGCCCAGCCTGCGATACTATCCTTCGGGACTACCATTTCCGTGATTTTTGGATCAATTTCCTGGTTGGTTGCCGCTTTAAATTTTAGCTCGTTTTTTTTATGGTCATATAAAAGAATGGATGCAGCTTCGGCTTCTGTAATATTTGCAGCAACCTGGACAATTTTATTTAGTAGGCTGTTTAAATCTAAGGTAGAGGCTAAATCTCTCGAAATTTCCAAAAGGTTAACCAGGTCATTATATCTTTGTTCATTTTTCATATTTAAATATCTGCTAATGCAGCCCAAACTTGAGTGACATCATATGGAAGAGATAAACTTGCATATCTATCCAAAGACGTCGATGATAAAGTGTTAATCACAATTTTTGATTGGTTGGATAAAGCAAAACTTGGGATTTGATTTGCAGGATATACCTCTAGCGATGATCCCACTACGATCATTAAGTCGGCTAAATACGCTTCGTCATTTGCTTTTCGCCAATCCCAATGTGGTAAATTTTCTTCAAACATTACGATATCGGGTTTTAAAAACGCCCCACATTGTTCACATATCGGAAATATTCTGTTTTTAATAAAGTTTGTAATTAGCGGCTCGCTTTCCATCACTTTAAGCGAACAATTTAAGCAAGTATAACTTCCTAATGTGCCGTGAATAGGAATCACATCGGATGAGCCAGCTTGCTGGTGTAGTAAATCAATATTTTGGGTGATCACAGATTTAATAATTCCTCTTTTTTGGAGATCCGCAATCACTTGATGAGCAATATTTGGTTTTGCATTTGTTATATCTACTAATAAAGGATGTAACCAATTAAAAAAACGTTTAGGTTGTTGCTTGAAAACAGTTAATGAAATCACATCCATCGGATTTTCTTTTTCCCACAACCCTTTTTGGGGAGTACGAAAATCGGGAATGCCAGATGGGGTTGAAATGCCGGCACCAGAAAAAACAACGGCATGACTTGATTTCCGCAGGAGTTGTTTGAATTCTTCAATTTTAGATTGAAATACAGTATCCATTATTTTTTAATTCGGTTTGTAAAGTTCTCCGACAACCGGTAAATTTGCTGTGAGATAAGACTTTCACTTTGAATTTTAATCAGCGGTTGGAAATGGTTTGCAGCTTGATAAGATTGTTCAGGGGCAGGTGGGATTACTAACAACGGATTGATTCCCAATTTTTCTTGAATCTGTGGTTGAGTCAGCTGTATATCAGCTCGAACTCGATTGAGTATAACCACATTTAATAATTTGTTCTTACCAAAACCGGATTTTTCTAATTCATCAATTAATAATTTTGTTTTTTGAATAGAAATTGGTTGTGATTCGGTTACCAAAATTACTTCTTGACATTGCTTTAATAAAACCTGGGCAAATGGATTATAGGGAGTCCCAATATCAAGGATAGCTAACTGGCAAATTTTGGATAATTTTTGTGTGATGGTTTCAATTTGAGGTGCTAAAGCATTAAAATCCAACTTTTCGGTCTTAGCATTCGATAACAATAAGCGCGGACCAAATGTCGTTCGAATTAAGTTTTCTTCAATAATCTCATCGCTTAACATGGAAGGTGTGTTTTTCAGTAAATTGGATAATCCCTGAGAATCTGCATATCCCAGTTCCATTCCCCATGTACCACTGCCTGGCATCATTTCAGCAGCAATAATATCCGATTTCGTTTTTTCAAACAGTGCAATTGCCAGATTTAGTGATAAAGTGGAGACTCCTAAACCTCCTTTCGCAGCCATAACACCGATGGTATATCCTTTTTGGACGGGAGGTGATTCGGGAGCCTTGGAGGGTTTTCTTCTTGCGAGTAAAGCTTTGATGTGAGCAACTAATTCGACAGGGTGAACAGGCTTGGTGAGATAATCGTCTACCCCGGCTTCATATCCTGCGACTTTATCATCTACTTGGCTTTTTGCCGTGAACATGAGAATGGGTGTGTCTGCTATCATAGGATCTTTTCGTAATTCTCGTGTAACAGTATATCCATCCATATCCGGCATCATTACATCAAGAACGATTAAATCCGGCTTTTCAGTTTTTGCTAAATTTATCCCTTGGTTACCATTATTGGCAGCAACAATTTGATACCCTTGTCGTTGGAGCATAAGTCCAACCAAACGTAATGTTTCGAGATCATCATCAACTATAAGTATTTTTTCTGACATAGTTACCTAATACCTTGGGGTTTTATTTTTTATTATAGATGTTTTTTTGATTTTCTATCAACTTATATTGAGATTATAATCCAATATTTATTCGGAATTAATTAAAAGAGGGTCATGCTATAATCGAAATTATGGATTTTGACATAAAAAAATGGATAAAAAAAACTGATTTAGATTTAAAAAAGCCATTTATCGTAGGGGTATCTGGTGGCGCTGACAGCATGTTTTTATTGGATTTAATGGTTAAATCAAATCTTAATTGTATTGCAGCTCATTTTAATCATCAAATTCGATCTGACGCGCTCAATGATGCGCATTTAGTTGAACAAAAAGCGGCAGATTATGGAATCCCTTTTTTTTTAGGGGATAAAAATGTGAAATTAGTTTCACAACAAGAACATTTGTCGCTTGAAGAAGCAGCAAGAAAATGCCGTTACAGATTTTTATTCAATTTAGCGGAGATAAAAATGGCTCAAGCTGTGGTTGTTGCCCACCACGCCAATGACCAGGTTGAAACTGTACTCATGCATTTTTTGCGTGGGACAGGATTAGAGGGACTCCGCGGAATGCAACCGATAACCTTAATTCCAGAATTTCATACAAGTATCCCTATTTTTCGACCTTTATTATCCATTT
Organism: Anaerolineaceae bacterium; assembly: GCA_002702705.1. Lineage (GTDB taxonomy): Bacteria > Chloroflexota > Anaerolineae > Anaerolineales > Anaerolineaceae > UBA6170. The sequence goes on from PABH01000036.1 coordinate 14,542, forward strand.
GGCGTGAAGAAATTGAAGACTATTGTGAAGCTCATCAGATAAACTATGCCATTGATCCGACAAATGTGGATACCACTTATACCCGTAATAAAATTAGGCACGATTTAATTCCGCAATTGGAAAATAATTATCCGGGTTTTAAGGACCGATTAGTGGCTATGTCGGAGATTTTAAGGGCGGATTCGGAAATTATTCAAAATACTGAAAATCAAGCCTTGACCAATGTGTGCATTAAAGAAGGAAAAGGGTTTTTGCAGTTTTCCAAACATGAATTTTTACAGGAACCAATTGGTATACAAAGGCGGTTAATTCGTAGAGCGATTATCCAGAATCAACCCACTTGGAGGGATATTTCATTCGATACCGTTGAAAAGGCAATTGAAAATATAAAAAAACACACCAGTGGAGAATTTGATTTGGTGAATTTCAATTCCTTAATTCTGCATAATCGAGATTTTTTTATTGTTAATAACAAGACCGATTGGATAGAGACCATTTTTCCCCAACTTGGTCTGTCAAGTCCAGTTTTGATAGAGGGACCTGGTGTATACCATTTTCAATCAAAATGGCAAATCATAGTTAGCCTTTACTCCGTAAGAAAATTCCAAGTCGGTACGGATAATCAAAATAAAGCTTATTTTGATGCTGAAAAGGCTGGGGAATTTCCATGGAAGCTTAATAATTGGCATCCTGGGGATCGTTTCAGGCCGTTTGGCATGCGTAGTGGAAAAATGAAGCTCAGTGATCTTTTTATCAATGAAAAGATAATAAAACCAGCCAGAAAAAGCTGGCCGGTTTTATTTAATCAAAACAATGATCTTTTATGGGTGGTAGGTATTCGAGCTGATGATCGATTTCGAATACAGGAATTCACAAAAAATATTATTGAAGTAAAACTCGAAAGAACGAATTAATCAGCTTGTTCTTCTTCTATAGAAGCAAGTTTCTTTAATTTATTACCTACTTCTCGCCATTGAATTTTTGAAATTCCTAACTTTTGCCGGATTTTTTCATGATCGATACCGCTTTGGTAATCAATGATCGCACTTGTCCAGCGGCACATATCAAAGGAAAGATGTTTGTCTATGCCAGCATCTTTGCTAATATCTTCCAGGATATATTCTAACCGGCGTGGTGACCAAGGGAAAATTTGATCTTTTGGATCATTTTGGGCCAGGTATTCCTGATAAACTTCTACCCATTCATCGGAAACAGGGATTTTTCTTTCTTTAAACCGGTAATTTGGATTATTGTATCGGACAAAAATAAAGGGGCTATTTTCTCCTTCCAACTCAACATGTTTTACAGACAAGGATAAACATTCACCCTTTTTAATCCCGGTTTCAAGTAATAATAATAATAAGGTATAAGGGCGAGCATCGGGTTTAGTTTGTTGCCGATATTGATTGGCAGTATCGAGAACAAGTAAAGTTTCTTCTTTGTTTAATATTGTTGGTAAAGGACTGATTACGGTTTTTTGGACAACTTTTTCAGCGGGGTCAATCAATATTCTTCCATTTTGATTTAACCATCGGAAAAAGGCTTTTAAAGACGTAATCCTTCTGGATAAGGTTTTTGGACTACAAGGGACCCCTCGTGTTGTTTGTAACCAGTTAAGAAAGTTATTTAAATCATTTGTGGTAATTGCACCAATGGTTTGATCTGGTGGTAAAAATGACGAAAGCAATAATAAATCACTGATGAATGCTTTTACCGTAAAATGGGATTTATCTTGGTCTTGTAAGTATATTTCCCAGGCGTTAATTGCAGGTAACAGTAATGTGTTGGCATTAATGTGAATAGCGGGAGATAACGAATTTTCACTCATAACAATCCTCTTTCTTTCGTGTAGATATGCTTAGCATACAATTAATTCGTGGGCCTGTCAATCCACAAGTAAGAATTTGATTATTATGGTGTAAACGCAGATTGATTTATTAACAATTGAATCGCATCATAATTTGGTAGTAAGACTTGGGCACCAGAAGCGGGTAAGACAGTTGGGGTAACTTCATTAATCCCAATAGCATACCGTCGCATTTTTGACGTATCGTTAATTAATTCGGATGCTAGAGGTACCAGGGGAATAATATCGCCAATTGTCATATCAGTTTCTACCGTATTACTGTATAAATTGTATAACTCCGGTGCGCGGCTGACTGCATTGAGGCTCATCATCTTAGAGAATAATGCAAGCATAACTTCTTGTGCTCTCCGCGTACGATCTAAATCACTTGTAGAATATCGTGAACGTACATACCATAACGCTGTTTCGCCATTCATGTAATTAATACCTGGGTAAACAGTACAGGTTTTTGAAGCACCACCTTGTGGTAATTCGCAATGATCAGAAAGCGTTAAACCCACATTCACATCAATACCACCGAGACTGTTGATGATGTTCTTAAAACCATCAAAATTGGTCATGATGTAATGATCAGCAGTAACATTAAAGTTCTCTTCCAACATGGCATTCGTTAAGTCAAATCCGCCATACGCTTGCGCCACATTAATTCGCTGGTTTCCAATACCTGGAAGGTTTACATATAAATCACGTGGAAACGAAATGATAGAAGCTGTACCTTGCTTTGGATATAAAGATAGCAGCATAAATACGTCTGTGCGGTAACCACCAGAAGGACGCCAATCGGATCCAAGAATTAGAATATTTACCTGCCCATCCGGTCTTTGTTGAACAGGAATAGTTGGAGCTGGATTGTTCGTACTTTCAGAAGTGGGTAATTGCTCATTGCTTAAATCTTCTCCTACCGGTAGAAAGGGGGTCGGCGTAGCAGGTCCGTTATTGTTGAGAGTAATCCAATAATTTCCGGATGATGATTTTGAACCCAAACCAGGTATATTTGGAAGGTTACAAGCAGATAAAAAGATTGTTATTAATAATAAGAATGGAAAAACTTTTTTCATTTTTTAAGCCCATTAAGGTTTATTAGTTGGTGTTGGTGTAAAAGTTGGTGTGCTGCCGATATTCGGTGTATTGCTTGGCGTATTTGTTGGAGGGATAGGGGTGAAAGTAGCAGTTGGCACGGTGGGTGTTTGGGTGGGTGGAATGGAAGTAGCCGTAGGTGCTAAAACTGTATGCGTGGCTGTATTGGTAGCAGTAAAAATTATCGTGACGGTGCTAATAGGGGTAGGCATACTGGTATTTGTTATTGAAATGGTTGCTGTGTTGGTGACTGTCACATTGGTTGGGGTTAATGTTGGGACAGAAGTGCTAACCTCTGAGGTCGGTAAATAAAATGGAACATAAAAACGGGTCCCGGTCTTAAGAATTGTGGAATCACCCATACAATTTGCAGATTGTAACTGTGGCACACTCACATTAAATAAAATGCTTAATTCAAATAATGTATCGTTACTTTGAATTATATAAACTACCCATGATGGGGGTGGTCCACATTGTTCCTCAGTAGCTATAAAAGGTGTGATCGTGAATGTTGGTGTGACTTCAATTTGTGGTAAATAAATAAATGAACCAGGAATTAGGCTATCAATTTCAAGACAATTGGCTTGTTTAATTTCAGCTTCGCTAACCAGATACTTTAAAGATAAACTCTCCAAAGAATCCCCAACCTGAATAGAATAAGGCACCCAATCTTGTGGAGGTGGACAAAGTGCAAGTGTATTTACCTGGGTTGGGACAGGTGTTGGTGTGATAACCTGGATTAATGGGGTCGTTTTATTGACTGCAGTATCATTCTCCGCTTTACTCTCTGCGTCCATAATATTGTTGGTTGGTATTTGTGTCGTTTCCATAATAGAAGTTTGATTTGCTTCAATAAAGCTCATCTGAAAGGAACCAAAAATCAATACAGTCGACAAAATAGTGGTTAAGAATACTGAAAGGATCGATTGAATCGATTTCATTCTTTATGCTACCTTTGAATCCAATGGAATTAACACACTGAATTGAGTACCGACCTCAGGAATGGTTTCAACCCAAATTCTTCCGTTATGAGCTTCAACCAGGGTTTTTGCTATAGATAGACTAACACCGGTGTCACCTAATCCAGGGATAAGTGGGTTTTCTGCTTTGTATCTTCGCGAAAAAACCTTATTAATTAAATCTTCAGGAATACCACCGCCTGTATCTTCCACGATTAACATAAGGTATCTTTCATCATATTCATTTTCTTCGGTTTTTATATGAAGCGTAATTTCACCATCGTTGGGTGTGGCTGCACCGGCATTTTCTAGTAAATGGGTTAATACTTTTTGGATAGCTTCTTTATCTACATTTATTTTTGGCATTTCATCTGGAATATCCAATTGGAGAGAGATATCTTTTTCTTGAAGTTGAGCACTTGTGTCACTAATGGCGGTATCGATAATTTCACTCAAATTAATATTCGCTCTTGATATTTCAAATTTATTTGCTTCAAATGTAGAAATATGAATTAAATCATCCAGTAAAGATCGCATTTTTTCATTGGAGGATTTGATTTTCTCCAAAAATTTTCTTTGTAAACCAACCAATTCTCCGACGGATTCTCCTAATAACAAATCAGTGTAACCCAAAATGGAAGACATAGGTTGGCGAATTTCCTGCACAATGGATTGAATCACTTCTCTTTCTTCTTCATTACCCCCTTTCATATCCTGGTTGATCTGCTCATAAGTCATAATAGTGATTTTTGCTTCAGCAATATCATTTTGTAACCTGGCCACCTCTTCCAGCATGAGTTTCATTTCTTCTTCCATTTGTAAAGATGCCGGATTAATTTCTTCAGGGTCTTTGGTTGTTTTTTCGATCAATTCATTTTCGAGACGGCTAATTTCTATTTGCATTCTTTCAATGGTTTCGTTTGATTCTTCCTGAAGTTTTGTTAATTGTTCCATTTGATAAGCTGCTGAAAAAGTTTCTTTGGCCTCTGATAAATCTATTAGTCGTTTTTCCAGAACTGAATTTTCTTGGCTTAAGGTTTGAATTTCTTTTTGGGCTCTTGCTAATTGATTTTTATAATCTTTGATATTTAAATTTGATTTTGATTTTTTAAAGGCATCGACAAGAATTGCACCAACTTGGTCAGATGCAGAAGAAATGTAACTCAAGTCTTCATCATTCCAGTTTCGATCTGCATATGGTGATAATAATAGGATACTACCAATCGTTGATTCATCATTTTTTAATGGGATAACAAGCATATTTTGTAACTTGTTTAATTTTAAAACTTCTTTAATCGTAGCAATATCGTTTGATAATGGGGCATTTTGTGGTGAAAACCAGAAAGGTTTTCCTTTAGAGATTGCATTGGACAAAACAGAAACTTTTTCTCTTGCCAATGTTTGACCTTCGATTGCTTGATCTCGAATGATGTCATAACCACATAGAATAGTGACATCACCAAATTCTTCAGGTGCATTTGTTAATAAACAAAGATCAACCCGCATAGATTGAGCTATTGCATGAGCTAATTCAGAGCCAATATTTTGTGGGTCATCTTGGCGAATAACTGTGAGCCAGGTCTGAAAAGTATCCTGATCGGTACTAAACCTTCTTCGTTCCACCTCCGGGTAAAAATTGTTTTCAGCCTTTGTTAATTTTGATTGTTGGGTTTTTGATTTTAAAATGGGTTCTCTTAAAAGAGCTGGTAATAGGGGAAAAGCAATCATTTGGGATAATCGAATGATTGCGGAAAGGTTCTGGTTGGGATCGGCATAACCAAAATGGAATAAGATGCCAATTAACTGGATTAGAAAAAAACCAAATCCAAATTCCCAATAACTTTTCTTAGTACGAAATAAAAGGATCATTGCAAATATGACGATGATTGCAAAAAAAAGTTCCCAAGTTAAATCATAAAAAGTTTGGTTATAGAAAGACGTAGGATTATTATTCGCAATTAACAAAGTTCCTATAGCAATTCCAACCGTTACTATATTTAATATTATGACCGATAAATCTCCGGTTTTGTTTTTTGTTGTGAAACACCAAATCCATAAAGACCAGATCAACAATAAACTAAGAAAAGTTCTATCCAACACAAAAAGTAATGCTGTATTTAAATTCTCACTTTGAGAGAGAAGGCTAATAAAGGAAAAAAGTAATATTTGTAATCCAATAATTATGGAAAGCCCCAAGATCAGCCTTTTTTTATGTAGTCCGTTTTCGGTCTGCCATAAAGCTTGTTGCAAAGTAACCACCACAATAATTGCTATCGTGATGTGATAGATAAAACTTGTTGGGGATGTTGTCAGCAGGTTTAAAATTGATGAGATGATCAAAGGTTACCTCTTAATTATGGATTAATATTCGCATTATAGCACGGAGCGTATGCTTCGAAAACAAGAATAAAGGTTGACAAAATGGTATTATCCGATAAAATTCTAGTCGTCACAATAACAGGCCGGAGTGGCGAAATTGGCAGACGCGCTACGTTCAGGGCGTAGTGAGATTACTCTCATGTGGGTTCAAATCCCACCTTCGGCACAATAAAGATCCGTAAAAGGGTCTTTTTTTATTAAATTGTTTGGTTTTGTATGGTTAGAATGTTCGTAATATATTTAAAAAGGTGTTGCAATGATTATGCCACAGTTTTCTGCCTGGGGAAAAGGTAGAATGGATTAAAAATGGTATTATTCATGCACTAAAAGATTTGATACAATCTATCTAGTTGGATTATTTCAGGAAAATCGCCTTATGAAAAAAATAAATTTTGATTCCAGACGCCTTATCGTCTATGCAGTGTTATTAGTACTCTTCTTTTTATTAATGGGGTTAAGTACAAAATTTTCAGATCTCAATCAACTTAATGAACAAAATGAATTAATGAATACCGAAGTTGTGGCTTTAAGAGCAACAAATTATGTATTGGAGACACAAATCGCGTTTGCTACCTCGGAAGCTGCAGTAGAAGCCTATGCGCGTGAGGATGGTTATATGGTTCGACCGGGCGAAGTTTTAATAGTTCCGATTTCCCCCAAACACGTCACTCCATCACCAGAAATTGTTCCAACAGCAACCATCGAACCTCTATCAAATTTAGAAATTTGGTTTCAGTTGTTTTTTTCTAATGGTAACCCCTAATTTTTTAGATATTTAATAGCAATTAGAGTTAGATCATCTGAGGCTGGTTCTCCATCTCGAAATTCAATTAATTCTCTTTCAAGATGCAAAAGCATATCTTTTACTGATAAATCTTTACAATTAGAAATTAAACTTTTTACTCGTTCTGTACCAAATATCGTTTCTTTTCTAGAAAAACTTTCTGATAATCCATCCGTATATAACAATAAAATATCGCCTGGCTGCATGGAGATCTTTTCATTATGGTAGGTAATATCTTCTATTACTCCTAAGGCCATACTTCCTTTTGGAAGTTCGATGACTTTATTTTCCTGGGCAAGAAATAAAAATGGAAGATTGTGACCAGCATTTGCGTAGGTAAGTTCACCCGTATTTAGATCAACAATAATATAAACGGCGGTGATAAACATAGCATTGGGGGTATCCGCAACTAACAATTGATTAACTGATTGAAAAATGCCAGCGGGATCGTTTAATGTTTGTCCAAAAGCTCGAATTAATGTTCTGGATACAGTCATATAAAGCGCTGCGGGGAATCCTTTATCAGCAACATCAGCAATTACCAATCCTAAACGATTATTAGGTAATTCGATCACATCATAAAAGTCACCACCAACCTGTAAGGCTGTTTCCCAGCGTGCTTCAATCTCCCAACCTGTGTATACAGGAATATGATCGGGTAAAAAAGTTTCCTGAATTTGTCTGGAAAGCTGTAATTCCCGCTCATATTTCTCCCGGTTTACCATTTCCAATTGTAAATTATGGTTTTGGATCGCTAAAGCTATTTCCTGAGAAACACCTCGTAACAGTTCAAATCGTTTTTCAAAATAGGCTTTTGGAATGTTTTTTTCAAACGTTAATAAAATGCCTAATAAGTTATCTTGAATTTGGATAGGAAAAGCGAAAAACATATTTGATTTGATGTAAATATCTTCTTCTTCCAGGTAAGGGTGGGCAGGTATATTTTCCCAATCCGAAAAATCATTCAGAAGATTTTCTCCATAAGCATACCCGACCTTTTTTTTGGATTGTACGAATTTAAAAAGTGGAAATTCCCGAATAAAATCAGGATTATATAAAAGGTCATCAAATAAAATGGAATGGGTATAGATACCTGCTGGATGAAAAGTATCCGGGTGATTTATGGTTGGAAGGTAAATAGCGCAAGAGTCAACGCCAATTAATATTGGGAGTAAATTGACGATGGTGCTAAATACATCTTCTAATTTATTTAAACTAACCACAGCTTGAGCAACTTGAAGTAAAACAGCAGTTACGTATGCTTCTTCTTGACGAGCTTCAATCAAACTGAGGTTATCAATCGTCATAGCTGTCTGCTGAGTGATCCCTTGTAAAATCGAAAGAGTTTGGGATGAAAACCGATTTTGAAACCCTTCCAGTCCGGTTCTTTCGTGGGCAACAAGAAAAGCACCTAATAATTCATTTCTGATAATTAATGGTAATAAAACTAGCGTGCCCGTTTCCTCTGATACCAATGTGTTTACAAAATTTAATTCTTCCCCTGCATTTTGTATAAAAATGGGACTTTGGGTATGATTCATTTGAAATACTGCAGGAACATTTGCTTCCCATTTATTTGGAAGGTGCTCATTAAAACCATACTGCGTTTTTAGGATTAAGTGCTCATCGAATGGTTCCCAAAGATAAAAAGCGCAGCGTTTAACACCAACAAGTAAGGGGGTAAGTCGAACCATGGATTCTAATAAATCATCTATTGATTCACTACGCTGGCAGGTTTGGGCTACTTGAAGCAAAATAGTTGATATCCAGGCTTGTTCCTGGGAATCCGCATATAAACGAGCGTTTTGTATTGCCACGGCTGCATAATTAGCAAATGTAGAAGTAATTGAACTAGACTCATTGCCATATCGGCGTGCCGTTTTATGAGCCAGCGTTAAAAGGCCAAAAACCTGATTACCAATTTTTAAGGGTGCTGCAATAGAAGAATAATCGTCCGGGTATTCCATTGCTATCCCTAAAGGTCCTTTAATTTTGTTCGCTGTACGAATTGATGGCCCATTGGATTGCATCGCTGAGACAAAATTCTCCCAGACTTCTTCTGAAGAATGGAGTGCGTTAATTAATTTATTTTTTGGAACATTCCAGGTCGCAGCAAGTTTTAAATTTTGTGGCGTAATATTTTTTTGATCCGTTTCTTCATCTAATTCCAATAACCATATAGCTGAAGCATCGCACGGTAAGTTTCGATTTAATTGATTAAGGATTTTTTGAAGTAAAGTGTCAATTGCTGTATCAGAGGAAATCATCCCAATTACATCCCGAAATGAATCCGCAACCTGACGACGCCATTGTTCCGAACGGAAGAGATAAGCATTCCTGAGTGCTGAAGATATCGTTGTAGCCAGCGCTTCAAATAAAAACAGATCATGTTCATCAAATGCGTCGATTTTTGTGCTTTGAATATCAAGTAAACCTAATACTTCACCATCATATTGTAAAGGGACAATCAATTCAGATAAATTGTTGTAGGGAGGGAGGGTTCTAGAATCAAATCGTTTATCTTCAGCTGCATTATTTGTCATTGCGCTGATACCCGATCGAGCTACCCATGGGATTATTCCTTCTTTGTCATCCAATTCAAAGGAAAAGCCCTCTTCGTGAAGTTTTGTGCTGAATGCTGAAGTACCTGTTTGGTAAAAAACTTTTCTTCTACCCAAGTGGACAGTGAATAAATGAATATCATCGTAATCGAACCTTTTTTTGATTGATAAAATCGTTTTTTCTAACACCTCATCCAGATTGAGACTGGAATTAATGGTGTGGCCGATTTCAAATAAGGATGCGATTTGGTCTGCTCTTCGTTTTAAACTGTTATATAAGTAAACATTTTGAACTGCAACGGCAATGCTGTTGGTAAGTGCACTTAGAACAATTGAGTCCGTTTCATGAAAGGCATCCGGTAGATCACTTTGAATATCCAAAACGCCAATAATTTTTTTGTCTATTTTTAAGGGGAAGGCTGCTTCAGAGATGGTTTCCGGTAATTGGGCAAATTCTCTGAAATGGACTTCCTCTTTCACATTTGGGGCAATTAGTTCAAAGCCTTGTTTCGCCACATGTCCAACAATACCTTCGCCCATTTGAATAGAAAAATCACTCGGTAAACGGTTAGAGGATTCTGCACCTGTATTGGCTTTTAATTCTAATGTTCTTTTTTTACCGTTTACCAAAAAAATTGCTACATAGTAATAACCAAAGGTTTCTCGTATGAGGGTGGTAATTTGGTTACAGAGGACTTCTAAATCTAAGACGTTTGTAATCTGCTCTGATACTCTCCGTACGAGAGATAGCTGTTCAATCCGCCAGTTTTTAATTGTGACTTGCCGGATGATCTGCATAGATACAGCGGAATGTGCAGCAAGACCTTCCAGGAAATTTAATTCATGGTGATCAAATGGGGGTCCTTTTTGCCGATTGACCTCCAAAATCCCTAACATATTATCCTGGCTGATTAATGGAATTGCGACTTGATAGGGTTTTTCTTTATTATCTACAATCGTTTGGGTTTGATTGATGCCCTTCTCAAAGCAATTTAATTGCTGCTCATATGCTTTTTTGACATAATTGTTGGTTTCTGCTTTTGGCAAAACGGGATATTCCCAATTTTCACCAGGTAATGGAAAATATGGTTCAGAAAGCCAAAGATTAGCTTTTGCGCCTAATAAGTTTTTTATAATATTCTGAATAGTCTGGCATTGCAATTCGACCGATGGTTGGTCTAAAATTTCTTCCCCCAGTTTTAAGTATTGTTTCCATTCAGGAATTGCGGATATTCCTTGCGTATTAGACAACTCAAGAATCCTTATACTTGATCATAGTAAGCACGTTTTCTTGTTTCTTAAATTCAAAATGGACTTCGTCCATCCATTGTTTCATCATATATAAACCTAATCCATGTGCTTCTCTTTCTTCAAGGTGATCACTTAGATTAGGTTTTTTTATTTTTTTCGGATCGAAGGGCTTTCCTCTATCTTTTATGATTATTACCAGCCCGTTATCGATAAAATCAATAGATATATTTATATCCCCATTGTTTTCTTCCCCATAAGCATGTTCTATGATATTAGAACATGCTTCATCCACCGCAGTTTCTATTGTATATAAAGCTAAACCATCAAAACTATTCGACTTTGCAAATTTTTTTACAAAATTGCTAATTTCAGCCAAGCTTTCATAACGTCCGGGGAATGTCTGGGTTTCCATAAATGAATGGCGAAGGTTATATATTCCCAATTGCGTCTATTTCGGATTTATAAATATTGAATAAGGCTTTAAACCCTGCCAAATCAAGAGCAGCATCGATATTGGTAGGGAGGTTCGTTAACGCCAATTCACCTCGATTATATCGTTTACAAGTTTTTTGAGTGGAAATCAAAACCCGTAAGCCTGCGCTGGATATAAAATCAACGCTTTCCATATTAAAAACAATACGATACCGATTTTCATTCATGATTCTGTTAAATTCGTCTTGAAGTTGAGGTGCCGTTGCGCTGTCGATTCGACCAGAAACCTTTACAAGGTCACAGCGTTTGTATTGTGTGGTTGAAATTTCCATCGTTATGCCTCCAATTTTGGGTGTAAAATCGAAAAGGAAGATGATTTCCTTGTTGCTAATTATATCATGCTAGAATTGCAAAAAATCAAAAATCAGAATACAATGACAAAAAATAATAAGAAGTTTTATTTCAAATAATAGGAATTTACAATGAGTAAAAAAGACGATCCACAAAAGATCATAAATGCATATAAAAGAAAACAACAAGTCATGCCATTTGTTATGTATGGTGTATCTGCAGTTTTAATAGTTGCGGGTATTATCATCTTGGTACTTTGGTTGCTTGGTGGTAACCAACCCAAAATTGCTTTATTTGCTACGGATACCCCTACGCCAACCAGTACAGTCACGAATACACCAGTCACACCAACCAATACGGCGACCAATACACCTACCATTACTGAAACACCCACACCTTCATTGACTCCTACTCGATCCGGACCAATTGAATATACCGTTGTGGATGGGGATAATTGTTTCACGATTGCTGAAACATTTGAGGTTGATATGTTGGTGTTGTTAGCGATAAATAATTTCGATGCGGGCAGCTGCCCTATCCGGCCTAATGATGTCATCATTATACCTGCACCTAATCAAGAGCTTCCCACAGCAACACCCTGGCCTCAAACATTAGCAAGAGGGACAAAATTACCGTATATTGTTCAATTTGGTGATACATTAGACTTAATTGCTGATAAATTCCTAAGCACTGTCGATGATATTATGAGAGAGAACAAACTTGAGAATTCTAATCAGATAAATGCGGGCGATCTACTGCAAATTCCCGTTAATATGGTCACCGCAACACCAACAAAAAAACCAACTGTTACGCTTACAGTTGCGCCGTAACTGAAAACATAACTAATCTTTAAAAACACCTGTTTTGTTTCAGAATAGGTGTTTTTATTATAGGAAGACAATTTGAAACAAAAGATCTCGAATTTTTTATTTATTTTGAATCTAATCCTTCTAACAGCCTGTTCATCCATTTCTAATTCCAAGTCAGGTCAGGAATTATTTAATGGTCAGGAAAAGCTGGATGGTTTTGTTTATCTTTATCCAAATTCACAATTATCAAACTTGTATTATTATCATTTAGAGAATAATGAGACACATCAATTAACCATCGTTGAACAAGAGTTATTTGACTATACTATTTCTGAGGATGGGCAATTTATTTTTTACACCGTCATTGATCCAAATGGGGGATCAGAAATTAGGAAGTTAACACTTTCTACGTTAAATGATCAACTTTTATTGGATTGTGAAATGGAATTTTGTTATCATCCGGTGTTCTCTGATAATAACCAGCTATTGCTGCTGCAAAAAAATAATTTTTCGATTTTTACCGGAATTGAAAATGAAAAGACTGAATTATGGGTTTATGATATAAAAACGGCTGATTTTCATCCTTTTTCTGGTACAGATTCATTTTATGGAGTGTTTCCCAGATGGAATTCAGATGAAACATATCTGGCAGTTCAGACGTTGAATCCCAAGAGAATTAAAATTTATAATAGAGATGGATTATTAATTACTCAATTTGAAACGAATTTTTCATTGGGGATGGTTGATTGGCGTCCAAATAGTAAGGAATTATTTTTTGTAAATGAAGAGATTAATGATGACCAACCAACTACTTTTTTGTGGAGTTATGATTTATTAAAATCAGAGTTTCATCAAATGAATAATGATTTTTTTAGTGGGGGTGAGATAATCACAAATTTTCGTTTTTCACCGGATGGTCAATCGTATGTACTTGGAATCAGAGAAAGTGCTTTTTTACCATCTCAAACCCTATGGGTAATAGAATTAAAAACCCAAACTTTGGTGGCAAAAATCGGAGATAATTCAAAGATTTATTCCAACGTACAGTGGAATAAAGACAGCGATAAATTATTGTTTCAAAATTACGATCAATTTTCAGAACAGCCAGGAACCTCGGTGACTGTTTTAGATTTAAGAACTAATCAACAACAAATTTCTCTTATTGACGCGTGGTTCCCTCGCTGGTTACCGTGAGAATAAAAAATTTTAAGTAAGAACATCCGAAATTTAAGAAATAAGAAATCAATAATGTTCAAAGTTAAAAAATCCCGGGTCTGGCTTTCTAAGCCGACCCGGATCGATTTGATATTGATCTCCCAATATATTTTTTCAGTGCTACTTTGCGAAAAGCCCTGATTTTATAATTCTGCAGCGTGAATCTGTGTTAATAAATCTGTTATGATTGCTTCCGGCGAAGCGGGAAGATTTTTTTCCTGGAAATAGAGAAGATCTTGTAAATGAATTTCTAACATGTATCCCATTATATCGGGATCAATTTCCTCGGTCTCTTTATTTTCCTCTGATTGAGGATTAACTTTTGCCATAAACTGTTGGAATAATGGGGTAATAATCTCTCGGCCGCGTGGATCATCCAGCCAATCCTTTAATGTTGAATCGCGATTTAGAAGCGATGGTAGTTTTACAGTGGATTGTAAAGTAACTGTGTGAGAACAGCGAATATCTGCTGAAGAAGCGCCAACCAAGATGTCATATTTACCATCCTCAGTGATCCATTTTTTATAAGAAGGATGGAAATAAGCAAATGATCGAAAATCGAGTTCCATGATTACAGTTTTTGTTTCTCCTGGTTGAAGGTCAACTTTCGCAAAACCCTTTAATTCTTTTATTGGTCGAACCAATTCTGAAGCCTGGTCATGAATGTATAACTGGACAATTTCGCTGCCAGCTTTATTTCCGGTATTAGTTACCTCGACAGTCACCCTCAAGCCATCCTTATCTATAAATGAGTCTGCAGAAACGTTTAGATTAGCATATTTGAAGGTGGTATAACTCAAGCCATAACCAAATGGGAACTGAACCGGGGCTTGTTTTTTGTCAAAATAACGGTAACCAATAAATATTCCTTCTCCGTATCGAACTTCACCATTCTCACCAGGGAAGTTAAGAAATGCAGGCGTATCTGAAAGTTTAATGGGAAAAGTTTCTGCCAATTTACCTGAAGGATTGATTTTTCCAAAAAGAATGTCAGCAATCGCTCCTCCACCAGCTTGACCCATCATCCACGCTTCCAGTACAGCTGCTGTGTAGTCAAGCCATTCTGACATCACAACAGGAGCCCCGTTATTCAGAATCACAACTGTATTAGGTTGAACTTCACCGACGGCTTTGATTAAAGCGATTTGTTGTTGGGTTAGTTCAAGATCAGAACGGTCATAACCTTCTGACTCTTTGTAATCTGGTAAAGCGATATATAACAAAGCAACATCAGCCTCTTGAGCACTTTTTACTGCTTGGTTAATCAGGTCAGGGTTAAAACGATCATCGACAGGATATCCTTCATCAAATGTCAATGTTGAATTCTTGGCAAGTTTTTTTAATTCCTCAAATGGTATGTCTACTTGAGTAGGATTTATGTGGGAACTGCCACCGCCTTGGAAGTGAGCTTGTTTAGCAGACCGACCAATTACAGCAATCTGGCTGTAATCTTTCAATGGTAATACACCATTATTTTTAAGTAATACCATACCTTCTGAAGCAATCTTTCGTGCTAAAGCATGGTTTTTTTCGCTGTTGAAAGCTATCCCTTTAGGGGTTTTAATTGCTTTTTGAACAATTGAAAGAATACGATGAACCGATTCATCTAATACTGTTTCATCCAAATTACCCGATTGAACTGCCTCAATGATCGCTTTAACCCTGCCTTCTCTCGGTCCGGGCATTTCCAAATCCAATCCTCCTTGGATGGAGGCTACTCGATCATGAACAGCTCCCCAATCTGAAACGACAAAACCTTCGAATCCCCATTCCTTCTTCAAAATGTTTACGAGCAGTTCATAATTTTCAGAACAATATGTACCGTTTAATTTATTATAAGCACACATAACCGTCCAGGGTTGAGCATTTTTGACTGCGGTTTCAAAAGCAGGTAAGTAGATTTCTCTTAGTGTGCGTTCATCCAGTTCAGCGCTGATGGTCATACGTTGCGTTTCCTGATTATTTGCAGCAAAGTGTTTAAGGGATGTGCCGACCCCTTTTTTTTGCACACCATTAATAAAACTGGAGGCCATTTGCCCTGCTAAATATGGATCTTCTGAGAAATATTCAAAATTTCGGCCGCCCAAAGGAGTACGTTTCATATTTGTTCCCGGACCTAGAACAATATCTACGTCTAAGGCAATACATTCCTCAGCAAGCGCTTGACCTAAAGTATGGATCAAATCCACATCCCAAGAAGAAGCCAGACAGGAGGCTGTAGGGAAACAGGTGGCTGGAAAACTTTTAGCGTCCATGCTCTCGCCATCAACAACACGCCTAACCCCATGAGGTCCATCAGATACAGTTATTTCGGGAACACCTAACCGCTCGATCGGGGTTGTTGTCCAGGCACTAGCACCAGTACATAAGGCAGCCTTTTCTTCAAGGGTCATTTGTTGAATTAATTCTTTAATGGATTTCATGGAAGTTACCTTTCTTATCTCAACTTATTCTAAAATAATCCCAGTTTTCAGTTCACATTCCTTTATATTTTTTTCTGAAAAAATGAGGATTTATTGATTTTTGTAATATGAATTATATACAGAGTTCGGTTGGAGTGCTTATAGTTTTTTATCTAAATTTAAGTAAATACGATTTATTTTTGTTAATAAACCCAGTCCATTGAATGACACTTTTAACCGCCAAAGAATGATATTTCATTTTATTATTACCGTATTTGGATTTTGTTGGGCTATTGATAATCGGTACAAGCCTAGTAATCCTACAAACACAATTGCTAGACAAAGGGGAATAATTTCTAACGAAAATTGGCGCGCTAACACACCCAGCACACTTGGTATAATCGCTGTCCCTAAACCGGTTGCAGCTATTTGCAATCCAATTGTATTTGCTGCAAACTCCTCATTAACTCTATTGCTTGTACCTGACATTAACGCCGGAAAAATTGGTGCAATTGCAAACCCTATGAAAGCTACGGCTATAAGATTGGCCATTTCGAAAGGATTCCATATTAATATCAACGTTCCAAATAATGCTATTACAATCCCTCCTTGAATCAATAAATTCGTACCAACCTTCTTAGCGTATATACCTGCAGCAATTCTTCCAATTGTGAAAGTTGCCCAATAACTGCCAGCTACTAAACCTGCAGCAGCAGGGTCTATACCTCGAGACTCTGTTAAAAGGCTATAGATCCATGTTCCAAGTGATACTTCAATGCCCACGTAAAGAAAAAATAAAAACATGCTTAACCATACTCTAGGTCGGCGTAAGGTTTTCATCATAGGCGTTTTATAATCCGTCAGTCGTTTCGGTTCCTCAGTTGTTTTGGAAGAAGTTTTTTGATTCCAAATGGACAAAGTTAGTACAAAACAAATCGCCAGGAAAACCTGAAAGCTGCCAACAATCCGATAACCCATTCGCCAGGAATTAAGTGTAGTTAAAGCAAAAGTCATTATGATTGGTCCAAGTGTGATACCAATTCCATAACTGGCATGCAGCCATTGCATTAATCCCTCGCCAAAATTTGCAGCGACGAAAGTGTTCAATCCTGCATCAATTGCCCCAGCACCCAAACCAGCCAAAGCACCAAGTAGAACCATCATCCACCATACTGGCACAACGGTGTAACCTATTAATCCTAATCCGGTAATGGCGCAACTTCCCGCAAGTACACGGCCTATTCCCCAGCGCGAGATTAATGATCCACTTAAAAAGCTAGAAGTTAAGTAACCTGCAACAGAAAATGGGAGAAGCATTCCAATTGCATCCAAAGGTAATGAAAAGCTGGAACGAATGGATGGCCAGGCTACACCGAGTAACCCGTCAGGCATGCCTAATGATATAAAAGAGATAAAAGCTAAAAGTATGAGACCAATTTTTGAATTTATCGAGATTTTTTTAATGGCTTTCATGGACTATGTCACTTTCCCGTTTTAAGATGTGATTTCGTCACTCAGGATAATTCTATTTGTTGAATAGCCCAAGTGGCATGATTAATAATGATGGGATCGGATTCTCGAAGGATTAAATCTTTGAGGAATGGAAGGTACTTTTTAGATTTTGTATTACCAATAACTACGCATAAATTCCGGTAATATCCACGACGTTTTGCCCGCTTAATAGGATGATTTTTAAATTTCTTGTTAAATTCTTGTGGAGATAACAAACTAAGCGTTTCTAAATTAATGGAAGGAAATTGATCTATCGGTGTGAAATGTCGGTGGGCTGGCTTCTCTGCAAAACGGCGATTCCACGGACAAACAATCTGGCAAATATCACAACCAAAAACCCAATTTCCATGCGAAGCTCTGTTTTTTTCCGGAATATTCGATTTATTTTCTATCGTCTGATAAGAAATACAATCCACTGCATTTAAAGTGCGGTTTTTTAAAATACACTGGGTAGGACACGCATCTAAACACGCTTGGCAATTTCCGCAATAATCTTCTGTAAAGGGTGGGTCATACGATAATTCCTGGTTGATCAACAACTCAGCCAATAAAACATAGGATCCAAAACCCGGAATGATTAAACAACCATTTTTTCCAATCCATCCCAAACCAGCTTTTTGAGCAAAGGCTTTTTCAAGGATCGGTCCTGTATCAGTGTACATTTTATATTCAAAATCTAACCCAGGATAATTTGCAATTATTTTCTCAACGATTTGGTTTAAGAGATTTGGAATAACAATATGGTAATCTTGACCCACTGCATAAGAGGCTATTTGCCCAATATTATCCTTCGGTTTGTTGTTCCATTCGGCTGGTAGGTATGGCAATGCGAATACGACAATTGTTTGACAAGATGGCAAAATTTTTAATGGATCTTTGATTTTCTCCAGGCGGTCCTGTCTATCCAGATAGTTCATATCTGCGTGTAGTTTGTTATCAATCCAAGTTAAATAATTCGGAGTCAGGTCTGGGGCTAAAGGTGAAGTAAAGCCAATGTGTGAAAAACCGAGACGATAAGCCTCGGTTTTTATAAATTTCTTAAGATCAATCGAAGAACCCATTAAATTTATGGTGTTGGAGTGACTGTTGCCGTCGGAGCTTCGGTTGTTGCAGGCACTGCTGTTGTAGGGGCTGTGGTTGCTGTAGCCGGTGCAGTTGTTGGAGTGGCGGTGGCAGGGTTACCCACAACGATTTTGACGTAAAAGGGAACACCAAAATTGGCTTCGTCTTTGTCAGATAAAATCCACATGGACATATATTCCCCTTGGGTTAACGGGGCAGTAAATTCAATGGAAATCTCAATTTCTTGGTTAGGCGCAGCTTCTTGGCCTAATAAAATCACAGAAGCAGCACCGAGGCGATCACCAGCCCAATGGCGGATCTTGTAATTTTCCGTCCAGGTAGTAGAACCTACATTTTTTACTTTCCAGGTTTTGATAAACTTTGTACCGGCAGCGATTACAGTATCATCAGGAATGGTAACATCAGCGATAAATTCCATTTTATTTGGATTAGGCGCCGTTGATAATGTAGGATTGGTGACAGTAGTAGAAACTGAAGTCGGTTGTTCAGCAACTTCGCTGGTTGCAGTCGGTTCAACTGGTAGTTCAGTGGCTGTTGGTTCGAGGGTGGCAGTTGGTGTTGCGGTAGGCATAGCCAGTGCGGTACGGGTTAACTGTGCCTGTACAGTCTGGGCTGCTTGCGTAAAAATCATATTGGCATCGGGTGTAGGCTCCATTGGTGTTGGGGCAGCACAACCCGAGATGATGATAATTACCCCCAAGGACAGCATTAGAAATAATTTGCTGTAATTTTTAAAATTCATTTTCATTAAGTTCCTCCATCAGGATAGCTTTCTATTTTTGCTACTAACCGATTTTGATTTCAAACAAGTGGTTTGTCAAGGCTTTATTGAATTATTGTTCAAAAAATCATCCGTTAATATCATATCATTCCATGCATCTGGCGTTTCTAATGTGGGTACCTTGTCTTTAAAACCTATGTTCTCTCGGAATGTAAAATAACTAACAGCACCAGGGTAGATTGACACTTCATGTTTATAGTTAATGTCCAGGTAATCAAAATACAATAAATAATCACCTGCAGGTAAATCACTTAAGACGAGATTTTCCTGGTAAAAATCATCTTTATTTACACTGCTAGGCCCATAGGTTCGTACCATCCAAGTTTGATTGGTATCTTTATTTCGCACGTAGACTTCTTGATAATTTATAAAATTATAATCACTTTTTCTTAATTGCCCGACCAAAACACCCCAACCTTGGGGAGGAGTTAACCATAATTCAGGATTTCTGGTTCTAAAAAAACTGTTGGATGCTAATCGAACTTCAAAGTGAAGGTGTGGTCCGGTTGTAAAACCTGTCAAACCTACAATACCGAGCTGAGTACCAGCTTCCACTTCTTGACCCACTGTTACATCTACTCGGTCCATATGAGCGTAAACGGTTAATAAACGATCCCCATTGTATGAAAAATCATGAGCAATTGTGACTGCTTTTCCATAAGGATCATCGGGATCATCATTGCCATAATATAATCCATACCCAGCCCAAACAACTTTTCCGCTTGCGCTCGCATATACAGGAGTTCCGCGTGGAGCACCGATATCAATTCCTGTGTGCACAATGTCTGTGCCAGGGAAGAAATACCCATAACGATAATCGGCCAAAGGCCAATTAACCTCATCTGCTGCTATAGGCCGCGTAAAATAAAAATGGTCAAATGGAGTTAGTGCCCACGGAGCTTCATAGAGAGGTGGCCGCCAATATGATACGGGGGGTGTGCCTGGAGTAGGTAGGGTGTAATTTAAGGGTTGATTTTCGAAGTTTTCATCAAAAGCTGATGAGGAATTTTCTTGAATGGACTCAGGTAGATTTTGACCTACCGTAGATTCATCCGTGTTCATCTTGTCTGTTAATTCAGATAAAGCTGGAATTAATTCCGTTTTAATTTGATCCTTAAAAATAAAGATTGCACTTAATAGAACTAAACTTATTAACCAAATTAAGATTAAGGTACGTGATTTCATACGTTACGGTATAGGAGTCCAGGTAGGTCTACGGGTGGGAATGAGGGTGGATGTTGGTGTTAACGTAGCGGTGGGTGATCTGAAAAAACGAATGGTTGGTGTGAATGTTGGGGTAGATGTAATTGAAGGAATTGGGGTTGGTGATTTAATTGATTCGACCGGATAAATTTGTTGCATCGCTTGGAACCAATCCAAACCATTAGTAAATGTAAAAAGATTAAATAAAGCGCCATTAAAATATTGACGCCAATTTGGCAAGGATGGTTGACGATCCCATAAATGATCTTTGGCAATTTGTGTAAAATCAATCCAATAACCCTCTGGAATTTGATCATAATAACCTCCAGCCTCGTATGCATTTGGGTCATTTTGATATCGTGCATCCAGTTTCCAGGGTGTTTGCATTAAGGGTTTCCCTTGTGAACCATCTTGATAGCGGGTTTTTAGGTAAACACGCCAATATGTCATTCCGTTGTGTTCTTCTTTGATGATTGTTGCCAAATCTGCATATAGGGTCAGTGGATTAAATTTGAACGCACGACCTGTATATAACCAATTTTCTTGTAAACCAGGCTCAGCAGGATTTGTTAGTGGTAGATAAGCTTCTTCAAGATCACTTAAGAAATCCCATCCGATTATATTTGCGGTATCGATTCTGAGTAAATCAAATGCACTGATAACCGATTCGTTCATGTATGGGTATGGTGCATTTACATCCGATAAGAAAGTAATATTTTCTCGGTTTAAATTGTTCTGAATATTATTTTCATCCAGATTGTTATTTTCATTTATGCTAACAAAAGAATTTGATTGAAGGTCTGCTAATAAGTTTGGATGGGTTTGGGATAAAGCTAAAACCTGAAATCCCTCAACACTTCCTGGGATTTCGATGGGAAAGCTTAGGTATTGTTTTGATTGGTAATCTTGGATTGATAAAAAAGACTGATTTGCATTTTCATGAATAGTGATTAAATAATCATTTAGAACCTGTCCAAATTTTCCCTTGCTTATTGCAATAGATTCCCATGGTTTTTTGGTTATATCGGTTTGTAATATTTGCTTATCACCCTCTTTTTCACCGCTCCAGATAACCTGCTCACTTTCTGGGAACCACCCGGGGTTTGAATCTTGGAAATCTGGCCGGTTTGAGAGATTGGAAAAGCGGTCAACCACGGTATTTAATTGCGCTAACCAAATTTCTTGATTTCCACTGCGAGCCGAAACAAATGCGATTTCACGACCATTTGGAGACCAAACAGGAGAAAAATCAGCAGCAGGGTCATCTGTAAGCTGGATTGGAGGTGAGTCCAAATCATTAATGGATTGGATGAAAATATCCAGATTTCCACTAAGGTAACTCGTATAAGCTAAAAACTCCCCATCTGGTGACCAGGCTGGTTTTCCATCATAGGCAGCTGAATCGGTGATGCGGATTTCTTCTCGGGTTTCAAGATCATATACATAAATGTCCCAATAACCATTTTTTTTGCCACTGTAGGCAATTTTGTTGGTTTTAACATTGTATGCAGGGTCCATATCTTCATATGGGCCATCAAAAAACCGGATAAATTGATTTTCACCAGGAATATAAGAATAAATGTGGTTTTGTTGGTCCTTATAAAAAGAAATTAAAAACAATAAATCATATTTAAAATCTGTTGAAACAATTACAGAAGGAGCAGGCGTTTCTTGAATAGTGGGTTCATCAATTGTACTTGTCGGAGGTGAAGAGGGTGTAATAGTTGTTGTTTGTAATTCAACATCTGCCTTAGAAATTGACTGTTTTTGTAGAATTGGGGTCACAACCACAACAATTAACACTAAATTTAACAAAATCAAAAAAAACCAGACCGGATAAGGAATTCGATTAAGATTCAATTTGTTATCTGTCATAAATATTGCCTTACTCGTTTATTGAGCATTATGGTTGGATTGTAGCATCGAAAAAGGATTGCAGTCAATAAAACCTAATTTGCAGTGCTGTTAAGTGAATTAAAAAACAGCATTGGATCGATTGGAATAAACCAACCTGAAACTCGCCAAATGCAATAATTCTCCATCTCTTTATCGGTTAATGCACTGCTGTAATGCCCCATGGGCTCAAAGTAATAATTACTTGGGCCAACTCGGAATTCTAAATGTAAATGCGGGTTTCCTGACATGCCGCTGTTACCGACGTTACCGATCAAATCACCACTCTGTACTTCATTACTCATTTGAAATAACGGTGGTTCAGCTAAATGTGCATATAACACATAGAGTGAGAAAATTTTATCTGACAAATTCGAGGGGGGAAGGGGAAGTTCCGGACAGGTTAATTGAGGCGAAATCATCCAGTTATCAGATGGCATCATAGAAGGTTCTTTTTGTACTGTTTCCATAATAATATCCGGCAGATCTGTTTCAATGATAAGCATATTACCATATGGGGGTAGATTCTCAGTAATACCAGTGATTTTGCCAGAAAAAATGGAATGGATAGGTAAATTAGCAATTGTTCCAAAATCTTTATATTGATAAAATGCAAAATCAACACCATGATGAGCATCATCCTTGCCGATCTGTGGTTGTAAAAATGGATTGGAGATTATAAATGGTAAATCAGCAGTGGCGATGTCTTGCAAGGGAGAAGTATAATTTATTGTTTTTTTGATTGGGCTTAGAGGATAAGATGTGGGGTTATTGGTTATTTCTGGTTGAGGAGTACTTGTAATTGTTTTTGAAGTAACTTCAAAAAAATCTTCCGTTTGTAAAAGATTATTTGTAGTTGGTATCAATTTTGTGGGTTGGAGAGGCAGTTCTCTCGGTGTAATGGAAAGGTTATTAACAGATGGATTACAAGAAGCCAAACAAACGAAAAAGCCAAGAAATATAAAGGCAATTTTCATGACTCATTGGTTAATCGAAATGTTGTTTTTTGATCATCGCTGATACCAACTGGATCTTCAAAAATGATTTTTCCATGAAGGGTAAATGGCTGGTTTTCAACAGCATTTTGAGGAATATGCATTGTTAAAACAAAATCTTCTTGAAAAACTGAAATCAAGGTTGATTCAACAATCACATGATTTGTTGAATCCAGTATTGATAACTCAATCATTGGAAATTCTTTGCTGGGTGGTTTTTTAGCATAAATCCGGATTTTTAGTGGATCATCTAAGGGTTCAGCCCGGAGTTCTATAAACCTTACCTGATTTTCCGGAACAATACGATCTTCATTTGGAAAAGGTGACATTAAGTTCATGCAATAAATTATAAAACGAAATCCAAAAAATAAAATTAAATGTAATAAATCCCTTTAGAAATGGTAAATGGAAAAAGTGTTAATAAAAATTTTCTCAATCAATTGATTGAGAAAATTTTTTTAACCTACAACTATTTTATGAGGATATCTATTGGGAATTTAAAGTTGATAGGAACCTTAATTATTTGGAAATCAATCTGCCTTCCAAATAAAAACGTTTTTCTTCCGCTTCGCCCATTGAAAAGGTTTTTCGTGGTAGTGCCCCATCTAAAATTACTGTGCGGAAAAGTTCACTTTTTTCCATTGCTGGCAAATAAAATCCACAATTGTTTTTTCTAGCTCCTAATTCACAGGTAATAGTTTCACCATGCACATAATCAATTTTTTCAGCTTTGCCATCTTTTAACCATTGATCTAAAAACAATTGTAATGATCCGACCGGTAAATTGGTTTGTGGATTGGAAATACAGACTGTATAAAAACCTGTTTCATCAATATATCCAAATTTTTGGCAATCACAAGTTTGATGATCTACCTGATAAATCACTTCTTCCTGATTTTTTCCTTTGATAATTTCCACATCTTCTTTCCAATATTTTTTCATAGCTTCGATTGGATTTTCTTTTACATTAAATACAACCCGATGAATTGGTTCAAATTCCAAACCACTGTCATGTACATTTTCAATTTCAACCAAAGCATATCTCGCGGGATGATCCGGTCCAACCTGGTGTTTAATTTTTTCCCAAATTGCTTTGGCTGTTGCCAAGGAGTGGTTACCATCTCCCATTGCAAACAATAAAACACCTTGATCTTCTTCCAGGTTATAACGGGATTTAAATAATTTCGGATCTGCTAAATTTTCTAAGGCGTTAATTACATCGGATTGCTCTTCTGCGTTATCGATTCCATAACCACGGATATGCCCACTACCTTGCATTAAATCAAAATCGTATAATTTTCTGAGTTTGTCTTTACGATTTCGTAATGGTTCAATCACGGTAAAATCCGGATCATCAATTAAGACAAGAATATGTGGAAATTCCATATTTGCGCCTTCTCTTATACGGATGCGCGGTGGAAGACGTTCAATAATCGTACCTTCTGTTGCTCTGATTAAGGTTTGTGAACCCTTGTTAAAGTCATATTTTTCGAGGTCAAGTGCTAAAATAATTCCGCTGCGGGTTTTTCCTTTTACTGTTCTCTCGACGAGAATAATACCTTCATATTTCTGAAAAATACCTGCCCGTAAATATTCTCGCATTTTATTTTGGGTATGTTGAATTCTGGCTTCCTCATCTGTGCTCTCAAGAAAGACTTCCGGTAAAATCATATGATAAGTCGATGGGTTATTCCCAACGATCATCTCAACTTGATTCCAGTATTCTGGTTGTGATGTGAATTGATCGCAGGCTATGACTGCCCATTTTGAGAGATCAATTTCCGATTTTGGCAAATAAATATCTGGAATTTGCACACCGATTTTATCGATATTTTTCATTTTTTCCTCAACTAAAGTTCCATACTAATATTTTAATAAATAGTACCAAAAGAAAAGCAATCTAGTGGAAGCTTAAGAATTCTGTCAGGTAAAGTATGGAGGATTGTCAAAAATTTGGTTAAATAAAAAATGCACCTCAACGAAAATAAAAAGAGAAGTGCATTGATTGAAAAAATAACCTAATTTTTCATAATGAGAACATTTTAAATGCCGTACATAAATGAAATACCAATTGCTCCAGGTCCTAAGTGGGTGCCAATAACCGGACTAACTTCGGCAATTAAACTTTCGGAAATTGAATTTTCAGGAAAACTTCGGATAATTTTATCTAAAAGTTTTTGGGCTTCTTCATAAGCATTTGCATGCTGTACAGCAATTCTAATTGGCGTATTCCCATTGATTTTTTCTTTCATCATTTCCACTGTTTTATCAATGGCTTTATTCATGGTGCGTACTTTTCCAGCTGCTTCAATACGTCCTTCTCTTAATTCCAAAATTGGTTTAAGGTTTAACATTGTACCGAGAAATGCAGCAGCTCCTCCAATTCGACCACCTCGGTGGAGGAATTCTAATGTTTGAACGGCGAATAAAATACCTGTTTGTTCTTTGACTTTATGGGCTAGTTTTACACAATCTTTTAATGTGGCCCCATTTGCAGCAGCCCGGGCAACTGTTAACGCTTGGAACCCAAGTGCCATACCTGTGGATTCGGAATCGATAATCTCAATTCGATCTGATTTTAGGATAGCTTTCGCTTGTATGGCGGAATCCATTGTTCCTGATAATTTTGATGATATATGCATGCTGATGATATCAAAACCTTCAGCGAGGAGTTTTTCATACATTACTTTAAATGTATTGGGGGTAGTTTGTGATGTGGAAGGCATCGTTTCTGCGGTTTGGAGACGAGTATAAAATTGATTTGGTGTAATATCCACTCCATCAAGATATTGTTCAGCGCCCCAAATAACAACAAGCGGAACAGTTTCGAGAGGAAATTTATTTTTTAGTTCTTCAGGAATGTAAGTGGTGCTATCCGTTACTACAATGACTTTCGACATGTTAATACCTCATTTTTAAAATTTTCAATGGTAATAACCCTAATCCGAAATAAACGTTACGTTTATAAAACATATCCGGGAAATTCCCATATTTTTAATTCAATTACCTTTCAATGGATAATATTTCCTTGACCTTTCAAATAGAACAGGCTAAAATCACGCTCGAACCTATGCCCTGCTTAGGGGTTTATTTAACTTTGGAAATAAAATGTTTGAAAATCTAACCGGACGACTAGACGATATATTTAAACAACTTACACGCCGTGGGAAACTTAGTGAAGCGGACGTAGATCAGGCTATGCGTGAAGTTCGTTTGGCTTTACTTGAAGCAGATGTTCACTATAGTGTTGCCAAGAAATTTACCAATAATGTACGTGAACGAGCAGTCGGACATGAAGTATCTAAGGCACTTAACCCAGGGCAGCAGGTAATAAAGATTGTTAATGAAGAACTCATAGCACTCCTTGGGGAACCATCAAAAATCAATTTGACGGGAGAAAAACCGTATGTGTTGATGATGGTAGGTTTACAGGGATCTGGTAAAACGACAGCCTCTGCCAAAATAGCAAAAAAATTGCGATCGCAAGGTGAGCGAGTTTTGTTGGTAGCTGCAGACCCGTATCGTCCAGCTGCTATTAAACAATTACAGACTTTAGGAGAACGGATCGATGTTCCGGTATTTACTGAAGATGGTAAAAAACCACCTGAAGTTGTAAAAAATGCGCTAAGACATGCCAGAAATGGTAATTTTACTGTAATGATCGTAGATACCGCTGGCCGTTCTCAGTTGGACGAAGCGCTAATGAGTGAATTAAAGTCAATAAATCAACATGTTAACGCCGTTGAAACTCTTTTGGTTGTGGATGCAATGATTGGACAGGAAGCACTGCATGTTGCGGAAGGCTTCCGTGATACGGTAAAAATCACCGGTCTTGTTTTTACAAAAATGGATGGTGATGCAAGAGGCGGTGCTGCAATTTCAGTTCGCAGTGTGACTGGTGTACCGATCAAATTCCTCAGCACGGGAGAAGGGCTTGATGCCATGGAAGCGTATGATCCTGGCAGACTTTCTTCCCGAATTCTCGGTATGGGTGATATGATTGGTTTAATTGAAAAAGCTGAACAGGCTTTTGATCAGAATCAAGCTCAAGCTCAAGCACAAAAAATGCTGAAAGGTGAATTTACCCTGGAAGATTTTTTGCAGCAACTGAAGCAAGTTAAAAAAATGGGGCCAATTTCACAGTTATTTGACATGATGCCCGGTTCGATGGGGCAGGTTGCTCGAAATGTGGATCCCAAAGAAGCGGAAGGCCAATTAAAACGTACAGAAGCGATAATTAGTTCGATGACTTTAAAGGAACGAAAAAATCCGGATCTTCTGAATGCCAGTCGTCGTAGACGAATTGCTAAAGGTTCCGGCACAGAAGTACAAGATGTGAATCGCTTAATGAAGCAGTTTCGTGATATAAAGAAACTGATGAAAACAATGCAAAAATCCGGAGGTCGTGGTTTACCACGGTTGTTCGGTTAAACGGGAGATGAAACGGATTCCAGCGCCTCCTTCAGCGCCCTCACAGAATACGCAATTCAATCGTTTATTAAAATTTGACTTAATAATTTTATAGACAGGAGTAAGTTTTTCATGGTTCGAATTAGATTACGCCGAACAGGTTTAAAGGGACAACCCAGTTATCGTGTTGTTGTGGCTGATAAAGAAAGCCCACGTGACGGTAAATTTTTAGAAATCCTTGGTTATTACAATCCACGGACAGAGCCTTTTACATTTAGAGTAGAAGAAGAAAAAGTGTACCAGTGGATGGTCAAAGGTGCCCAACCAAGTGATAGTATGCGTCAATTATTCAACAGTGTTGGTTTGTTAGAGCGTTTTGAACGCTTTAAAAAGGGCGAAGCTGTCGAAACATTAATGGCAGAAGCTGAAGAAGTTTACAAGAAACATACTGAAAATCAAAAAACCAATCCTGCATAATTTGATCACTGAAATCATCTAGGAAGAAAGGAAGTTGCCGTGAAAGAATTAATCGAGTACATTGCACGATCTTTGGTGGATGATCCAAATCAAGTTGATGTCAGCCAAAATCGAGGTGGTAATAAAACACGCCTTGAGTTACGCGTTTCAAAAGAAGATATGGGACGGGTAATTGGTAAAGGTGGTCGAGTGGCAAATTCAATGCGGGTTTTGCTGCGTGTTGCCGCTGCCCGAGAAGGAAAACAAGCAACACTAGATGTAGTGGAGCCTCGATGAGTAACCAGAACACGGTTTCTTCTGAATTTGATCAACAACAAACAGGCTCGCCCCAATCGGGCGAGCCTGTCTACTTGGCGGTAGGGCGGATTGGCAAACCGCATGGATTAAATGGAGAAGCAATTTTGTATCTCCTGACAGATTTTCCTGAAAGACTAAAAGCGGGGAAAACTGTTTATGCCGGAAAAACTTATCAGAAACTTACACTGCAATCCGTGCGGACTCATAATCGTGGTTTGATTGTTAAATATAAAAATCATGACACAACTGAAATGATTGATAAATTTAAAAACGAATATTTGTATGTTCTTGCAGAAAATTTACCTCCGTTACCTGAAGGAGAATATTACCATCATGAATTACTTGGTATGCAAGTTTTTGACAAGAATGAACATTATTACGGTCTTGTAACTGAGATTCTTGAGACCGGTGCAAACGATGTTTATGTTGTGAAACTAGATGATAAAGAAGAATTAGTCCCCGCATTAAAAGAAAATTTAATTAATATCGACGTAAAAAATAAAAGGATGGTTATCAAACCTTTAACATATTACGATTAGGATTAAAGACCGATGGAAAAACGGGGATATTGGGTAGGTTTTAATTTAGTAAGGGGGATTGGCGCTGTACGAATGCAGCAGCTGATTGATTATTTTGGTGATGTAGAACGTGCATGGTTTGGATCCTTCCAGGCATATCGACAGGCAGGATTAAGCGAGAAGCTGTCGGAACGAATTATAGAAATCCGCAACCAATTTAATTTGGATAAGTATATTGATACCCTGGCAAGGCAAAACATAAAAATTCTCATTAAGGATGATCCAGACTATCCACGTTATTTAAGGGAGATTCAACAACCACCACCTGTTATTTACGTTCGGGGGAATTTTGTTGTTGAGGATGATTGGGCAGTCGCTATCGTAGGAACACGCCGTGTGACCCATTACGGACAACAAATAGCCGAACAGTTTGCAAAAACTCTTGCAGAACACCATATAACAGTGGTTTCCGGTTTGGCACGAGGTGTCGATGGCATAGCTCATCAAGCAGCTATCAATGCTGGGGGAAGGTCTATCGCAGTATTGGGAAGTGGAGTTGATAAAATTTATCCCCCCGAACATAAATTGCTTGCCCAAAAAATGATGGATCATGGTGCGATTATTAGTGATTATCCTCCCGGAACACCGCCAGAAAGTTCAAACTTTCCACCAAGGAATCGGATCATTTCTGGCTTATCCCGAGCGGTGATTGTAATTGAAGCAGGGATTAAAAGTGGTGCATTAATCACCGCTGATTTTGCTGTTGACCAAGGGCGAGAAGTGTATGCAGTTCCAGGAAATATTAATTCAATTCAGAGTAAAGGTACGAATCAGCTTATTCAAAATGGAGCTAGACCTTTAACAGACATTCGTGATTTGTTAACAGATCTTCAAGTTGAATTGATTCATGAACATCAGGAATTTCGAAAACAATCTCCATCAGGAAAGACTGAGTCTGTGTTATATTCTGTATTAAACGATCAGCCAATTCATGTTGATGAAATCATACAAAAAGCCGCGTTGAGCGTATCAGAAGTTACAGCTCAATTGACGGTTATGGAACTAAAGGGTATGGTAAGACATGTTGGTGGAATGAAATATATCAAAATAAGCGAAGCTGGAGAGGATTATCAGACATGAGTGCTTTTGAAAATTATTATGCAGTGATCATGGCTGGCGGTGGTGGAACCCGCCTGTGGCCTTTATCTCGAAAAGAAACCCCAAAACAAATGGTGAATTTGGATGGAAAAGAAACATTATTTCAAATGGCGGTTAATCGGTTAAATGGTTTGTTTGATCCTTCACGGATCCTGGTTGTAACCGTAGCCGAACAAGCAAAACAATTACAAAAGCAGACTCCTGAAATTCCGACAGAAAATTATTTGTTAGAACCATTTCCAAAAGGAACTGCATCTGTAGTAGGTTTTGCGGCAGCTTACCTAAAAAATATTAATCCAAATGCAACTATGGCAGTCTTAACAGCAGATCACTTTATTCAAAATGTGCCGGAATTTCAAAATTTGTTAAAAAACGCATATTATGCCGCCCAAAACAAAGCATTGGTAACTTTGGGAATTGAACCAACCTATCCGGCAACCGGTTTTGGTTATATTCAAAGGGGAGGATTAATTGAAACTGAGGGCTCAGCTTTGTGTTATCAGGTAGTAAGGTTTAAAGAGAAACCCTTGGACGAACTAGCCAAAGAATTTATAAACCGAGGTGATCATGATTGGAATTCGGGTATGTTCATTTGGCGGGTTGACCAGATTTTGGATGAATTTGAACGGCAGATGCCAGCTCTATTTGAAATCATTAAAACCATCCAATCTGCTTTTGGAAAAAACAATGAACAGGAAATCATTCGTGAAAATTGGTCAAAAATCAAAGCAACTACGATTGATTACGGTATTATGGAGAACGCAGCCAATGTGGTAGTATTACCAGCTGCCCGTCTTGGATGGAATGATGTCGGGAGTTGGGATTCACTATTTGATGTAATTCCCAATGATGAAAAAGGAAATGTTGCGCTTGGGATTAACCATATTTGTTTCGATACTGAAAAAACTTTGGTATACTCGCAGACGGCTAATCGCATCGTTGTTACGATTGGTTTAAGAAATACGATTGTAGTGGAAGCTGGTAATGCAATTTTGGTCTGTGACCGTGCTGAAGCTCAAAATGTTAAGAATGTAGTAAAATTTTTGACCGAAAACGGGTATGAAGATTATTTATAGGAGGTCGTTTTTTGGAAGCCTATTGTGTAAAGTGTAAAACGAAAAGAGAAATGAAGGAGCCAATTGCGGCTTATAATAAAATTGGAGCCCCTGTAACCAAAGGAGTATGCCCGGTTTGCGGAACGAAATTGTTTCGTACAGGTCGAACAGAAGCTCATGAGCATTTAGCCCCCCCACCTAAGGTAAAACGTGAGCCGAAGCGTGAAGGAAAATTGGTTATCGTTGAATCACCCGCAAAAGCTAAAACGGTACAACGATACTTAGGTAAAGAATATACGGTGCGTGCTTCAGTTGGTCACGTGCGTGATTTGTTACGTTCCGAATTATCGGTAGATGTTGAGAATGGGTTTACTCCAAAATATAGGGTTCCAAATGAAAAACGCCCAGTGGTTAAGGAATTAAAGAAGCTGGCAAAAACTGCGGAAGAAATATATTTAGCAACTGACCCTGATCGCGAAGGGGAAGCAATTGCTTGGCATTTAACAGAAGCCGTAGATATTGATGAAAACCGCTCAAAACGGGTTGTTTTTCATGAAATAACAAAACCAGCCATTGAAGAAGCTTTTGGTCATCCACGGCATATCAATATGCAAATGGTGAATGCACAACAAGCGCGGAGAATTTTGGATCGTTTGGTTGGGTACAGCATCAGTCCTTTATTATGGCAAAAAGTCCGCAGCCGTTTATCAGCTGGGAGGGTTCAATCGGTTGCCTTGCGGATGATTGTGGAACGGGAACGTGAAATTGAAGATTTTATCCCGACTGAATATTGGACAATCGATGGTGAGTTTAAACCAGCAGATTCTAAACGAAGTTTTGTTACCAAATTGGCGAAAATCAACGGCGAAGATCCCGTTTTGGATAGTGAGTCGACGGTAAATTATTACCTGGAAGATTTGGAAACCGCTGCATACCTGTGCGATAAAATCAAAAAAAGCGAACGAAAACGAAAAGCTTTGGCTCCTTTTATAACAAGTACAATGCAGCAAGAAGCTTCCAGAAAATTGAATTTTACTGCCAGACGTACCATGGCATTAGCACAGCAATTATATGAAGGGCTTGATTTAGGTGTAGATGGCGTTACTGGATTAATTACATATATGCGTACGGATTCTACAAATATTTCTGAAACCGCTCAAAATGAAACAAAAAAATATTTGCTGGAAAAATACGGGAAAGAATATTTACCGGATGTGCCCCCGCAACATAAAACCAGGGCTGTCAAAGCGCAAGAAGCTCACGAAGCAATCCGTCCCACTTCTGTTTTTAGAACACCAGAATCCCTCAAAGGGAGGCTGAAATCCGATCAATTTAAGTTATATCAATTAATTTGGAAGCGTTTTGTAGCTTCACAGATGGCAGCTGCTATATTTGACACAATTTCTGTTGAAATAACGGGTGAAGGAAAAAAACAAAAGCATAATTATCTTTTCCGAGCGTCTGGATCTACATTAAAATTCCCCGGTTTTTTGGTCGTTTATGAAGAAGCAAAAGATGAAGATGATATTAACGGTAATGGAAATTCGATTCAATTTCCAAGTAATTTATCAGAGGGCCAAAAACAAAATTTGATTCATTTATCACCAGAACAGCATTTTACACAACCCCCACCACGATATACGGAAGCTTCATTGGTGCAAATTTTGGAAGAAAACAGTATTGGACGTCCATCCACTTATGCTCCAATTCTCTCAACAATTCAGGAACGTGGGTATGTAGAACGCGAAAAGAAAAGATTATATCCAACAGAAACCGGTACTATTGTGAATGACTTATTGATTGATTATTTTAATGAAATTATCAATTCAAGTTTCACTGCCAATATGGAAGAAGAATTGGATCAGGTAGCGTTAGGTGAAAAAGATTGGGATGATGTGATCCGTGATTTTTATGCCGATTTTTCCCCGAAATTGGAACGGGCTAAAAGTGAAATGCCCGAGACTAAAACTGAACTAGAAAAAATTGGTCGAGAGTGTCCAAAATGTGGACATGATCTTGTTATTCGTTTTGGACGGTTTGGTAAATTTATTAGTTGTAATAATTTTCCAACTTGCCGATATACTGAACCGTTGTTAGAAAAGCTAGATGTAAAATGTCCGGATTGTGTGGACGGAGAAATTGTTAAACGGCGAACAAAAAAAGGAAGAATTTTTTACGGATGCTCCAATTATCCTGAATGTGAGTTTACTTCATGGAAGATGCCAGTGTCTGTTCCATGCCCAAATTGTGGTGGAACACTTGTCATTTCCAACAAGCGCGAGTTAAATTGCCTGAAATGTAGTAAAAGTTTTTTGCAAGAAAACTTAATAAAAACTGAAAACGAAGAATTGGCATAGTTTTTGCAACACTGTAAATGTAAAACTTTCACGATTTTAGTTGCACCAAAGGGCGCTTTGCTCTAAAATTAAAACAGATGTTGTAAGAAATAAGAATTTCCGCTAGGAGCTGAACAATGGAAAAAATCCAAGAATTAATTAAGAACCCCAAAATTGCTGCTGCAATCGGATTTGTACTTGGGATCATCATTGGTTTATTTGTTTTAGGGTATTGGTTATTCCCTGTACAATGGACAGATGCTGCACCTGAAAAATTACACCCCGATTATCAGGAAGTATATTTTTGTATGACAGCTCAGTCATATTTCAAAACCGGTGATGCAGCAACCGCAAAACGGAATTTGGAATATCTCGGGCCTGTAAGTGAAGAAAAATTACAAAATTTTTCTGCCGGAGATTGTGGGCTTGATTTGGGTGAAGTGGAACAGTTTAAGGCTGCTGTGAGCGGGGTTTCGGCTCCCAGCCAGGTGCCAGCTGGTGAAGAACCAGCAGCGACCGACCCTGAAAAATCCACTAAGTTGAACCCGGTTATGTTAATTGTAGTGTTGTGTCTTGTGACCTTAATTATTGGTGCAGCTCTCGCTTATATTTTCTTCTTCCGTAATCGGAAAGGGTCTGGATCTGGCGGAGGCCAACCTTCACCTGCTTTTCAGGCTCAAATGATGAATCAAGAAGCGCTCCAAACAGATTTTGCAGCAGAAGGCCAGGAACCTCCCATTGTTCAATTTATGAGCACCTATGTTTCGGGTGATGATTTGTATGATGATTCATTCAGCATCGATTCGCCAAGTGGTGAATTTTTAGGAGAATGTGGGATTGGAATCTCGGAAACAATTGGAGTGGGTGAACCGAAAAAAGTAACCGCGTTTGAAGTATGGCTGTTTGATAAAAATGATATTCAGACGGTTACAAAAGTCTTGATGAGCCAGCATGCTTTTGAAGATAGTGAAGTTGCACAACGTTTGGCATCAAAGGGTGAACCTGTTTTATTAGAACCGGGCAGCCGTGTGATTTTAGAAACGGCTACTTTACAATTAGAAGCGCGCGTTGTGGATATGGAATACGGTCAGGGTGCATTACCTGAGGGAAGTTTCTTTGACCGTCTGACCTTGGAATTAGCAATTTGGCCAAAATCTGCCTAGCATAATAATATAATTAAAATAAAAACAGCGGGATTTTGAAATTCCCGCTGTTTTTTTTACTTAAAATTATTCAACTTTGATAATTTTAAGATTAATCTTACCATTGGGTGTATCCACCACAACTTTGTCACCCACTTTATGCCCAATCAGCGCTTTCCCAATCGGAGACGCATAGGAGATTCTCCCATTTACGGGGTCAGCTTCTTTAGGACCTACAAGAAAATAAGTTTCTTCTGGAAAAGTAGATTCTTGAACAGTTACCGTGGAACCAATATCCACCTTATCCGATGGTTTGCTTTTTTCTTCAATGATAACAACATTGTGTAAAATCTGTTCCAACTCTTGAATACGGCCTTCCAAAAAGCCCTGTTCTTCTTTGGCTTGAATATAATCGGCATTTTCAGAAAGATCACCCATTTCAATCGCCGCACGGAGTCGTTTGGATAATTCTTCTCTGCCAGTGGTTTTTAATTCGTTTAATTCTTTTTTTATTTTTTCAAGACCTTCAGCGGTCAAATACGATGTTTCGGCCATTTTCCTACACCATCCATTAATGAATTTTTATTAAGTTCAGAACAGAAATTGTATCACGGTAAGAACTTTGTATCAAACAATAATTGTTTTATCTCATGGTAATATTGTCGGATCAAAGAGTTTCTGGTATTCATCAATTGCATATCGATCCGTCATACCAGCAATATAATCACAAATTGTCCGTTCTTTGCTTGTCGTTTCAAAGCGATTTTGGATATGTTGGGGCAAAATTGTGGGTTCTTCCATGTAGTTGTTAAATAATTGGGTTAATACTCGTTCTGCTTTAACAGACATTCTTTGAACCCGATAATGACGGTACATGTTTTTATACAAAAAATCTTTGAGAGCTCTGTTTCTTTTTAACATTTCTTCATCAAATAAAACAATATTGAACGGTAATCGCTGTACATCCTCTACAGATCGAATTTTGTTCTCTCTAATATTTTTTTCCGTGTTTTGAAGAACTGAATTGATTTCCATCCCGATTAATCGCCTGATCATTGTATGACGAGTGAGATCATCTAATACACCGCCAGTAAATCCAACGTTTTCGCATAAAATCTCCCATAATTCGATTCCATCTAATAACTGTGGCGTAATTAATCTTGACCTCAACCCATCATCAAGATCGTGCGCGGTATAAGCAAGCTCATCAGCTACGTTAGCAATTTGTGCTTCAATATGACCTCTAAGTTCTGGGTTAAAGTCCTGTGCATCGGATATATCGTATTCGGATTCGTGTTTAACAATACCTTCCAATACTTCCCAAGAGAGATTTAAGCCGGGAAATTCAGGATAACGATGTTCCAATTTTGTTACTATCCGAAAGGATTGTTTGTTATGGTCAAACCCGGAATAATCCTGCATCAGTTTATTTAAGGTGGATTCACCACTATGTCCAAAGGGTGGATGACCGAGATCGTGAGCCAAACAAATTGCTTCTACCAAATCCTCATTTGCTCCTAGAGCTCGTGCCAATGTTCTACCGATTTGTGCGACTTCCAAAGTATGCGTTAAGCGAGTTCGATAATGATCGCCTTCATAATTAATAAATACCTGAGTTTTATACTCCAATCGACGAAATGCCGAAGTGTGTAAAATGCGGTCACGGTCTCGCTGGAATCGAGAACGAAATTCCGGTTCGTCATCGGCAAACAAACGTCCTTTGGAATTCTTACTTCGAAAACCATAAGAGGCTAACGCCTTATCTTCAATTTCTTCAATCTTATTTAAAGTAAACAATGTCATTTTTCACTCCCTTAATAGTGTAGTTCCAACAGCTTCATTCCCTAGAATTTTTTTTATATTTCCCGGTTCTGAAGCAGAAAAAATATTTATTTTAAGATGGGGATGAGTTTTTATTAAATCCATCATTAATCGTACTTTTTCTATCATACCACCGGTAACATCCGGGCTGGCTGATTGTCCAATCTTTTGTTCGAGAGAGGAAAAATTTTCAACTGTGATTTTTTGGATTGGATTGTTGTTATTTGGAAAATCTGAATATATGGCAGGTTCGATTCCACTTAATAGTATTTGCTTAACGTTAAAATGTTTCGTCAAATAAAAAAATATATCTTCAGTGGATAAAATTGTGCCACCTCGGAAGTCATCAAAAATAACGTCACCATAAAGGATGGGGGTTATTCCTGCATTTAGTGCAGCAATGAGTGGTTCAAGATACGCATGAACAGCATGCCCATCGCTCGATTTAAAAATGCTGGATGGCGGAAAAGAAATACAATTGATATTGTTTTTTAAAAATGCTTCTAACACGATTGTGTTTAATAACCGAGCAGCAGCCCATACTTCAACAAATCCTTTCCAGTCATCAGAAGAATTGATTCCAGACCGGGTTTGGTATTTTTTTGCGACATTATGACCAAATGATCCTGATCCATGACCAAGGATAAAATCTATTTCTGGAAAATCCATTTTGATTTGTTTAAATTCTTTTGCAAGTTGGTTAAGAATTTCAGGCTTTGCAGTAAATGGTTTATTTTTATCGGTGATTAATGATCCGCCAAATTTGATGAGTATAACGTTTTTCATAATGAAGTGCTTTCAATTTTTGTCAGATAAGTTTGAGTTGCTCCTGCTTGTTTAAGTGCTTGTTGAATCTCTTCAGAATGATCCGGATTAATTAATGCGATCATATTTCCGCCCAATCCACCGCCACAGAGTTTTGCGCCAAATGCACCATTTGAACGTGCAGTATTAACAAGTAAATCCAATTTAGGGTGAGATACACCTATACTTTGAAGACAAGCGTGATTTTCATTCATTAATAACCCTAACTTGATTTCATGACCAGTTTTTAATGAGTCCAGAGCTTGTTGGGTTATTGTTCCAATTTTTTCAAAAAGGGTTTCATACTTTGTTTTATCCTGTTCCCATCGTTTTCGAACACCTGAAACGGCTTCTTTTGTTTTTCCGTGAACACCACTGTTTGCAATCAGAATGGATACAGGTTTTCCAACTTCAAGAAATTGCACCTTTTTTTCTTTTTGAAATATCACCCCTTTTTCAAACCCTATGACGGTATTATCAATGCCGGAAGGTGTGCCATGATAAATGGTTTCAACTTGATAAGATAAATCAGTAATGGTTTGCGGAGGGAGAACTGCACCCAAAAACTGTGAAAATGCTTTAATTAAACTAACAGCAATTGATGCACTCGATCCAAGACCGGAGGCGATTGGGATGGTTGATGTGATTTTTAGTGTGCAAGAAGGGTAACTAGTTATTCCGAGATGGTGGCAAACCACATCAAATGCAGTGAAGAAGGGATGTGTTTTTGGGAGAGAAGTTAGATTTTTATGTAAGCCAATATCAGGGGCGATGATTGTTATATCATTTGATTTACCAAGTGGATTAGGATAAATGGTTATCGTTGTTTTTAATTGCGATACAGGAATGGCAATTGCAGGATATCCATAAACTACTGCATGTTCACCAAATAGTATTGTTTTTGCAGGTGATGTGATTTTTAATCCAGTCATAATTATAGAAAATAAAAAATGATTAAAACGGCTATCGCAAAAAGCACGAATGTAATCTGCAAAGGTCGATCTTTCATAACTACCTCATCCGGTGCGCCACCTTCATTTTTGATCTGCATTAAGTAGATATAACGAAAGATTGCAAATAATACAAATGGAATTGTTAACATCATGGCGTGATTTTCCGGTAGGTTTGGTGCCGAAAAAGTATAAAAGCTGTAAGAGACTAGTGTGGTTGCGGAGACAATCGTGATTAATTGATCTAAAAACGGAATGGAATAACCATCCAAGACTTTTCTTTGTCCATTGGAGGTATTTTGTAATGTGGCTAATTCCCCACGCCGTTTTCCCAATCCGAAAAATAAGGCTAGTAATGTGGTTACGATATACAACCATGGAGAAAAACGTTCAACAATGATTAATGAACTGCCTCCAACAACCCGCAGTAAAAAACCAGCCGCAATAATCATTACATCTACCACCGGAACATGCTTAAGTCGGGTGGAGTATGCTAGGTTTATTAGAAAATAGAGTAATAAAATAATGGCAAAAATTGGTGAAAGAAAAAAAGCAGCAATGCATGAACTGGCAACCAAAAAGATTGCAATCCCTCTGGCTAATGGAAGTGAAATTTTTCCTGCTGCAATGGGTCGAAATCGTTTTTTTGGATGTTTACGGTCAGCTTCAATGTCTAAGATATCATTTATAAAATAAACACTGGAAGAAACCAAACTAAACAATACAAAGCCAGCTGAAATTCGTAAAAAAGGAACCGGATGAAATAATTGGCGGTCAAAAACCAATGGAATAACAACAAATAAATTTTTTATCCATTGTAGAACGCGCATTTCTTTGATGATTGATTTAATCAGTTGCATAGGTTAATTACCTTAAGTTGGGTTAATAAATTATATTCTACTATTTTAAATCAGACGTCATCTAAGGTAAAATTCGTTTATGAAAAAAATCCGTTTAGATGTTTATTTAACAGATCATGCATTAACTGATTCACGAAATTTGGCCCAACGTTTGATTATGGCTGGGGAGGTTGAAGTGAACGGCCAAATTTATTTAAAACCTTCTCAAAAAATTGATCCTGATTCTGTTGTGGTTCTAAAGTCAGGCCCAAAGTATGTGTCTAGAGGTGGGGAGAAGCTTGAACCAGCTTTAATCGCTTTTGATCGGACTGATTTAAGCGGAAAAATATGTGTGGACGTTGGTTCATCAACGGGTGGCTTTACCGATTGTTTGCTTCAACACCATGCAGACCATGTTTTTGCTGTGGATGTTGGATACGGTATATTACATTGGAAGATCCGAACCGATGACCGTGTTACTGTAATGGAAAAAACAAATGCACGTTTTATTGAAGGATTCGATAAACCAATTGACTTGGTGACCATTGATGCTTCTTTTATTTCCTTAAAAACCTTGCTTCCCGTAATTAAAAATTGGTTAAATATGGGTGGAGAGGTGATCGCTTTAATAAAACCCCAATTTGAGGCAGGAAAAAAAGATGCAGCAAAAGGCAGTGGTGTAATCCGTGATCGAGAGGTTCATCGTAAGGTTTTATTGGACGTATTAAATTTTTCAAAAGAAAATGGTTTTTTGATTAAGGATATCCAACAATCTACGTTAAAAGGTCCCAAGGGGAATATCGAATTTTTAGTTCACTTAATCTATGGTGAAAATCATGATTCAATTGAAATCGAAAATGTTGTTAATGCATTGATTCCACTTGAAGATGGGGCTGGCGAAAAGGAAAATCAGTAGAGTGAAAAAACAATTTGCGGTATACTTCTTACACTTATGGAAACTAATAAAATTCGCAATTTTTGCATTATTGCCCATGTAGATCATGGTAAATCTACTTTAGCTGACCGAATGCTTCAGCTTACCGATACCATTTCCGATCGTGAGATGAAAGAACAAGTATTAGATACGATGGATTTGGAACGTGAAAAAGGTGTCACCATTAAAGCATCGGCTGTGCGTATGCTTTACACAGCTGATGATGGGACGAAATATGAATTTAATCTGATTGATACTCCCGGTCATGTGGACTTCAATTATGAAGTCAGCCGAGCTTTATTGGCCTGTGAAGGTGCAATTCTGGTGGTTGATGCAGCCCAAGGAATTGAAGCCCAGACGCTGGCAAATTTATACCTTGCCTTAGAATCTGATCTGACGATCATTCCAGTGATTAATAAAATTGACCTGCCTTCTGCCAGGCCTGATGAAATTGCTGAAGAAGTTGGTAATTTATTAGGTGTTGATCAGGAAAGCATCATAAAAATTTCTGCAAAATCCGGATTAAATGTCGAACAAGTATTAAAACAAGTAGTTGAACAAATTCCACCACCCCAACACACCGAGAAAGAGAATTTACGGGCATTAATTTTTGATTCCCACTATGATTCTTACAAAGGTGTTGTTGCCTACATTCGTGTAATGGAAGGTTGTTTAAAAAACAACGAAAATATCCGGATCATGTCAAATCAACTTGATTTACGTCCGGTTGAAATTGGTGTTTTTTCTCCAGACATGGTGGCTATATCGGAAATTAATGTGGGTGAAGTTGGTTATATTGCTACTGGTTTAAAGACAGTTTCCGAATGCCGGGTAGGGGATACGATTACCAGCTCGAAAAACCCAGCAGATAAACCTTTACCGGGTTATCAAAATCCAAAATCAATGGTGTTTGCTGGAATTTATCCTGTTGATGGCGAAGATTATCCGGATTTACGTGATGCCATTGAAAAACTACAATTAAATGATGCTGCCCTGGATTTTGTTCCAGAGACTTCCCAAGCATTAAATTTTGGTTTTCGTTGTGGTTTTTTGGGGTTGTTTCACATGGAGATTATTCAAGAACGGATTGAAAGAGAATATGATCTTGATATCGTTGTAACGGCTCCTTCGGTTGAATATCAAGTGGAACTAAAAAATGGTGAGATGATTAAAGTTGATTCACCTGCAAAATTGCCGGATGAGGGTGATATTAAAATGATTTACGAGCCCTGGATGAAACTCCAGATTATTACACCGACCGATTTTTATGGAACTGTAATGGAATTGGCTCGGAAGCGGCGTGGATTATTTATCGATCAAGATTATCCATCTTCTAATCGGGTTCAATTAAATTTTGAAATTCCTTTATCAGAACTAATTGTTGATTTCTTCGACGAATTAAAATCAAGAACACGTGGTTATGCATCTATGGATTATGCATTTGCAGGATATCGTCCTGAGGAGTTGGTGAAATTAGAAGTTTTGGTAAGTGGTGAGCCAGTTGATGCTTTGGCAGCTATTGTACATAAAGACGATGCATATCATAAGGGTCAAGCCCTAGTTACGAAATTGCGTAAATTAATCCCTAGACAATTATTTGATGTTGCCATTCAAGCCTCCGCCAGCGGTCGAATTATATCAAGAGCGAATGTGAAAGCATTACGCAAAGATGTTTTGGCAAAATGTTACGGTGGTGATATCACAAGAAAACGAAAGTTGTTGGAAAAACAAAAACGTGGAAAACGCAGAATGAAAATGGTTGGAAATGTAGAAATTCCACAAGAAGCTTTCATGGCAGTGCTGCGTTTGGAAGGGGACTAAAATTAAACAAGCAGCAAAGAAATCCAATGCCCCAACCATATGGCGGTGGATTCCTGGCATTGTAGTCAGTTTGATTGCAGTGATTGCTTTAATTAGCTTTGTGGGTATTGGAGATAGTTTAAAAATCATTTTATCCACGCCCATCGTTTATTTGGCAGTTACAGCTATGTTTACGGTTTTATTTTTAATTGTGCGCTCTTTGGGTTGGAAAGCATTATTAGGTAAACAGGCGACTTTTAAAGAAACTTTTTTAAAAATTAACGAAGGTTATTTTGTTAATAATATTTTTCCATTTCGATTAGGCGAAATTAGCCGGGCACTATTCATGGGTAATACATTAAAAGTCCACCCTGCGAAAATCCTTTCAACAATTGTTGTTGAACGTGCTTTTGATTTAATTATTCTTGCCATTTTATTGTTAAATATGATTCCTTACGCACTTGGATTAGAAATTAATCAAATATACATTTGGGTTTTATTGATTAGTATGTTATTGGGTTTATTAATATTATTCCTGGTGGTGCGTTATCAAAATTTTGTGATTAAAAAATTAAGTTGGATCGGTAAAAAATTACCATTTTTAGAAAAAATGGTTTTACCGTTAATATATTCTTTTTTGGAAGGCTTTAATATCCTCACCAAACCGAGTCAATTTTTTCTTGGTTTTTTGGGTGTGGCTGGTTCCTGGTTTGTTAGTTTATTCCAATATTCCTTATTTTTGCGTTTAATGGTTCCAAATGCAGCTTGGTGGTGGGGAGCTTTTGGAAATGTTGCGATGGCTTTCGGAATTGCTCTCCCTTCAGCACCAGGTGGCATTGGAATATTTGAGGGTACGATCATAGCCGTGTTAAAATTATTTGAAATTAATGAAACAACAGCATTGGCTTATGCCCTGGTTTTACATGTGGTTCATTTTTTAATTACCGCAGTTATTGGTTTATTTGCTTTATACAGAGATGGCATATCAATCAAAGGACTGTATTCTCGATTAATGAACCAAGATCTGAAAACAATGGAATCTCAACAACGTGGAGAAGTAAATGACTAAAAAATATCTAATCACCGGTGGGGCCGGATTTATTGGCTCAAACTATGTTTCTCGTTTAATAAAGCGTGGTGAAGAGGTTATCGTTTATGATAATTTATCCCGGGATGGGGCAAAAAAGAATCTTCAATGGTTAACCGTTACTTTTGGAGAAGATGGGTTTACTTTAATTCCTGAAGATGTGCGTGATCAAGAAAAAATACAAACGGCGGCTAAGGATGTAGATGTTATTGTTCACCTTGCAGGTCAGGTAGCTGTAACGACATCTGTTCTTAACCCGCGGGAAGATTTTGATATAAATGCATTGGGAACATTTAACGTTTTGGAAGCAGCCCGTTTATCCGGCAGACAACCCATTGTTTTATATGCTTCGACAAATAAAGTATATGGCGGAATGGAAGATATCCTTGTGGAAGAAGGGGAAACCCAATATTTTTATCGTGATTTTCCATATGGGATTTCCGAAGATCGTTTGTTAGATTTCCATTCACCTTATGGTTGTTCAAAAGGGAGTGGAGACCAATATGTGCGTGATTACAGCCGCATTTATGGACTGCCTTCCGTAGTTTTACGCCAAAGTTGTATTTACGGTCCTCGTCAGTTTGGCATAGAAGATCAGGGATGGGTGGCTTGGTTTTTAATCGCGTCTATCATGAATCGTCCGATTACCATTTTTGGAGATGGTAAACAGGTACGAGATTTATTGTATGTAGAAGACCTTTTAGATGCTTATGATGCCGTTATAAATCAAATAGACCAAGCTGCTGGACAAGTATATAATATTGGGGGTGGCCCTCAAAATGTGATGTCTGTATGGAAGGATTTTGGTCCAATTTTGGAAGAAAATCTTGGATATAAGGTAGAAGTAAAATCCGGTGATTGGCGTCCTGGTGATCAAAGAATTTATGTCAGTGATATCCGAAAAGCAGAGCGAGAATTAAATTGGACACCTCAGGTTTCTGTAAAAGACGGAATAAAAAAATTATACGATTGGGTAAAATCAAACCAGGCGTTATTTTAGGATAAGGACATGAAATTTTTAATTGTACTTACATATTACAGACCCCATATCTCCGGATTAACGATTTATGCTGAATTATTAGCCAAAGCATTGGTAAAACGTGGACATCAGGTTACAGTGTTAACAAGCCGCCATGAAAAAAATTTGCCATTACAAGAAATGGTTGAAGGTGTTCGAATTGTCCGGGCTCCAGTTTTGCTGAAGATTAGCAAAGGCGTTATTATGCCGACATTTGGTTTGTTGGCAACGCAATTAATTAAAGAACATGATATTGTAAATATACATCTACCTCAATTTGATTCGGCTGTAATATCCGCAGTGGCGAAATTGCAAAAAAAACCATCGATAATCACTTATCACTGTGATCTGATTATGCCGCCAGGTTTCATTCCCTGGCTCGCAAATCAGTCAGTGTTGATGATGAATCATATTGCGGGGTTATTAACAGACCGATTAATTACGTATACGCAGGACTATGCAGATCATTCCCCATTCTTAAGCAAGTTTAAAAAGAAAGTACATATTATTTCACCGCCAGTTGATCTACCCGAAGTAACCAGCGAAGAAGTTTCAGAGTTTAAGAATAAAACAAATCCAAA
This sequence comes from Anaerolineaceae bacterium, assembly GCA_002702705.1. Taxonomy (GTDB): domain Bacteria; phylum Chloroflexota; class Anaerolineae; order Anaerolineales; family Anaerolineaceae; genus UBA6170. The sequence goes on from PABH01000036.1 coordinate 59,323, forward strand.
AAACAATCACCCTGTAATCGGTATGGCTGTTCGTTTTGCCACTGAAAAAGGAGTTGAAGTGGTAATTGATGCATTGCCACAGGTTTTAGAAAAATTTCCACATGCGCAACTTCAGTTCGCTGGCCCTTACAAAAATATTCGGGGTGAAGAACAATATGCTGAACGTTTAATGCCAAGAATTCGAGCGTTTGAAAAAAGTGGCAATTGGCGTTTTTTAGGCCCTTTAAGCCATAAGGAAATGGCATTGTTTTATCAAAATATCGATGTTGTTGTTTTACCAAGCTTAAATGCAACAGAAGCTTTTGGATTAGTCCAGATAGAATCGATGATTAGCGGGGCTCCTTCAATTGCATCCGCCCTTCCAGGTGTGCGGCAGCCAGTTTTACGACATGGAATGGGTAAAGTTGTTCCGATAGGAGATTCTAATGCATTGGCAGCAGAATTAATTGATATATTTTCCGACCCTCAAGCTTATCAGAAAGACCGTTATTTGATTGAAAAAACGTATCTGCCAGATACAATTGCTCAAGCTTATGAAAATTTATATGCTGATTTGATTTAATTTGATTTCACCATCGCCAAAATTGATTTTGATAAGTTTATGCAAAAATTAAAGGATGGTTGATTACCTTAATGAATGAACCCACTGTTTTAGATTATGTAAAAGCTAAACTATTTCCCTGGAAGTACTCAATGATTGCTTTTGAAGCAGAAGGGGATGAGCATGAAAGACCAGTTTCTGAAGAACTATTAGATTTGGAACCTGATCAAGAAGGCGCTGCTTATAAAAAAACTGTGGAATTACAAAAGAACAAGACCAACATTTATCGGAATATTGGTCCATTTCGATTGGCGGGAGCCTTAATCTTTGCTATTGCTGCCCAAATATTTTTAGATAATCCAAATAATCGGCATATTGGGATAGCTGTTATATTGTATGCTTTGAGTGCAGTTTTAACCCTGTGGGCAATTTTTAGTGATGAATGGAAAAGCGAATTTAACCAATCCAAAGTAGGAAAGTTTAGCCAACTTGATACAGGTAATAATCGTTTGTATTTATTGGGTACTGGGGTGTTATTTTTAATTATTTCCTATTTTGCGTTTAAAGGAAATCAATTCACGGGTTTTAATCTTACGTTGTGGGGGATTACTTTAACGTCTTTTGTTCTTGCTTTTTATGACAAACAATCTATTGGCTTCAGATGGAAAAAAATTAGACAGATTCTAAGTGATAAAAAGTTAAACATAACGATCACTCCCTGGATTTTTGTTTTGTTTTTTGTTTTTCTCATCACTTTCTTTTTTCGGTTTTATCGTTTGGATAGTGTGTTAGGAGAAATGTTCAGCGACCATGCCGAAAAATTATTGGATGTATCTGATGTTTTAATGGGGGATACAAAACTATTTTTTCCAAGAAATACGGGACGTGAATTTATTCAATTTTATTTAACCGCATTTGTATCCATCATTTTTGGCACAGGACTTTCTTTTTTGAGTTTGAAAATTGGAACGGCATTGGCTGGATTCTTTACCTTACCTTATATTTTTGCTTTGGGTAAGGAAATTGGAAACAAACGAATCGCTTTATTTGCTGTATTTTTTGCTGGCATTTCGTATTGGGGAAATTTAATTTCCAGAGTGGGCCTGCGATTTCCGTTATACCCTTTATTTGCAGCCCCGACACTTTTTTATGTTATTCGAGGATTGCGCCAGAAAAGACGGAATGATTTTATTTATGCTGGAATTGCACTTGGTTTAAGTTTACATGGATATAGTTCAACTCGGTTCTTGCCGTTTGTCATTGTATCTATTTTTCTTTTATATTTATTGCATACCTGGCGAGAGGGTAATAAACAACAGGTTATTTTTGTTTTTATCATCTTGGTACTGGTAAGTATTGTGTTATTTACGCCGCTTTTTTCTTATTTAACAGAAGATCCCAGTATTGTGCTTGGAAGATCTCTATCTCGTCTGACCAGTTCCGAACGCGCTTTTCAGGAACCACCGGCTTTGGTATTTTTTAAGAATCTCAAGGACGCCTTGTTGATGCCTTTTTTGGATAATGGAAATACTTGGGTGCACTCAATTCCACAGCGTCCTGCATTAGATATTATTAGTGCAGCCTTATATTTTCTTGGGAGTTTATTTGTTTTTATTCGGTACCTAAAGCAAAAAAATTGGGAAGACATCAGTTTGTTACTCTCAGTACCATTATTAATGATGCCTTCAATACTTTCATTAGCTTTTCCTGAAGAAAATCCCAGTTTAAATCGAACAAGTGGTGCGATTATCCCTGTTTTTATTCTCGTAGGGATTGGGATGGATGGGGTATTTTCCAATTTGTGGAGAAATGCCAAACAACGGATAGGAAAAATTATTTTGGTTGGGTTTGGTTCAGGAATTTTAATTGTTTCTTCTTTATTAAATTATGACCTCGTATTTACCCAATTTCACGATAATTACATGCGTAATGCTTGGAATACTACACAAATTGGTGAAGTAATTCATGGATGGTCAGTTTCTACCGGAAACAAGGATTATGCGTACGTTGTTCCCTACCCCCATTGGGTGGATACTCGATTGGTAGGGATTAATGCTGGTTACCCAACCAAGGATTACGCTCTATGGCCAGATCGATTTGAAGACACCTTGATGATTAAAGATGCAAAATTATTTATTTTAAAACCGGATGATTCTGAAGCATTAATAAAACTTCAAAATCTTTATCCTCAAGGCATATTAAATATTTTTGATTCAGGCAGAGAAGGAAAAGACTTCTATATTTTTGAAATTCCGGCTGAGTCTTCTTTTTTACGACAATAATTACATAGGAAAAATCCATGATTGATGAAAAATTTCCCCAAACCAAGAAAAAAAATAACAATTTGTTTTATGATTTGTTATTCGTAGCTGTTATTCTAATCGGCCTGTATTTGCGGGTAGGTGGATTATTTTGGGGGGATTACCAATATTTGCACCCAGATGAACGATTTTTGGTTTGGGTTACAGCGGATATGCACTCAGTGCAATCCTTAGGTGATTATTTTAATACAGCTGTATCGACATTAAACCCTCACAATGTGGGTCACGGGTTTTACGTTTATGGTGATTTTCCGGTCATATTAACCCGTTATTTGTTGGAAGCTTTTTCAGATAATATCGGATGGAGAGAATCACTACAATTTGGAAGAAGTTTATCTGCTTTTTTTGATTTAGCAGCTGTAGTTTTAATTTATTTTATTGGAAAACGATTGTTTAATAAACCAATTGGGCTTTTGGCTGCACTATTCTCTGCTATGGCAGTTCTACAAATCCAACAGGCTCATTTTTATACAGTTGATACATTTTCTACATTTTTTACAACACTGGCAGTGTATATCGCTGTCCGAATTGCCACATTAAAAATTCCCGAAACAAAAAAAATTATTAATTCTGAAAACAATCCTTCAATTCCTGAATCTGAGCAAGTAAAAACAACTGATACTGATCCATATCAGAAAAAAAATCCCTGGTTCGATTCGCCAAAAACACTGTGGTTGAGTTTGCTGTTTGGTGTTGTTGTAGGCTTGGCTGCTGCATCAAAGATTAATACTGTTACTGTGGCAATCTTATTACCAGCTGCTTTGATAATTGTTCTATTCCGTTATGCACCTGAAGAGCGAGGTTTTAAATTTGATTTATTACTTCGCGACCTGATTATTGGTGGGGTCTTTGCACTAATTTCTTTCCGGATTTTCCAACCTTATGCCTTTTCTGGCCCTGGTTTTTTTGGTATTTCTTTAAACCCAGCATGGATAGAAGATTTAAAAGAGATTCAAAATTTATCCAGCGGCGATGTTGACTTTCCTCCTGCAGTTCAATGGGCGCGGAGAGATTTTTTGTTTGCTTTCCGAAATATGACTGTTTGGGGCCTAGGTTTACCATTAGGGATTACAGCCTGGCTGGGTTTCTTTTTGATGGCATGGCGAATTGTTAAAGGTGAGTGGAAAAAATTCATTCTTCCTTTTATATGGACAGCAGCTTATTTTGTTTGGATGTCATCTTTAGGTAATCCTATGATGCGTTACCAATTGCCCGTATATCCATTATTTGCTCTCATGGCTGCCTGGTTCATCGGTGCTTTGTGGGAAAAACAGAAGGACAAAATTCAATGGTCTTATGTTTTTCGTTTCCTCGCAGTTGGTTTAGGTATTATCTCGGTGTTTGGCACGGCACTTTGGGCTTATATGTTTTCGAGGATTTACATAAACCCAATGACGCGTGTAGAAGCCTCCCATTGGATATATGAAAACATTCCCGGGGCTATTAACTTAATGATTAATCGTGATGGCAACCTGGATCAGAAGGTCGTGCCATTTCCTAATGAGTATTTAATTGAAGAAGAAAAACCATATACTACTAATTTTATTGTGGATGAACCAGGTAATTTAGATGAAATCCGTTTTGCCAAAATACAACAAATCGATGAACGATTGTTAACTGGTTCTGAATTATCCGTGATCGTATATGATTCGGAAAATGGGATGAGAGAGATTGCCCGCGGTGTGGTTTACAGTAGTTTTCAGAAAAAAGATAACGATGTAACACCTGCATTTACCATAGATATCGAACCGGAAGTTCTCTTAAAAGCAGATCATGTTTACCAAATTGTGCTTGAGTATAAGGGGCAGGGAGCATTGACGATAAAAGGTAGTGCTTTGGCTGCTCAAACCCAATGGGATGAAGGTGTACCTGTCCGGTTTGATGGATTAGATGGTTTTGGAGGTATTTATCAAGGAGATTTGAATTTTGAGGTGTTTTGGGATGAGAATCAAGAAAAATTAAGCCGGTTTCTCTCAATCTTGGATGAAACAGACTATATTATGTTTTCATCGAATCGACAATATGGCACGATTACTCGTATTCCCGAAAAGTATCCATTAACCACTGGTTTTTACCGAGAACTTTTAGGTTGCCCTGTTGATAGCGAGGTTTTGGATTGTTATAACGTCGCTCAGCCAGGAGATTATAATGGAAATCTTGGTTTTGACTTGATCAAAGTATTTGAATCCTACCCACAGATCGGGAATTTTAAAATTAATGATCTTTCTGCTGAAGAAGCATTTTCCGTTTATGATCATCCAAAAGTGTTGATTTTTAAAAAATCTGAAAACTACAATCCGCAGAAAGTAAGGGAAATTCTTGGCGATATCGATTTAGATCATATCGTTCGAGAAACACCTGGTAAATTCCCTGACTATCCGGCTGATTTAATGTTACCGCCGGATCGTTTGACCCAACAACGGGTAGGCGGTACCTGGTCGGAATTATTTAATACGGAATCATTTTATAATCGTCATCCCGGATGGGCGGTCGTAATTTGGTATTTGGTCATCACAATATTTGGTTGGTTTATATATCCGATAATCCGGGCAGCAATGCCTGGATTGGATGATAAAGCTTATCCTTTTAGTAAATTTGCCGGTATGCTTTTATTAGCTTTTGTTGTTTGGCAGTTGGGCTCTGCTGGAGTGATAGTTACCAGAATGTTAATTTTGGTGGTTTTGCTGGTTTTGATGTTTATCGGTGCTGTTTTTGCTTGGTTCCAACGAGAAAGCTTACGAAAGGAATTTAACCAAAATAAAAAATATTTTCTTTTAATTGAGGGGATTAGTCTACTTTTATTCGTTTTCTTTTTACTAATTCGCTTAGGTAACCCGGATTTATGGCATCCTAGTAAGGGTGGCGAAAAACCAATGGATTTTGCCTATTTTAATGCGGTGTTAAAAAGTTCAACTTATCCGCCTTACGATCCCTGGTTTGCTGGTGGGTACATTAATTATTACTATTATGGCTTTGTCATCGTAGGTGTATTCGTTAAACTTCTTGGTATTGTGCCATCGATTGCTTATAACTTAATTTTGCCGACACTATTCAGTTTTGTGGGAATTGGTTCATTTAGCGTGGTTTGGAATCTCATTAATATGATTCGGCCTGACGGTATTCTTGTTGATTCAGAAGTATCTTTTTCATATAGGCGATTAATGCGTATGCCAGCAATGTGGGCTGGAACATTTTCCATTTTTTTGGTATTGATTTTTGGAAATCTTGGTACTGTGCGCATGATTTGGCATGGTTTACAAAAATTAGGATCACCTGATGGGAATATTGAATTTGCTAACTTTTTGCAAAGAATCACATGGACTTTTGGCGGAATTGCTGATTTCTTCAGGGGTGAATCTCTTCCATTTTACCCTGGTGATTGGTATTGGGTTCCCAGCCGAGCGTTACCAAAGAGTCCGATTACAGAGTTTCCATTTTTTACATTTACTTACGCTGATTTACATGCCCATATGATTGCTTTACCGATCACCATTTTTGCTTTGGTGTGGATTATCAGTATTTTTGCTCGAAAATGGCAGATAAAGTGGGATACAAAAGGATTGTTTAATACAGGAATAACATTAGTGATAGGTGCGATCATAATTGGCGCACTTCGTCCCACTAATACTTGGGATTTTCCCACTTATTTGGTGTTAGCTATCCTGGTTGTGCTTTATACACTGGTTCGATATGGTAAAGGAATTAAGCTCAATGATGGATTGCCTTTATGGTGGCGAAAGATCCTCGAAATTGGTTTGGTTGTTTTGGTATTTTTAGTTTTGGTCTTTGTCTTATATCAGCCTTTTGCCAATTGGTATGGCCAGGGTTACTCTAAAATTGATCCTTGGAAGGGAGACCGTTCTCCATTTTGGTCATATTTTACCCATTGGGGATTATTCTTATTCATCATCATAAGTTGTTTTTTTACTGAATCGGTTCGTTGGATGTCTGTCACCCCATTATCTGCTTTAAAGAAACTTAAGCCTTATCGCTATTGGATTTATTTATTTGTTGCTGGAGTCATTCTGGTCACATTTTATTTGTTAATAGACAAAGTGGTGATTGCTTGGCTTGTTTTGCCTCTGGCGGCCTGGGCTTTGATATTGATGCTGAATCCACGTCAATCAGATGCAAAGCGATTTGTTTTATTTATAATAGGGACAGCTTTGGTTCTTACCCTTGTCGTCGAGGTGATTGTATTACGTGGGGATATTGAACGAATGAACACCGTTTTTAAATTTTATATGCAAGCCTGGGTAATGTTAGGTATAGGTTCTGCCGCCGGATTTGTCTGGATGTTGCCGGATTTTCGCAGACTATGGAGTGAAAATACGCGGAATATTTGGCAGTCAGTTTTAATTGTTCTTGTAGGAAGCGCAGCTATGTATCCTCTATTTGCCGCCTCAGAAAAAATCGATGATCGGATGACAAAATTTGCTCCTGTAACTTTAGATGGTATGACGTATATGTCTTATTCCAACTATTATGATGCAAATGTTAACTTGGATCTTTCTCAAGATTTTAGAGCGATTCGTTGGATGCAGGAAAATGTAGTTGGTTCTCCTGTGATTGTGGAAGCAAATACAGTGGAATATCGCTGGGGAAGTCGTTTTACGATTTACACTGGTTTGCCATCAGTTGTAGGCTGGAACTGGCACCAACGGCAACAAAGAGCGGTGACACCTTCCGAGTGGGTAACAGAACGAGTTGATGATGTTGCAAACTTTTATTTAACATCGAATCAGAATACAGCTTCTGATTTTATTGAAACTTACGATGTACAATATATAATTGTAGGTCAATATGAACGAGCCTTATATCCAGGGGAAGGCCTTGAAAAATTTGAACGTTTCGATAATATTTTATGGCAAGAAGTCTATAGAGATCAAGACATGGTAATTTATGAGGTGAAAAAATGAAAAAAGAATATATTTATCACATTATTCCAGCGTTGGAATGGGAAGCAATTCGCGATAATGACACTTATGAACCTGAAACGTTAGAATCCGAGAGTTTAATCCACTTCTCTTTTGAGAGTCAGGTATGTGAAACAGCAGCACGATTTTATACTGGTCGGACAGATTTATTGGCGTTAAAAGTAGATCCAGATTTATTAGATGGCGAATTGCGGATTGACCCTGTTCCGGGAGATGGTAATTTTCCACATTTATACAGCCCTCTTAACTTAAATGCAGTTGTTGGGGTTTTAAAACTTAAGTTAAATTCGGATTTGAGTTTTACCTTGGTAGATGGTGCTTAATGATAGGACAATGGTTGATTTGGTATATTACCATTTCTTGCATTGGAATTATTGGTATACCGATTAGTTTTCGGTTATTCCACAAATTATATGACCGCGGTTTAATTTTTTCTCGCATATTGGTCCTATTCCTGTGGGGTTATCTGTTTTGGATTTTAACCTCTTTGCATATCATTAAGAATAATTTATCTGGTGTGGGATTTTCTGGTTTTGTAATCGCACTCATTTCTCTGTTTTTTATTCGAAATGGGCAAATTATCCAAATTAAGGAATATATAAAACTTCATTGGAAAACCTATTTAACAGCAGAGGCGATTTTCTTAATATTTTTTATCACCTGGGTTTTTGTCCGTTCAACCGTACCGGATATATCTGGTACGGAAAAACCGATGGAGTTAGCATTTATTAATGGCATTTTGCAATCAGAGTTTTTTCCTCCGCAAGATCCATGGTTATCCGGTTATGGCATTTCGTATTACTACTTTGGATATGTGATTCTTAGCTTGTTAATTCAAATAACTGGCACGGTTTCGGGCGTGGCTTATAACCTCTCCGCTGCGTTGTGGTTTGGACTAACCGCTTTGGCTGCTTATGGATTGTTAGTAAATCTCCTGGCTTTTTATCAAAAAAGGGTGGGTCGAGTTTTAAGTATCAATCGTTGGGCTATTCTCGCCCCGGTTTATGTGCTTATTGTGAGTAATATTGAGGGATTTTTGGAGATGCTACATGCCGGTGGCTTGTTTTGGAAACAGCAAGCTGATGGTCAGTGGGTCTCATCCTTTTGGAAATGGCTAAATATACTTGAGTTAAACCAACCTCCGGCTGAGCCATTTCAATTTATTCCAAACCGACCGACGGGTATTTTGTGGTGGCGAGCCTCGAGGGTTATTAGTGACACCAATTTACTCTCTATGCCCGAAGAAGTAATTGATGAGTTTCCGTTTTTTTCATATTTGTTGGGAGATTTACATCCACATGTTTTAGCCATGCCATTTGTGATCTTAACCCTGGCTTTATTATTTCACTTTTTTATTCAACTTAAAGATGAAAATTCATTTTTTGTTTACCAATGGGTAAAAAAATGGGATATGGTGTTTGCGGTTTTATTGCTAGGTGGTCTGAGCTTTTTAAATACCTGGAATTTCCCAATTTATGTAGGTTTATTTAGTGCGGTTTTTGCTTATCATTATTACCGTGTAGTTGGATGGAAAAAAGAAGTTATTTATCAATTTATTATTAATGGTATGACATTGGGTATCACAGGCGTGATCTTATACTTACCATTTTATCTAAGCTTTTCAAGTCAGGCTGGAGGTATTTTACCCAGTTTGAGTTATTTCACCAGAGGGGTGATTTTTTGGGTGATGTTCATGCCTCTTTTGTTACCAATATATATCTGGTTGGTTCGAGATAATTTGCCGGTTATTAAAAAGAATTGGCGTGACGGAATTAAATTTTCTTTAATACTCTTGGGTGGTCTCAGCCTAACCGCATTGTTATTATCCTTCTTATTATTGGTTATTCCCAGTTTGATTCCGGTATCTCTGATTGTAAATGGGGAACCAGGTCTTTGGGAAAAATTAAATCAAGCTTCCGGATTATTAATTTCAAAACATGGGGAGACCAACAGCTTAAATCTGATCTTTCAATCACTGAGTCGAAGAATTCTTTCTCCTGGCACCTTAATTACATTATTTGGATTAGTTTTCCTGGTTTGGGTAATGCTGAAACGCCCCACAGATGAGATTACGAGTGATAAATTGATTCTAAATGAGGGGGTTTTTGTTGGTTTGATGGTACTAATGGGCGCCGGATTAACAATTTTTCCGGAATTTATGTATCTTCGTGACCAATTTGGCACTCGTATGAATACCATATTTAAATTTTATTTTGAGGCCTGGATACTTTGGGGTCTAGCCGCATCGTATGCGACTGTGTTTATTTTTGAAAACAAAACGAAATTAAGTTGGCTCTTTAAAACAACAGTTGTTGTTACATTAGTTCTGTCGTTTATCTATCCGTTTTTTATGACGTTAAATCGAACGAATAATTTTAGAAACCCAAACAATTGGACTTTGGATGGAAATCGTTTCCGGGAATTGTATCAACCTTACGATTACGCTGGTGCAGAATGGTTACGAACGGCGGATAAAGGTGTAATCGCAGAAGCGGTAGGTGGCAGTTATTCCGGATATGCTCGAATGGCTACAGTTTCTGGTCAACAAAATGTTCTCGGCTGGGTTGGGCATGAATATCAATGGCGTGGCGGCGGAGTTGAAGTTGGTTCGAGAGAAACGGATTTACGGCGTTTGTATGAATCTACGCAATGGGAAGAAGCACTAGCGATCATTAAGATGTATCAAATTCGTTATATTGTTATTGGATCTTATGAATCCAGTACTTATAACGTGCGCGACCAAAAATTTTCACAAAATTTACCAGTTGTATTTCAAAATGAAGGTCTGATTATTTTTGATGCAGGTTATTTATTAGATCAATAAACTCATAATGGATGTAAATATGAAAAACAAGAAAGAATTAACCATCGAATTAAGCAGCTACATTATCCTATTTTTAATTGCGCTCATATTTCGCTTGGTTAATTTATATCTTACACCGCTCTCAAATAGTGAAGCTCTGATTAGCCTTCAAGCTGAAAATCTTGTTCGTTCTGTTGAAATATTAAAAATTGCACCCCATCAAATCCTCTTGGTGAATCTATTGGGGTTGTTATTCACGATTTTTGGAAGCCAAACTTTTTTTGTCAGGTTGATACCAGCCCTAGCAGGTGCATTATTGGTATTTTTGCCTTATTCTTTTAGAAACCAAATTGGAAAAACGGCAGCATTGGTTATGGCGATTTGGTTAAGCTTCGATCCATTGTTTTATTTATTATCTCGCAAGGTTGATAGTACACTGTTGAGTATTGGATTTTTACTGATCGCTTATATTTTGTTTCAGCGTAAAAAATGGGTAGGCCTGGGTATTGTGTTTGCGTTGGGGGTTTTATCAGGAATGCAATTTTTTATCGGCGTGATCCTCCTTTTACTGACATCGTGGCTTTCTAAAGTTAATCTATTAACCACGCCTCTTGATGAAAAAGAAAAATTTCCTTGGAAAATTGTTTTAACTGCGTTTATTTCAACATTAATTTTGGTGGGTACAGTATTTTTTATTTATCCAAGTCAACTGGGCGGAGCATTTAGTGGTTTTATCAACCTTTTTATTAATGTTTCTGCAGAACCAGTACTGCCATTAATGAATTTATTCGCCGGTTTGTTTTTTTATGAAGTTATCGTGCTGGTTTTTGGAATTATTGGTTTAATCGTATATTGGAAACAAAATCCTTTGATAGGAAGATTTGCCGGGATTTGGATCGGGCTGGCTTTATTGTTTTCTGTTTTTTATCCAGCTCGTATGATTTCTCAATTGGTCTGGCTGATATTACCATTAGGTTATTTTGCGATTTGGTGGATTTTGCGTGTAGTAAATATTAATTCAAAAAACGAAAAATTAACAGGTTTGTTTTCAGCCGTTTTATTTGTGTTTTTGGTTTATATTGTTATGCTCATTTTTAGTATGAATGTGAGTGGTTTTCAGTTATTAGGTGTATCGATTAATAGCGGGGTGATTGGTTTTATCGCTATCATCATTTTTATCATGGCCGTTGTTATGATTGGTTGGGCGTGGTCATGGAAAATTGCGAATCAAAGTTTGTTATTAGCGATTTGTTTTGGTTTTGGTATATTATCAGTATCTGCGGCCTGGAATTTAGGTGGGGGACGAAAGCCTTACCATAATGAATTATGGCATGTCGGACTCATTTCACCGGATACTGGCCTTATGTTAAATTCAATAAACGAACTTGCAAAAATAAATGGTGTGCCGAATGAAGAGGTGCAAGTCTATATACAGGGTATCGATTCTGCTGCCATGATTTGGGCATTAAGAGATTACGATGTGCGGTCTTTGCCTGTATTACCAGCTTCATTGGATACAGATGTTATTATCACACTTTATCAAAACGAAAATCAAGTTTATGGACCTTACCGAGGACAAGATTATTTATTAACCTCCACTCCAGCCTGGAATTTGATGACGATTGGCGAATGGAAAAATTGGATTTTAACCCGTCATGCACCACAAGATGGAATTCACCAACAAGCAATCATTGTGTGGTTTAATAATCAGTGGTTTGTCTCCGAACCGGTTCAAAATTAAAAATATAGAAGGCAGAACTCTGTATGAAAAATGAAATTAACATTATTGCCTTAGATGGTCCTGCTGCTTCAGGCAAATCAACACTGGGTGAACGATTAGCGAACTACCTTGGTTTTGTGTATCTGGATACAGGGGTTATGTACCGCGCTGTAACATTAGCCGTTCTAAAACAAAACGTAGATGTTGAAGATGAAACATCTGTGGTACAAGTTGCCGAAAAAATGGATTTGGACTTTTGTCCTCCTTCCTGTTCAGATGGACGAAGTAATGATGTCATATTAGAAGGGGAAGATGTAACCTGGCAAATTCGGAAACCTGAAGTAGAGGCTTACGTTTCTTTAGTTTCCACATATCCCGGTGTGCGAAATGCAATGACCATGCAGCAGCGAAAAATTGCGAGTAAGGGTGGAATTGTGATGGTTGGGCGGGATATAGGTACGGTTGTCTTACCCAATGCGGATTTAAAAATTTACCTGGATGCGTCCGTTGAGGTTCGTGCAGAACGACGATATAACGAATTGATTCATCGAAATCAGAATCCAGATTTTGATTTCATCTTATCTGATCTTAAACGCAGGGATGAAATTGACTCAACCCGTACTGTTGCACCATTAAAACCAGCTTCCGATGCAATAATTATTGATTCCAATAAAATGGATGCAGAACAAGTCTTTCAGAATTTGGTAGATATTATCAAAACCAGAAAGTTAAATTAAAGGTAAAAATTATGTGTGATACTTTTGTGGTTCTACCGGAGAAGTCGAATGGGCAGGTCATTTTCGGAAAAAATTCCGATAGAGATCCGAATGAACCTCATCAAGTTCAGTTAATAGAAGCCGAAACATATCTTCCAGGCCAGGAAGTGAAATGTACTTACAGATCAATTCCACAGGTAAAATCAACAAATCAAGTTTTGTTATTTAAACCGGTTTGGATTTGGGGGGCGGAAATGGGTATCAATGAGCATGGCGTGGTGATTGGAAATGAAGCGGTCTTTTCTAAAGTTAAAGCAAGCGCTGAGCCAGGTTTGATTGGTATGGATTATTTGCGTTTGGGATTAGAGCGGGCATCTACGGCATTAGAGGCATTAAAGGTAATAACTTCTCTATTAGAAGTGTATGGGCAAAGTGGAAATTGTGGATTTAACCATACCATGGTTTACCATAATAGCTTTTTAATTTCGGATACATCAGAAGCCTGGATATTAGAAACTGTTGAGAAACATTGGATTGCAAAAAAAGTAAATTCACTAGCAGCGATTTCTAATGCCTATAGTATTGGTGAATCCTGGGATTTGAAATCTGACGGCTTGTTTGAATATGCAAAAGAATTGGGTTTTTGGAATGGGAAAACAATTTTTAATTTTGCAAAAAGTTTTTCTGATAGTCTCTACACTTCTTTTGGTGAAGGAAAAAAACGTCAGTACTGTGCTGTGAATGAGTTATCATCCAAACCGAACGTTGGAGTACGAGATGCGATTCATGTATTGCGAAATCACCATTTGGAGAATTATCGAATTTCAGATAGTTTATTAGGAAATGATATCTGTATGCATGCAGGGTTAGGTCCTATACGTGCAAGCCAAACGACCGGCTCATTGGTTACTTCTGTTAGCAAACAAAATATTGATATTTGGTTCACTGGCGCATCTTCTCCATGTTTGAGTATGTTCATGCCATATCAATTTGGTTTTGACCATCCAATTATTAATCAGCAGCCTGGAAAAGTATATGAACCTGATTCTTATTGGTGGCAACAAGAAATCATGAATCGGCTAGCGGTTTTTTGTAATAATAAAATTTTGTCTTCTTACAGAAACGAATTATTTGATAGAGAAAACCAGTTATTGCTTGCATTTGAACCGGGAAAAGAACTTACTAAAAATGAAATACAAGTGTTAATCAACGAGGCTGCAGTAGAAAGTCTTTTGATCAGAGATAAATGGAAAAAAGAATTTGAGAAATCATACGCATTATCGAACAAAAATATCTTTCACCAAATTGCATGGAAAAATTTTAATAAATCAGCAAATCTGAAAATTAATTGAGGGATCAATTACGCAATTGTATTCATAATCTGGTATATTGGTTGCAACAAATATAATCAACATGAATTTTGAATCTGTTTTCCCTTTCCAAGTATTTATTTTGCCACCACAGGACTTTACCGCGTTCCTGGGATGGTTAATTATGGCTGGAGTGCTTGGGATTTTATTAAAACGTTTTTGGGAACCAGTACATATCAGGCAAAAAAGAAGCTGGCTGATTTATGCTGTATTAGCCGTCTTATCCGTTTTATTTACCATCTTCGGCAGCATCAAATTAGGGGCATCCAGTGCTATACCCCTTCCGAATTTAAATAATGAGGCTTATAGCCCAAGACTATTACTATTTTTTATGCTGCCATTTCAGTTAGCTGCAGGTTTATTGGGTGTGGCTCCTGCATTTATCATCGGTTTAATCAGTGGGGTTTGCCTAGCATTTTTAGAAACTCATAATATTTTTACAATTATTGAAATATCTGGTATGGCAATGGTTTTTGCCTTTTGTGTTCGACAAAATTATCGCTCCCGATTTGCCAGGTTCGTTAGGATTCCGGTAGTTGCTGCCTCGATCGCAGGAGTGTTGTTAATCCCGCTCTACATCCTTAATCAATTATTTAGCATTAATGGGCAACTGGCCGTTCGTATTGATTTCGCTTTATCCCAGTCTTGGCAAATTCTTTCTATTCGAATGATTGAGCTTTTGATTGCTGCATTTTTCAGTACAATTCTATTTTTACTTAAACAAAAAATATGGTTTAAACCTCAAAAACTAGTTCCTTCTCCCATGGAACGTAGTATTGCGCAAAAGTTTATTTTCTTTGCGGTCCCGACATTAATTTTGGTGATTTTTGTTCTGTTAATAAATATTTGGCGTGTGGCAGGAAATGCAGCTGAAGATATGATTGAATCAAATATGCGGGGGACAGCAGAAATAACAGTTGAAAGTTTGCCATATTTTTTGGAAGCGGGTCAAAATTTGTTATTAACCTTATCAGATGTAAATCTGGTTCGTGAAGATGATTTGCAAATTATCCTATCTGAAAAAATCCGATCCGTCCCATTTTACCGGCAGTTGTATGTTTTTGATGCTGATCGAAACCCGATTGATGGATACCCCGAACGTGATATTGAACAACTGCGGTTAACCAATGATGAATTTAATGCAATAGATTTAGCTTTGAAGGGTGTTACTCTACAAACCTATACAAGCCCACCTTGGCTGGAAAAAGAAACAGCACAAATTTCATTTATTGCATCTATCAAAGATGAAAATCAAGTTCCTGTCGGTGTATTACTGGGTAGAACGGATTTAAATACAAATCCATTCACACAACCAGCAATCGAAGCTTTAGATGCTGCTGCTGAAGATGGGGGACAAGGTATCATTTTGGATGAGAATAACTTGATTTTGTTCCACACAAAAGGCAGTCCTGATTTATTGATGACCCCTTATGCAGGTGATATACCCGAAGAAGCTTCATTTTACACAGCTTATTCACCTTTGGGAGCCCCAGAATTAGTTTATTATCAACCCATGCTTGGAAAGCCCTGGGCGGTAGTATTAACTGTGCCGGCACACCAATCACAAGAATTAGCATTAGAAATTGCAACGCCCTTGATGATACTGCTGTTCGTTCTGACCGGATTGGTTGCCATTGTAATTCAGTTTAGTCTTCGATCCGTTATGAATACGGTAAAGGGTTTATCTCATCAAGCAGCGTTAATAGCACAAGGGAATTTAGATACAGTAATGCCGGTAACCAGGGTTGATGAGTTTGGTCAGCTCGCTTATGCTTTTGAGCAAATGCGCCTTCGGTTAAAAGATCGAATCAGTGAATTGAAAAGTTTATTAATTGCGAGCCAGGGTGTAGCTGCGCATCTTGAAATTGAAGCTGCTGTAAAACCACTATTAGAATCCGCGTTACCGGCCGATGGTTATATTGCTAGATTAGTATTGGACAAATCGGTTTTTTCAGAACAATTGAATAGACCTTTTGTTTCAATTGGAATTGGTGAACAAGATTCCCGTTATGAAGAATTAGATCACCAATTGTTTGAACTTGCAAAGAATCAAACGATTGTCCCTGTTTCAAATTTTAATCGGTTTAAACGGTTATCCAGTCCTCAAGGGCTTACTCCACCTGGCTCATTGTTATCCGTTCCCTTATATTATGAAAATGAATATTTTGGTGTGATTTGGATCGGATATAAACAGCCCAAAAACTTTACAGAAAGTGATGTGCAATTCCTTTCTACGTTGGCTGGGCAAGCGGCATTGGCTGCCGGTAACGCAAAATTATATATGAATGCGGAATTAGGACGAGAACGATTTGAGGCTGTATTAAATTCGACACCTGAACCGGTTATGGTGTTTGATGAATTTGACCGTTTATTCTTGATTAATCCTGCTGCTAAACATTTAACTGGGTTGGTACGATTGGCAACCACAGGCGCATTTATTGACGATATTATCGAAAATAAAGATTTATTAACTCTATTAAAGAGTCCGACCATGGATCGTGATACTTCCCGTGATATTGAACTCTCTAATAACCGGGTCTATTACACAACCGTATCTCCGGTTAATACAATGGACAGGTTAGTGGGTAAAGTTTGCATTTTAAGAGATATTACCCATTTTAAAGAATTAGACACTTTAAAATCAGATATTGTGGCAACAGTCAGCCATGATTTACGTTCTCCGCTTACCTTGATGCGAGGTTACGCCACGATGCTTCAAATGGTCGGTGAACTTAATGAGCAACAAAAAAATTATGTTGGCAAAATTGTAACCGGTGTTGATAATATGTCGAAATTGGTAAACAATTTATTAGATCTGGGACGAATTGAAGCTGGCATTGGGTTAAATATTGAACCAATTTATCCTGGGGTTATTGTGGAACAGGTGTTGACACAATTACAACCTCAGGCTAATCAAAAGAAAATTAATATTAATTTTCATTCTTCTTTACCCGCAGCATTGAAAATTGAACTAGACCCTGCATTAATTCAACAAGCAATCTACAATTTAATTGAAAATGGGATTAAATATACAGCAATTGGTGGAAATGTTGATATTTATTTGCGTTTAAAACCGGATCACCAAATCTTATTTGAGGTCCATGATACCGGTATTGGTATATCCCCGATTGATTTACCCAGATTATTTGATAAATTCTATCGAAGCGGCCGGAGGGAGGCATATAAAGAAAGAGGTACCGGATTAGGCCTAGCGATTGTGAAGTCAATTACTGAGAGACATAATGGGAAAGTATGGGTGGAGAGTAAGCTTGGACGGGGCAGTGTGTTTTATATGAGTTTACCAACAATTCGTACTTGAATTTAATGATTTGAATCGGTATAATCAAGGATTATTGGGGAAGGAAATAATCTTTATTAAAAGACTTCACAAGCTGCGTTTCTGTGATATAATTTTTGATTGCATGTGTGTTGATATTTTTTTTAATTGATATAGGATAAGCGTTTGAAATTCTTTTCTGCGCTTATCTTTGTTGTTATTTTTTCAGGGTAGATTTTGAGGAGGCTTATTTAGTGGAAACCAAGAGTCTTGTTGCATTACGGATAAGCTTGGCTTCTCCGGATACGATCCGTAGTTGGTCGTATGGTGAGGTGTTGAAGCCAGAAACAATCAATTATCGGCGATTACGACCGGAAAAAGATGGCTTGTTTTGTGAAGCTATTTTTGGACCGACCCGTGATTATCAGTGTTATTGTGGAAAATATAAAAACCCTCGTTATAAAGGGATCGTTTGTGATAAATGTGGTGTTGAAGTAACCCGTTCAGCGGTTCGTCGAGAACGGATGGGGCATATTGATTTAGCTGCACCTGTTGCACATATCTGGTACACCCGCAGAATTCCTTCTTATTTGGGGCTCCTGCTGGATATTTCGCGCCGGAATTTAGACCGTGTGCTTTATTTTGCACAATATATCGTAACCTATGTAGATGAAGATGCTCGTCAGAAAGCTCTCAAACGTCTTGAAGAAGAGATTAATTTTTCGGAACGAGAACAGGCAACGCAAGTTAATGCCAGGATTTTGGATGTAAAAACCGCTCGTGATCGAAAAGTTGAAGAACTTAAAAAACAAATCAAAGAAATTGAAGAACGTCGTGAAGAGCAAATTGCAAATCAACTTGCTCCTATAATGCGTGATGGACAAACGCTCGAAAAAGAATTACAAGATAAAATTGGCAATGTCACCCGGAATGATATTTACTTCGAAAAAGCAAATAATTTGTTGGTTGTGAAAACCGGTGATACGATCAGCAATAACCATATTAGTGTTGTCCAAAAAGCGGTTAAAGAACATTTGGATCAACTTGAAAACGAAACTCGGGATCAGATTATCCGTGAACTTGAACAAATTAAAATGGAAATTGAACAAGTTCGAGCTCAGGCTGATTTGGAAATGGAAAGCCTCCGTAATCAACTGGAAGATCAATCAAATATTTCTCAAAACCAAAATTCCCGCATGCGTGATGAACTCCAAGATCTGAAACCCTTCACGTTTTTATCAGAGAGCCGCTATCGCGAATTAAAACAGCGCTGGGGTCAGGTATTTCGAGCTGATATGGGTGCCGAAGCCTACTTTGATATCCTCAAACGACTTGATCTTGATAAACTTTCGGAAGAATTATGGACGGAATTAAAGACTTCTAAGAGTAAACAAAAACGAAAGAAAGCGACCACACGTTTAAAGGTTGTAGAAGCCTTCCGTCGTTCTAAAAACCGTCCTGAGTGGATGGTAATGACTGTTTTGCCAGTAATTCCTCCTGATTTGCGTCCGATGGTTCAACTTGATGGCGGTCGTTTTGCCACCTCAGATTTGAATGACCTTTATCGACGTGTTATTAATCGAAATAATCGATTAAAACGATTGTTAGAATTAGGTGCTCCGGATGTTATCGTTCGAAATGAAAAACGCATGCTCCAAGAAGCAGTTGATTCTTTAATCGATAATTCTCAGCGTGGTAAAGCATTATCAAGACGTGGCCGCCGCGAACTTAAATCCTTGAGCGATATGTTAAAGGGTAAAAAAGGACGTTTCCGACGTAATTTGTTGGGTAAACGTGTGGATTATTCAGGCCGTTCCGTTATTGTGGTTGGACCTCAGTTAAAGTTATACCAATGTGGTCTGCCAAAAACAATGGCTTTGGAACTTTACCGTCCATTTGTTATCTCTCGCTTAGTTTCCCATGGATATGCAGCAAATGTAAAAGGTGCTCGCCGTTTCATTGAACGAAACCGCCCGGAAGTATGGGAGGTTTTGGAAGAAGTTATCAAAGAAAGACCAGTGTTACTGAATCGTGCCCCAACTTTACACCGTTTAGGTATTCAAGCTTTTGAACCACAGTTGATTGAAGGCAGCGCCATTCAATTACACCCATTGGTGACAACAGCTTTTAACGCTGACTTCGATGGTGACCAAATGGCAGTGCACGTACCCTTATCAGACAAAGCTGTGTGGGAAGCGCGTAATTTAATGCTTTCTTCTCGTAACTTGTTGAAACCTGCTGATGGTGAACCGATCATCAGTCCATCCAAAGATATGGTCTTGGGTGTTTACTACTTGACGATGAAAAATGATCTGCCGCATAAAGGCGATGGACGGTCGTTTGGTGAGATGGATGAAGCTGAATTGGCTTATAATCTTGGTCAGGTTGATGTCCATGCTAATGTAAAATATTATGCGGAAACCTGGTATGACGAAGATGGTAATCGTTTACCTGCTTCAGAAAAACGATTAATTGACACAACCATGGGCCGAATTATCTTTAATCGAATTCTGCCTGCTGATATTCAATTCATGAATATGGTATTAGATAAAGGTGGGGTAAAAGATCTAATCGCACATGCATATGAAATTTGTGGAGAGGATATTACGACAGGTTTAGCAGACCGTGTTAAAGATATTGGTTTTGAATACGCAATGCGCTCAGGATCAACTTTAGCAGTAGCAGATATTTCCATGCCGCCGCAAAAAGCTGAAATTTTAGCGCAGGCTCAAAGTGGTGTTGAAGGTGTTCAACGATCTTATCGTAGAGGTTTATTGACAGAACAAGAACGTGATGAACGTGAAATTGAAATCTGGCAAAAAACAACCAAAGATGTTTCAAATGCAGTCCGTGCTCATATGGATCCTAATGGAAACTTATCTACGATGGCGAACTCTGGTGCTACCAAAGGTGGTTTCGGTCCAATTTCCCAGTTAGCTGGTATGCGAGGTTTGATGGCTGACCCGGCAGGTCGTATTATTCGTCTGCCTATCCAATCGAATTTCCGTGAAGGATTAACTGCACTGGAATACTTTATCTCGACCCATGGTGCTCGAAAAGGTCTGGCAGATACTGCTTTACGTACCGCGGATGCGGGTTATTTGACCCGACGTCTAGTTGATGTAGCACAAGATGTAATCATTAACGAGTTTGATTGTGAAACGGATTTGGGAATCTGGATCCGCTCATCGGATGATGTGGCTGGCCAACCCATGAGTGTTCGTTTATATGGTCGTGTAGTCAATCGCCGCGTAGTCGACCCGATGACAGGTGAAGTGCTGGCCGAAAGAAACACGCTTTTGGATCATAACAAAATTCGCGAATTAATGAATGCTAATATCGATGAAGTCATGGTTCGTTCTCCAATGACCTGTGAACTGGAACATGGTATCTGTGCCAAGTGTTATGGTATGGATCTGGGTCGAGGTAAATACGTTGATCAAGGTTCTGCAGTCGGTATTGTTGCTGCCCAGTCTATTGGTGAGCCAGGTACCCAATTAACTCTCCGTACATTCCATACCGGTGGTGTTGCAGCAGGTGGTGATATTACAACTGGTCTCCCTCGTGTAGAAGAGTTGTTTGAAGCCCGTCGTGCACCAAAAGGTGAGGCTGTGATTACTACCATCTCAGGTAAGGTTAGCATTATTCAATCTGACCGGTATAGTGAACAACGGGTTGTTCGAGTTCAACACAGTGAAATGTTAAGCGATCAATATGATATTCCTGAAGGTTGGGAAATCAATGTTGAAGAAGAAGCAGAAGTTTCATTGGGTGATACGCTTGCTGCCCAAGGTGAAGCATTGATCTCAGCACAGCATGCAGGCCGTGTACGAATTGAAGGCCGCCAAGTCATTGTTAGTTATGAAAATCGTGAATCGGAAGAATATGAAATTCCGAGTACTGCACGGTTGACCATTAAAGATGGCGACCATGTGGAAGCAGGCCAACCGCTGACAGAAGGATCATTAAACCCGCATATGATTTTACGGATTAATGGCCGTGACGCATGTATGATGTATCTGATGACCGAAATTCAAAAGGTATATCGAGCACAAGGACAGAACATTAATGACAAACATTTTGAAGTGATTGTTCGCAAAATGTTAGGACGTGTTCAGGTTCTGCGTTCAGGTGATACCCGCTTCTTGCCAATGGACTTGGTTGACCGACTTGAAATACAGCGGGCAAATGAAGAAGCATTGGCCGAAGGTAAACAGCCAGCTCGTTATGCAGAGGTTTTGTTGGGTGTAACCAAAGCTTCCTTAAGTACAGATTCTTTCCTTTCAGCCTCATCCTTCCAACACACGATAAAAGTGTTAGCAGGAGCAGCAATTGCCGGTGAAGAAGATCCGTTGTTTGGTCTGAAAGAGAATGTGATTATCGGTAAATTAATTCCAGCGGGAACTGGCTATACTCCTGGTAAATTTAACCACTTAAAAGCAGGTTATGTTGCCCCAGCGGAAGAAGAAGATACCCCTGTCGCTGCAGATTAATTAATATTTTTGTAATTACGAAAAGAGGCGAATGTTTAATCGCCTCTTTTTAATTTAATTAAATTGTTCTTTTAATATAAAGTTGGAGAAATACTACCTTCTTATTGGGACGATTGTAAATTGGGTATAGTGATAAGCAATTTTATTATTTAATAAACCGATTGTATCGCTTCCATCCGTTATTTCAGTAATATCGGTTTTACATGTCCAGTGGAGTTGACGTGCATTTCCACTGCCAGTAAAACCTGTTAGTTTGAATTTGCCATTAGGTAAGAGTTGGTTTAATAAGGTGGTATACCAAGCCTCTATAGCGGATTTTCCCTGAATTGTTCTTGCGGATGTGATATGTACTGCCTGTGGGTTGTATAATGCGCTAATTTTCTTAATATCTTTTGAGTTTAAAGCATCAATTAATTGTTGAGATATATCCTTTTGTGGTCCTTCACCATTCCAAGCAAAGTCCGAGATGGTCTGCCAAAGGTGCTGGTATGTTGGGCGGCATTCATCCCAACTAAAAAAATTGACTGCTGACAAATTTAATGATTTTGCGGACTGCATGAATTGATTCAAATCCTCAATCGTAGGTACCCATGCACCGGCACGGTAAGTAGGGCCAGTGGGGATAATTGGCCTGAATGGATTAATGGAACCAAATTCTCGTACCGTCCTTTCCAAATTTGGGATGGGATTATGTGCTTGTTCCCAATAAACTTGGGGCATATTATAATCACACCGCTCCAGAAAGGTTTTCCAAGGCAACTGTGGATGGAAAGATGGAAAACGATAGGAACTAAGGGCTATTTGAATGTTTGAAATTTTGGATCGGATTCGCCGGATAAAAACATCTGCAGCATAGTCTTTCCCGGGTTCTTTATATTCATGTTCCGCGTCTATCACATATTTGTCAATTCCAAGATCACGAAGACGTTCAACAGCGATATCTGCTTCCTGAGTAGGGTGATCACCATAGACATAATGCCAACCCCATACCTGAATTCCAGCGGCTTTAAGAGACTGTACGACAGGTGCGGTAAAATCAAACCCGGTTTCTCTGTTTATATTATAGGCATAAGCACCGTCTGCAATTTTTAGCAAGACATGGGTTAACCCAGCTTGCTGCGCTGCGTTTGTTATGGCCTGTGGATTTCCACCTTCACAATCTTTGATTTTCCAAATAAAAAACCCTTTACCTGAAACGTCCATTATCCGTCCTTTATTCATTCTCTGGAGCTGATAGATTACCTTCGAGATTAATTAACGGAGCGATACTGCGCATAGCCAATATGATATTTTGTGTATGTTCCCATAAATCAATGTTAAACTCCTCAACTGCTTGCAGAATCTCCTCGCGGTTGGCACCTGCCGCAAAATTTTTATTATTCCATTTCTTTTTCACCGATTTGGGTGTGAGGTCATAGATAGATTTAGAAGGACGTACTAGTGCGACAGCGGTTACTAAACCAGTGATCTCATCACATGCATATAGGGCTTTTTCCATCAGGCTTTCTCTTTTTACACCGGTGTAATCACTATGACTTAAGATTGCGCGTATCCAATGCTCTGGTACATTTTTTGATCTTAAAATTTCTGCCCCTACTATGGGGTGTTCTTCCATTGTGGGATGAATTTCCCAGTCAAAGTCATGTAGCAAGCCAACCAAACCCCAATCTTCTTCGTCTTGGTTTAACTTTTTTGCATAGAATCGCATGGCGGCTTCCACACAAAACATATGATGGATAAGATTTTCATTTTTTACATACGTTTTAACAATTTCTAATGCTTCTTCTCGATTCATTCTATTATTCCTAACTGGATTGGTTGTGGATCGCCCAAAACCGGAATTGGGTGGCGAATCCATACATCAACCATGGCACCCATGGTTGCCAAAGCTTCCCTAAAATTCCATATTATTAAAGATCTGCGAGAATAAGTCCGTAAATCGGCATTAACGCCAGTCGCGTCAATGCCGATTTGATTACATAAAAATAAGGCGCGGGGCAAATGAAAATTTTGAGTGACCAAAATTGCTTGGTTTACATCAAAAATATATTTGGCGCGGTAACATGTATCATAGGTTCTGCGGCCGGCGTAATCTAAAATAATGTCTTCTGGAGGTACATTTAAGGTTAGTGCGTAAGCCCTCATTGATCCCGGTTCATTGTATTCGATAAACCGATTGTCACCACTGAATAAAAGTTTTTTTACTTTCCCTTGATGATAAAGATCTGCTGCAGTTTGAACTCGATCCCGTAAAATAGCGGTCGGTGTGCCGTCATAACGCAAACCAGCGCCAAATACTACCGCAACATTTGTTGAAGGAAGATTTTCAATTTTTTGAATTTTTGAGCCGAAGATCAACTTAAACAAAAACCAGGATAAACCGGGTACAAATATACTAAGGATGAATATCCATAAAAAGAATTTGGATAAGATTTTGAGAAATTTTTTCATAAGTATTTTAATATCCTAAAAACTGATAGGGGATTACGTTGGCAGCATAGATCAGTTCTTTAACTTGCGAAAAAAATCGATCATCAATTTGTCTTAAATTTTGAACATCATATCGCAGACTTTTGGTTAATAATTCTTTTCCTTCACTGCTTTGAGACATGACGGATAAATAGGTTGTGGTTTTTTCTACCACTTGAAGCGGCACATCTTTTTGGACAGCAAAAGCCAAACTGGGAATGATAGGCTCTGATCGCCAGATGATTTGAACTTTTTGCAATGCATCTGGAAGATCATTAATTACTTGTGATGAAGTGCGCGGATCACCGGTATAGGCAAAAGTTACGCCAAAATCACAAATACCTTTGATGTAAAGCGCTCTTACGATTCCAGTGTGAGTTTGGATCATTACAGGATCCAAATTTTGAATACCATTTTGACTCATTAATCCCTGTGGAGCAATTGCACTAGATAAGGATGAATCATTAACAAAACAGGGGCGTTTTCCTTCAAACTGGCGAAGGGCAATGCCTGCTTCAGCTGTATTTAGATTTGTGTTTTCATCAAAATATGAAAAAAAATTTGATTCAACATTACTTATAAACTGAAATCCGTATTGATAGAGTCCAAAATGATTGGTTACAAATAATGGGTTGATTAAATCTCGCTCTTTTGCTGCTAGATAGGTTAAAGGATGAAGCCAAACAAAATGCACTTCTCCTTTTCGTAAAGCTTCAAATGCATCTCTTGCTGAATTAAAATGTTGGTACTGGAAAAAAAAACCGGTTTGTTCTGAAAGATTTTGGATAAAAATATCCATATCCGGAGAGTTTAGATTTTCATCTGTATTATTGATGTAAGTGACTATATAAGGGTTTGTTTCCGTTCCAAAAACTAGATCCTCTATAGGAATCGGTGTAATGGTAGGTGTTGCAGTAGGTGTTATGGTGGGTGTTTGTGTAGGTAAAACAAGAAAATCTCTCGCACTTTTTTGGCTGCAGCCAGAAAGCATGAGCGAAATAAAAGTTACAATAATTAGAAATTTTAATAATAAAGTGTGTGATTTCATAGGGTAATCAAGGTGAAAAATTCGTTCTATAAAAAAACCATTATAATGATTATAATCTTAGTTTCCGTTTAATGTCTAATGTGGTTAAATAGTAAAGTAAGCAAGGTTTATGCCAAGGAGGAAGGTTTGGAAAACAAAAAAGAATTTCATCCAATTTGGAAGATCATTTTGGTTATTATTGTTGCATTATTGATTTTTTCAATTTTTACAGTATGGGTTATTCGAGATACAACGTTAAAGGTTGTTTCTCCATTAACAAATGCCAGTCAATCCCTAAGTACTCAGGTAGCCGCAGTTTTACATCCCACCCCAACCATTCTGCCGGATCCGGTAACGATTATTCACGAAGTGCGCAGTTTGGCTCGGTTAGAAACAATTTCCTATTCGGTTGAAAAAGTAATTCGAGCCGAAAATGGTCAGGTGGCTTTTAATTTTTTATTTGGTGACAAATTAATCTTTGTAGCCCATGGATATGTAATTGCTGGAATTGATTTATCAAAGATAGAAAGTGAAGATTTATGGATCAAAGATGGGGCGCTTTATGTTTCAATGCCTCCTGCTGAAGTATTTGTAGCGACATTAGATAATGAGAAGTCTTATGTTTTTGATCGAGATACAGGTTTATTAACCAAAGGTGATTTTGAACTAGAAACCAAAGCGCGTCAAGCCGCTGAAATGGAAATTTACAATGCCGCCGTGGAGGATGGTATTTTGGACCAGGCTATGGTGAATGCGGAAAATTATTTATCCCGGTTGTTTACTCAACTAGGATATCCTGAGGTGGTCTTTGTTTTTGAGTGATAAAAAAATCTAAAAAATAAATACATTCCAAAACAAAAAATCGTAAAAACGGATTTACGAGGATAAGTATCTTGGATTCGATTGAAAATTTTCAAAGAATTTTATCAATCGTAACATGAGTATTTTCTATCGATATCGAAAAACCTTATAAAAGGGCACGAGATTTTGTGTTAAATAACTTGACATTTAATATTGCGGTGTTACAATATTGATTAATAAACCCAGGAAAACTGCCTTTTGAAAACGAATTATTCTGCTTATCCTCGAATGAATGTTAAAACACTTAACAAACATGTTGTAGTGGACTTGATTCGATTTACTTCAGGCGGAATTTCAAGAGCTGGACTATCCCGTGAATTGGGATTAACCAGGGCTGCTGTAACTTCAATAGTGAATGATTTGAGTGACATGGGCATTGTGCGTGAAGCGGAAAAACAAACATCTGGCGGCAGAAAACCCGCTGTCCTAGAAATTGTTCCTTCGCAAGGATATGTTGTTGGGGTAGAGATGGGGGCTACTCATATTTTAGCCCTGGTTGCAGATTATTCAGCACGTGTCATTCGAGAAAAAGAAATTCAAATTGATATAAAGGATGGCCCTGAAGTGTGTTTGTCTGCTTTAGATCGGGTGGTACAGCAGGTAATTGCCGAGGCGGGTTTACAATTGGTGGATATTCATGCAATCGGTATCGGTGTCCCTGGTCCCGTTGTGATTTCCGAAGGACTTGTTAGTGCTCCGCCCATTATGCCAGGCTGGGATAATTTTCCGATACGATCCGTGTTGAATAAAAAATGGGATTGTCATGTGTTATTAAACAATGATGCTGAATTAGGGGCACTCGGTGAGTGGGCATATGGTGCAGGGCGGAATGAAGCGAATCTGGTTTACATCAAAGTAGGCACAGGTATCGGAGCCGGATTGATTTTTGATAATGAGCTGTATCATGGTGTAACAGGGTCAGCAGGAGAAATTGGGCATATTACAATCCGTGAAAATGGATCGATCTGTACTTGTGGAAACCGCGGATGTCTTGAAGCTGTGGCCGGTGGTAATGCCATTGCTTTACGGGCTTCGGAAGAAGTACAGCGCGGAAAAAGAACTCAGTTGGTGGGATTTGGTGATTTTTACCAAATTACGATCAATGATGTTATATCCGCTGCTCGTAAAGGAGATTTGTTATGCCAGCAGATTATTTCTGAAGCTGGTACACATTTAGGCACAGCAATCGCAAGTTTGGTAAATTTAATCAATCCGAGTATCGTGATCATCGGTGGCGGCGTTGCACAAAGTGGGGACTTGTTATTAGAGCCAATCCGTACTGCTGTATCACGGAGAAGTTTACGAGTTGCTTCTAAAGCAGTAAGAGTTTCTGCTGCTTTATTAGGTAGAAGAGCATCAGCGATGGGCGCTGTAGTACAAGCATTATCGCATTCGCTGCATCAATTTTCTGAATAGAAAAACAAGGAGGTGAATAACAAAAATAGTTACTCTTAACGAAAATTCCAACTGTCTGTAAAAAATTTAAAAAAATCTGGAGGAACAGATGTCTAAGAAGTTTTTACCCTTGATCAGTTTAATTCTGATCGCAGCTTTTGTTTTAGTGGCTTGTCAATCTGCCGCAACACCGGCTCCAACTGAAGAACCGGCAATGGAAGAACCGACTGCAGAACCTGTAGTAGAAGAACCGACTGAAGCACCAGCGATGGAAGAACCAACCGCTGAGCCGGCAATGGATGTTACAACGATTTCAATCTGGCATCAATGGGATGGGAAATATCTGGAAGCTATTGAACAAGCATTCCGAGATTATGAAGCAATGCACCCAGAAGTAAAAATTGACCTTTCCAAACCTGAAGATGTTGCCAGTGCTTTGAACGTAGCTATTCCTGCAGGCGAAGGTCCCGATATTATCGGTTGGGCAAATGATAAAATTGGTGAACAGGCTTTCAATGGCAATATTGTTGCTCTTGATGACTACGGTATCGATATGAATTACCTCGACACTAATTTTGAACCTGCTGCAGTTGCCGGTGTGGTTTATTCTGATTTCATTTGGGCACTCCCTGAATCTCAAGAAGGTATTGCTTTACTCTACAACAAAGATTTAGTTACTGAAGAATATTTACCAGCAGATCCGTTGGATTTTGAAGACCTTTACGCCAAAGCAGAAAAATTCCAACAAGATACTGGCAAAGTTTTGGTTTGTAACCAAGGTTTTGGCGCTTCAGACGCTTACCATGTAGCCCCAATTTATTTTGGTTTTGGTGTTCCTTCTTATGTTGATGAAGAAGGTAATGGTTATTTAAACACCCCTGAAATGATAGCGGGTGCAGAGTGGTTAAAGAAATTCTCCACTGTTTCTTTAGCTGAAAATAGTTATGATATTTGTAATGCTGCCTTAGCTGAAGGTGAAGTTGGTATGTGGTGGACTGGCCCATGGGCAGTCGCTGGTGTTGAAGAAAGTGGTTTGAACTACGGTATTTTACAAATGGGTCGCCCATTTGTTGGTATCAAAACCCTCATGCTTTCTGCTAATGCGGTTGATCGTGGTACAGCTGAAGTTGCTGTGGATGTAATGAAATACTTTACAAGTGCCGAAGTTCAGAAAAAAATCGCTTTGGTTAATAAAACCATCCCGGCAGCAACCGCGGCTTTGAATGATTCGGAAGTTTCTCAATTAACCGCTGTGGTTGGTTTTGGTGCTTCCCTTAACTTAGGTGTACCGATGTCACCTTCCCCATTCTCTTCAGCCCAGTGGGGTCCTGTTGGTGATGCATCTGCGGCTATCTGGACTGGCGCAGCTGAACCTGCCCAGGCTATGGAAGATGCAGAAGCAGCGCTCGAAACAGCCATTGCCGATATGCAATAAGATCATCTTTTTTGGGGAGGTGGCATTTTAATGCCCCTCCCCATTTTTGGTCAGGAAGTCGGTGAAAGGAGTGTATGATGAGCGGCTGGTTAGGAAAGCGCAAATGGATCACAATTACATTATTTTTGCTGCCTACGATTATTGCGATCCTCATTTTTAATATCTATCCAATTTTACTAAACTCCTATGTTTCATTTACCAATCGTAATAAGTTCCATCCCAACCCGGACTGTGATATTTTCCTCACGAATTTGTTAGATCCGTTATGTTGGAAAGCGTTTGAACAAAATGCGCCTAGAGGAATAGGACAACCCTATACTTTAGCTGAACCCCTATTTAGCAATTACGATACGCTAATGGGAAAACTTTTTCAACCAGAAGCATTAATTGCTGTGCTGCTTTTGCTTATAACATTTTTGCCATTATTCGGAGCAAATTACCTTGGTAAAAGACAAGACAGGAAAATTAATTCCCAGATTTCAAAAGGTATGGTATGGGTAATTGGTTTTCTTGTGACAATAGCTTTATTTTTCCTGTTAAATGTTCCCGAAGCTATTTCTAAATTAATGCAAACCGGCGATTTTATCGTTGTCGTTTTCAGGACGATTTTATTTGTTGCTCTGCGGGTTCCATTAACCTTTGTAATTGGTTTGGCATTGGCACTTATATTAAATTCGGACATTCGTGGAAAAACATTTTTTAGAGTCGTGTTGTTTATTCCATGGGGTGCCTCATCCGTTGCAATCCTGATGGCTTTGGTTTGGCAATTTCTATTCCGCCAGCAAGGAACAATTAACCAGTTATTAGATTTAATTGGAATTAACGGACCAATTTGGTTAAATAATCCGATATTGGCATTCGGGGTAGTGGTATTGGCAGATATCTGGTTTTCATATCCATTCTTTATGGTTTCCATTTTAGGTGCGTTACAATCCATTCCGGGAGAATTATATGAGGCGGCAGAAGTGGATGGCGCGAATTGGTGGACTCAATTATCCAAAATCACCCTTCCATTAATTCGTCCGGCTGTTTTACCAGCTGCAGTGCTTACATCGATAACTGCTTTCCAAATGTTTGGTACGGCGTTTGCTATCACTGCAGGCGGTCCCATTCAAGGTGCAGGTAAACCTGGTGCTACGGAATTTGTGATGGTGTATGCGTTTAAGCAGATCTTTCAATCGCAAAATTTTGGAAGAGCAACTGCGTTCGCCGTGCTTGTATTTATCATGTTATTTATAGCTACTTTATATAGTCTACGAGTGACCCGGATTACGAAAGGAGCGTACGAATGAAAAGGAAAACGAAACCGATTATTCGCATTTTACAATATACAATCTTAGTAATCGCTGCCATCTACGCTTTTTATCCGGTTTGGTTTGCCATATTAGCCTCTGGGCGGTTAGGTGAACGATTGTATACATTGAATATTTTGGGCATGTTTATCCCTACTGAGTGGACTTTTGAAAATTACCGCGTCATGTTATTTGAAAGACCATTTTTAACCTGGTTAACAAACAGCCTAAAAGTGGCTTCGATAACCACGATTGCGAGCTTATTGGTGGCTACTTCGGCCGCTTTTGCATTATCGCGATTTCGATTTAAAGGTCGGCAGTTCTTTCTGGTCCTCTTACTTGCCATTTCAACCTTTCCCGGTTTGCTTTCTTTGGTAGCAATTGCCCAGGTGCTGACGGCTTTGGGATTGTACGGTACCCATGTAGGCTTAATCTTAGCTTATACAACGGGAACGCTGGTTTTCTCCACCTGGAATCTTAAGGGGTATTTTGATACGATACCGATTGATCTTGAAGAATCAGCGATGCTGGATGGTTGTGGACCTCTTCAAGCTTTTATATTGATCGCATTACCTCTAGCTCGTCCGGCATTGGCAGTTACTGCGATTTTAGGTTTTATGGCTGGCTGGGGTGATTTTGTGTTTGCCTCCGTTTTGGTTCCTGCACCGGATTCTATGAAGCTGGCCGTTCCTGCATTATATGCATTAGCAAACTCAATGAGTGTTCCCTGGGGTTATTTTGCCGCCGGTGCTGTAATTGTGATTATCCCCACAATTTTAGTATATCTATCCATGAACCGTTACTTTGAGGGTGGGTTAACCCTTGGAGGCGTAAAAGGATAATAAATTAAGTTTATGGATTTACCAGTTTGTTTCAAAGTGAGAAAAATTGATTGCCCGGTTTTCAAGATGGATGCCGGGCTCGATTTTGTTTTCCTGCTAGGTTTGGAGATGGGATGCTAAAACCTTTTAAATTAATTGTTTTTTGTGTATGTGGTTTCTTAATTTTTTCTGCTTGTGTTCCATCGAGCCAACCAGCACAATCTGAACCAACTCCATCCATAATCGCTACAATAGTCCCTACACCTACACCATATGATCCGATGCCGAGAGGCAGCGAAGGTTATCCATGGTGGAATGATACTGTTTTTTATGAGGTTTTTTTGCGCAGTTTTTATGATTCAAATGGTGATGGTATTGGAGACATTAACGGGCTGATTGAAAAATTAGATTATCTTAATGACGGTGATCCAAATACAAAAACAGATCTTGGCATAACTGGTATCTGGTTAATGCCAATATTTCCTTCCCCTTCATATCATGGGTATGATGTAACTAATTATTACGAAATCAATCCGGATTATGGCACCATGGATGATTTTAATCGCCTTTTGGAAGAAGCCCATTCAAGAGGAATTCGAATTGTGATTGATTTTGTCATTAACCATACTTCGACAGAACATCCTTGGTTTATCGAGGCTCGTAAAGGAGAAGATTCTCTATATCGAAATTGGTATCTCTGGTCCGAACAAAAACCAGAATATCTTGGACCCTGGGGACAGCCTGTATGGCATGCAAATTATGACCAAACCTATTTTTATGGCGTATTTTGGAGTGGAATGCCGGATTTAAATTATGAAAATCAAGAGGTGACAGGCGAGATAAACCGGATCGCTTCTTTTTGGTTGGACGATATTGGCGTTGATGGATTCCGTGTTGATGGAGCAAGACATTTAATTGAAGATGGCGATATTCAGGAAAATTCAGAAGCAACTCATACTTGGTTTCAAAATTTTTATACCTTTTATAAAGGTATTGATTCTCAAGCTATAACAATCGGAGAAATTTGGGATTCAAATTTTTCTGCAGTTAAATATGTGAAAAATAATGAATTTGATTTGGTTTTTGATTTTGAACTGGCTGAATCCTTGATGGAAGGAATCAATGGGTATGACGGGAGAAAAATTCAAAACGCATTGGATTTTAACACCAATTTATACCCAAATTTGCAAAAAGCTAATTTCTTAACCAATCATGACATGAACCGCGTTATGCATGTTTTTCAGCAAGATGTAACAAAAGCAAAAATGGCAGCTGTATTATTATTAACTTCTCCTGGTGTACCATTTATCTATTATGGAGAAGAAATCGGCATGATGGGTTCAAAACCTGATGAAAATATTCGCCGTCCAATGCAATGGAACGGTGAAGAAAATGCAGGTTTTACAACGGGTTATCCATGGGAAAGTTTAAATCAAAATTATGAAGATTTGAATGTAGATAATCAGCTTCGTGATCCTGAATCTTTATTAAGTCTTTATCGTGAACTAATTAATATGCGAAACCATCATACGGCTTTTCGTGTAGGTAATTATTTTCCCATCGAATCAAAAGAAGTAGGTGTTGTTTCCTTTTTACGACAAAGCCAAGAAGAAATGGTATTGTTAATTGTTAATCCAACAAAGGAAACGAAAGAAATCTTGTTAAAAGACAAATCCAATAGTTTAAATCCGGGAACTTACTTGATAAATTCTATTCTTTCTTCAAACAATTTACCTTCTCAAGAAATTCAGATTTCTTCAGGAGAATATTTTTCTCCAGTTGAACAATTAGAAGCTGGTGAATTTTTAATATTGGAATTGGTACAGCAATAAAATGGATACTGGTATTTTAAACTTACCCAAAAAACCTACTTGGTGGAATAAAAATACCTCCATTTTATTAATCGTTCTGATTAGTGTATTATTACATGCCTGGTCAGTTTGGCAGTTGCCATTGGATTTTGATGAACCCGTTTATTTAAGTGCTGCATCCGATTATGCTGATTTTTTACGTAAGGGGGATCTAAAAAGTGTAATCACCTACTCGGAAAATCGTGAACATCCTGCATTAACCAAGTTGTTATATGCTATTCCTTATTTACTATTTCCTGATTTACAAAATCCAAATATTTACCTCTTTTTATCAAGGTCAATTTCAGCAATATTTGGTGTATTAAGTGTTTGGTTATTGGCTGAAATGAATGTATGGTCAGGACTATTATTTGCCTTTCACTCCATGACATTAAAATATACCAGTCAGGCTTACCTTGAAGCATTACCCATGTTTTTTATGATTTTGGCTGTTTACTTTTTGGTACAGAATACCGAAAAGCCAAAATATTCCATTTTTTCAGCTTTCTTTTTAGGGTTGACAGGAGCTGGAAAATATCCTTATCTAATAATTGTTCCGGTTCTTTTTTATCTGCTTTATTTTCAACACAAAAAGACTATAAAATCTATTTTTTATTATTTTTTGACTGCATTAATCATTGCTTTTTTGTTTAATCCAACGTTGTGGTTAAATCCAATTGCTGGCATCCTTCAAACCAGTCAATTTCACGCTGCTTATAGTCAGAGTGTACATGATCAAAACTCTGGATATGTTTGGTATCAACCTGTAATCACATTAGCGACATCGGTTATCTGGCACCCTCAGGTGTTTTTCTTTTTTACCAGTGATGAGTTCATGTTTTATATTGCCATAATTGGTTTATATTTTTCTTGGAAAGATAAAAAACAACGCTGGTCTGTTTTATGGTTTTTCATTGGATTAATTACTTTATTAATTTGGCCTACGAAATGGCCTCAATATACGCTAATTATTACGCCGGTTATCGCCTTGTTAGCAGGTAATACAATTCATCGAGGTATTGAATGGATTCGTCCGAGAAATGATTATTGGAATTATTTAGAAGAAATGCTTCCCCAACCACCACGGATTACCTGGTATCTTTTGGGAATTTTTATTTCCGTGTTAACTATTGGAAAAGTAACTTATGAATATCAATTAGCTTTGGGTAGACAAGGTTGGTCATCTTTCACTACTTTCAATGCACCCTTGGTGAGCGATACAATCAATGATATTGTTATGGATGATAGTGGCAATTTGTTTTTTGCCAGTAATCATGGTATTGGGGTGTGGAAACCGGGTTCGGAAACTTTTTGGGGAGAAACCCCAGAGGTTTTGGATCAAAGAAATAGTCCTCTTTCATCAAACCGTGTGATTTCATCGACATTTGACCAAAAACGTGAAGGTATTTGGTTTGGTCTGGAAAATAGCCTTGCATTATATCAAAATGGAAACTGGGAGATATTTCCTTTAGATCAGCTCGGTTGTCCTGATTGTTTGGTTAATGATATTTTTGTTGATAACGTGGATCACGTTTGGCTTGCAACCAGTGCAGGTGTGTTTACTTATGATGGAAACGATTGGTTCAACTTTAGCCAACAATATTCCGGGATAGAAAGTGATAACACCCTATCCCTTTACATTCAAAATGAAAACAATTCAAACAAATTATGGGTTGGTACGGTAAAAGGGCTTTCGATTTTTGATTTTGACAAATTTACTTGGGAAAACATTAATTGGGCTGGCAATTTCTTTGGATGGGGTGGGGTTTCGGAAATTATCGAATCCTCAGAAGGAAAAATTTATACGGCTACCCTTGGTGGTGGTATAAATTTCTGGGATGGAAAAAACTGGAATCATTACCGTAATTCGAACACCCCATTTAAAAGTAATACGATTAATACCATCCAGTTTAACCCTTCCGGGGAACTATGGGTGGGTATAGGATATCCAACCGAACCAGGAGGGTATTTAATGCGTTTTGATAGAGAAGAATGGAAAAGTTATACACCGAAGAATTCAGGTTATTCCGGAGGTGAACCAACGGCTATGTATTTTGATCAAGCAGGTCGTTTGTGGATTACGACCAATGGAACCGGGTTGCAATCATACCAGAAACCTTAATGGAGGAAATGATGAAGCAGAAATATTTGATAATTCAAGTTTTGTTGGTCATGAGTCTCATTCTGACCGCGTGCGGTAACCAACCTGAACCTACCTCTACGGTGGTTGTGCCGACTGATGTCCCTTTGACGGAGACGATAGAAAACACCTCCGTGCCGGAACCATCTCCAGCTGAGGATGTTCTTTATTTGAATTTGGTCTGGCATCAGCACCAACCGCTCTATTACAAAGATGAGAATGGTGTTTATACCAGACCTTGGGTACGTGCCCACGCAACCAAAGATTATCTTGATATGGCAACTGTGATTGCGCAGTATCCGAATGTTCATGCCACATTTAACATCACACCGGTGTTAATTAAACAATTAGATGATATGGCGAATAATGGGGCAATTGATAAATATTGGGAATACGCATTGATAAACGCAGAAGAATTAAATTCAGACCAGAAGGAATTTATTTTACAACGCTTTTTTGATGCGAATTGGGATCATATCATCGCTCGGTTCCCAAGATATCAGGAATTATTGGATTTGCGCGGCGGGTCGGATGCGGAATCAATTCAAAAGGCAATTGAATCGTATTCTGTACAGGATTTCCGAGATTTGCAGGTCTGGTTTAACCTTGCCTGGTTTGATCCGGATTTTCTGGCAGAAGAACCACTAAAAAGCTTGGTGGAAAAACAACGTGATTTTCAGGAAGAAGATAAAACAATTGTATTTTCTGAAGCACTTCGGATTATCCAGGAGGTAATTCCTTATCATAAACAACTGCAGGAAAGTGGACAAATTGAAGTTATCACCACACCTTATGCTCACCCCATCTTACCCTTATTAATTGATTCGAATCTGGCAACTGTAGGCAATCCAGGTGCAGAAACTCCACCCCAATTTAGTTATCCGGTTGATGCCCTGGCTCATCTCAACATCAGTGCCGAGATGTACGAACAACATTATGGAACCGCACCACGCGGTTTATGGCCGGGTGAAGGTTCTGTAGCCCAAATAATGGTTCCATTTGTTCTTAAGGCTGGTTATCAATGGATGGCAACAGGTGAACCGGTTTTAGCAAAAAGCCTCGGAATGGATTCTTTTACCAGAAATGCACAAGAAACGGTTTTAGAAGCTGATAAACTATATCGTCCCTATTATGTAACGAATAAGGATGGCGATCAATTGGCTGTCTTTTTCCGAGATGGTGTGATTTCCGATAAGATCGGTTTCACTTACTCAGGCGTGTCCGGTACGGCAGCTGCCAAAGACTTTATGAATAGGTTGGAAAATATCCGTGAGGAATTAAAAAAGGAAGAAGCTGATGGACCCCATATCGTAAGTGTAATTCTGGATGGGGAGAATGCCTGGGAAAATTATGAAAATGACGGTAAAGAATTTTTCCATGCTTTATACCAGATGTTGAGTGAAAGTGAAACGATCGCCACGATTACTCCTTCCGATTATCTTGAAAAGTTTCCTCAACAAGAAATAATTGAAGACCTGTTTCCTGGAGCTTGGTTCAGCCCCAATTATGATACCTGGATTGGAGAACCTGAAGAAACAATGGCCTGGGACTATTTAGGTCGCACGCGTTCAATGTTAGCAAAATATGATATCAGTAAGGTGAGAGAGGCTGCTCCGGAAAAAATTAAGGAAGCTGAAGATTATATGTATCTTGCGGAGGGTTCCGATTGGTTTTGGTGGTATGGGGCAGATCAGGATTCCGGCCAGGATGAATATTTTGATGAAGGATACCGGGCTCTGCTGAGAAAAGTCTACGAAACATTGGATGAACCTGTTCCAACATTTATAAACATTCCAATTATTCAGGCAAAATCGATCCCGGCTGACGTACCAGTGAATGGGTTTTCTTCTCCCCAAATTGATGGTTTAAATAAAGAAGGGGAATGGGATAATGCTGGTATTTACTTTGGATCAGAGACTGGTAATTCACAAGGTGTGTTATTTACAAACGATGAGAAAAATATTTACTTTCAAATTGGCATCCAGGATATCCAACCTGATAGTCAGGTTTCCATATACTTAAAAACACCACGAGGCAGCTCAAGTGGATATCCATTTACGTTGGCAATTAATGGGCAA
Organism: Anaerolineaceae bacterium; assembly: GCA_002702705.1. Lineage (GTDB taxonomy): Bacteria > Chloroflexota > Anaerolineae > Anaerolineales > Anaerolineaceae > UBA6170. Next base: position 96,869 of record PABH01000036.1, read on the forward strand.
AATCCAGAATTGTTAGGTTTAGCGGCAACTCTTGCTTTTTCTTGGACACAAGAAGATGGATTAACCGCCTATTCGGGTGAAGAATCCGGCTGGATTGAAAGCGAGCACACAGCAAAAGCATCCGCTGGGGACAATATTCTTGAGATAGAAATTCCGTTTGAAATGATTGGTGAATTGGAAAGTGGAGATGAAATCCGATTTATTGTTAATGTTGAACCGGATGGAAATCGTGTTCCACTATTGGGACCAGGTCAATTGATAATGCCTGATCTTGGCAATTCAACGGTGGTAATGGAAGTGATTGATCCGGAGAACGATGATTATGGGCCAGGTACATATACTTATCCGACGGATGCAGTATTTGTTGGAAAAGCTTATGATTTAAAATCTTTCCGGGTAGCATATGATGAAAATAACATTATTTTTAAAGTGGAAACATATGGTGCAATACCCAACCCATGGGGATCACCCAATAATTTAGCAATTCAAACCATTGATATTTATATTGATGTTGATCCAGGAGCAGCCACTGGAGAACGAAAACTTTTACCCGGCAGAAACCTATCCTTAGAATCTGAAAATGGGTGGGAGTACGCGTTGTGGGCCGAAGGTTGGACGCCTCAAATTCTCAGACCTGATGAGGAAGGAATAGAGCCTAAACCGATAACGGATGCAGAGATGAAGATCATAGTTGATCCGGCTGGTCGTTCTGTTACTATTCGCGTACCTAAAACCGTATTTGGTAACACTGATCCAAGTCAATGGGGTTACGCGGTAGTCATATTGGGTCAAGAAGGTTACCCGACTGCTGGTGTTTGGCGCGTGCGAGATGTTGAGGAAAGTGCAGCACAGTGGCGTTTTGGAGGTGCTCCGGCGGATTCAAATCATACCAGGGTTTTAGACATGATTTGGCCAGAAGATGGTACCCCTTCTCAAGCTGAAATGTTATCGAATTATGTTTCATCAACAGCCAGTGCGGATGAATTAACAGCGGATGATTATGCATTAATTATGATGCTTAATCCTTAAATAAATCTACACAACAAAGAATAAATAATTCTTTCGTTCGCTACAATATCGATAAAGCCGTTCCAATGGGTAGACTAGGAAGTGATAACAACACATCCGAATCTGCCCATTGGCATGAGGCTTGAAATTAAGCGAAAAGGGGTTTCAGTATTTCTGGAATTGGTATGAAAAGAAGACTGATCTGTTTGAGGAAAAATTATTTGAGTTTTGTTTCAACATAAAGTATACTTGTCCTTCCCTGTAAAGGGGGGAAATCAAACTGAGGTGGTGGAAATGTCAAAATTCACGCTTGTAGAACCCCGAGATACAATAGAGATTCGCTTACCCGATGGGCGCGTTTATGAAGGAAAACGAAATTCAATCTTAGCTGATTTTTTTCGATCTTTACCAGAATTTAATGAACCCCAAATCGTTTGTGCAATTGTCAATGGCTCTTTAAGGGAGTTGACGTATTCTATTAAAACTGATGTTGATGTTCAACCAATATCGGTAGCGGATGCAGACGGAGCAAGAATTTACCGCCGTTCGCTGACGTTTTTGTTAGAAGCAGCATTCCGAGATTTATATCCAAATGCTATTTTAACAATTGATCATGCAGTTACTTCAGGTGGTTTTTACTGCCAGGTCTCTCAACACGATCCTTTAACCGTCGAGCAACTGGCTGCATTAGAAAAACACATGCGATTATTAGTGGAACATGATCTACCTTTCGAACGAAAAGAAGTACCTTTGCAAGAAGCAGTTGATTATTTTCGATCTACGAATCAATTAGACAAACTGCGATTGTTGAAGTATCGAAATAAAAAATATTTGGTTTTATATCAATTAAATGATCAACGAGATTATCATCATGGTTATATGGTACCTTCAACCGGATATTTAAGAACATTTGCATTAACCCCTCTAGGCGATGATGCTTTTGTACTTCGCTATCCGCGTCGTCATTCTCCTAGTAAATTATTACCAATGCCTCAAAACCAACAGCTTTTGTCAACGTTTAAACAATATGGTAGTTGGTTAAAACGGTTGGATGTGGAGAATGTAGGTGGATTAAACGATGCAATTGTTGGCAAGCGAATCCGTGAAATCGTTTTGGTTTCTGAAGCTTTGCACGAATTAAGAATTGCTGAAATTGCCCGAAAAGTGGCAGCAAACGCATATCGCGCTCGGATTGTTTTGATTGCTGGACCAAGTTCATCAGGTAAAACAACATTTTCAAAACGTTTATCCGTGCAGTTGCTGGCACAGGGTTTATCACCTTTTCCTTTAGAAATGGATAATTATTTTGTTGACAGGGATTTAACACCCAGGGATGAGAAAGGTCAATATGATTTTGAATCCTTACAAGCACTAAATACAAATATGCTCGAAGAGCATCTTACCCAACTTATTAATGGTGAGGAAATCCAGTTGCCAAAGTTTGATTTTAAAGCAGGTTGCAGTAAACCTGGAGAAAAGGTTAAACTCCGCAAAGATCAAATTATTATCTTAGAAGGGATACATGGATTGAATCCTAAATTATTAAAGGATATTTCTGCTGAACAAACCTTCCGAATTTACATTTCTTGCTTGACACAGTTAAATCTAGATCGGCATAATCGGGTTTCAACCACAGATACACGTCTGGTAAGAAGAATTGTTCGAGATGCAAGAGAAAGAGGCTATTCGGCTTTTGATACCATACAACGCTGGGAATCGGTTCGACGGGGTGAAAAGCGGCATATATTTCCTTATCAAGAAAATGCGGATGAAGTATTTAATTCGGCATTGGTATATGAACTGGCTGCTCTAAAACCGTACGTAGAGCCATTATTAAGACAAGTACCTTACGGGACACCTGAACATGTGGAAGCAAAACGATTATTATCTTTTTTGGAATGGTTTTTGCCTATCGATACGAGAATAATTCCGGATAACTCAATTTTGCAGGAGTTTTTAGGAAATTCTATTTTAAAGAATTTTAAATTATGGGATACTGAAGCTTAATAACGATCAAGAAAAAACAAAACTGGTGGTTTTTTAAACCACCAGTTTTTCTTTAAGTATTGAGCATGATTTTTGTAGATGGCGATCAGTTTTTAGTGTTCAAACTATTACTTACTCCTAAATGAACTCAATAATTGATTCGCCCAACGGATTTTAAGAAAACTATAAAGTTTCTTTTAGAGTATCTGCCAAACGCTGAATACCAATGCGAATCATTTCTGGTTGTGCATTGGAGAAATTTAGCCTCATTGTGTTTTTACCCGTTTTATCAGCATGAAATGCGATACCGGGGACAAAAGCAACTTTCTTTTTTACAGCTTCTAAGAGTACTTCACTGGTATCAAACTGTTCCGGTAGCGTAACCCATAAAAATAATCCGCCTTGAGGATGGGTCCATTTGACACCATTCGGCATGGTGTTTTTTAGTGCTTCAACCATAACATCTCGACGTTCTCGATATACATCATTGATTTTAACAATATGTTTATCTACGAAACCATCTCGTGCGACCTCATAAGCGACCATTTGATTAAAAGTTGAGGTATGAAGATCAGAACCTTGTTTCGCCATCACTAGTTTTTGAACCACATCCGGAGAAGCAACTACCCAGGCAAGCCGAATCCCGGGAGCTAATATTTTGGAAAATGTGCTGAGATAAATCACATTACCATGATAACAGCCGTTATTTGCGTGTAATTTATCGTCTAAAACTTCAACTGCGGGTAAATGTTTACCTTCAAATCGTAATTGACCGTAGGGATCATCTTCAATGATCGGAACACCATACTTTTCTGCCAACTCAACCAATTTTTGTCTTCTTTCTAATGGTATTGTGACACCGGTTGGGTTCTGAAAATTTGGCAAAACATACATAAACTTTGGTCCACAGCGAAGTGCTGCTTCAAGTTTATCAACAATTATTCCGTTTTCATCTGATGGAACCGTTACATATTGTGCATTATAAGTATTCCATGCTTGCAAAGCACCTAAGTAGGTGGGAGATTCCACCAGAATTCGATCACCCGGGTTAATAAATATTTTTCCAATTAGATCCAGAGCCTGTTGTGAGCCGGATGTGATCATGATGTTATCTGCGGTTACTTTAATGCCGTATTGATTGGTGTGACGTGCGATCATTTCTCGTAAAGGTTGATAACCTTCTGTTGTGCCATATTGTAAGGCTTGTGCACCGTGTTGTTTCATAACACGGACACATGCTTCTGTAAATTCATCAACCGGAAACACCTCGGGAGCAGGTAAACCCCCAGCGAAGGAAATAATATCAGGTTCTTGGGTGAGTTTTAATAACTCACGAATTGTTGAACCCGACATATTTTGTGTCCTGAGCGCAAAACGTTGGTCCCATAAGGTTTGCATTTTTTTCTCCTATTCTTCTCCGAAGATGGATTTATTCTCCTCGGAGTTTTTTCGTTACCTGACTTTTTGGGTATTTAAGGGCAGATCGTTAAATCTGCCCTTAAATATTTTATAACTTTGCAAATCGTGAAACAATTTCTGCTGCGGCAGGCAGTTTTACACGATCACCATTGCTTAATTCATTGGGGTTTTTTCCAACTGAGGCAGGAGCACTCTGGTAAATATATAGCGTGCTTCCTTCTTCAGATGATTTATCTTCAAGAAAAGCCTGACCGGTTAAGTAGCCATCGGAATCAATGGCACAACTTGTAACAACCCCAATCACTTTCCCTTTTTTATCGATTACCGGATCACCCAAATGAGCCATCCGAACACCTTTTTCGGTAAAACGGAATCGAACGACAGTACTTTTTTGTTGTTCCAATCGATTTAAGAATGCCTGACGGCCAATAAACCAGGGTTTATATGTTTTAACAAATGACCCAAATCCGGCTTCGGCTACACCTAGATTTAATTCGCCACCCATTTCATGTCCATATAAAGGAAGTCCAGCTTCGGTTCTTAGTGAATCGCGAGCGCCTAGGCCATTTGCTTTTAATCCGAGGGGTTCCCCAACTTCTAACAAGGCATTCCAAAAAGCTGGTGCTTGATCCGGATGAATAAATAATTCAAATGCCATTTTTTCACCTGTGTAACCGGTTCTTGAAACGACGAGATCAAAATCACCAATTACTGCTTCACATAATTCTGTGCGTTTTAACGCTTTTACTCGTTTTATGGTTTCTTCATCTGCGCCGAGTGATAATAAAATGTCACGAGATTTTTTACCTTGTAATGCGATATCCACACGCATATCAGGTCCTTCTTTGGGATCCCTTAAATTCCGTAAATTAAATTGACGGGTGCCAAAAGCAGTAACCCATGGGCGCTCGTTGTCCACTTTAACGCTGCCATCTTTAACAGCGTTTAACCAAGCCCAATCTTTATCATCATTCGAAGCGTTTACTACGATTAGATATACGTTTTTCCGACGATGATAAACGATCAAGTCATCAATAACATCGGCATCGGGTGTGAGAAGGTGGGTATAACATGATTCTCCAACTTGTAATGCACTGATATCATTCCCGCAGACGCTATCCAAAAAGACAACCGCATCGGGTCCTTCAGCCTGGTATACACCCATGTGGGATACATCAAATAACCCGGCAGCGCTGCGAGTTGCTTGGTGTTCTTCAGCAACAGAGGTATACCAAACTGGCATTTCCCACCCGGCAAAAGGAATCATCTTGGCGCCCATTTGGACATGGGTGTCATAAAGTGAGGTACGTTTAATTGGAGGATCACTTTCTTCTTCCCAAGTGAAGGCTGTTTTTTCCGTTCCAGTATTATTAAATTTTTTAATTCCGACGAAATATGGTTTTGATTCGGTTTCAACTTCTTGGTTATCTACTTCCTCAAGTGTATTGATTGTGACACTTTCTTTAACAACAACTGGCCCCGGAATTCTGCGTTGGAGATCTTCATCAAAATAAACATACGCATCGGAAAGATCACGCAGCCAGGCAGCGGCTAAGCCAGTTCTACTTGTATCAAGTGTGAATCGGAAATTATCCGGAGAAGTGCATGTCAAAATACCTGAGAGGATTTCTCCATCCACAACAAGTGAACTCACCTGACTATGACCTGGTAATAGTTTGCCTGCATCACTCGCAAAAGCAAAATTTACGAACTGGCGAACATTTTTTCCGGAAATTTCTAAGGCGGATTTGCTAGTTAGTGATTTAAATTGATCATCCACATAATAAAAATGAGGATATCCATGTTTTTCAGTGGAGAGATCTTTACTCGCCTTATCAGATAACTTGCGGACGCGAATTTTAGCATCTTCCAATACTTTGAAATCTACTTTTGCTCGAAGTTGATCACCTTTTTTCCCACCAATAAAATATGGTTTTGTTGCAAACAAAACATCGGCTATGATATTTGCAACTTCTTGCATATCATTTTCGTCCATACCTCTTTGGGTCATCCAAGGTGTTCCATAACGGATCCCCGAAGCCTTTAATGCGGTTTTATCACCTGGAATTGTATTTCTATTTACAACCAAACCGGCAACATCCAAAATGCGAGCTGCTAAATCTCCTGATAAAGAAGCACCGTCTTGGCCTTTGATTGTACTGCAATCTATATTTCCCAAATGTGTATTCGTTCCATCAAAGGGAATCTTTAATCCACGTTTTCTTAATTGTTGGGTTAAAGCCTGGCAGTTTTTAACAATTTGATCTTGAAGCTGTTTAAAGGTTTCGGTTTTTGCTAATTTAAAGGTTAGTGCCATGCCGGCAATTGCATGCATGTGTGGACCACCTTGTTCTCCAGGGAAAACAGCTCGGTCAATTTTCCGAGCCAAAAGTCGGTTATCTGTAATGATACAGGCACCGCGTGGTCCTAGTAATGTTTTGTGTGTTGTAAAAGTAATGACCTGGGCATATCCCACAGGGCTTGGAACAGTACCGCTAGCTACTAAGCCCGCAATATGTGAAATATCAGCTAATAAGTAAGCCCCAACTGAATCCGCTATAGCTCGGAATTTTTTCCAATCTGGGACAAAAGGATAGGATGAATATCCAGCGATAATAATCTTTGGTTTGTGTTCAAGCGCAAGTGCGCTCACCTGGTCATAATTAATTTGTTCGGTGATAGGATCAACATTATAGTGAATGACATTATATAGTTTTCCAGAGCGATTTACGGATGATCCATGGGACAAGTGCCCCCCATGTAATAAGTTCATACCCAAGACGGTGTCACCTGGGTTAATCAGGTGATAAACGGCATTATTTGCTGGTGCCCCGGAGAGGGGTTGTACATTGACGTATAAATCGTCCGGGGTTAATCCATTGGCTGCAAACGCCTCAGCACAACGCCGGCGTGCCAAGGATTCTATTACATCAGCATATTCAACGCCTTTGTAATATCTTGGATCAGCGTATCGGCGATAATGAGCAAGCTGCTCATCATAGTCTAAAATTTCATCTTCACGCATTTGGCGGGTACGCTCATCCGGATAACCTTCAGCGTAAATGTTTTGAAAAACGGAACCCAATGCTTCGCGCACTGCGATTGGTGCGGTGCTTTCACTGGGAATTAAAATAAGTTTTCGATATTGGCGTTCGGCCTCGATTTGAATTAATTCATCAACTTCTGGATCGAGATCGGAGAGGTTGCCGCGAAAGAGAAAATCAGACATTATTGGAACTCCTTCTGGATGTGGATTGGTGGATTTGGTTTGATATCCATTGTAAATATTGCATAAAATGGTTAATTATAATTAAGTGACAACGGTGTTTGGGGATTGGGTATAATTTTGAGCTCACTTAACCACCAGAAAACAAGAATCTAAAAAGATACAAACCTGTAAAATTATTGTAAGGTTGAGGCGGGTTAAGGTCAAGTCACGATTGTAATAGAAGCACTATTAATTTTTTCATTCATTATTATGAAGAATACCAACTTTATTAAATTAAATTTTCAATCCAGGTTAACATATCATTTAGAACTGCTTCTTGTTGAGGTTCATTATGTAATTCGTGGTATAAGCCTTCAAAAAGATGAAAAGTCGTTTTGTCTTTTGGGGCTTTTTCAGCAAATTCTATAACTTTTTGAGCATCAACAATATGATCTTTTTCGCCTAATGCCAAAAATAACGGCAAAGGAAATTGGTCTGCATGATTTAGGATCCAATCACCCTTATTGATTAATTCCATTGCTAAACGGGTCGAAATCATAGGGTGGACTAACGGATCATCCTTATAAGCCTGTATTACTTCTGAATCATGGGATAAATTCTCAACATCCAAGCCATTGTCCAGAGTCATACTAGGTAAAAGAACATTCATCACTTTTGCAAGAGTCAGTTTGAGCGGGGGGATTGGTTCACCTACACCTAAACCTGGACTGGTAGAAATTACACCTTTTATCTGCAAGTTTTCCTGATTGCTCAATGTGTAATATAACACCATATTTCCACCCATTGAATGCCCATATAATATGATTGGAACATCCTTTACTGTTTCTTTAGCTAATTTGATTAATGCTGAGATATATTCATTTACTGTCTTAAAGGATGGTATATGGCCTCGTTTTCCGGATGATTTTCCGTGTCCTAGATGGTCCAGTGCAAATACAGCAATGTCATGATCATTAAAAAATTGGGCCACGTGTTCATATCGATTGCAATGTTCACCTAAACCATGAATTAATACGATTGAGGCTTTGGTTTTTTGTTCCGGCAGCCAATATTGAAAATGAAGTTCTTCACCATTTGGATTTACCCATTTTTGAATTTTGAGGTTCATTGCTTACTCCGTTTTTTTGTTTAAGTTTAGCGGAATGAAATTTAAAACGCAATTAAAATTATTGATGAGAATTGGTTCAAAAAAATATAATTGAATTTGGTGTATATTTGAGTAATGAATGCTCTGTAGGTTGAAAACGAACGTAGGTATATTTCAAAATAATTTTTATAACAAAAAAACAAAAATATTCACTTTTCCTATGGAGGAATATGTCCGAAGTAAATAAAAAACCAAGTGCGAATCAAAAAAATTGTGGTTCAATTTTTATGTTTGTTTTATCCATTTTTTGGACATTAAGTATCACCATTGTGGCTCAATTAATGACTTGGTTAATGGAACAAACTATTTTTGAAGCGGCTTTTCTTTTCCCAGATTTGCGATGGTTAATTAATTTAGCGTATGCTGCATTGATTACCTTACCCCTTGTAATGTTGGTTTTTTTATATCCGGACGCACTTTTAAAACGAATATTTCGTTTCTGGGCAAGTTTGGGTAGTTTGGGCTTTTTGTTAACCTTAGGACGATTCGCAGATTTAACAGACTCAGTTTTGATAGGGATTAATCAAATACTGGGTCTTATTTTATTCGGGTTTTTATTTTGGTTATTAACAAAAGGGAAACCGCAACCCTTTCAGCTTTCTTTGAAAAATCACACATCAACCATGTGTTTGGTTTTTGTATTTATTCCGTTTATTGCTATCCCTTGGGTTTTATGGGGCGCCTTGGGATCTGTGATGGATGTTTTAATCAACACGATTATTTCTATCGGCAGTGCGGTTTTAATCATTAATTTATACAGATATATTTTTTTATTAGAAGTTGAAACAAGAGAAAAGTTCCAGGAGGGGAAAATTTTCCGAGGGGTGATTTTATTCACCGGTTTGATTATTTTTGCAACCGTATTAGGTCAATCCGGTCAACAATTGTTAATGATCCTAGTTTTACCCTTTAGCGCTTGGATAATAATTCAATTGATCGATCAATCTTCTCTCAATCTTCTGCCACCTATCGCGTTTTTAAGCAGTTCATTATTTTTTGTTTTAAATTGGGTTGATCCTGATGAACTAGCCTTAATTACATCATCAGGAGCAGGTGAATTGATTTATTGGGCTAATCGAATGGTATTCACTACGGTAGTTTTATTATTGATCCTTACTGCTCTATTTGGTTATTTTAATAAACGTATCATGATTGAAAAATTGGGATTCTTAAAAGTAATCACTCCAGTATTGTGGATCGGCTTATTCGTCTTATATTTAGTAACTGGGCAGCCCGGGTTGTATGGTGAATCGATGTTTGTGATTTTAAAGGATCAGGCTGATGTTCGTTTATTTTCCGAGATTCCTGACTATGAAGACCGTCGGCTCGCTGCTTATGAAACGCTTACTTCCCATGCAAATGATATGCAGGCTGATCTCAGAGAGTCTTTAGACCGATTTAATATTCCATATACACCATATTATTTGGTGAATGCAATTGAAGTAAAAGCAGGACCATTTGTTAGGTTGTATTTAAATTCTCGACCTGAGGTTGATCGAATATTAGATAATCCATATTTACGCCCTTTAACACAAGAAATCCCGGTAAAGGAAGGTGATTTACCAAAGCCAACTGATGTGGTATGGAGTGTAAAAATGATTGGTGCAGATAGGGTTTGGTCTGAAATGGGAGTTACGGGTGAAGGAATTATCATCGGACAAGGTGATTCAGGTGTAGACGGTTCTCACCCTGCTTTAAAGGACAAATATGTAGGCAGGACCGGCCTTTCAAACACCTGGTTCGATCCTTGGAATCATTCAACCTTTCCTCAAGATTTTGGTGGCCATGGAACACATACATTGGGTTCGATACTTGGTGATAATATCGGGGTAGCACCTGGAGCAGAATGGATAGGTTGTGTAAATTTGGCGCGAAATTTAGGAAATCCGGTTTATTATCTGGATTGTATGCAATTTATGTTGGCACCTTTTCCCGCTGATGGGGATCCTTTTATAGATGGTCATCCATTAACAGGGGCAGATGTGTTAAATAATTCCTGGGGCTGTCCCGAAGTGGAAGGTTGTGATGCAACAGTTTTTCTTAATGCGGTTACAGCATTAAGAGCGGCAGGGATATTTGTTGTTAGTTCAGCAGGGAATTCCGGTTATTATGGTTGTGAAAGTGTGACCGATCCAATAGCAATTTATGATGAAGTGTTAAGTGTTGGCTCCATAAATGAAGATGGATTTTTATCCAATTACTCCAGTCTTGGTCCGGTAATTGTAGATGGGAGCGGCAGAATTAAACCGGATTTGGTTGCACCAGGTGAGGATGTATATTCTGCCATGCCCAATGGAACGTATGCTCGCTTGAGTGGTACTTCTATGGCTGGACCACATGTGGTTGGTGTAGTTGCATTGATGTGGAGTGCAAATCCATCATTAAGAGGAAATGTCGACTTAACCGAAAAAATTTTGTTTGAAACGGTAACTCCTTTTGAGGGGATATATCCAACCTGTATTGGTCCAGTAGAGATACCAAATAACGCGGTTGGTTATGGTGTAGTAAACGCTCAACGTGCGGTTGAAGAAGCAATAAATATTCGGTAAATTGTTAACGTAACGAAAAAACAATTATGGGGTTTATATAAGAAACCCCGTAAGAAGGGCCCCTTGTGACTGAAGAAATCGATGATGACGCGATAATAAAGAAAGCAATAAACGGGGAAACAGAAGCGTTCGGTATTTTATACGAACGTTATGTTAATCGAATATACAATTATATTTACTATCGGACTGGTAATGTTAAGGAGGCTGAAGATTTAACATCCAGAGTATTTCAACGTGCATATAAACATATTCAAAATTATACACATCGTGGAGTACCTTTTTCAGCTTGGTTGTATCGGATTGCTCATAATTTGGTTGCAAATTGGTATCGCGACAGGAGTCGAAAGAAAGAAGTAACGATTGATGAAAGAATTCCTTCAGCGGCTCAATTTGATTTTCCCGAATCAAATGTAGAACATGATCAAGAGGTAGAAAAACTGCTCAAGGTAATCCGAAAATTACCTCAAGAGCGCCAACAATTAATAATTTTAAAGTATGTTGAAGGTTTAAGTAATGCTGATATTGGCATTATTATGCGTCGTTCAGAAGGAGCAATTAAGAGTTTATATCACCGAACATTATCTTCATTAAGAAAAGAGTTAGAAAAAAAACCAATTAAGGGACAAAAACATGGTTAATGATGTTTATATTAATAATTCCGATTTTTCATCTATTGAAGAAAAATTATCCAGCAGTTTTAGACCAATTATACCTGACCCGCATTTCCGATCGCAATTGGAGAGCAGATTGATTCGCAGGAGTGAAATTACGTTGGATACCAGAAGAAAGGGAATGGTATTAATTGTGCTAACAATCGGATTATTTATTGGTGGTTTTTTATATTTCTTGTTCCGTAAATTGACATAAATTAATGCTGGTACGCCTTTAATTTTTCTTCAAGATCAGCATTTTTTGGTTCGACTAAAATCGATCCATCAGGAAATAGAATGGTAGGGACGCTGCGATATCCATTGTTGGTTTCTTTAACAAAAATTTCTGCGTCCTTATCTTTGTCAATATCAATCCATTCATATTCAATATCCATATTTTCAAATACTTTTTTTGCTCTGCGGGTATCTCCACACCAGCGGGTTCCGTACACAATAATTCCTTTTTCCATGTTAATCCTCAAATTGTGATTTGACGAAAATAATAATTTTTTTTGCTTCGTTAATTAAATTAATATAATCGGGAAAATTATAATTTTGATCTACTTTTCTTAGTAATAAACCAGCTGTTTGGTGAATGTCCGGTGGGGCATCTGCTTTTTCATAAAATAACTCAATGGCTTGAAAAGGCGAAATGGTTTCATTAAGTAACATCTTATTTTCAAGCCAATATCTTAAAGCTAGCCCTGCTGCTTTTCGAGCGCAAACTCTGGATTTTCCTAATTCATTGTTTGATACAAACATCTCTGACTTCGATAATTCCGATTCAATCTCATCGGTTGGGAATATTTTTTTCATAACAAAGGAATTATAACGAAAAGTAATAATTTCTTACAATCAGACTCGATACAAAATTTATTTTTGGTTAAATAAAAAAACTGCCGGTTTAAAAACCGGCAGTTCAATGATCTTATGCCCAACCTTGATTTTTTACAAAATCGGTTACAACAGGAATATTTACTTCTTCACCTTTATAGGCTTTGTATGCCCAGTAGAACATAATTAACCATATGATGGACCCACAACCAAGTGTGACAGCGGCAATAATGGGAACGACAATAATCATGATTACACCAACTGCCAAAGCTTGGGCGTTATGTGCTTTGATAAATGGGCGATTTTTTTTATCTTCTAAAAATAAAATAATGATTGGAACCAATGGCGCAAAGATATAAGCTAATGCGGCTAATAAACGATCATCACTTGTTACTTCATTTGGATTAAATTCTGACATAGTATAAAACTCTCCTTTGGATATTATGATATAACAATTGTAGTCTTTCTTAGTAAAAATTCCAAGCAGTGTGTTAAAATTCATAATATGAATGTAAAAATTGTTTTTATGGGTTCTCCGGAATTTGCTTTACCGTCTTTAAGCGGATTAATAAAGAATTATGATGTTATTGGTGTAGTCACGCAGCCCGATCGGCCGGCAGGACGTGGTAAAAAGCTATTAAGTCCACCTGTAAAGGATTTGGCTTTGGAACATCGTATTCCAGTAATCCAACCTAGACGATTAAAAGAAGAGATTGCTCTGGAACAATTGACACAGTGGAATCCTGACCTAATTGTTGTGGTGGCTTTTGGACAAATTTTAAAGCAGAATGTTTTGGATATGCCAAAATATGGTTGTATTAATGTTCATGCATCATTGTTACCACGCTGGCGAGGTGCTGCACCGATTCAGGCATCTGTTTATCATGGTGATACAGAAAGTGGCGTCACGATTATGAAGATGGATGCCGGGATTGATACTGGTCCTATTCTACGTCAGAAAAAAGTGAATTTGAGAGAAAATGAAACAGCGGTTAGTTTAGGGAATCGCTTATCGCAATTGGGTGCAGAGTTGTTGATTGACACCTTGCCAGGTTATTTAAGAGGCGAAATTATTCCACAACCACAACCTGAAAATGGGGCAACTTATGTTTCGATGATTGATAAATGGGATGGTTTATTAGATTTTTCTCGCCCCGCTTTTGCTTTAATTAATCAAATCAGAGCTTATAATCCTTGGCCGGGCACTTTTTTTGATATCCAAAATGAACGCCTAAAGATTCATGAAGCGGAACTTGATTTTTCAGATAAACTTGCCGTTGGGGAGCGAGGTGTTGTGAATGGATATCCGGTAATTGGCACATCAGAGGGTAATTTATTAATACGGGTTATTCAACCCTCGGGGAAAAAACCAATGCCTGGTGATGTATTTTTACGTGGTTTCCGGGTTTGGTGAATTTGATATGACCACAAAACCACACTTAAAAATCCTTGTATTTGGCGCCGGTGCAATTGGTACGTATGTTGGGGGAAGCTTGATGAATCAAGGGAATGAAGTTGTCTTCCTTGAACGTCCATCTATGATTGATCCTTTGAAAAAAGCGGGTTTGGAAATATCAGTATTTGAGAAAAAAATTCGTTTACCAGATCCCATTTTATTTGATAACTTAAGTGAATCTTTAAGAGAATTTCATTTTGATTTAGCAATTCTGGCAGTGAAATCTTATGACACGGACGAAGTTATAAAGGGTTGGTCAGGTTTAGAAGAATTAATGCCACCCGTTTTGTGTTTACAAAACGGGGTTGAGAATGAACAAAAAATTAGAGCCGTGTTGGGTAATGATCGGGTTTTATCAGGGACTGTTACGACAGCGATTGGAAAGCCTAGTCTGGGTAAAATTGTCGTTGAAAAGCTAAGAGGAATTGGTATTGCCGGAGAATCGAAACTTAGCCAGACTATTGTTACAGCGATGAATGAAGCTGGACTGAATGCAGAGTTGATCGATCATGCTGGTGGTATGAAATGGTCAAAAATGTTAACGAATTTATTGGCGAATGCAAGCTCAGCTATATTAAGATTATCACCAGAGAAAATCTTTAATAATCCGGACCTTTATAAAATTGAAGTTTTACAAATTCGTGAAACGCTAAATGTGATGAATAAATTAGATATCCCTGTAGTAAACTTGCCTGGAACTCCGGTGCGATTAATGGCCTTTTTAATTCAATATATGCCCATTTGGCTCAGTAGATTCATTATGAAACGAGCCATGTCAAGCGGCCGCGGTGGAAAAATGCCCTCTTTTTATCTTGATTTAGAAAGTGGACGAAAAAAGAGCGAAGTCATATTTTTAAATGGCGCTGTAGCAAGGTATGCTGAAGCAAATGGGTTGGATGCCCCGGTAAATCAAACCTTAAATGATGTCTTAATGGGCATTGTGGAGGGTTCGATTCCATCCGAAGTTTATGACCATCATCCACAAAAATTAATTCAAAAAATCTTATAAAAACTTGGAGAAATAAATGTCTGAACCGGAATGGGTTAAGCATGCAATCTTTTATCAAATTTTTCCGGATCGTTTTTACAATGGTAATCCATCGAATGACCCTGAAAACGTGCAGTCCTGGGGGAATAAACCCAACTTATGGTGTTTTCAAGGAGGTGATTTGGATGGGATTTTGGAAAAGCTTGATTATCTTTTGGACCTTGGAATCACTGCAATTTATCTAAATCCTATTTTTTTATCTCCTTCTTCTCACCGTTATAACACGGTTGATTATTATCAAATTGATCCAAAATTAGGTAACTTAAATAGTTTTCGGCGTTTTCTTGATGCTTCTCATAATAAAGGAATTAAAATAATTTTAGATGGCGTATTTAATCATACTGGGAGAGGATTTTTTGCCTTTAATGATATTTTAGAAAATGGAAAATATTCTCCCTATAAAAATTGGTATTATATTCATCGTTTTCCAGTGGATGCTTATGGACCAGGTGATGCGGTTGATTATTATGGTTGGTGGAATTATAAAAGTCTACCCAAGTTAAATACATTTCATCCTGCTGTGAGGGAGTACCTTTTTAATGTTGCAGAGCACTGGATTAAATTTGGTATTGATGGCTGGCGTTTGGATGTTCCTAATGAAATCGATGATGATACCTTCTGGCAAGAATTTCGTTATCGGGTTCGCAAAATAAACCCACAAGCCTATCTTGTTGGTGAAATCTGGGATATCGATCCGCGTTGGGTTAATGAGACACATTTTGATGGTGTAATGAATTATCCTCTCAAAAAAGCCATTATCAGTTTCTTATTACGATCGATTTCTAATGATGAATTGCTCAAACAATTAAATGCCATCTTTTCTGCCTATCCAAAACAGAATTTATTTTATTTGTTAAATTTGTTGGGTTCTCATGATACAGAGCGATTATTTACTATCCTTAACGAAGATTTGGCTTTGGTGAAATTAGGCTTTTTTATGATGCTTACTTTGCCAGGTGCACCCTCAATATATTATGGCGATGAGATTGGCTTAACTGGGGGCAAAGATCCACTAAGCCGTAAGGCTTTTCCATGGGATCAGGAATCTTGGAATAGCGAATTACGCGTATGGATACAAAATCTGATCCAAATCCGAAAACAGGAAGAAGTTTTACGGGTAGGGGATATTGAGTTGATTAATGTTGTAGATCACCAAGATATATTATGTTATACACGCGTTATGGATCAAGCAGTTTTTATCATTATGGTGAATGTAGCAAGTGAAACCAGGAAAATAAATCTTTCCATTAAGAATACAACTTTAAAAAAAGGAAATATTCTTAAAAATATATTAGGAAACGAACAGTTTTCTATTGACAATGACGATCAAATATTCGTTGACATTCCACCAAAATCTGCTTTATTGTTAAAGAACGTTAAGTTCTGATCGGAATCTAATTTCCACTTAATTTCCTGAACCGCAATAAAAAAAGCTTCAATCGAAAGTACTCCTACCAAAATTTGATTATCATTTTTTACGGGCAAATAACTCAGCTCTTTGTTTTGCATTATTTCTAATGCCTGTTCTAAGGTCCATTCGGATGAAGCAAAGGTAGTTACTGGTGACATAAGATCAATCACTTTTTTTGTTGAACTGAATGGTGCATATTTCTTAATCTCACAATTGGTTAGTATAAACAAATTATTATTTTCATCTTCATAAAATAAAAATTGTTCATTATATTGGTTTAACAAATCGATAACCTCTGATAATAAACAATCCGCTTCAATTGTCAGTATCGTTTTGGTCATCCAATCTTTGACGTACTGTGGCATTAAATCCTCATGATGTTGGTTTTTTAATTTTGTCTTTAGGCTGGGATATAAGGTTATCAACCAGGTAGTTTGAATTTTCCATTGCTTCAATTAGTTTTAATACGATACGATATAATCGGATCACTTCTTCCGTAAATATAGTCGCCGATGTGTTTTTATTGCTGCCTAGTTGGATGATTGCGGAAGTAAACAACCACCAAACCAAACTTTCAAACTGTTCCTTGTTGAACCAAAGCTGACCCTGATAACGATTAATTTTCAGGAAGGTCTGTACATCTGAGTTTGATAATAAAGAACGCAGCCATAGAACATGGTTTTCAACTTTATACTCTTCATACCAATCCCTTAATCCTATAATCGTGTAAGTTAATAATGTCAGATCCTGGTTTTGATTTTCGGAATAACCATATTCTTGTCCTAATGATCTTAACAATTTAGAAAATTGCCATTCACTAAACCAACTTTGGCTTTGGAATTGAGAATTTTCTTTGGTACTTAAACTACCCAATGGTGAACAAAAGATAAATGCAAATAGTTTAATCCAGCTTGAGTCAGAGATTAATCCGGTTTGCAGGTATTGAATGGCGGCTTGGTAATTTTTTGCCATTGGCAGCGGATAGATTTGTTGGATTACGGGTAATTTTAAAGAAAATTCTATCGATTGTGAAATTTGATTGAGTACTTCTTGTTTGTATTGAGTGTAGCCGGTAAGTTGTATTACGCCATTAATTAAGTCTTCTGCCTTGCGTTCCGATTCAGTAATTACATCCGTTTTTATTTTTTTGTTTTGAAGATCGAGTTTGTTGTTTAACAAATAATCCATAAAACCGCGGTTAAAAATTTCTTTAAAAGGGTGTTGAACTGGTTGTAAAAACAACTCTTTCATAGCGTTTTCAATACTTGGCACACCCTTTCCGTTTAAATAAGCGGAAAGCTGACGATATGAAAACCATTCATCATCGTGAACAGAACGAAAATCAACAAACACATTGGATTGGTAAGCGTATAATTCGATAAAAAGGCCTTGGTTTTTTATTTCCAATGCTGGACGGATATATTCCAAATTGTTTGAAAGATCTTTAAAGATGACATAATCTTTGGATAAATCAATATGTAAATTTTCCCCGAGAGTAGCCTGAGAAAGATCTTTTGTCCCATCTGCGTATTTTGTATTGATAGGACAAGACATATTAATCCAACCTTGAGTATGGGCAAAACGATTGTGGTAAACAACAAGAGAAGCTTGATCCCCAACGAAGTTGGAATAGGCATATACATCTTCATTTACGCTTTGGTCGGCTGTATAAAAATCATACATACGGAATTGGTCAACTTCTGCAAACATCCAACGGCGGTGTAAAATGGGGAAGATTTGTTGTTGGTGACGTTGAATTAAATGCTGATCAGGGGTTTCATCCCAATAAGCACGTTTATATTCCATACCATATTTTTCAGCAAAACCTTCTATTTGACCATGTCCAAACATTGGCAATCCAGGCAGGGTGCTCATAAGTGTACATACGCCGAAATATTTATCACCTTTTCCAAATTGTTCTACAGCGGTTTTTTCATCAGGATTGTTCATGAAGTTTACAAAACGTTTCATGATTTCAGGATCAAATGCTATTGTATTTTTTATTAATTTTCGGTAATTTGCATTATCTTCATTCCGCAGCATATTCATAAAAGCAGAATTGTATACCCTATGCATTCCCAGAGTGCGCACAAAATAACTTTCCATTAACCAAAAAGCCTCTGCAAGAAGCAAGGTGTCAGGAGCATCGACGGCAAGGCGGTCTACGACCTCACGCCAGAATTCGACAGGCATAAGTTGGTCAAACTGTTCTTTTGTTAAGCCAAATTCAGCTCGGGAAGGAATGGCTCCACCTGTACCTGGTTCAGGGAACCACAATCGTTGGTAGTGTTTTTTCGCCAAAGTCATGGCTGCGTCAAATCGTATGATAGGGAACTTACGCGCAACAGAGAGAATGGTCTGGTAAACCGCTTCTCGGACCTCTTCATTTAAGTAATTTAACTGAGCTGTATCGTTCCATGGCATTGTGGTTCCATCGTTACCGTGATAAATGTACCTGGTGCGGTTCGTATGATATTCATGATGCCGGAAAACAACTGCTGCATCAGTTCGATCATAATAATGATCTTCTAATTTGATTTCAACACGGTCATTGTTTGATAAATTTGGACCATTGAATCGATAAGAGGGGTAAGGACTATAATCCAGATGGATAAACCAATCGGGATGATCGTAAACCCAATCCGAATCGATGCCCATGTGGTTTGGAACCATATCGGAAGCTAATCGTATGCCGTAAGCCCAGGCTCGTTCTCGTAAATTGGTATAAGATAGATAACCACCAAGTTCATGGGCGATTTCATAATTTTTTAAGGAGTATGCTGAGGCAATTGCTTCCGGGTTACCACAAAGTTGTTTAATACGAGCAGATGCAGTACTTCTTTCCCATAAACCAATCAACCACAACCCGCTGAACCCATTTTTTCCGAGATTTGCTAATTCCTCATCCGGAATTTGATCAAGTCTTTGAATGGGTTGGTTATATTTTTTGCTTAACTGATCCAGCCAAACGTGAACATTTTTTGCAATTAATACCAGGCTAGGCATCCAATCCTTATCCGGACTGAAATTTTCGATGTCCATTCCTTGTGGTGTGCTAAACAATGGCGAATTATAATCCGGTACGATACTGGGTCCGGGACCAAAAAAGGTGGCCTTTTCTTCTTCTTTGATAAAATCAATTCCAGTCAGAAGTTTGTAAATCAGATCACCCAAAAACGATTCCCAACGCGTTCGAATATAATCTAGTTGTGCCTGGAGTGAATTTGGGTATTTAAGAGCAGGAGCTCGTAATAATTCAATGATATTCTGACGATCTGGGCCAAATGGTGGTTTATGTTCAAAAAATGTATATATTGTTTGGATTGATTTCTTATAGGGGCTGTTTTCCGATAATTGTTTTTCTGAAAACAATTCATAATAATTTTCCAATGCTGGGTTTTGGTTTTCAACCCAAAGTAACAAAATTTCTTCTAAAGTATCTGAAAATTCTGTTGAGTTCTGAATCGTTTCCAAATAAGCAGATAAGCTTTCTTTTTTTTGATATACCGATTGGGGTGGAAATTCCATTAAAAAAGTAGAAAAAAGTTGTTTTGAACTTTCCACTCCAATGTTTTTTTCCAGATTTTTTACAGCCTCGATAAATACATCCGCCTGAATTTCTTCCCGGTATCGACGCAAGATAAAATGAAAAATTTCATCCATTAATCCCATTGCATAAATGTCACTTGCTCTAACGGCACTTTCCGGATGGTTTAATAAGTCTCGTTTATTGTTAATTTTGCTTGCCAGGAGTCTGGCTGCATGAAAATTACCAACTAAGACATTTCCATTGGTTTCAAATAACGATTCTTCAAATTGGTATTTGTCTCTGGCTCGTTTGGAGATGTGAAATTCAAATTTCATAAGGTTTACCTGCCCCATTAGGATTTGGTTAATCCAATTATACTCAGTTTATTTGTTGATCGTGCCCCTTTTGTAGATGAAAAAAGCACAACTTTTTCCGTTGTGCTCTTAAATTCTAGTGTATTTTATTAATTTATTCTTTTTAGGATATGGGTAATGATATTAGAACCGCTGCCACCGATATTCTGGGCCATGCCAATTTTTGCACCTTCAATTTGTGTACCGTGCGCCGTATGGCGGAGCTGTTCAACCACTTCAACCAATTGATACATGCCTGTTGCGCCAACGGGATGGCCTCTCGCCTTTAATCCACCTCGTGTTGCGATGGGAATTTTTCCGGTTGGGATAATTTCATTTTCAAGCGCCAATCTCGGTCCCTGACCTCGCTCAGCAAATCCGCTTGCTTCTAATGATAAGGCAGCCATAATTGAAAAGGCATCATGTAACTCAAAAAAATCAATATCCTGTGGTGTTACCCCTGCTTGTTGATATGCTTTTTTTGAAGAGATTTCTGCGGCAGTTAACCATAACGGATCTTTACGACCATGCACAGCGATTGAGTCAGTTGCAGCAGCTGAACCAATAATTTTAATAATAGGATAACCAGGAAGGCTTCCCAACTTTTCCACAGGCACTAAAACAGCAGCAGCTGCACCATCTCCAATAGGGGACGCATCCATTAAGTTAATCGGTTCTGAAACCATGCCTGCTTTTTCGTATTGTTCACGACTAATTTTTTTGCGGAAACGAGCATTAGGGTTATGAACCCCATTGGCGTGGGCGTTTATTGAGAAATTTGCAAAGTCATTTTTATCCCAGCCATATTCATAGAGGTACCGCTTCATAATTAGGGCATTTAATGCCACGAATGAAATCCCCTGGCTTACTTCCCAGTCTGCATCGGCGGCGGTTGATAGTTCGGCTGTAATCTCAGCGCCAGGTGAATCTGTCATTTTTTCAACACCAACAGCTACAGCTGTATCAACTGCACCTGATGCAACTGCTAATAAAGCAGATCGAAAGGCTGAAGCTCCTGAGCTACAAGCGGATTCAAGTTTGACAGCTTCAGCATATCGTAAACCAACCCAATCCGCGATATATGCACCCAATTGCTGCTGGTGATTGGCAGAACCAGACATCATATTGCCAAGATATAAGGCATCTACTTGATCCAAACCAGCGTCTTTTACGGCATCCAAAACCGCAAAACCTGCAAGTTCTCTTAATGAAAGATCCCAATGTTCATCAACTTTTGTTTGTCCAATTCCAATAACAGCTACTTCTCGCATTAAGACTGATCCTTTCTATTCTTCGTATGGATAAAATTATACATCTCCAGACTATCAAGAACTATCAAAAATAAAAAATGTACAACCAAAACCTATTCCAAATGGCAAATAACTAATAAAGTTTCTTGCGATATAATCTAACCGTGATGCAAAAAATAAAAAAAATAGTTTTATTGATGTTGATTATTATATTGAGCGGTTGTGGAAGTCCGAAGTTGGAATCCGAAGTATTTTCACCCCCTTCAATTTCAATTACCGAAACCCCGCTTCCCGTAGTGAAACAGATTGAACCAGTTTTAAAATCATTGCCAACACAAATAAAAACAGAAATTTCACCGGTAAAGTTGTGGATCAACCCGCTAATTTTTGACCGGGTAAAAGAATATTTGGTTTTACCTCCAAACCTTGATATTGTTAACCAAGTTGATTTGGCTGATTACAGATTAGATAAAAGCGATTTTAAAAGCGAAGAAGGATCATCCTTTTCAGAATATTTTGTTTTGTCGGTACCTTTTGTAAGTTTGGTAGACAATATTTCTTTCAATGATTTAAAGGCATTTTGGAATTCAACTGAATCGGACACATATCAGTTATGGATAAACCCAGCGGATTTTCCAGTAATGCAGGTGATTATGGGCACATTGAATAATCCTAATGTTCACATCTCCAATGAAATTCCTGATGGTTGTAATTCGGATATTCAATGTGTTCGGATTCATCGATTTGAGGAATCGTCACCCTTGTGGCGGGTGGTTTCGGTAAATAACCTGTCAATTTTTGACCGTTATGCAGATTTTGATCAATATCCCTTAAGAATCAATTATTTGATCCAAGAATCAAATAACATAAAAACCAGGGTTCAAGAAGATTATATCTGGTGGACGCGGTCTTCAAATTTTTATCCAGACCAATTAACGGTCTTAATGTTAACCGGGACAAGTGCTTTAACTCGGGGAACGGCATTTCAGATGGAAAAAAATGGTGTCGACTTTCCCCTTAAAAATATTGCGGAAATTTTACATCAAGCTGATATTTTGCATGTTTCCCATGAAGTGCCGATGTTTGAAGATTGTCCGCCTGCTGTACCACTGCGAGAGGAAATGCGTTTTTGTAGTGATCCAAAAAATGTCGATTTGTTTAAAATGTTGGGGGTTGATATCATAGAATTAACCGGAAACCATTTATTGGATTGGGGGCCTGAAGCGTTTTTGGAAACCCTTTCTCTTTATGATAGGCAAGGTTTATTGGTGTATGGTGCAGGTGTGAATCCGGAAACTGCTTCTTCCGGGTTAGAAATAACAGATCATGGTAATCGATTTGTTTTTTTAGGTTGTAATATTAGTGGTCCTGATAATGTTTGGGTGTCCGATGAGCGCCCCGGTGTTCAAAAATGTGACCAAGATTTCTTGAATGGACAAATTACTTCTTATAAACAACAAGGTTTTTTGCCCATTGTAACTTACCAACATTATGAACTGGATGGATTTACACCAAACCCTCAACTGCAGGCTGATTTTTGGCAGAGTGCAAAAGCAGGCGCTGTTATTGTCAGCGGCAGCCAAGCACATTTTCCACAAGGATTTGACTTTGTAAATGGCAGTTTTATTGATTATGGGGTTGGTAATCTGTTTTTTGATCAGATGCAAACCTGGTACCGAAAAGCAACCATTGATATCCATTATTTTTATAATGGTTCCTATATCAATACAGCATTAATACCAATCATTAATGAAAATCAAGGGCAGCCGCGTTTAATGACGGATGAAGAAAGTGAACGGTTTTTATCCAAATTATATGAGAATAGTTTTTATGAAAAAAATTAAGGTTATTTTTTTAAATAAAATAGTTTTGATTGGGGTAACTATTCTTGCGTTAACTTCGTGTAGCCAAGGCAATCTGAATTTATTGGAACCAAATAATGTGGAAGAATTAATTCCCACTATTCCAGAGGTAACAACTACACCTTTCTTGCCTGATGAAGAGATAAATCAAGAATCTGTCGGGTTGAAGATAATTGTTCCGGATGGATTTAAAAACCTGTTTTTTGAGTGGGGTGGAGAGGATAATGTTATTTCTGACCAAAATACAAATTGTATGTTTGGAAGCAATTTTGACGGCGAACCACAAGTCGATTGGATTCTTTCACTGGTTGCTCCCTTTAACACCATTACGGATGGGTTGGATAAAGGGACGATAATTAATTATTTATCAAATAAAGGTGAACTGCCTTTCCCCTATGCACAACTTGTGATGCCACCATCTGTATATGAAGTTATGAATGAACTTTATAATCAAGACCTAAAACAGATATTGGTGGTAGAACAATCTGATATTGTCAGTTATCTTTACAATCATCCGCAAACATTGGCAATTATTCCTTTTGATCAAATAACTCCTGCATTGAAAGTATTAAGGATGGACCTGATTTCCCCATTTGATCAAAATTTTTCCCCAAAGGATTACGAACTTAGTATCCAGCTTGGTCTAAGTTGTGGATCTGATCAAATTGAAGATTTACCAACCTGGACAAATCGAGATCCTGAAAAATTTACCTCGGTTATATTAACGGGTACAACCGCGTTAACACGGGCAATCGCTTCGCGTATGGAGATTAATGGTAACCAGTATCCTGGTGAAAAAATAAAAGATTGGTTTGATGAGGCAGATATTAGCCACATATCAAATGAGGTTTCTTATTATGGAGGCTGCCCGCCTGCTGATCCCAACCAAAGTGATTTGTTTTTTTGTGGGCGTCCTGAATACACTGAATTGTTTTCATATTTGGGGGTAGATGTAATTGAATTAACCGGAAATCACCTGACTGACAAAGGTGTACCCCCATTAATTGAAATGATGTCTTTATTTGATACGATGGGAATACCATATTATGCGGCTGGTTTGGATGCTGCTTCCGCAGCTAAACCACTTTATTTTGAAAATAATGGGAATAGGATTGCTTTTTTGGGTTGTAACGCTGCCGGACCAACTTTTGTTTATGCATCGGATTATCGAGCAGGGGTCAATCCATGTGATATGGATATACTGGCATCTCAAGTAGCGCAAGTTGTTGAAGAAGGGTATTTACCTATTGTCACCTTTCAGTATTGGGAAACATACCAATTTCAGCCCATGCCTTGGCAAAGGGATGATTCGAGAAAAATGATCGATAATGGCGCAGTGATTGTAAGTGGCAGCCAAGCTCATTTACCCATGACAATGGAGAGCTACAAACAGGGCTTTATTCATTATGGTTTGGGTAATTTGTTTTTTGATCAGATGGATATACCAGTGGTAGGTACCCGGCGGGAATTTGCTGACCGGCACATTTTTTATGATGGATCCTATTTGGGTGTGGAGTTAAAAACTGCTATGTTAGAAGACTATTCACAACCTCGACCAATGACGGACGAAGAAAGAAAAAGTCTCCTATTCGATGCTTTTGAGGATTTTATTTATCAACCCTAAAGAATAAATTACCACCACGCCTCTTCCTTAGATTTTCTTAATTTGGGACTACCAACGTAAAACCACCATCTTGTGTGATGACTTGACCACAAATCATGTCAGCTGCGGGTGAACACAACATAACAGCGAGTTTCGCTACATCCTCTGGCAAAACAAGTCGTCCGGCGGGCGTGTTTTTGATTGTTTTGGGGATCGTATCCAAATCACTTAATATGGAAAAGTGTTTTAATGCATCTGTTTCCACGATACCAGGGGCAATTGCATTAACTCGAATCTTGTCTGGAGCAAATTCTACCGCTAGATAGCGGGTTAAGGATTCAAGTGCAGCTTTTGAAGCACCAACACTGATATAGTCTGGTAATACACGATGACTGCCTGGGCTGGAAATATTTATGATCCAACCCTGACCGGCTTGTTTCATAAATGGATATGCTTTTTGAGAACAAAATAATGCCGCTCTGGCATTAACATCCATTGTATAATCCC
The DNA here is from genome assembly GCA_002702705.1 of Anaerolineaceae bacterium. Classification (GTDB taxonomy): domain Bacteria; phylum Chloroflexota; class Anaerolineae; order Anaerolineales; family Anaerolineaceae; genus UBA6170. The sequence continues at coordinate 122,710 of PABH01000036.1, forward strand.
AACCACTAAATTTTTGCTGCAAAGCTGGGCGATTAAAACCTGTGGCAGCATTATTAACCAGAATATCCAATCTGCCAACCTCATCTTGAATTTGAGAGAATAAACTTTCTATTCCTTCTTCTTTGCCAATGTTCGCGCGCAAAATAATTGCTTTTGTTCCCATCGATTCGATTTTAAGAGCGGTTTCTTCAGCAGGTTTTCGATTTCGGTTATAGTTTACGATAACATCAGCACCGTATTTGGCAAATTCGACGGCTATAGCACTTCCTATACCGCGGCCAGACCCGGTAACTAAAACCGTTTTATTTTTTAGGAATTTCTCAGCGAGCATATTTACTCCTTGGTTTTCTTGATGACAAGAGGTTTAAATAGTTGTGTAGGAAAGGTATCAATGTGCTGAGGCCCTAAGGTTAACAAGGTTTTATAAGCCAATTCAGCATCAATTTTTAATTGTTTTACATTAATATCATAATAAACATCCGGATACAAACTTAACCAACCGAATGCTCTTTCAAACATTTTTTTTGCTCCCATGAAATTCATTTTAGAGATATGGTAATAAGCCACCCCAACTTGTAAAATACCGCGGTATAACTCTTTTACATAACCTGATTCGGCTCGCCAGGCGATTTCAAATTCTTCATGTGCTTCAAAGAAATCTTTTTGATTAAATAAATCAATTCCTCGGATTGCATTCGGGTGTAAATCACTAAATATTTTATTTTCCGTTTCCTGTGGTATTTTCGATTCCATACTATCGTAGTATAACGGGAAGCTAAAATGAACTTCATTGTTTGTGTATGCTTTTTAAATATGACAAGCGGCATACTTATTGATGATTGTTTACCGGATTGGGTTTTTATTTCGCTTATGATAGGATATGAAAGAGAAACCATTTATTATTAACTAAGGGAGAGCAGGCTCGATTTTTATGACGACTAATATGATCCGCCAAAGTTTTGAAGAAATTAGCGATGAAGAGATTTATGAACAATGTATGCAGACCAATTTCTGGACATGGTCAGCACAGGGGCATGTAAAGCCCATTGCGATAAACCATGCAAAAGGAATTTATTTTTGGGACATTCATGGAAAACGGTATATGGATTTTAACTCAATGGTCATGTGTGTTAATATCGGCCATGAGGATCAGCGTGTTATTGACGCCATGGTTCGTCAAGCTTATGATTTACCATTTGCCGGCCCAACCATGGCAACCAAACCGAGAGCTCTATTAGGACGTGCTTTACGTAGTATCTTACCAGAGGAATTGGATCACTTTTTATATACATTGGGTGGAGCGGACGCTAACGAAAATGCAATCAAATTAGCACGATCCTATACGGGAAAATTTAAGATTTTAACCCGTTATCGTTCTTATCATGGGGCTACGTATGGTGCGATTGCTTTAACTGGTGATCCTCGCAGGTTGGCCTGGGAACCTTCCGTGATGATGGGCGTTGTTCATTTTTTAGATCCCTACCAATACCGTTCTACATTTCACCGTACCAACCCTGATATTCCGGAAGAAGAATTTACGCAAGATTATTTAAATCATTTGGAAGAAATCATCATGTATGAGGGGCCACAGACCATTGCGGCAATTATGATTGAAACAATTAGTGGAACAAATGGTGTTTTAATTCCTCCCAAAGGGTATCTGGAAGGATTAAGAAAAATTTGTGATAAATACGGAATCGTTTTAATCTGTGATGAAGTAATGAGTGGTTTTGGACGGACCGGAAAGTGGTTTGCTTTTCAACATTGGAATATTGTTCCTGATATTGTAACGATGGCAAAGGGTTTATCCTCTGGTTATGCACCCTTGGGGGCTGTTGCTATGCGGGCTGAGATCGCCAATGCTTTTCGTGATAAAGTTTATCAAGGGGGATTAACTTACAATGGGCATGCCATTTCCCTGGCCGCAGCAAATGCTGTTATCCATGTGATGAAAGAAGATCGGTTAGTAGAAAAAACAGCAGAAATGGATGGTATTTTGTGCCGCTTTTTGCAAGAGATGAAAGACAAACATCCATCGGTTGGCACATTCCGTTCAATAGGTTTGTTTGGAATTTTGGAAATTGTTCGCAACCGTGAAACAAAAGAACCAATGGCACCCTACAACGGGAACAGTCCAGAAATGATCGCACTACGAAAATATATGTTAGATCATGGTTTATTCATCAGTACCCACTGGCATACCGTATTAATTATTCCTCCTTTGATCATTACACCTGAACAATTAATGGAAGGATTTGATATCATAGACAAAGCACTTGAAATTACAGATGCAGCTGTTGTTTAATTAAGTAACATTTTTGCTGAATTGTGCATCTAATATAGTGAATAAAATATTTTAAGGAGTTTCTAAATGGAATTAAACTTGGGATCTATAAATATGAATAATGAAACCGAAAGCCCAGGGATTGAAGATGTTATTATTTTAGGTGCCGGACCAGCTGGTTTATCGGCTGCTTTATATGCTGCGCGAGCGGAACTTTCGCCACTTGTATTAACAGGAATGGAGTTAGGTGGTCAGGCTTCACTCACCCATATTATTGAAAATTATCCGGGTTTTCCGGAAGGATTAGGCGGACCGGAATTAGGTCAGTTGTTCCAAACACAAGCTGAACGGTTTGGCGCCCGATTTGAATTTGATATGGTGACCGAGGTTGATCTTTCATCCCGTCCATATATTGTAAAAACGTACAGTAAGACCTATCAAGCAAAAACATTAATATTATCAACCGGTGCAAGCCCCAATCATCTTCAGAAACCGGGTGAAAAAGAACTTACCGGAAAAGGTGTATCCTATTGTGGAACCTGTGATGGTTGGTTTTTTAAGGACAAAAAGGTTGTTGTTGTTGGCGGTGGGGATAGTGCCTTGGAAGAAGGCTTATTCTTAACACGTTTTGCGACTTCGGTTACAGTGATCCACCGGCGAGATGAACTACGAGCGAGTAAAATCTTACAAAACAGAGCATTTTCAAACCCGAAAATGTCATTTATCTGGGATACCGTTGTAGAAGAAATCCAAGGTGATAAAGCAGTCCAATCTGTTTTGCTGCATAATGTAAAAACCGGCGAAAAAACTGTTTTCGAAACAGACGGTGTGTTTATTTTTATTGGACATACACCAAATACAAAAATTTACGAAGGACAGTTGGAGATGACGGGGGCTGGGTATATCGTAACTGACCACCTGATGCAAACCAGTCTACCTGGAGTGTTTGCGGCCGGTGAAGTGATGGACCAGCATTTTAAACAAGTTGTTACTTCTGCAGGAATGGGTGCAGCGGCGGCAATTCAAGCGACACGGTTCTTGGAAGCAATGGAAGAACCCGTTGAAGTAATCGATCAATCTATATAAATCTGGATAAAAAAACGAGAGGGTGTTTTCATTACCATCCTCTCGTTTTTAATTTAATCTGGATTGTTTAAGGTGTTTGTGTCGGCGAGATGTTTGCCCACCAAATAAATGTTCGTGGTTCGCTGATAGCGCCGGCTTCTGTATAAATTGGTTGCCCATCTGCACCCGTGCCACTTTGGCGAACTGCAAAAACATGCCATCTTAAGATATGTGGTTGGCTATCATTTGGACGGAAACTGGTTGGGACGATAAATTTCGTGTCAGTTACGTATTCTACCAATCGCCGGCCTTCACCTTCTGTAACATCTTCAATGGAAACGGCATAGGCTTCACTTTCGCGGAGACTGCCTACAGAAGACCATTGAAGGGCAATGGTATCATTTGCTGCAGTAAAGGCATCACCATCAGCAGGTAATAACAATGTAGGGGCACCGTAAGGTGGCGGTAGTGTAGCGGTCGGTGTTGGTCCCGGTGTTGGTAATCTTTCACATAATGGGATAATCAAAACCTGGCCTTCATAAACCACATCATTCGACATATTATTCCAGTTTTTGATTGAATCGATGGATACATTGTAATTTCTTGCAATTGAACTGAGGGTATCACTTGAAGTGACCGTGTAATCCAATTTTGTGCAAGCTGCTTCCGTAGAATCCAGGGCGCTTAATGTTGCCGTTGGCTGGGCCGTTGGGGTTGGCGTAGGCTGTGGAATTAATAAGGTGCTGCCCGGAATTAAATTTGAACAATCAGCTGCTAGGCTGTTATTAACAATGATACTTTGAACGGAAACATCAAATGCTATTGCAATCCCTAAACACGAATCTCCTGCTTGTACTTTGTATTCAAGATCAGGCAAGGGAGTGAGCGTAGGTTCAAGTGTTGGTGTGGAAGTTACTGTTGGTGTAACGGTCAGAGTTGGCGTTAAGGTTGGCGTTGTAGTGGCTGTTGGTTCCACAATTTGATCGGTTTGTTGAAGTACTGCAAATACAACACCGGCACCAATTGCCATTAAAATAATAATTAAACCAATAGCGACCGGTAAATTTAAGGTGATACTCGGTAATTTTGGACCGGACACCTCCGATTGCATTGGTTTTACATCACTTTTTTTCTCTAAGCTTGTGCCACACACAAGACAACGGGATGCGTTTTCACTAATTTTTGATCCACATACGGGACAGTTCGTTAAGGGTTGTTTGTTTTCAGTTGCCATAAGTTTTCCTCAGGTACTAATTCCTTTCGTGGTAATGTTAATACCTAAACTCTGGCGTGGGATTATACCACAGCGCCTGTTTTTCCTTTATTCGTTGTTTTTTCTTACGTTATATAGATTGCTTTTCATTCTTGTGTTATCCTGTGAAGCATGTCAGCTCACAGTCTTTATTTTCATATTCCATTTTGCCAAAAGCGTTGTTCCTATTGCGATTTTAACACATTTGCTGGAATCAGTCATTTAATCCCGGCTTATGTCTCTGCATTGACCATTGAAATTCAACAGTACGGGGCTTTGTTGAACAAAAAATATCCGATAAAAACCATTTTTTTTGGTGGAGGAACCCCATCTTTATTAACTGCAAGACAGTTTGAAACGATTTTTTCAGTTATATACGATCAGTTTGACGTATTACAAGATGCAGAAATTAGCATTGAAGCCAATCCGGGAACAGTCCAGTTATCTTACTTACAAGATTTAAGAAAATTAGGCATTAATAGACTGAGTTTTGGAGTTCAGACATTACAGCAGCATCATTTTGCTCTAATGGGAAGAATTCATAATTTTTATGATGCCATAGAGGCTGTGAAAAATGCTCGGTTGGCAAAATTTGATAACCTAAATCTTGATTTGATTTATGGATTACCGAATCAAACATTAAATGAATGGAAATCAACCTTAGACCAAATTTTAAAGTTTGAATCTGAACATATTTCTTTGTATGCCCTTGGTATTGAGGAAGGTACACCTTTATTTGATTGGGTTGAGCATGGCTTAGTAAATGAGCCAGATGATGATTTAGCGGCTGCCATGTATGATTTTACCTTTGAAAAATTGACTCAATCCGGTTATTCTCTGTATGAAATTTCTAACTATGCTAAATCGAGTTCACAAACGGATTTTCGCTGCCAACATAATTTGCAATATTGGCGGAATTTGCCTTATCTGGGTTTGGGTGCAGGCGCACATGGTTACTTCAATCAACATAGAACAGAAAATATTCACGGTGTCCCGGCATATATTACCCGTATGCAAAATAATACGGATTTTTCCATATCATCGGTCATCTTAGAGATAACTCCTATTAATACGTATCGTGAAATGCAAGAAACGATGATGGTAGGATTGCGGTTAATAAATGAGGGAGTAAATATTCAAAATTTTTTGAAACGTTTTGGCCAAGATCCTTTAACAGTATTTAAATCGGAAATCAGTAAATTAACGAATCAAGGCTTAATTACCGTATCAAATAATCGGATTGTTTTAAGCCAGGAAGGGCGTTTATTAGGAAACCTGGTTTTTCGGGAATTTGTTTAATTAATTCGTTTAAGTAACGATTACTTCAGTGCCCAATCCTCGGGTTTCAATAGAGTCGTGGGTTGAAGGGGGAGTAGCCCAGCGGAAAAGCCATTTTGCTTCTTCTGTTTTCATGTTGACGCAGCCGTGGCTCATGGGGATACCAAAATTGTGGTGCCAATAGGTGCCGTGAAACGCAACACCAGTTTTGGGTTCAAAGAAACTTACCCAGGGAACCCCAGGAATTTCGTAGGCAAAAATGTCGCTTGTTAATTTTCCATCCCCCATATGTTTTGACACCATTTTTGATTGGATGTTAAATTTCCCTTTGGGTGTATCTGTAGGAATCACATCAGGGTCAGGGTTACGGTTGGGAACCCCAGAAGATATTTTGGTCTCAAATACGACTTGATCATATTCATAACAAGTTAATCGCTGATTAGCAATTGAAACTTCAATCCGTTTTTTATGTGGGGGTATTTCAGCTGCAATTGGGGTTAGTTCATCAGGTGGTATGATGCGCATGTGGGATGTAGGTACATCATACTCTACCTCTAATAATTCGTCTTTTAATTTATACCAGAGATTTCCGTCAGGTCCTTCTTCAATGCCAGTAATCCAATGTGTGGATTCATAATATAGGCGATAGAGCGGCTCCCAACCATAAGGACCTCGGTTTCGCATAGTTTGGGTAAGCGGGACGGTTACTTCGGCTAATAATCCAGACTCAGGGATCGTAGTAATTGTTGGGTTATACCGAATTTTAACTCTTTGTAAATACCCTGAATGAATATAACCACCCCAAACACGATACCATAATGGATTGTAACCGGGTGTTTCGGCAATTACATCCTCATAAATATTTACCAAATCATCACGAAACCGTTGGTAAAGGATTTTACTTTCATCATTTGGTTCGCTGTAAACACTGAGCGAATCAGCCGCTACACGGGCCAGGTTGTTTGAATTTTGATTTTCCTCGCTACCAAAAAATGGACGGAAAGCAGTTGTACTTAATGCCGCTCCGCCAAGCAAAGATAATTTTAAAAAGTTTCTTCTAGATAATTCATTCATGAACATACCTGCATTATACCAAAACTTGAGCATTTTTGTCCTAATTAAGTATATATTGAGAAATTGTTAGTAATAGAATCATTTGATGTTAAAAAATAATCCAAAATGGTTAAAATTTTTTTCTTTGTTTTGAAAAAACATAAAATAAACTCGATTATAATTAACTTCAATGACAACGGACTATGAACTTAGCGAAAGAGAAATAGAAATTATTCGCCTGGTGGCTACGGGGGCAAGTAACAAAGAAATTGCTCAGGTTTTGGTCATTAGCCCGAATACGGTAAAGGTGCATTTAAGAAATATATTTACCAAATTGGAAGTTGCATCTCGCACAGAAGCAACGATGGTTGCTATCCGGGAAGGATGGGTCAGTTCACCCGGCAATCAAAACGAATCTAATATTGACGAACAGCCTGGGGACAATGGTTACACCTCTTCTGAGGAAAGTGAGACTAAACCAGAATTAGTTCAAAAGCCCATAATTTCTCGTAAGCGGTTATTAATTCTAGCTGGATTTGCTGTCATTGTGGTCGTAGCGATTTATCTTTTATCAATTTTGAGAAATCAAAACCCTTCTGTCTCGACAGAAGTACCCCCTGAACAAACCAACCTTTCGGAATCCATAAACCGCTGGGATTCCTTAAGTTCAATCCCTCAACCCTTAATGGGAATGGCATTTTCTCGTTATGAACAATCTTTTTATTTGATGGGCGGGAAAACTAGCGATGGCGTTAGTAAGCAAGTTTGGATCTATAAAATTGAATCGGATCAATGGATAGAGGGACAAAAATTGCCAGATGCCGTCTGGAATATAAAAGCGGCGGTTTTAGGTGAAAAAATCTATGTTCCCGGTGGAATGACGGAATCCCAAACAAATATGCAGAAACTGAGTGTTTACGATCCACGTGAAAATCAATGGGAGCAGCGGGCTGATTTACCTTACCCTATTAGTGATTATTGTTTAACTGCTTTTGAAGGAAAACTTTATTTGTTTGGCGGATGGAACGGAGCGGAATATTCTAACCAGGTTTTACTGTATACACCAGAAGACGATGAATGGACCTCGTTTGGGGAAATGCCAAAAGCGAAAGGTGCGTGTAGCGCAAGTGTCGTGGGTGGAAAAATCCATGTTTTTGGTGGAAAAAATGAAACAGAGATTTTTAATGACCATGATTTGTTTGTTCCGCAACGATACCTGCAAAACGAGGACCCTTGGGAAACTGCCGCGGAAATGCCGGAAGTCCGGTTTGGAATGGAAAGCGGCGTATTGGCTGATATGATATATGTTGCTGGTGGACTGGATGGAGAGGGTAATAGCCTGAATTTAATACAATATTTTCCGCCTAAAGATTTGTGGGTATCTATTGATCAGCCAAAAGCGGCCGTTGGTGAATCTCCTGCTGTTATTCCTTATGAAACCCGTTTGTATATCATCGGTGGTTTGTTAGACGGTTCATTTTCAGATTCTCACCAGGTTTATCAGGCTGTTTACACCATCCTAGTACCCATCGTGCGTTAAATAACAAATGCTAAGATTTGTAATGTTTAAAAAATAAAAACTGTCTGGTGAAGACAGTTTTTTGAGCGGGAGACGGGATTCGAACCCGCGAATGTCAGCTTGGAAGGCTGATGCCTTACCACTTGGCGACTCCCGCGTGACCTGTGTATTATACCACTGATAAAACAGTTGGGAAGGTTATTTTTGTTAAAAATTTATTTTTCGTAAGGTTCCACAACCAACAAATTAATCAATTCAACTTGATCGGGATTAGAATCAAGAGCGCATACCGTCATATATTTTGCAGTGATCTGGGGAGATAAGAACTCGTCATTCGTTTGGGATTGTGCTGGTGCAGAGAATTTTGCGATAATATTGTCGGTATCCAATGGGTCAAATTTTCCCTCCAAATCGAAAAATAAGACATACCAGGTATAATCATCAAGGGTTTGATTATTGATTTTTACCTGAATCTTTTCCCCATTTGGCACGAATAATTCTACGGGTTTGCAGCCGTTTTCATTGATTTCGATAGAAATTTGGTTACTTGCCAATGCACGCGGGTCTTCAACCGTACGGCAGCCGGATAAGACCAATAAAAATAAAAAAAATAACCCCAGTCGGAAACGCATGAGGTTATTTTACCAGTTAATTTATAAAGGACTAAAATCGTTATTGATACTGGTTGTAAATTGAGATAACCAGATCGGCATAATGGTACCCAACATCCATCGGGCCGTAGTCTTTGAGGGCATCACGCCAATTGCCATGTTTTTCAATTAAATTGGTTAACATCTGAGAACCATAATCAACATTAAAATCAGGTATAAAAAGTTCGTCCATGCTGGGGCGGTTTGTAAAGCAGGGTCCATTTACGCACATAAATTTTGATGCAATACCATCTCGAGGCATAACCTGCATTAAACCGACTGCACCGGAATGGCTGTAAGCATCCGGATTACCACCTGATTCCTGCAGCATGACGGAAGCAATTAGTTTCGGATCTAAGTTGTATTTTGCACTAACTTCGTTAATTAATTGACACCATTTAAGAATATTTTGGGGAAAAGAAGCGGGTAATGTACATGCAACGAGGTCAGTTGTTTGTTCTGGTTGGTTAATATTTTCTGCTTCGACAGACGTATCGGAAAATTTTATGGAAACCTCGATTTGGTTAAAAGGGATTGCTAATTCCTTTGCAAAAAACAATAAGGCGCATGACCCAAACAACATACCGATAAAAACATACTTAATTGGATTCTGCATAATCTACCTCACATAGGGAAAATATTCTATGAGTTATTATAGCACGAATGTTCTAAAATGTAAATATAAAACAGGGTTTGCATTTTGCAAACCCTGTTTTGGTTATTTATTCTTTTTCTTCCTGTTCACGTTTGTGAGCATCAATGATTTCTTGCTGTAAATGGCTTGGCACTCTTTCAAAATGATCAAATTCCATGTCGAATATGCCACGACCACCAGTTAAGGAACGTAATTGGGTGGTATAGCGTAACATTTCAGCCATCGGAACCTGAGCTGTTACAACGGAACGACCTTTGTCTGTATCCATACCCTGAACGCGGGCACGGCGGGTGTTCAAATCACCCATGATATCACCCATGTTATTTTCAGGTACAGTGATTTTTACTGTCATGATGGGCTCGAGTAAGACTGCGCCAGCATCTCGAAATGCAATTTTAAACGCTTCACGGCCTGCAATTTCAAAAGCCACTGGTTTGGAATCCACGGCATGTTCTTTTCCATCAAAAACAGATACACGTACACCAAATACTGGGAAACCAGCCAAAATACCATCTTTCATGGTATTAAGGATTCCTTTTTGGATAGAAGCAAAATAGGATTGTGAAATCGCGCCACCAAATACGTCCCATGTCATTTCAAATTCACCATCGGTGGGCATACACTTTAAGTGGACTTCACCAAATTGGCCTGAGCCACCAGTCTGTTTTTTATGGCGGTACATACCAACACCTTCTTTGGTGACGGTTTCTTTATAAGCTACCTTTGGTTCTTTGATATTGATATTTAATTGGAATTTGCTTGAGGCTCTTCGAACAGCCACATCGATATGCTGGTCGCCCATCCCTTGTAATACTGTTTCACGGGTGGCAGGTTCATTCATCCATGATAAGGTCATATCTTCTTCACAAAGGCGAGTTAATACAGTACTAATTTTTGCTGAATCTGCCTGAGTTTTAGGTGTGACAGCCACACGGAAAAGCGCATTCGGGTATTTTGCATTTGGAAGGAAGATAGGCGTGGATTTATCACCTAATGTATTTCCTGTAACGGTTTCTGATAATTTGGGTACTACAGCGATATCACCCGCATGAATGGTTTTCACAGTAATCGTTTCTTTACCCATCGGGATATTTACGGAACCAAAACGTTCTTCAACACCTTTGTCATGATTCCAAATTCGGCTATCAGAGGTGATTACACCAGAATAAACGCGGAAATAGGTCTGTTTACCAACAAAAGGATCCGCCGTTGTTTTCCAAACATAAGCTGCTAATGGACCGGAATCGGAGGCTTTAATTTCAATATCATTTCCATCTTTATCCTTTGCAGGATATGGACCGGCTTCGATTGGTGATGGCATTAAACCAAGAATGGCATCTAACAATGGGAGGACACCGATTTGGCTGGTTGCAGCGGAAGCAAATACAGGTACAAAATTGCCTTGCCAAACACCAGCTTTTAATCCCTTGAAAATCTCTTCTGAAGTTAGTTCACCAACTTCAAAGAATTTTTCCATTAATGAATCTTCCCCTTCAGCTGCAGCTTCAACTAATTCCATGTGAGCGGTTTCAGCTTCGTCCATATATTCAGCTGGAATATCACTCGCTTTTTTGCCCTCACCCAAATATGCTTTCATGGAGATTAAATCAATGATACCTTTGAAATCTTCCTGTTCACCAATTGGAATTTGGACAGGGATTAATCGGACATCGGTTAATTCATCGAGGCTTTGTAATATTTTTTTGAAATTCGCATTATCACGGTCCATTTTGTTGATAACAACAAAACGCGGTAAATTCATATCACCACTGTTGTTCCATGCTAACTCTGTACCTACCTCAACACCAGCAACGGCATCGATTAAAATAATGGCACCATCCGAAACGCGAAAAGCAGAGATCTCTTCACCAACAAAATCCGTATAACCTGGTGTATCAAGAATATTAATTTTATGATCTTTATATTCAATCGGGAGAATGGAGGTGTATAGAGAAATACTACGACGTTGTTCTTCTTCGTCAAAGTCTGATACGGTTGAACCATCTTCTATTTTACCCATCCGGGTGGTAGCACCCGTTAAGTACAAAAATGCTTCGGACAGCATGGTTTTTCCGGCTCCACTATGGGAGGCCAACGCAATATTGCGAATTGACTCGGTCTTATATTCTTTCATGAACAATACCCTTCTTTAAAATAGCATTTTATTACCTTTTCTAACCCTAAAATTTTACGGGATGAAAGGTAGATTGTCAAAGATGAGATTTTGACGGATATCAAAAGCCAAGTAATTATATCAGTTTAGATAAGAAAATGTACCCTGTTTTTGGGACAGATATTAATTTTGGTTTATTGATTTATCAAAAAAATGGTTAAAAATAACTGTTATCAGTTATTTTAATGCTAAAAAGATAATTTTTTACTCATTTTCCAGGCGGGTTCGATAATTCTACGCAAGTTGTTATGATGATCACGAAATGTCCAATCCCCTTTTTCATAACCAATAATTGTGTATCCTGTTCGTTGATACAGTCGAATGGCGGCTTCATTCTTCTGGGCGACGTTAAGTGTCATTTCATTAAAACCTCGCTGCCAAATATCTTTTTCTGCAAAATCCAACATTTTAATTCCCAGTCCTTGATTGCGATAAGCAGGCCTAACACGAAATGCATATAAATAAGCCTTATTTGTTCCGTCTGCAAGATCCAACCGATTGGATTCAAGTTGAATAAATACTTGTGCTACAATTCCAAAATTCGGAAGATCTGCCGCCCACATTAGCGTTTTGCCTTCGCAAGATTTTTGGAAAGTGCGTTGATATATTTTTCGATACTGAATGTAAGCACCTTCCCATTCTAAACTTTTTAAGTCAGTAAAACGAACCGGTCGGAAAGTAATTTCTTGAACCCAATTTTTAGATCTCAAATCATGGTGTTGTTTGGCTGTTGTCATTTTTTAACTCTGGATTTTGGTCGATAAAATCTTGGACAATTTTTAACTCTTGTTCCAAAGAATGGATTTTTTTATCAAGCCTGGCTCCACGTAATAAATTAAGAATTTTTTTGAAGTGGGGTCCTGGTTTGATACCCATATTTTTTAATTCATCACCTGTGATCTCTGGTTTAATAAACTGCCATATTTCAAAATAATGATAAAGGATTTTAAGGCTTTCTTGTTTCGTTGTTAGCAAATAAAGGCAGTATAAAACAATTTTTGGAAAATCTGACAAAAATTCAACAATTTCACTGATTGGTTTATTAATATATTGCGATATTTCAGTCTGAAGTACTTTTACTTTAAGAGTGGATTCGAGAATCAACGCAGAAGTTCTCAAGCGTTTACAAATCGATTCTGGTGTATCTGTTACGAGTGAAATCCAAATAATGTAAGCGAGTGTCAATTGATCAAGCATATTGCCATTAAAAATTGTGATTTCCCAATTATCCGGTTGCGGAGAATGAATAGCTTTAACAACCATATCAGCGATTTGATCGGTAATAAAAAATTTTTCATGGATATGGTTTAGTAAATTTAAGGATTGGAGTCTTAATAAAGCCGGTTTTGGGTTTTTTTCTAATAAAATTAAATTGAGTTCATGCCGTAGTCGATCTCCGGAAACCTGTGAAAGCATTTCCAAAGCCTCATCCATTAATTGTAGGGTTCGGTGTTCAATAGAGAAACCAAAACGCTGTTCAAATCGAACTGCACGGATTAACCGCGTTGGGTCGTCTATAAAAGATAAGGAATGTAAAACACGGATGGTTCCATTCTGAATGTCTTCTAATCCACCCCAGTAATCATACAATTCACCATAATGCCGTCCATCCAAACGGAGAGCGAGTGTATTAATTGAAAAATCTCTGCGGTGTAAGTCTAGTTTGATGCTTGACTTTTCGATTTTTGGAAGGGCTGTGGGAAATTCATAAAATTCAGTACGGGCTGTTATTAAATCTAAACTGGATGGAACTTCCTTCATCTGTTCTGGATTTACGAAGTGTAATTTTTCTAAAAATTCAGGTTTTAAGTTTTCTATATCCCATTTTGCAGTGCCAAATCGTTTGTGTGTATGCAGTTTTCCGCCATAATTTTCCTGAATGGTTTTACCGAGTGCGATTGCATCTCCTTCCACCACAATATCAAAATCCAGACTAGGACGATTCAGAAGTAAATCTCGAACAAAACCACCTACTATATAAATCGGCATATTTTGTTCTGCAGCAATGGAAGCAATAAATTGTAAAAAAGCAATTCTGCCAGGGGGTAATGATTTGTTTAATAAGGCCGTTAAATTTTTTTTACCTGGCATTGAAGTAACTGGTTTACCTAAAGCATTAATTAGATCAGTGCGAGTTACAATACCAACGATCTTTTCCGATTTGGGGTGTAATACAGGCACTTGCCCCCAACCGGAAGCTGTCATTACTTGTTGGAGTTTCTGTAAAGAATCGAACGTGTAGACAAAATAATTTCCCGCTTTCATTAAACTTGCAGTTTTTTTATTGAGTTTATGTGATATGGCACGATCTACCGCTCGGCGGGTTAACAAACCAACGACCTGATCATTCTTTACTACTGGATAACCTTCAAAGCCATAACGCTGCATTAAGGATGCTGCTTTTTGAACGGTAGTTTCAGGTGTTATTGTTAGTGGATTTTTTGACATAATTTGTTGAACTGAAACGGAGGGTTTGATGATGTTTGGCAATACAGACATTAATTCATTATAAAAAGACTCAATTGTTACATCTTGTTTGTCAAAAGGCAGTAATGCAGCAGCAGCTCGAGCGTGTCCACCACCATTAAAAATTTCAGCAACTTGATTAACGGGAACTCGGTCATGAGAGGATCTGGCAATCAGACGAATTCCTTCGTTTGTTTTTACAATAAAAAACAATGCATCAGGGTCAAGTAAATCGCGAATTTTATGAGCGATCGAAGATATTTCTACATTTTTATCAGAAGCATCGGCTGTTGAAAATAGAATTCTGGTGCCATGAATTTCGTGATAACTCACATTTTCCATTAACCGTTGGTAAATTATTTCTTGTTCATTTGAAAGTGGGGGATTTAAGTATTGATTGGCAATTTTTAAACTGGCGCCATTTTCCAAAAGATAAGCAACAGCAAGCGCATCACGGGGTGTAGTGTGAGCATATGATAAAGATCCGGTATCTTCATAAATTCCGAGTAATAGCAAAGTCGCTTGCAGAATATTTAATTGCCCATGATGGGCACGAAAATCTTCTACTAAAATTGTTGTGCATGCACCTGTGGCATGAAAGCTCAAACTCCAATTTTCAGGAAACTTTTCTTTTTTTGGATGATGGTCAATGACCTGAATTTTCGTTGTCTTTGATAAACCTTTAATCGTTACCAAAGATTGGGTATCTACCAGGGTCAAATGATTTATTTTTTCCTGTGGAAGATCTTCGTAGTTAAAAAATGGAAACTCACCACCGTATAACTCCAAAAATGCTTTTACATTTCTATTGATTTTTCGGGGTAATAAGGCGAAAGCATTTTCTTGAAGCAATGCTGCAGTTAATAAAGATGCAATTGCGTCAAAATCTGCTTGTTCGTGGGTCATCAAAATATCCATAATTTCATTTTATCATTTTAGGCATTGAAAAGCTCCTAAAACTGCTTGGTTTTTTGAATAAATACAAGCAGTTGATAAATTAAGGACCCATCTGGTAACATTACCTTTAGAAACAAACAGAGGATGGTAGTATGATGAATAGCAAACTTACACAGGAAGAAGTATTACGTTATTCACGTCATTTAATGATTCCGCAGGTGGGTTTAGTGGGACAAGAAAAATTAAAAAGTAGTTCCGTTTTAATTGTTGGTACTGGTGGGTTGGGTTCTCCAATTTCGCTTTATTTGGCTGCTGCAGGTATTGGAAAAATTGGTTTAGTTGATTTTGATACGGTTGACTCTTCAAATTTGCAGAGGCAGATCGTTCATAGTACGTCAACCGTTGGCAGACCAAAAGTAGAATCTGCACGAGAACGCTTACAAGACCTTAACCCTTTAATTAAAATTGAAATCTTTAATCAATACATATCTGCAGATAATATTAAAGAGATCGCACAAGATTATGAAATCATTGTTGACGGAACTGATAATTTTTCGTCTCGCTATTTATTAAATGATTATTGCGTTTTATTTAAAAAGGTTTATGTTTACGGTTCGATTTACCGTTTTGAGGGTCAGGTCAGTGTATTTGATTCCGAAACTGGACCTTGTTATCGTTGTATATTTCCAACCCCCCCATCTCCGGGATTAGCACCAACTTGTGGTGAAGGTGGTGTTTTTGGTGTTTTACCAGGTACAATCGGCACATTGCAGGCCACGCAGGTGATTAAGTGGATTCTAAATATTGGTGAGAAAGAATCAGGTAATTTATATTTGTACGATGCCCTTGATCTTTCACTTCAAAAAATCAAATTAAGAAAAAATCCAAAGTGCAAAATTTGTGGTGAAGAACCGGAAATTCATAATTTGATGGATACAAAACAATTTTGTATAGTTCAGGAACAAGCTGAACAGCCGATTGATTCTTCATGGGAGATCACTCCTGAAACCTTGAAAAAGAGAATTTCATCTGGTGAAAAAATTCGTTTGATTGATGTGAGAGATCCTGTAGAACAAGAAATTAATAATTTACCCGAATCAGAAATTATCCCGTATGAGCGTATAAATATGGATTTTGAGTCTCCTGACCCGGAGGAAATGGTTGTATTTTATTGTCGAAATGGAATCCGTTCCGAACGTGCAGTTAGGCAATTACGGCATAAAGGATTTGCTAATGTGTTGAATTTAAAAGGCGGTGCTAACGCATGGGTTCAACGTTATGACAAAGATAAATTTATTTATTAGAGGTTTGAATGGGATTAAAAAATGTGGAATTAAAAAATAATGAAACTCCTAGATTAATGGCTGTTTTAGCACACCCCGATGATGAAAGTTTTGGCATGGGCGGAACCTTAGCAAAATATGCCAGAATGGGGGTGGATGTATACCTGGTTTGTGCAACCCGTGGAGAAGTCGGAGAAATGGATGAACAATTTCTCCGAGGATACGATAGTCCTGCAGCACGGAGAGAGGCTGAATTGCGGTGTGCGGCTGAAAAATTAGGCATTAAAGAAGTGCTCTTTTTGGATTATCGCGATTCAGGTATGACAGGGTCCCCTCATAATATTCATCCCCAATCGCTTTTTTCCGCCCCATTAAGCGAAGTTGCTGAAAAAGTCGCTCATCTGATTCGAAAATATAGGCCTCAAGTTTTGATAACTTTTGATCCAATTGGTGGATATCGCCATCCAGATCACATAAAAATTCATGAAGCCACCATTTCAGCTTATTCCTTGGCTTCTTCTCTGGAAGACTATCAGGATCCTGAAAACCTGACAGATTATAAACCGGCCAAGTTGTATTACCATACCATTCCAAGAGCTTTTTTAAGGTTTACTGTTAAATTATTAAAATTTGTTGGAAAGGATCCTCAAAAGTTTGGAAAAAACAAAGATATTGATCTCTTATCCATAACGGAGGTTGATTTTCCTGTAGATGCTGTAATCAATTATCGTGAGGTGGCTGAGTTAAAAAGTAATGCGAATGCTTGCCACGCTAGTCAAGGCGGTAGTAAACTTGGCGGTGGAATTATGGGTTGGTTACGTGTTTTTTTTGGCAGTAAGGATTTATTTATGCGGGCTGTTCCGACGCCATCCAATGCGGAAAAAAAAGAAGCAGATCTTTTTTCTGGAATTTAAAAAAAATGAGGACCAGAATTTTGCAACTGGTCCTCATTTTTTTATTCCAAGCACGTGATGATTTATAACCTTATTACCGCACCACAATATTCACAATCAAATTGATCCATTCCTCGTAGAATAACTGCTTTAATGGTTGCTCCACAGGATGGGCAGATTGTAGGTGCGTTTTTAATTTTATCAATAACTTCTTGTGGAACTTCCTTAGTTCGATTCTTATCATAATCACCACTATTAACTTTATTAATCATGGATAACCAGTCTGCGCTATCTTGTCCGAATAAATGTAATTGAATTTGATGATGCGTAGCTTGAGAATTTAGCTTTAAATCCAAAAAATCTTTATTCTTAAATAGCCCCTGTTCAGTGGCTTTCATGTCATCGATTGATGATAAGGGGATAGAAAATAATTCCTCTTGTACTAATTTTCTTTCGGTAGTTACAAACAATACTTTTTTGGTAGCGACTTCCTCTTTTTGTTCAAAAATCAATCGTTGATCCGTAAGGAAGAGGTTACCCCTTGGATCGTTTTTGTCTTCTTTGCCATCTTTTGTCCAAACGGCTTCAACCGCCATGATTAAATTTTCATGCGCAAGTAATTTAAAACAAGCTTCATCCAGCTCCTTAAATGAAAACTCTAACCATTTTAGAAATTGATCCATTTTTTGAATTTCGCTGTTTAAGGAATCATATAACCCTTTTATGGCTTTTGTGGCTGAATTTACCTTATTTTTTAGGCTGTCCTGGCTAAATTTTATTGATGATAAAAGTTTTTTTGCCTGAATTGGATTGTTTTTTTGAATTTCTGCTTGTTTTAATTGCAGTTCCATTTGTCTTAAATCATTTTTTAATGGAAGCATTTCTCGAGAAATGGCTCTTTTAATCTCGGGTTCATTACTTGTCCAATGATTTTTTAACTGAAGGATTTGTTTTTCTAAATCCTTGTCAAATACATAATTTTCAGATCGCAATTTTTGAATGCGCAACGGAAAACCACTAACCATCGTTTTTTTATCTTCAATTTCATCGGTGATATTTGATAAATTTACTGAATCTCTAATGGAAGCAAAATCATATTGAATACTGGCAAGCTCTTTTTTTATTTCTTCTAGTTGTTCGGTTCTAGATAAATTCTCCATTTTTTTCCTCTGTGGTTAAAAATTTTATTAAATATCTTGGTTTTCGTTAATTAATCCATCATTTGTTGTTGATAGATTATTTTCTGCATCAGCTTGTTGTACCGTGTTATCAAAAACAGGAATTGAATATTGTTCCAGGATTTCTCTAAATTTAGACCAAAAGAGGTCTTGAGAGACATTATTCCAATGGTTAATAAAATCAATATATAAATCATCACGGGATTTGGTTATTTCGGTTTTTAGAAAATTCAAACCGGGTTTCATTAAATTAAAAGGGGATGATTTTCCATAAAACTGTAAAACACGATATTGTTCTTTGATCGCAAAAGAGTCCAAATCTTCCAGCCATACATCGCAATCATGAATATTGCCTAGATAATCTTGAAAGATCTTAAATGTATCGATGTAATAAGTTAAATCAGAATAGATATCTGTGAACAATTCTGTCGTATAACGTAGGTTTTTGATTGCAATTCGCATATTATGAAGGTCATCAATATTATTTGGATCTGAGATAAATGGCACAAAGGTAAAACAATGTTTTACATGGCTATCAATTGTTTGGATTGCTAAACGAAATAATTCTTCCGGTGGTTCAAATTCATCTGAAGGGATATAGTATGTTTTAATAAATTTTTGAATTTCGTTTAAGGTTTCTGATTGTTCAAAAACAGAAATGGAATTGAGGATTTGTGTTTGAAATTTCTCTCGTTTTTGCATTTTTCTTAATAAAATGCGATTGATTCCTTGCCGATATTCATTTTTGATATCTTTGGTGAGTTCTTTTTCTAAAAAGATGATCTGAACATCAATATCTCGCACCTTGGTTAAAGATTTCGTGAGATATCGAATCGAAGGTAACCACTTTTTTATATTTTTTTTACCGACATAGGGGGAAAAAGATTGAAGAATATTTCTGATGCGGCGACTTGAGACTCTCGTTTGATGGATAAATTCTATTTCTTCATCGAATTTAACACCTGAAAGTTGCGTTTTAAGGTAGTCAACCTGCTTCTTAAATAATCGACTAGCGTATGCTTTGATTAGTTTTGATTCTTCCTTTTCCACTCAAACTCACTTTCTTATTCATCGTTTGTTGATTAGTTAAAGGTATAAATATTGAATCTAGCTGATTTACCCATTTTAGATTAATTTGATTGAAAGTACAAATATAAAAAAAGAACCTTAACACTTGATGTTAAAGTTCTTTAATTAATTGGGGCTGATTGTTAAACTTCTTCTAATCCAAATTCATCTTCATCTTCATCCACTTCCAATTCCATCAATTCTCCTGTGGAAACAAAGATCGTTCTTTCACAGATATTTGTAACCCGATCTGCTAAACGTTCTAAGTTGTGACCAACCCAGATAATAAGGTTAGCATCATCTACGTGTTGTGGGTTTGCCATCATAATGTCGACTGCATGATGATATACATCGTTATATAACTGATCAACCATATCATCTTCATAGGGTATTTTTGATGCAGTTTGAGTATCATCCTCGATGAAGGCGGTTAATGCTTTATGTAACATTTTAATTGCCAGCTCAACCATCGTTTCGATTTCTGTTATTGGTAATTTTATGTTCGCGCTTTCCAATCGAAGTGTTACTTTGGCAATTCCCTTTGCATAGTCGCCCATGCGTTCCAATTCGGAAATTACATCCAGCATAGCAGCTAACTGACGTAAGTCTTTTGCCATTGGATTCTGTGTCGCAATGGTAATTAAAATTGCATTCTCAATAGCAAAACGTTTACCATTGATATTCTGATCTTCTTCATAAACATTTTTTGCTAATTTTACATCGCGATTCTTTAAAGAATTGACTGCATTAATGATCGCATTTTCCACCATACTTCCCAAAAGGAGAACTTCATCCTGAATACTGCTTAATTTTCTGGTAAAGAGATTTCTTGTCATAAATTTTCCTTCCAATTCGCTAGATGGTTTTTTATCCAAACCGACCTGTAATGTAGTCTTCAGTTATTTTGTTTTTTGGTGTTGTAAAAATTTTCTGAGTTTCATCGAACTCAACTAAATAACCAGCACGGTCTTCATGAATATGAAAAAAAGCGGTGAAATCTGAAGATCGTGCTGCTTGCTGCATATTATGGGTAACTATGACGATTGTATATTTTCTTTTAAGCTCTTGTATCAAATCCTCAATCCGCAGGGTTGCAATTGGATCGAGAGCAGAAGCAGGCTCGTCCATTAAAATAACATCCGGTTCAACTGCTAATGTGCGGGCAATACATAACCTTTGTTGTTGTCCACCGGATAATGATAATCCAGATTGATTTAAACTGTCTTTGACCTCATCCCACAAAAAAGCATCTTTTAGGCTTTTTTCGACGATTTCTTCCAGTTCATGCTTATCGTGAATACCATGAGCTTTTGGACCGTATGCAACATTATCAAAAATTGACTTTGGAAATGGATTTGGTCTCTGAAATACCATCCCGATCTTTTTTCTCAATTCAACTGGGTGTAGTTCTAAAATATTTTCATTTTCTAATAAAATTGTTCCGCTAATACTTACAGATGTAATCAGGTCATTCATTCGATTAAAAGATCGTAAAAAGGTACTTTTGCCACATCCTGAAGGTCCGATCATCGCTGTAATTTGATTTTCAGGGATTTCGACACTTACATCTCTTAATGCTTGAAAAGACCCATAATGTAAATTGAAATTCGACACAGAAATTTTTGTATTCATTTAATAATTTCACCAATATCCATAAGAAATACCATGCAAATTTTAAGTTTTAAAACCTTTGAATGATTTATATCACTAAAATCATATTTCAATGTTACCAGACTAATGATTGTTTTTATACAAGTAATGTTAATAAATTGTAAAAGTATGATTACCAAGTTGTAAAGAAATGATATTTTAATGTTAAGAGCAATATAATACAAGCTCTTTATTTCGGCAGAAGGGGGAATCAACAAGAAGACATATATTCCCAACACTATTTCGACGGTCAAAAGCAATCACTCATGATTCGTGGATCCAGGAAGCGAATTAAGGAGCGAAATCGATTTTTGTTTAGGCGACTTTGATTGATT
This sequence comes from Anaerolineaceae bacterium, assembly GCA_002702705.1. Lineage (GTDB taxonomy): Bacteria > Chloroflexota > Anaerolineae > Anaerolineales > Anaerolineaceae > UBA6170. Next base: position 144,409 of record PABH01000036.1, read on the forward strand.
TGTTCATTAGTTTAAAAAGGGAAGCCGCTAATGGATTTTATTAACGAAATGTTGATAAGAACAACGATTGGTTAATACTTTAATATCGTTTGTTAATCTAAACTCGTATATTGAACCAAAGCCTTAACTTAATCTTAAATTGATTTTAAACATGAGTGGTTACTATTGTGGATGAAATATTATTTTTGTCAAAAAAGAAAAAAGGAGATTTTCCGAATGTCGTTTAAAAAATTATTGCCTATTGTTGTGTTATTAGTAGCTCTTTCTTTAGTCTTGAGTGCATGTGCAGCACCAGCTTCTCAGCCAACTGTTGTTTCAGAAGGTGATGCCGACACCTCTGAAGATGTAATAGAACCAGTAGCTTCTGACTTAAGCGGAGATGTGATTGTTGATGGTTCAAGTACAGTTTATCCCATCACTGTCGCTGTTGCTGAAGAATTCGCGACAGTTGCACCGGAAGTTCGTGTTTCGGTTGGGTTATCCGGTACCGGTGGCGGATTTAAAAAATTCTGTCCTGGTGAAACTGATATCAGTGATGCATCCCGTCCGATCAAAGATTCAGAAAAAGAACTTTGTGCAGAGAATAATGTCGAATTTGTTGAATTTGTGGTTGCTTTAGATGGTTTGACCGTGATGGTTAATCCGGAAAATGATTGGGTTACCAGTTTATCAGCCGAACAATTAGGTCAAATTTTAGGTGCAAGCAGCACGATCACCAAATGGTCTGATATTGATCCCAGTTATCCTGAAGAAGAAATCTTGTTCTTCATTCCAGATCCGGATTCCGGAACCCGTGATTACATGACAGAGATTGTTGAAGAAGCTGTTGGTGATGAGGATTTACGCCAGGACGAAAACACAACCTTTTCCAGTGATGACAACGTACTGTTAGATGGAATTGCCAATGAAAAATATGCATTTGGTTTCTTTGGCTTTGCATATTATGTTGGTAATCAAGATGAAGTTCGTGCAGTGCCGATCGTGAATGCAGAAGGTAACGCAGTGTTACCCAGTGATGAGACTGTTCAAAATGGGACTTACAATCCACTTTCAAGGCCCCTCTTTATTTACGTAAATACACAGAGCCTGTCGGAAAAACCCCAGGTTGCTGGTTTTGTGAATTACTTCTTTAGTGAAAACGGCGGTCCCGCAATTATGAGTGATGTCGGTTACAGTATGCCGCCAATTGGAACGTATGAATCAAACCTGGAAAAGCTCTTAGGTTACGTAAAATAAAGTAATCTAAATGTACTAAACGGTAGGGACTTGCCTTTACAGGAAAGGTCCCTATCGTTTTGAGTGATAAAAAGGTGAATATAAATATGAACATGGTTTCAAACAAAAAAAGAATAAAAAATTTACTATCTTTTTTTCATAGTACAGGCATGAATGATTTTAATGAAAAGGTAATGAAAGTATTGCTTTTTGGATGTGGTGTTTTTTCAATTTTAATAACAGTAGGAATCATTATTTCTCTTTTCAGCGAAGCAATTGCATTTTTTGCAAGACCGGAAGTAAATTTATTTACTTTTTTTACTGGAACTACCTGGCGACCTCTTTCATCAAATATCGTTCCTGAAAATTTTGGTGTGCGACCTTTAATAAGAGGAACTTTAATGATTGCTATCATGTCTGGTGCGATTGCTATTCCATTGGGGTTAGGGAGTGCGATTTATTTAAGTGAATATGCCTCTGATAGGGTTCGAAATATCATTAAACCGTTACTGGAAATATTGGCGGGAATCCCAACCGTTGTTTATGGTTATTTTGCCTTATCTTTTATCACACCATTGTTAAAAACTGTTTTAGAAGAAAACTTAGGAATCGATGTAAATTTTTTTAATGCACTCAGTGCATCCATTGTTGTAGGTGTAATGATTATTCCGATGGTGGCTTCAATAAGCGAAGATGCTATGCGGGCCGTGCCGCGCTCTTTACGTGAAGGTGCGTATGCATTAGGTGCAACGAAATTTGAAGTTTCAACAAAAATCGTTGTGCCCGCTGCATTAAGTGGCATTATTGCAGCTTTTATTTTAGGAATATCTCGCGCTATAGGAGAAACAATGGCGGTATCAATTGCTGCCGGCTCGACACCGCGTATGACCATGAATCCTTTGGATAGTGTACAGACAATGACTTCTTTTATTGTTCAGGTTAGTTTTGGAGATGCTCCATCCGGTTCCATTAATGGGCAATCAATTTTTGCAGTTGGGGCTACCTTATTTGCAATGACATTTATTATGAATATTATTAGCCAAACTTTTATTAAACGTTTCAGGGAGGCATACGATTAATGGAAAATAAATCTGTTATTCTTGCGCCGATTTATAAAGATAACTTAAGGAATCGAAAAATAATCGGCAAAATATTTAATATATTATTGCTCATTTCCGTATTGGCGGGATTATTTATGCTTACGGTATTGTTGGTTGATATTGCAATTGAAGGCGTTCCTTGGTTAAGACCAGAATTATTCACGAATTATCATTCACGCAAACCAGAAAACGCGGGAATGAAATCTGCTATTGTTGGCAGTTTTATTGTTATTTCACTAACCGGGATAATTAGTTTTCCTGTCGGAGTAGGGGCAGCCATTTATTTGGAAGAATATGCCAGAAAAAATCGATTTACTGATTTTATAAATTTGAATATCAACAACTTAGCTGGCGTGCCTTCAATTGTTTATGGGATGTTAGGGCTAGTGGTATTTGGTAGAATGTTTGGTTTGTTTTCTAAGGATAGCTGGCTTGTTCAAACTTTTAGTTTGCCTGTCCAATCCGGCATGGTGAATGGTTTGGTTTTTAACCTGTTTGGTATCCCGTGGTTGGAAATTCATCTGCCATTTGGCCGCAGTATGCTTGCTGGGGCATTAACCATGTCATTATTAATTTTGCCAGTTGTTATCATCGCTTCTCGAGAGTCTATCAGAGCTGTTCCGCCATCAATTCGTGAAGCCGGATATGCTATGGGAACAACCAAGTGGTATGTAACCAGAACTTTAGTATTGCCAATTGCTTTACCTGGTATCTTAACCGGAATGATCCTTGCGTTGAGTAGGGCGATCGGCGAAACAGCACCTTTGATTATTATGGGTGCATTCACTTATGTACCTTTTTTACCAAATTCCATTTGGGACCAATTTACAGCAATGCCAATTCAAATTTATAACTGGATTACCTTACCACAAGAAGATTACCGAATCCATCTTGCCGCTGCAGGGATTATTGTTTTGTTGTTATTTTTGTTTATTTTAAATGGAATAGCTGTTTATTTACGAAATAAATTTCAAGTGAAATGGTAGGTTTATGGAAGCAAATATTTTACCCTCTGTTAAAACACAAAATGAAGAAATTATTCTATCCACAAAAAATGCAAGTTTTTTTTATCATGATAAAACTGCTGTAAAAAATGTAACGCTAAATATTAAAAAAAACAAAATCACTTCGTTTATTGGACCTTCTGGATGTGGGAAAAGCACATTGTTACGTTCATTTAACCGAATGAATGATTTGATTCCTGGAGCTTCCGTAGAAGGTGATGTGTATTACAAAGATCAAAATTTATATAAAAGTTCAATTGATCCAGTTAAGATAAGGCAACAAGTTGGAATGGTGTTTCAGAAGCCCAATCCATTTCCAAAAAGCATATACGAAAATATTGCTTTTGGTCCAAAGATAAACCAGTTTCAAGGAAATATGGATGAGTTGGTTGAATCATGTTTAATGAAAGCTGCATTATGGGATGAAGTCAAGGATAAACTAAATGAAAGTGCCTATGCCCTATCTGGTGGGCAGCAGCAACGTCTATGTATTGCAAGAGCTTTGGCTGTTTTTCCAGATGTGTTACTAATGGATGAGCCCGCTTCTGCTCTTGACCCGATCGCCACCTTACGAATCGAAGATTTGATGAATGATTTAAAAGAAGAGTACACGATTGTTGTAGTTACACATAATATGCAACAAGCGAGTCGAGTATCAGATTACACGGCTTTTATGAGCATTGATCGTGATCGAATTGATGAACGAATTGGTGTTTTGGTTGAATATGACGAGACGATAAAAATATTTACAAATCCGAAAAATAAAGAAACAGAAGATTATATTACCGGGCGTTTTGGATAATTTGAATATATGATGATTGTTTTTTAATTTTATAAAAAAATTACGTTTACTATTCACATAGCAGGCTGTAATTGATAAATGTACTTCATTAAAAGATCATATTGGCACATTAAAAAGACAATAAGGAAGAAAATTTTAGGGTCGACAAAAAAATTACAGTGTGGGCAGTTATCGTATTGATCAAATTGTTATTTGTAAAAGTCTAAAATGAAAACCTATAAAGATTGTTCATAAACCAATAATTGGGCAAAGTTTGCGCAGACTGGTATAATTCAACGAGATTTTATAACCAAGAATGTGAACACTATGAGTAAAAATAACTTACTGGAAAAAGTAGAAGCTATTGAAGAAAAATTTTCTGAGCTATCAAATGCCTTAGAATCAGTTGGAGATGATTATCAAAAGGCAGGCGAATTAGCAAAAGAGCGCTCTGATTTAGAGACCATTTTTAATAAAGCCAATGAATATCGGGAAATTTATAATCAATTAGAAGAATCACGTCTTTTATTAGATTCTGAAGATGAGGAAATGAGACAACTCGCTGAAATGGAAGTTTTAGAGTTGGAATCTCAATTAGAAGAAGTTGGCGAAGAATTCAAAAAAATGCTCGTTCCAAAAGACCCTCGTGATAAAAGAAATGTAATTGTTGAGATTCGCGCTGGTGCTGGTGGTGATGAGGCTGCTTTGTTTGCATCAGAATTATTCCGTCTTTATTCACGATACGCAGAAAAACGGCGCTGGAAAGTGGAAGTTTTGAGTTTGAATGAGATTGGCATTGGCGGTATTAAAGAAATCTCTTTCACGATAAAAGGTGATGGCGCTTATTCCCGCCTAAAATTTGAATCAGGGGTCCATAGGGTTCAGCGAATTCCAGTTACGGAATCTTCAGGCAGAATTCACACTTCCACAGTTACGGTAGCTGTTCTGGCTGAAGTGGAAGAATTTGATATCGATATTCCTAGCAGTGATATTCGGATTGATGTGTATAAATCTGCAGGTGCAGGTGGACAGAGTGTTCAAAAGAACTCAACAGCGGTTCGGATCACACATCTTCCCTCAGGGATGGTTGTTTCATGTCAGGATGAACGTTCTCAATTACAAAATAAATTGCGTGCTATGAGCATTTTAAGAGCCAGACTATATGAAATTGAAGAGGATAAACGTCAGTCAGAACAAGATGCTGACCGTCGCTCTCAAGTAGGGTCCGGAGAACGTTCTGAAAAAATAAGGACCTACAATTTCCCGCAAAATAGAGTTACGGACCATCGTATCAACACCTCATCCTTTAATTTACCGGCTGTAATGGATGGCGAAATTGATTTATTTGTTGATGAGCTAACCCTACGTTATGAATCAGATCGTTTGGCAGCGGTTGGCGAGGATGAAGATTAATCTCGGTTCCTGGCGAAACCATGCATTAACAAAACTTTCAGGTGATCGGGATGAAATTTCAATCGCTGTAAATGCCCTCCTAAAAAAAAGCCTGAATAAAGACCAAGTTTGGATGTTAACAAATTTGGATCATGAACTTAAAAACGAACAAATTATTGAGTTGGAGAATCAGCTCAAACGCTTAATAAACAATGAACCGCTCCATTATATTCTTGAGGAAGCAGCCTTTTTTGGTAGAATTTTTCGGGTTTCTCCTGACGTGCTCATTCCCAGGCCTGAAACTGAATTGTTAGTAGAAACCGTTATTGATTGGGCTCAACAAAAAAGCCATTCCGATGAAATCAAACTTTTGGATATTGGAACTGGTTCCGGATGTATCCCGATTAGTATATTAAAAGCTATTCCCGGTAGTAAGGGGATTGGGGTGGACATTTCGTACAAAGCATTAAAAGTAGCTCAAATAAACGCGAAAGAACTTGGTGTTGAAGAATTATTATTGATTCAATCTGATTTAATATCCGGATTAAAATCAAAATTTAATGTCATTACTGCAAATTTGCCCTATATTCCGACAGATGAATTAAGAAAATTGCGCGTAGCTAAGTTTGAGCCTGAGCTAGCTCTGGATGGGGGAGAAACCGGTTTATTGTATTATGAACGCTTATTTCTAACACTCAATAAAATTTTGGATGGATCCGCATTATGTATTTTTGAATTCCACCATGATCAAGGTGAGCGAATTAGATATTTGGCAAAGAAATTAATAAAATCAAAATCCATTAATATTCTTCAGGATTATGCAGGTTTTGACCGATTTATAAAAATAGAGGTATAAATGCAGACCAAAATCATAAAATTGCAAGAAGTTACTGCTTTGGAAGAAGCGGCTGCTGTTTTAAACAATGGGGGATTGGTCGTTTTTCCGACAGATACTGTTTATGGTCTAGCTGCAAAAGTCACAGATTCTGTTGCGATTGAACGGATCTATGATGTAAAGGGGCGAGAACATACTAAGGCGATTGCAGTATTAATTGGTGATCAATCCCAACTCAATGAGGTTTCGGATCAGATTTCAAACCAAACACATAACCTATTAAAAAACTTTTGGCCAGGTGCTCTTACGGCTGTAGTGAAAAAACAGCCAGAATTACCAAAGTCCTTATCTCCCAACTTAACAATTGGTGTGCGGATGCCGGATTTTGAATTTGCAAGGACTCTAATTAAAAAAGTTGGCCCTTTAGCGACAACATCTGCAAATTTATCCGGTTTTGAGGCTGCAATTAATGCAGAAATGGCGTATAAACAATTAAACGGAAAGATTGATTTAATAATTGATGGTGGTTTTTGTTCAGGCGGGGTGGCTTCTACGGTTATTGATTGTACAGATGAATCCTTTCATATTTTACGGGAAGGAGCCATAAAAGAAGAACAAATCCGGGCTGTATTAAGGCATAATACTTAATTAGTAAAATTAAATTTTTTCGATAAATTCAATAACCTGGAGATATAAGTATGAAACCAATTACTAAAGAAGAGGCATTAATTTATCATCATCTAAATGGGATTCCCGGAAAAACATCTGTTATTTCCACCAAACCATTAGACAATCAGCGAGATTTATCATTGGCTTATACTCCGGGGGTTGCTTATCCGGTTTTGGAGATTGATCGCGAACCTGAATTAGTTTTTGATTATACAAACCGAGGGAATTTGGTTGGGGTTATTTCGAATGGGACAGCAATATTAGGATTGGGGGATCGGGGGCCATTAGCCTCCAAACCAGTAATGGAAGGAAAAGCAGTTTTGTTTAAAAAATTTGCTGGGATCGATGTGTTTGATTTGGAATTAAACTTAAAAGATCCCGACCAGATAATTCAAGTAATTGAAGCGCTTGCACCTTCTTTTGGTGGTATAAATTTGGAAGATATTCGGTCACCGGAGTGCTTTTACATTGAAACCGAGTTACAGAAAAGACTCGATATTCCCGTGTTTCATGATGACCAACATGGAACAGCCATAATTTTGGGAGCAGCACTATTAAATGCATTAGAAATTGTTCAAAAATCAATAACGGATATTAAGGTCGTCTTTTCTGGGTCTGGTGCAGCTGGAATTGCCTGTGCCAAACAGTTGGTTAAATTAGGAGTACCGGTAAAAAACATCTGGATGTGTGATATTGGCGGTTTGGTTTATTTAGGGCGGACGAATCAAATGTTTGCTGAAAAAATGGATTTTGCCCAGGGTGAGATGCCTGATTGTTTGGATAATATTATTGCCGGAGCAGATGTTTTTATTGGTTTATCCGTTGCTGATGTGTTAACTGCTGAGATGGTTAAAAAAATGGAGAAAAACCCAATTATTTTTGCAATGGCGAATCCAAATCCGGAAATTGCTTATGACCTGGCAAAATTGACCCGTCCTGATGCGATTGTTGCCACTGGACGTTCGGATTACCCAAACCAAATTAATAATGTATTAGGTTTTCCATTTATTTTTCGAGGGGCTTTAGATGTACGTGCAACAAAAATTAACGATGAGATGAAGATTGCTGCTTCAATTGCCCTGGCTACCTTAGCAAAAGAACCGGTACCGGATCAGGTCCTAAAAGCATATGGGCTTGACTATTTGGAATTCGGAAGAGATTATATTGTTCCCAAGCCACTAGATCATCGGGTTTGTATATGGGAATCGACTGCGGTGGCCAAGGCAGCAATGGAGAGCGGAACAGCTCGGCGAATGATCAATTTAGATGATTATCGCAGTCGATTAAGTTGTATGTTTTAAAGGTAATCTTTCAAATTAATGCTACAATCATTCCATGGATAAAAAACAAAATTCCACAAAAAAAGAATTGATTTTGCAGATTTACTTCCCATTGATAGGGTTTGTTTTTCTGGTTTTGGCGATTGGATTATTGGCTATTTTAAGTACAACCAATGATTTTTCACAAACAGCTGACTGGGCAAATGTCTCTGTTGTGGTTTTATCTGTCCCTTTTTTAATATTTACTTTCATCATACTAGCTGTAATTGTTTTATTGATTTATGGACAAGCAAAATTAATCAGGTGGTTACCTATTCAACTAAAGCGGTTATATGCACTCGTTTTGACGATTTCTGCAGCGGTTTGGCGTTTTTCTGATAAAGCAGCCCAACCCATAATTAAGGTTAATGGCTGGAAAGCTGCACTTAATAGATTATTTAAATAAGTTCCACTGAATTGAGGTGTTTATGGATATGAATAAAGATTGGCAAAAAAAAGTTTTTATCATTGGCGGTGTGGTTGGCTTGTTGAGCGGATTATTTGCCGCTTATTTATTGGTTCAACGAAATAATGAAAAATTAAGTGCACCGGATATTTCTGCTGGGGATGGTGTGAAAGTTGGGTTGGGTGTTTTGGGTGTTTTGAAATTGATTGCTGATTTGGGTGAAAAGTAATTTCCAATTGGATGAAAATCCAAAAAAATAAATAAAATGGAGAACGACAAATGGAACAAAGTGCTCCATTTTTGCGTTTTGTTATAGCAGGCAATTTATTCAGAGATTTCTTGGTTTATTCCAACAACAAGACTGCGTTGGATATACCCGGAGGGGGGGTATTGTACACTGCAGCTGGTTTATCTCTTTGGGATGAACATATCGGGTTAATCTCTTATGTGAACGAAGATTATCCAGACGAATGGATTCAAGATTTTAATAAACGAGGATTTGATACAAGAGGTATTCAAATCGGTAGAAGCCCGTTGGAGCAGCGTAGATTTATGGCTTATCCCAGCTTAGATCAAGTTAACTACGATAACCCAATGGCACATTTTGCAAGAATTAACCAGGCTTTCCCAAAAACTATGTTGGGTTACCAATATGATGAATATAAGGTAAATCAATTTTCGTTTAGTAATTATTTTAAATTTAATGAAATTCCTGAAGATTATTTTGATGCCACTGCAGCTCATATATGCCCTATGGATGCTTCGTTTCAAATTCGTTTAACTTCTGTATTAAAACAAGGACAAGTAACTACGTTAACCCTTATGGCATCTGATAGTTATATGGATCCAATCTTTTTTGATGAGGTGCCTATCATTGTAAAAGGGGTGACCGCATTTGTTTGTACAGAAAAACAAGCTTTAAATTTATTTAGAACGCGTACAAAAGATATTAATCAAATTGCTGAAACCTTGGGTTCGTATGGATGTGAGTTTGTTGTGATTGAAAAATTAAACCAAAAATATATTGTTTATGATCAACTGACAAAAAGGCAATTTGAAGTTCCTGCATATCCTGTACGAACAATGGATATTACCGGTGTAACAGATGCATTTTGCGGAGGTTTTATTGCGGGGTTGCGGTTTAATCATCAGCCTGAATTGGCTGCATTAAAAGGGAGTATCTCCGCCTCATTTGCTTTGGAAGGTGGAAATGCATTTTTTAGCATGGATGCTTTACCAGAGCTTGTGAAAGCTCGCTTTGATGCCATTCAACACCAAGTTACACGGTTATAACAATGATTCGAATGGAAGCGATTTATTCGGATATATTGTATGAAGCAGAAAAAATACAGTGTATACCGGCTCCAACCTTTTTTGAATTTAATCGCGCTGCTTATATAAAAAAAAGGTTTTTGGAAATTGGATTGACAAATGTTGAAATTGATTCAGTGGGTAATGTAATTGGTTATGCGATAGGAAGTAAACCAGAACAAAAGCCGATTATTATAAGTGCACACATGGATACGGTTCATGCAAAGGATGTGAACCATCAGTTAATCAAACAAGGTGAAAAATGGATCGGTGCAGGAATTGGTGACAACACCATAGCGCTGGCGGTTTTAATTAATCTAGCTAAATTTTTTATTAATAATCCAACGCCTCGTACAATAATTTTTTGTGCGAATATATGTGAAGAAGGACTTGGAAACCTGATCGGTATCAAAGCCCTGGTTGATAAATTTAAAAATTCCCCATTATTTTATTTGGTGTTAGAAGGAATGGGGTTAGGGGTAATTTTTAATCGCGGCCTTGGTGTCAAAAGATTTGAAATCACGGTTAAAACGAATGGTGGTCATTCCTGGGGAAGTTTTGGTGAGCCTTCCGCTATTCATGAAATTGCAAAATTTATTAATAATTTTTCCATAGATGATTTATCAAAAACGGTACGCTCAACATATAATTTTGGCACAATAAATGGTGGTACAACAATCAATTCCATTGCCCAGGAAGCTACCACTGAACTAGATATTCGATCTGAAAATCAAATGATTTTGAATCAAATCGAAAAGAAATTATTTAATTTAAAACAAAAGATGGAAACACCAAAAGTACGTTTTTACATAAATCGCATTGGGGAAAGACCGTATGGTGCGTTAAGTAATAGCCATTGGTTAGTTAAATTGGCTGAAAACGCCTTAAGGAAATTAGAGATTGAACCTGTTTTTGTAATTGGTTCAACTGACGCTAATTACCCGCTTAGTTTGGGTTATCCGGCTATCTGTGTATGTTTAACAAAAGGTGGGAATGTACATACACCGGAAGAATTTATTTTTCTTGATCCAATAAAGAAGGGTTTTATACAGATTATTGAGATCATCCAGAATGCAAAGGAAACTTAATCCTTCAGACCCAGGACTTCAAAAACCTCTATTGGATGTTTTTTCCCTTTTGCAATAATGACATCATTTAATTTTACAATGACATCGTTCTTAACTTTTTCATAAACTTGGGTTGAAATTAGGATTTGACCTGCTTTACTGTTCTCTTGAATTCGTTTGGTTGTATTAATTGAATCTCCGATGGCAGTATATTCAAGTCGTTTTTCATTTCCTACCAAGCCTAAAACAGCCTCTCCTGAATGGATGCCTATTCCAAAAGATAATCTGAATTCCGCCTCATAAATATCATGAAGCCGTCTGATGGACTTTTGAATGGCAAGAGCAGCTTTTATTGCTCGTAAACTATGATCAAATTGTGGGATAGGGGCGTTAAACCAAGCCATAACTGCATCTCCCATGAATTTATCAATCGTACCTTCTTCTTCTAGTATCGCTTCCGCAGCCTCAGATAAATAATGGTTCAAGACCGTAACCAATTTTTCAGGCGCTAACGATTCACTGAAACTGGTGAACCCCCGAATATCAGCAAACATGGCTGTCAGTTCTGTTCTTCGTCCGCCAAGTTCCAATTCATTGGGGTTTAGTTGTTGGATGACAGCTGGTGATACCATTTTTTCAAATAATCGGCTTTGGGCTTCCAGCTGTTTTTTTTCTGTGAGGTCATCCAGAACGATGGCTACACCTTGTGTATCGTTTTCCATATTTTTTAATGGAGCCAAACTGAGCCGGAGATCTACCAAACCTCTTGGGGGAATAGACGGAGAAATCTCAAGTCCAATAATCGTTTTATTTTTCTTAATTACATTTCTTAATTCATCTTGAAATGAGGATGGAAACGGAGGAAAAGCTTGATGAATGGTTTTCCCAATTATTGTTTTGGCATCCAAACCCAGGATACTTTCCGCTGAACGATTACAAAGTAATATTTTTTCTTCAATATCAGTTGTTAATACACCGCTGGTAATAGAAGAAAAAATATTATCCATAAGGTTTTTTAGCTCTGTGACTTCCGCGAGGGTTTGTTTTACAGAAGCAAATAATTGTGCATTATCAATCGCAACTGCGGCATGGTTAGCAAATACGGTCAGTAATTCCAGATCTTTTTGGGTGAATAAACCACTTCGAATCCGGTTGTCTGCGTATATCACACCAATAATCTCATTTTTTACATGGAGAGGGACACATAAAATTGATCTCAGATTATAGGCAATAATTGAATTTTGTTCGTTAAAGCGTGGATCTTCCTGGGCATTTGTTGTTAGAATAGCTTGATTTTCTTCTACAACTCGTTTGATGATGGTATTGCTAATCAAAAATTCGGATTGGTCTAAGGTTTCTTGTTCAAAATTCCGAGCTATTTTTGTCTTTAATTCATTGTTTTCGTTTCTCAACATTAAAAATCCACGTTCTGCATTGGTCAATCGGATGATGGTATCCATCACGATTTGCAAAACCACATCCAACTCAAGACTTGAATTAATGATCTGTCCAATTTGAGAAACAGCGATCAAATTCCGGTTTTCATCTTCCAAAGCGGTTATTTCTTTATCCAGTTTCTTGACCGTTTCCAAGGTGTGAAAAGCGCGTTTATAGGTGGCTGTAGGTAACGCCGCAGAACGAACCGATTGAAGAGATGTATTAATCAACGTCAATTGTTCGATCAATTCTTTGATTTCAGGCTGTAAGGATTTCCTGGGGAGTGATTCATCATTCATATTAAGTTGTTCTTTGGGATGTCAAGAGATGGGGCTATATTCTTCCGGGTTTTCAGTAATGAACCATTTTTTAATTTTATGGATTATGGTCTCTTTAAATATTTCTTTACCCAATTTTTGCATCTCTACCACATCAGGTTGATAATTACTGTAAAATGCCTTTTGATATTCTACCAGTAAATGATTAGCTTTTGTTTGTAAACTAGGCATCAATTCTATTAATTGATTAACTAAATGGGCTGGTGTTGAAGCATCAGAAACTTGCACCCTCAAAAAATAAAGTGACCATACGATACTTGAAAAAGCGCGTTGGTAATCAGGGAGCTGCACATAATAGGACCATCGTGATAACCAACTCGGAGGCTGCCAGCCTCGTTTTTCAAAAAACCGTTCCAAATGCATTGGTGTCTTAAATGAGTAGCCTAATCGTCTGCTTCGAAGAGTTATTAAAAGAATGAGATCAACCACAAAAATAATAATGAATAGGGGTAACCAATTTATTAATATTGTGAAAATTGAATCCGTTTCCGTATCGCCAACATCAATATTTTCAATGTCGTCCAATGTATCTTGTTCTAATAAAGCTTCCATTGCTTCTCGATCAAATTGGTTTGGCCTTCTACCGATTTCACCTTCTCTTATCGAGTCCGGATCGCTTGGATTACCGACCAATCGTGTGAGCGCTGGTTGTCCTCTTGTTGGTTCAAATTCTACCCAGCCTATTCCTCCAAAATAAACTTCTGGCCAGGCATGTGATTGTTTTCTGCGGACCGTATATGTGATATCTTCCAGATCCTCTTCCCCTTGGGCATAACCAAAGACCATTCTTGCCGGAATGCCAATAGAACGAAGCATTAATACTTCTGCAGAAGCATAATAATTACAAAAACCTTGTTTTAGGTCAAATAAAAACCATTCTATCGGGTCTTGATTTTTTGGAGGAGCAGGAATTTGTTCTTTGTACTCAATATTATTTCGGAGATATAAGGTGATTGCAAACGTTTTATCATAAGCGGTTTCTTCATCTTGAGTAATTTCTTCAGCAAGCTGCCTAATCGAAGGAGAAAAATCAGAAGGGAGTTGTAAATAGTGATCTGTAACCCAGTCAGGATAATCTGTGGATGATTCCCGTAATTCCCAAATAGTTGGATTATCAATATAAGACCGCACTTGATAGGTTTCACCAGAATAAATGGTCCGTTCAGTAGTAACCGCAACCAAATCAAGCCCGGTTTCAGGAATTTCATTTGCTACCAAAGTAGCGTTTCGATTAATTTCAAGGGGGTAAATTGGTGTGTATAAAAGTCCTAAATTAATTTCAGGGTGAAAAGTAAAAATGCGCTCAGGCATGTTTTCATCTGGTGTGTAAATTGACGATTCTTCGCCCGCAAAATAATCAATTTCATTATTAATCGTGTTATTCCACTGATAATTACTATATTGGTCGTAGGTTCTTGCTCGCCAATAAAAACGTGAGCCCGGGGGTTTAAATCGATTGGATTCGATCTTAAAAATGATATCATCACCCAAAACTGCGCCAGTTCCTAAACCGATCGTTTCACCATAGTATTCTTGTTGTAGGACTAAAGGACCTTGAAGCGGGGTTGTGATTTTAACGAATTCATTTCGGACTTGTTCGAATAATCCGAAAATTTTCTTCTGTTGGGCTGATCCGGGAGTAAAAGTAGCAACTACACTGGAAAAATTCCAAACCAATAAAACCAAAACAATTCCTATTAACAAAGCGGAGCGTCCAATATTAAATTCGGTTTCAAACTCAACCAATGTTCCTTTTTTGCGCCATTTTTTTAAGGAGTGCATGAAATTGGTTTGTGATAATAACAGTAAACTAAAAATCAGAAATGCAGCGGAAAATAAGTTTCTTTCCGTGACATAATAAAATTCAGTTACAAATAGTGTGATACCAGAAATGATGAGTGCTAACCATGGTTTTCCGTTGCGAATAATACTATAACCACCAACAATTGCTGTAAACCAAATGATGGAAGAGATTAAAGTGATAAATAATAAGGGATCTTCAATTCGAATATTATTAAAATATTGGTATAACGAGGCATTGTATCTTCCTGCAAGGTTTCCGAGCCGCTCTGACCATAAGAGAGCGCTTGTGGTTGGCAGCATAAGAAACCATGGCAAAATTAAAATCGAATAACAAAAGGATAAAAATCGGATCGTGGGTGGTTTAAAATCACTATATCCCATCCCCAAACCTAAAAGAAAACCAATGGTAGTTAACCATTTGAGGATAACAAATTCATTAGCCCACTCCGTGGCTTCAAGCCGGAATGAAGTGATCAATAAGGCTGCAAATAAACAAAATACGGCGGCAAGATCCCACCATCGATCTTCTTTCTTAGTCATAGAAAAAGTGTACAATATAGGCATTCAGTTCGTCAATCAGCCATCTAAACTATATTTGAGCAATTTTGGAGCAGTGTATGGAAAATCTTTGGGGATATCTTGTAAATGTAAATTTATTTTTACAAGGCTTTGGGGATTGGATTATTTCCCCTATGCATTGGGTCACTTTTTTGGGTGATGAAGAATTTTATTTATTAGCCATGCCAGCGATATATTGGTGTATTGATTCAGGATTGGGGATTCGAATGGCGATGATTCTAATGTTATCCAATACATTGGGAACCAGTTTAAAATTCTTATTCCATTCACCTCGTCCATTCTGGGTTTCCACGAATGTAACGGCACATGTGCAGGAGACATCTTTTGGAATGCCGTCAGGACATGCCTTGAATGCCACAACTCTATGGGGATTTGTTGCAACGAGAATGCAAAACCGTTGGCTTATGTTTGTTTTTTGGGCTCTGGTTTTTCTGATTGGTTTTTCGAGAATGGTGCTTGGCGTTCACATGATTAATGATGTTTTGTTGGGCTGGCTCGCGGGCGGTATCTTATTGATGTTGTTTTTGATCGTTGAAAAAAAATATCAAAAAACTATTCCCCAGTGGTCATTCAACAAAAAATTAGCATCGATTATTATTTCAACATTGATCTTATTAGCTATACCCTTACTCATTTGGATTATCAATCATGATTTTCCGATTAATGAAATCTGGGTAGAAAATTATGCTACCGCCTATCCTGGGGTTGAACTACTGCCATATTCACTGGAAGGGGCAGTCACTGCTGCTGCGACATGGATGGGATTACTGATTGGTTTGTTGATTTTGGATCAAAAACAAATTTCCATTTCTGCTGCCGGTCCAATTTGGATAAGAATTGTGCGTTATTCGGTCGGTGGCATCGGCGTTTTGGTCTTTTGGATGGGCTTAAAATTGATATTTCCGGATGGAGAAAATTTTGTTGCCCTAAGTTTAAGATTTTTCCGGTATACTTTAATTGGATTATGGGTTGCTTTTGGTGCCCCATATTTGTTTATAAAATTAAACTTGATGAAATCCTCATAAAAAAAATTGGAGGTACGATGAAAAAATACATATCATTTTTAACCGGGTTTTTAACCGGTGCGGTTGTGGCTGGGGTGTTAGGTTTGTTATTTACCCCGGAGCCAGGTGAAAGTTTGCAAGAATCGATTAAAGAAATTGTGTTAAAAACAAAAAATGAAATTGATGAAGCCGCGGCAAAAAAACGGGCCGACATGGAAGCCGAGTTAGCCAAATTACGCCAAGGTTGATTTAAGAATAAAAAAAGCCTGTCATTCATCAAGTGAATGACAGGCTTTATGTTTAAACAGAATCAATATTTACTTGGCAGGTTGAATGTAAATTCGATAAAATGCGTTTTGACGGGTGAAGCGAGTATTGCCGCTGACTGTCAAAATAACTTCATCAAATTCTGACCCATTTATTTGAAGTTGGGTCGTTTGCGTAACATCAATTGGAAGCCTGATCACATTATTTTGTGAACCATTGGTTTCAATCAGAGAAAGCTCAAAAGTTTGTGGTAAGCGGTTTTGAATGCGAACCCAACCATCAGGCTCCCAACCTCCTAAATCCGTCTCAAAATCGCTGAAATAGTCGATTGCGGGGATACTTACATCATCTAACAAAAAACCTTCTCCATTTACGGCTGCGTCCGTAATATATTCAAAGCGGAGTTGAATTTCTTTTCCGGCATAATCCGAAAGGTCAACCACTTCCTTTATCCAGCCATTGGTTACATCATTGTAACCACAGCCGAAACTGTTGCCGGAAGGGTCTTCCGAGGTACAGGAAGGAGTATTTAATATATCCCAATTTAGTCCATCTTCAGAAACTTCTAAATATAAATAGTCATAATCAGTTTCAAGGTCGTACCAGGTACGGAATTCAAACTCAATTGGACCACTGACATTCGTAAAATCGAAATCGCGGGTTAAGGTCATATCCGATTCATCACCCTTATTGGACCAAATGGCATAATCTCCTGAATAGGGGTTTTCGGGTAAAACACCGACTTCGGTTTCTCCTTCAAAGGTGAGAATAAAATCTTGGTCACAATTAATGGAAATATAATCAACCCCATATTGGTTTACATCCCGTTCCAACCAACCTGTATTGCATGAATTTACACTTTCTGTGATTCCTGGTTGGGGTGGGGAATCGTAAATATAATAGGTATAGCGACCATCATTGGCATTTTCATCCAAAAGGAAATTGGCTACAACCCAATCCGCAAAGACATCATCCGCTGTAATGGGCTCATTGGTTAACGGATCAAGGGCATTAATTTCATTTAACACAAAATCAATACTGCTCATGCCGTTTGCTGGATCTGCGACAACAGCTTTTGTTGCTTCCTCGCCAAATCGATCCAAAAAATAGGTAACAAACAAAAACGAAGATCCGTAATGCGGTGTCGTCGCACTGGAATCATTTGGCCAGTCATTTAACTGCAGGTCAGGTTCTAACATGGCTAAATAATCAAAGCCGGATTCATAATAACCGTTTAAGAAGGCAGCTAATTCCGAAAAACCTTCATTTAGCCAGGAAGATTCATTACGATCACGATACCAGTGGATCATATGCTGGAATTCATGCGCTAATACGCCATAGGTGAATTTTTCATCCAATTCAATCGTATCGGCATTGAGCATGAACATTTCATGCGCATTGGAATAATCATGCGCTTGAGGAGGAACTTCATCCGCAGACGAAAAATAACCGGCTAAATTGGAACCCAACCCTGTAGCATATAACAAAAACAAGTGTTCATTTTCATCAATGCCGGGGGTCCATTCAGGGCCGAAAAATTCCCGATTGGTGGGATAAATTTCATTTTCGAAGGTTTCAACCAAACGAGATAAATCCCCAGGGCGATATTTGACCCCTTGTTCAATCCAGAAATAAACGTGATCGGTTTCGTAACCCAGTTCAGCAATGATGCTGAAATTCTCATTCGTGTCCACATTCGTAACCCAAAATTGTTTGGTATCACCAACTTGATAATCGGTTTGATCCGGTACGGTCGCGGGTATATTGGTGATACCCTGGAGGCGTTCTGCTAATTCAATGGGATCATTGTTCGGCACGATGGTATTGGATAAAGTATCCAGGGTTTCAATGGCACCGCTGGATGCTGGATTCACAACAGAAGGTTCCGGATTTTCACCAGGCATTTCCGGAGGGTTGTTTTCTTCAAAATGAGGATCAGCAGAAGGATCACTCTCAGAGGGTTCAATGACAAACGGGGGTACATCAAGTGTCTCTGTGATTGAGGAAGAAGAATCTCTGATTAACAAAAATGAACCAACACCGATTCCGAGACATGACAGGCATAAACAAAATATGATGATAACTATTAAGACGATCCAAAACCATCTGGATTTCATATTTTCCTCCGAATTAACCGATAAGAATGTTCGTAATTTTACCAATTATAAAACGAAACTTAAAAAGCACCTTTTTTTCGTAGAACGACCCAGATGGTTCTGGCAATGATTTGCAAATCCAGCCAGATGGAATAATGCTGTACGTAATACAAGTCATCTTCGGTATGCAAATGCATAGGCCGGTCACTGCGGCCATTGACCTGCCACCAGCCGGTGATGCCCTGGGGAACAGCGAAACGTTTGCGCTGCCAGGGTTGGTACTCATCTACCAGTTCCGGCATTTCAGGCCGTGGACCAACCAGACTCATCGACCCATCTAAAACGTTTAGAATTTGTGGTAATTCATCCAGACTGGTTTGACGTAAAAATTTTCCGATTTTGGTGATGCGAGGGTCAGAACGCGATTTGTGAATGCGGTTGCCGTTTTCATCTCTGGTTTCCACCAAATGTTTTAATGAATCGGCGTTTGAAACCATAGTGCGGAACTTTAACATTGTAAATAATCGCCCATTTTCGCCAACCCGTTTTTGTTTGTAAATGACCGGACCGGGTGAATCGAATTTGATTAATAAACTGATCAAAGCAATGAGTGGCAAAGTAAAGGGTAAAGTAAAGAGGCATAAAATCAGGTCAAAGGTTCTTTTGACCATGCGTTGATATTCATCCAGAGCGGGGGCTCGCAGATCCAACATGGGAATACCAGCAAAATCAAAAACGCCGGCTTTATGTAAGGTAAGTGAAAAATAATCGGGAATAACCCAAACCCGAACGGGCAAGTCATGCAGTTCGGAAACAATTTGAT
Source organism: Anaerolineaceae bacterium (assembly GCA_002702705.1). Lineage (GTDB taxonomy): Bacteria > Chloroflexota > Anaerolineae > Anaerolineales > Anaerolineaceae > UBA6170. The sequence continues at coordinate 163,855 of PABH01000036.1, forward strand.
TCAAACGCTGGTAAGCAGAGCCGGGGAGTGCGATGACGACATCATCAATCTTGGAGAAGCGGACAATTTCCCTGGTGATGTTTAAATCCCCAACCACATCCGGATGGCTGGATTTTGCCGGGTCGTCATCCAGGTATCCAATGACATGCAGCCCGTACATGGCGCCGTGGTTAATTTGTTCACCAATTCTTCGCCCGGCTGTACCTGCCCCGAGGATGAGCACATTGCGCATTTCTTTTTTTAACTCAAACCGCCGGTGGATGGTGGTGCGGACTAAAACACGCCAAAACAGCATCATAACATAGGCAGTAAAAGCAAATAGGGCAAATTGAAAACGGGAAATTTCACGGAAGGAAAGATATAACACCCCAGCGGACGCAATGGTTGAAAAAAATGAAGCCAGGGTCAGGCTGGCAAATTCATCCACGACACGGATGTTTTTTCGTCCGTCATAGATACTAAACACCAACAGGGTTAAAACCCAGATCAAGGGGAATAAAACAAATAATTCGGGTGGCACGGGGATAAGCGGCATCGGTCGAACAAAGTCAAACTGATTTGAAAATTGGCGAAGGAAGTTGGAGAGATATAAAGCCAAAGAAATTAACAAACCATCGACAAAAACTGAAAACACAGCAAAATTGGTGGAAAAACGGCGTAACATTATTTGCCCCCACAAGGTGAAGATTTTTCATACTCTGTTAAATAATCCGGCACATAGGATAATAATTGATCTAAAGTTGTTTGGCAGCCTTCGCTGTCATTATTTAAAGCATACCACTCCGCCAGGGTGAAATAACGATGTTCCCATTCTCCGGGCAAGGGGATGGTGGTTAATTGTGGCACAAATTCAACCGGTAAAACAGGAGCGCGGTATACCCCATCATAATATAAGGATGTGCCAGCGCTGCCCGGGCCGTAAACACCTTGTCGTAAAACAAAATAGAATGTACCTTCGGCTTGGGAAATTGCCTGTTTGTAGTTTCCTTGTGCGGCAAGTATTTCTGCATCGAGCCAGTGTAACTCGTATTTTTCAGGTTCTCGACGGTAATATGCAATGGAAGCAAGCTGACGGTAGTCTTGTGCGAGTGAAATATCTTGATCTGACAAAGCTTGTTTTGCACGGCGGATCAAAGGAATGGCATATGGCTGGTCTAATTGGTTTTCGTAGGTTTCATAAATATCAATTGGTACAATTTCCGTTGATAGTACAACACTCGTGCGAAACTCATTTTGTCTGAAAAAATAAGCGGTTGCCCATTCCGGATTTAGAGTTAAGGCTGTTTTATAACTCTGTTCGGCTTTGGTTAAATCCCCTGATTTTTCCAGTGAATGGCCAAGATTTAAATGGTATAAACCCCAATTGGGGGCTAATGAAACCGCGTTGGTGTCTTCCTGTATGGCGTTGGAAAAATTTCCTGTTTCCCGATATAAGGCAGCCAGATTGGCATGGTTTAATGCCCAATACGGGTCAAGGGCGACTGCTGCTTCAAAAGCTGGCAGTGCGATTTGGGTAATATGATGCGATGTATCGGAAAACATCAATCCTGTGTAAATTTGGTTGACGGTGTAAGCTGGATTTCGATCTTTTGCTATCAGGATTTTTTGTTGAGCTGCCGGGAGAGATTCTTCTTTGTAGAGGGAAACGGCATCTTTCAGCGGTTCATTTTGCCAATAATTAAGCCAGCTGTAACCAATTACCGGGATGATAAAAATTAGAGAAAACATCTTTTTGGATAGGTTGGGTATTGATGGTGATTCCGTATGAAGGTGGTGACTGAATAAATAAGCCAGATAAATCAAAAAAGTAAAACCGGCAAAAATCATTAAATAAAGACCATCAAAAAAACTGTGGATCGCAAAAGCAAAAATTGCAGCAGAAACGCCAAGATAGTTTCGATTTTTAAAACAATCTATTTTCAGCAGGATCTTTCCCCCCACAAAAGCCAGCCATAAAAAAGAGACCAATCCCAAAATGCCGGTTCCGCCCAATATATCAAAATAACTGCTGTGGGCATGCAAAAAAATTTGTGAGGGCGGGGTGGATACTTCGCTGGTATACCAACTGGCGAAGGTGTATAAACCTTTTCCGACCAGAGGAGAAGCAAAAAAAGCGCGTATGGCTGGCGGCCAAAATTCACTTCTTGAAGTTAGTGGATTGCCGTGAGAGGGATGGTTGCTGGCTTGATAAAAATAAAAAATAGTAAAAGTTATTAAAGCGAGAAATCCAACCAAAACAGCAACTAAAAAAATGGAACGTAGTTTTTTGTTCCCCCAAAGTTTTTTGAGGTTTTGATGGATTGTGTTTTGTAACAAAAAATAAATGAAAAAGCTCACCCCGCCTATCAGGCCAAGCAGCGCACCGCGGGATGAACTAAGAATGATTAATCCAAAGCTTAATAAAGCACCTACACTAAAAAGCCCTTTTAGAAGTTTGTTTTTTACTTGAAAAACAAAACCCAAAAACAGAAAAAAGATTAAGCTGTAAAAAGCAGCGATGGTGTTGCCCCCATTTAAGCGGTAACTGATGGAAGGTGCCGCTGCAAAATTCTTAATTGCTTGCAGGTAGGTGATGTTCCAGCGGTACACATCAAACCAACTTAAGGTCATCATCCCGGTTGCTACCAATACAACGGACACCAAAATTGCTTTTTTTAAGTCTGAACTTGAAAGCATAACAGCCAGAGTAAATACTAAACAAATCCCCAAACCAACCAACCAAAATTGATAAGCAGAACGGATGGGGTCAATGGAGAAAAAAACGGATACAAGATTCGTGATCAGAAAAACAGCAAGCGGCGGGATTAGTTTTTGAGGTAAACGGTGACTGTTAAAAATCAAGAACAATCCGCCCATCGAACATACAATTGGAACCGTTAAACCCTGGTAAAAACCGGCTAATAAAATTAAATAAATAACAATGAAAAATAAAAGAATATAACGAATGTATTTGAGAATAAATTCAAGGTTGATGGTTTTCATGACCTAGACCGTTTCTTTTTAAGTAATTCAATTAAAACAAGAACCACAAATCGGGGATACCCCAGGATATACCGTCTAAATAATCGTTTGGGCTCATGAAAAAATCGAAAAAGCCATTCCAAACCGGATTTTTGAATCCAACGGGGTGCCTGGGATTTATGGCCGCTTAAAAAATCAAAAGCAGCACCTACCCCGATCATTAAAGGTGCATCAATCTTGCCAACATGGTCGTACATCCACTGTTCCTGTTTGGGAGAACCCAAACCAACCCAGACGATATCCGGTTTGGTTTTTTTAACCATTTCGGCGACTTGAACTTCCTCCGCTGGATCCAACGGCCGAAAAGGAGGAGAAAAAGAACCCACAATTTGAAGACCAGGGAATTTTTTTGACAGGTTGATTTTTAAGTCTTCCAATACTTTTGGTGTGCCGCCATAAAAAAAATGCTTGTACCCAGTAGATAAGGATTGTTCACATAAAGCCAATAACAAATCCGGACCATATACTCGTCCAACTTCTTTGTGACCCATTAATTTCAGCAGCCAGACGACCGCCATACCATCAGGGGTGTTCAGGTGGGAGTTGTTAAATACGGGAAGCAAATCCGGATTGTCATAACATTCCATGATTGAGTGGGCTGGAACACAGCAGATGTAGTTGTGGTTAAATTTTTTAAGCGTATTAAAAATAATTTTTAAAGTTGAATCAAGATTTGTATTATTTATTTTAATACCCAATATTGTATTTTTCATCTGTTAAATATTATTGTACTTGGTTATAATTAATGTGATGATATTATTTGACTGTTAATTAGCTTTAGTAAATTTAAAATATCTGTTTTGTTAGTAATAATAAAAAAAATAACACCAGTAAAAATTCCTAGTAATGATTTGTTTGAAATAATTCCCAATAAGATAATAAATGTCGAAACAATATTTTTCCATGGAAACAATGAAAAAAATCTTCGATAAGAATGGATCTCTAGAGAAAATGAACCAATTATTGATTGGAGTGTGGAATAAATAATTGACCCTATAAAAACTGAAATGGCTACCCAAACAAAATTAAAATTAAGACCCACTATGACCAAACCAATTATAATCACAATGATCATTGAACTAGTTGAAATCAATGCAACACTTATTTGCTTTTTCCTTGCAATAGCCAAACAATTATATCCAAAAGAAACTGATAATATTGTTTGAGATAGTAATAGTATTCTTAAAGTATCTGAGGCCATTTCATATTGTGGGAGGAAACGGAAAATAATGGGAATAATACTGATTAGTATAAAAACGATAATAAATACAGATGTACCGTATAAACTGTTTACTTGCTGAACGAGTTTTTCAGCTACTAAGTTTGAATCTAACAATTTTAATTTTGATATAATTTTTGGGAAATAGACCCATCCAATTGCATTAATTCCTAACAGTGAAGCTGTTGTAAGGCTATTGGCAAAAGTATAATACCCCATCACTTCTACGGAATAATATAAGCTGATAATTGTTCGGCTTGATATTGTTATTAAATAATAGCTTAAATTATAAATTAATAATGGTATACCAATTGATAAAAGTGTTACTGAGTTTTGATAATTAAATGATAATTTTAATGTCATAGGTGAATTTTTTATAAAAATAAACAAACTAATCATATATGAAATTATTATTGAGAATAATAAAAATAAAATTAAGTGTGTTCCTTGAAAAAGAATAGCAACAATCAATGGAATTGTTGAATTTATTAGTTCGTTAATTGATATTCTAGATAATTTGTCGTATACCCTGTAAATATTAATAAATAATTGTTGAAAATTGTTGAGGATTGTAATAATGGTAATATATACAACATACTGATTAAAAGAAAATTTAGAAAAATATGAAATATCGCTTCTAACAAAAAAACAACTTATTAAAACTAATAGTAAAGAAACAAAAAAACTAATTGAAAGGGCATTGCCTATTAACTCTCTTTTTTGATTGTTAGAATAATGAGGATTAACTGCTAACTCTACATTTAGAGAGTATTGCAAACCGAAATTCGTATATGATAAATATTGTAGAACAAGGGTTAAAAACCCCCATGTTCCAAACAATACTGGTCCTAAAAATTTTGCAATCAGAATTCCTCTAATGAAAAGAATAAAATAACTTGCATACTTGGTTATAAAAAAAAATATTAATTGATTATTAATGAGATTTTTGAGTCTAATCATTTGAATTTGTTCTGTTTTATTCCCGAAATTTAAGTACTAAATGCAGCAAATTGAGTTTCACAAATAAATGTTATTTATATCCTTTATATAGTAACTGGATTGCTTGGTGAAAATTCGTAATTACCTAAATTAACGTCAGTTATTGTTTAACTCTTTTTTTCATAACGAGATAATTTACTCGTTATGACAGTCCAATAAATTGGAGCGTTCTCTAAAATTTAAGCAAAATTATGTTCTATTTTATGCTATTAATTTCTAGTTATGTGATCTTTTATCCATGAATCGAAGATTTTTTTTGTCTATGTTATTTTGAAAATAATTCCAACAGGGTAAAGTTTAGTAAAAATTGTTTATGAAATTTAATATAAATTGCCTAATTATCCAAGAGAAATATTTCATAGTTAGCATGATTTTGGTTTGAAAATTTACCTGTAGCTTTATGGATTTCGGTTTCTTTATAAACAACTTTTTGCCAAAACTTGTTTTTTTCGAGATCTTTAGAATTTTCTCTGATTTCATCAATTAATATATTTGCTAATAAGGATGAGGAGCCTTCATAAGGTGTATTAATCGTATCACAAAAACCTTTCAAGTTGTTTTTTATATTTATTCTATTATTTCTGTGTTCTAACAAGAATTTCTTAATACCAGTGATTGTATTTATTTTAAAAATTATTTTTTTTTGATGAAAACCATACCAATCCTGAATTTCTTGGTCGGGGGTGTAGGATATGGGTATAACATTTAAGAGAGCGGCTTCAAGTAGAATATTAGAATTTCCTGCAATTATTAAATCTGTTTGTAACAAGTAATCTAAAGAATCCTCAAGTAATGGATTAGAAAAATTAATTTTATATTTTTGGGCTAGGCGTTTCCAGTTATTATTATTTTTATCGGATGGATGAGGTCTAAGGAAAATTTCACATTTTGGAAAAGATGTTACCAACATATTTATTATATGATCAAATTCACTAATTGAATCAAGAGGATTAGTAGTAATTCCAATCACTTTTATTTCTTTATGATCATTTTTATTTATTATAAGATTATCAAATTTAGGAATTCCAATTAGATATATTTTGCTTTTATACACATTCGGTAAATAATTATTAACAGTCTCTACACCTTCCAATAACGAATATGTAAATTTTAAGGGTGGAAAAAATTTTGTAGAAGATGCATGGGGTATAAAAACTGTAGGAATATGCAACTCATTACATGTATAAAGAATAGTTCTGTAAATGGCCACATGGTCATTAGATAAAATTACGGCCGTTGGTTTTTTCCATTTAAACCAATAGTAGAAAAGAATAAAATTTCCATAGATCGTCATATATTCTTCTAATGAATATTTAAATGTTTCTTTCTGATAATCCGTACCAGTTTTATATTTTTTTATTACTATGGATAAAAACGGAATTGACAGTAAATAACTTATAAAAAGAGGAAATCGTCTTGTTCCTGGTAAAGTTAGTTTGTTTTCATAATCAATTAAAACCAGTTCTGAGTTCAAACATTTATTTCTTACGGGTGAAAGAGTGGAATATTGATTGTTTGTTCCGATAAAAAAAATAATTTTATGAACATCGAGTCTAAGAAAATAGAAAAAATCACATCTTAAAAAATTTAGAAAAGTTTTATGTAATAATGAAAACAACCTTACAAAATAACCTTTCTTTGGAAGGCTTTTTTGTGGATAATTTGTTTTTCTTAATTTTTCTGAACCATATATATAATTAATGTCAAAGATATCTAAACTAATAATTTTTTTTAACAGTGTGTTATTTTTATAACTTTTTTCCATAATTTTTATTATTTCTTCAATATCTTTATATCAAAAAAGAGTATAGAGTATACTTGATATTAAAACAATATGAAAAGCTAATAAAATTCAATCATGTCTTGATCGGAAACAATTAGATGTTACGGGATTTCAAGAGATGCGTTAGATAATGTTTATGGTTTTGCTAAGGATAGCTTTTTTGGGCTATATGTATAGAACCATTATTAAAATTACAACTTTAATACAAAATAATTTGATTATTTAAGAGAAACAAAGTGTCAACGAAAAAAGTTATCATAATATACAGATATATTCCGCATTATAGAAAAAAATTTTATGAGTTATTAAAATTAAATTTAATGAAATCGGAGATAAATTTAGAAATTATTTACGGGAATCCTGGTGCTTTTGATTCTAAAAAAAATGATAGTGTCGAATTAAGTTGGGGAATAAAAATCAAAAACTATATTTTTCCATTGGGAAATAGAGAAATCTATTGGCAACCAGTATTAACAAAAATATCAAAAGCAGATTTGATAATTGTTGAACAAGCAAGTAAGTTATTAATTAATTATATATTAATCTTCTTAAATTTTATTAAATGGAAAAAAGTCGCATTTTGGGGACATGGAAAAAATTTCCAACAAGAAAAATCCAATATTTTTGGGGAATGGATTAAGAAAAAACTTTCAACCAAAGTTCATTGGTGGTTTGCCTATAATGATCTCAGTGCTAGTATAGTGAAAACAATTGGTTTTCCTCACGAAAAAATCACCTCTGTTCAAAATTCTATCGATCAAAATATCATTCTTAATAAAATAAATACTATTACACCTAAGGAAATCAATCTTGTAAAAGCTGAACTTAATTTAATAGGGAAAAATATAGGTCTATATGTTGGGGGAATGTACTATGAAAAAAAAATTCAATTTTTATTAGAATCATGCAAAATAATAAAAGAATATATACCTGAATTTGAAATGTTATTTATAGGTGATGGCGTTGATTCAGACTTAGTAAATGATTTTGCTAAAAGAAATAATTGGGTTCATTATTTGGGTACAAAATTTGGGGAAGATTTAGTCCCATATTATTTAATATCTCATGTTTTTATGATGCCGGGACTTGTGGGATTATCATTAATAGATTGTTTTACTGTACAATTACCTCTCGTTACAATGAAAAACAATAATCACAGTCCTGAGATTGATTATTTGGAAAACAATATTAATGGTTTAATTATCGATGAAACAGATGATCCAAAGATTTATTCTTCAGCAGTGATAAAAGTTTTATTAGATTCTGATTTGCGTAAAAAATTGAAGAAGGGTTGTGAAAATTCAAGCAAGATATACTCTATAGATGAAATGGTTGATAGGTTTTCTCAAGGTATTATTAAAGCTTTGAAAACGGACTTTTAAACAAGTTTAACATTATATTTATTGCAGAATATCCTTTAAAAATTTACTATTAAAAACAACCTCCCATATCCCGAGAAAACGCAAATTTATTTAAGAGTTCTTTTTTTGATTAAAAAATTAAACTACAGGAAGATCAAGTTACTATTATATATTACCCGGATTCTATGCCACCGAATCGGCCAAAGAGAGACCTTTGAAAAAACACTTTTAGTGAGAAATTTAACTTTCTGAGCCAACTATTTATCAATTTGAGGTCAAAGTCACCGCATCTGGTTTTTGAAAACGTATCCACCAACAAAATCAAAATGAATCACATCAAACCCATGCTGTGTGGCAACTTCATTGGAATTATTAAATTGGAGTGACTAAAATCTCTCGAAAGTGATCCCCTTGTCAATGAGTTCAATATATCGATCAAAGAGCCAGAAACAGTATCACGCTTTCTGGGAAACTTCAGTTACAAAACTACCCACATGCTGAGAGAAATCAATTTCAAGGTCTTCAGAAAGTTGCTGAGAAAGAGTAAGCTAAAAGCCATCACTATTGATATCGACAGCAGTGTGGTCAGTGTGTAAGGCCATCAGGATGGTGCAGTCATAGGATTCAATCCCAAAAAGCATAGAAACCGCTGTTACAACTTGCATTTTGTATTCTGTGATGAATTGAAGGCCTATATTACTGGATTTGTACGGAGCGGGAATACATACACAGCTAACGGCGCTGCCGAAATGATACAAGAAATCGTTGCCCAGATTAATACAGATGATCTGGAAATCATGTTCCGCACGGACAGCGGGTAATTCGATGACGAGATTAATGAAACCATCGAAGCAGCCGGTTACCTGTATTCGATCAAGGGAAAATCATATCCAACACTCACCTCTCAAGTTAAAGCACCACATATTTCATTCACGAAAGGTGATGAAGGTTGGGAAACAACTGAGTTTTTTGCGAAACTAGAAACTTGGAACAAGGATAGAAGATTTGCCGGATCCCGCGTATTGAAACCAAAAAAAGCAGTATGCAATTATCTTTTCTGGATGATGAATATGAATACTTCTACTTTGTGACCAATACCAAACTGCCTCCAGAAAAAGTGGTCATGGCTTATGAAAAACGCGGCATTGCTGAAAATTATATCAAAGAAGCCAAATATGATATGGCGGTTGGTTGCTTATTCCTCAAATCATTTTGGGTCAACGAAACCATCTTTCTACTGATGATGCTCACTTACAACTTGTTTTTGCTTTTCAAGATGGATTTCACAAATGAAACGGAATATCGGCAGTAAATAAAGAAGTTTAGATTGATGTACATTTTTCTCCCTGGGAACAAGACCCATTCGAGCAGAAGCGTGATAATGAAATTTCCTGAAAACTACCCGTATCGAGAGATGTATGAACAAAGCTTTCCCTAAAAGAACGCACAAAATCACTTCTCGCCCCACTAATTGTATTTAAGTCTGGCCTGGTAAAACCAATCCCAGTACCCGATTTTTTGAAATAGATTGCGAAAAATGAACCAAAATGGAGACAATGATGCTAAAATTGATTGAGTTCAGCCACAAGCATCACCTTATTAGAGTGAAAATGTTGTGAAATATATCAGACGTGGAATTTCGGTAATAAATTCAAAAGGAGGGAAAATGAATTTCTCAAAAAAAATATCAATCAATTGGGAAAATATACCTAAAGCAGCAACAAATATTTTAATTATATTAATCCTGATTTTGAGTATCCTCTTTTTCCCCCAGGAACGTACTGGAAAAGATTGGATAACTTTTAGAACGGCAACAAGATATTTGATTTTTGACGGTAACCCATATTTAAGAGAAAATTTTTACAATCCCCCCTGGATATTGTTTCCATTAATACCGATCAGTTTACTTCCTGAAAAGCTCAGCTATTATGTAATAATATTGTTAAATTTAATAACCTATGGATTTTTAGCTCATTATCTAGGAGCCAGAAAAATAATTATTCTCATATTTTTGTTAGCGCCATTTGTTCAAAATGCACTCTCAAATGGTCAAATTGATTTCATTGCTACTTTTGGAATAATATTGCCTCCTCAAATAGGTTTATTTTTCATTTTATCAAAACCGCAAACTGCTGGAATGTTAGCAGTCTATTGGTTATTCATATCTTGGAAAAAAGGAAAAATTAAGGAAGTAATAAAAGTATTTTCACCAGTTACCATAGCTTTTGGAATCAGTTTTTTGATGTATGGTTTTTACCCATTAAAAGCATCAAAATTTATTACTGAAGAATTAGCCTGGAATCAATCATTATGGCCATATTCAATTCCCGTTGGTTTACTTGTTCTTGGTTATGCGATTAGCAAAAACAATAAGTGGTATGCAATTTCCTCTACCCCACTACTCTCACCATATTTTAATCCTTATAGTTTGCCAGCCGCTTTTCTTGGCTTCATCAAAAATGAATTATTATTCTTAATATTAGTCTTTATTTATTGGTTATTTTAACTTCAATAGAAAACTAAATTTTTCTTTATAAATACTCCCAATACTTTTGTTCCCGGCAGATTGCCTTCTGCCTATAGATTAGCTGGAAAATTTGAGGATTAATCGGAAATGATGCAGCAGGAATCTCCATATGCCCATAACCAATATTTCGCCGTAATTCATAATTCTTGTGATAAAAATAAGCTCTTGTCACTATAGTAATCTGTTGGATATATTCATTAACTGAATGATATTCCATTTCAGATAGACTGTGAGTGTTTACAAATAGATCTACTGAATTTGATTTTAGTTTGGATAACTCAAAAATGGGCATTAAGATAATATCGTAATGATCTAGAACATCTGATAAATAACTTCCATATTAACTAAGTATCCAAACGGATTTCCCATTGATGGCAATTCTAATTCGGAAATATCTCCTGTATGAAAATAATCTTTCTAGATATTATTGTCTTGGAAAATCTCTAGTAAAAATTCTTTTGGTAAGTTTTTCTAAGAATAATGTTGTTATGAGTTAGACCAGGTTATAAACTTTTGTTCAAAATCGAAACGGCTCAACTATTTCGGAAAAAATTACTCAATAATTTTGATAATTCATGTGTATTAAGATCTTTCAGGGCGTTCAGATAATTCATCCGCTTTTCTAAAATTTGAGGTTTTCATTTCGCTCAAGGTAGATATCTACCATCAATATTAATATGTTTATTTATTGAATAATTAATAGCTTTAGAAATTCGTTTAAATACTTTAGATTGATAATCGGCATTATGGTTGGCATTATTTTGATTTTCCCCTAAGTAAATATCAGAAATTTTAACCTCAGTTTGCGAACGAAACTTGTTTTCTATTAGGAAATAATTATAAATCGCATTTATACTTTTTTAATTTTTTTCAATTAGCATTGTGTACCTCTTTTTTTGAACATTTAATTTTTTTGTTATGGATATAACCAGAATAAATAACGGGAGAGATGGATAATAAACAAAGCCTCTGCAAAATTGTCGATATCAGTTGTTGAAGGGAATGTTAATTAAGTTGTTTGTTTAGTACTCAGACACTTGTCTATAATTTATGAACCATAATTAATGTTAGTCCAGTCCCCTCTGTGAAAATTGGATAGGTTAAATTGATGATAGCGTTTGTTTTTCTTAAATATCGATTGGGGTTGGATCTGAGATAGTTCTTACCAGAAATTTATTGCTGGTTGTGTATGATGGCTCCAAAAAGCTTTGATTAAAAATTAAAGGGAATTGTGAGTTTTCCATACGAACTTTGAGGGGATCTAATTGAATCACTTTTTCCGGTTTGCCCGCAAACGCAAAACCTGCTTTAACATTCAGCAGCTGTGCCAGATCGGGCTGGTTTTGATCCAGATAATATTCGATTAATTCATTAAACAATGAAAAGCATTTATATATCCTGAGATGGATAATAATCCGCAAACAAAGATAAATCCTTTTGTTAATAGATTTTGCGGCCACATATGCTGGATTAAATCATAAACAAAACAAAAAAGGATAAATGATGAGCTCATGATCATCATTTATCCGAATGACCGCCACGGACCAATGGAATTTGTTGAAGAGAGTAAACAAACCCCAACCCAAATAATCACTGACAGTTTAAAAGGCAATGTAGACTTTTGTTCAAAAATCATCTAACAAACAGCAATCGTGGTTAGTAAGCTGGCAGAAAAAATTAAAACCCGATATTGGATTAAGGAATGCGTGTATCCAATTACAAGCAGCAGCAGTGTCATTACCAGAAAAAGAACACTTTCCTGGAAAAGAAAAATGTACTTGTTTGAAAAATTTAATGGTCTCATTTTTTATTTCTCATGCTCCGCCATAGTGACAACCAAATAAGGTTTCCCTGCTCGCATATTCATTATAGTTGGGCAGGTTAACAAATCGGTTAATTACTGCTGATTTCATGCATTAGGCATCAAGGAAAGTTGTTTTTGCCAAAAAAAAATATAAAAATAGCCATCCTTTTTGGTACAACAAATCACAACACAAGCCAAAGATCGTGTTTTTATAACAAATGCCATTCGATTAAGGAAATCAAAATAAAGGCAAATCTAAACAGCCAATCTTTCTTTGCCGGTAAGGTTAATAATATGATTGGAATTAGATAAAGCATCCATTGCGGACTTCATCCGGGAGACCACAGCAAAAAGAGACCCCATGTTATACCAACCATAGAAAGAAAACCCTGAGGAGATTGATTAGAAAATCTGAAAAGAAGCACGATACCGACCAAACCGAAGAGTATCAGCGTTATCCAAGAAGGGAAAATTGCCGGATTTCCTCTAGGAAATGTAGCTGCTTCAGGCCAGAGTCTTTCCTTTTAATGGAATAAATTCCCCTGTTGTGTAATTGCTATCAATCAGGGCCCAGATGGTTTGCCATGATGATCGTGAGGGTTGTGATTCTAAAGAAGCTTTGGTCATTACAGGTGATATTAGATAAAAACCGCCCCAAATTAAGCATGTGATGCCGAAAGAAATAAGGGCAATCCGAAAAGCTTGTTTCCACTTTTTATATCTGAAAATTGCCGGTAAGAGAAGAATAGGAAACCATTTTGCCAATATCCCAGCAGCCAAAACAACAGCTGATGTTTTTATTTTGTCATGGAGGATCAAGTATATCACCCAAAGCATTAACATCACTGGTATAAAATCAAAATGCCACCAAGTGTACGCAAAAAAAGCAGATAGGCTAAAATAAGCCAGGTTGATTATCGTCTGCTGATTTTCATTTAAATTAACTAGTTTAGATATTTCATAAAATAACCAGAGGGAAACTGACCCACAAATGGTTAATAACAAAAAAAGAACAAAATCGAACAAAAATTGATATCCACCGCCAATCTGGTATATGCCTTCAACCAACCAAGCAAAAAGCGGCGGATATTCTGACCAGGTATGAAAATATGGATAACCTGGCAGCTCAGCTACCTGGAAATAAATAAATAAATAGGGAAGTCTCCAAAACCGTGCAAATTATTTGGAATTAATGCCAAAAATAACAATAACCTCCCTGCAAAAAACAAAACAGGCAGCATGGTTTGAAATGTGACAGGGGAGGTTTTTTATTTTCATATAAATCGTTTATAAATACGGATTATATTTTTTCTCATAACCAATCGTGGTTTCGGGGCCGTGGCCGCTGAGGAGGCGAGTGTTGTCGGGGAGGGGTTTGATTTGCTGATCGATGGAGCGTAAAAGTAGTAAATGGCTGCCGCCGGGCAGGTCGGTTCGGCCCACGCTTTGGCGGAAGATGAGATCGCCGCACAGTACAATATCCGCCTCCGGTAAATAATAAACGACATGGCCCGGTGTATGACCGGGTGTAAAACGCATTTCAATTCGGTGTTCACCGAGTTGAAGCACTGTGTTCTCATCTACAAAATAATTAGGTTGGGTTTTTGGCGTGAAGCTTAATCCGAATTGCGTGGCGCCGCCTGAATTTAACCATAACGGAAGATCTTTTTCATGCAGGCAAATTTGCGTCTGCGGTGTAATTAACTCACTGATTTCATTAATGCCGGCGATATGATCAAAATGGGCATGAGTACATAAGATATAAGAAAGTGTCCATTGATTCTCTAAAAAGGCTGGAATCATTTCTTTGCTGTTAAAAGCCGGATCGACCAGGGCTGCTTGTTTGGTTTGGGGATCAATTAAAAGAAAGGTGTTATTTTCAAGGGGGCCAAGGACATGTGTTTTAATAATCAGGTTCATGTAATCACCTCTGTTTGAGATTTTGGTAATAAGACAACATTGATGATACCACTAAGCAAGACACCAAAAATGGCGATCCAAAAGATGAGGGAAGGGTTGTATTGATAAACCAACCCGCTCAGCGGTGGGGCAAGGATGGTGGCAACCCCGTTGGTTGTTTCCATAAACCCAAAGGCAATGCCGGTTTCTTTGGCTTTTACAAATTGTCTTGTAATCGCAAGCAGCATGGTTCGTGCCAGGCGGTACCCTCCTAAGAAAAAATACGCTGCTGCAAACCATATAAAATGGTTAAATTTTGCCATTAACAAACCAAATATTATCACCAATGGAAAACTGATGAGGTACGCCGTTTTTGCTTTTAACTGACCAATACTTAACGCCAATACCACATTACCAATACTGCCAATTGCTCCCAGGTAACCAATTTCCTGCAATCCAAGCTGGTGTACCTCTTCCAGGAATACGGGTGTTAGGGGTTGGGCAAAAAACATAAAAAACAGGGCTATAAAACTGAGCGGCAGGATTCGCATAAATAACTTGTTATGGAAAATGGAGCTGGCCGGTTCATGCTCCAGGGTTGGTTCGATTTCCACTTTTTTGATAAATAAAACCAGGGTGCTGGAAACGACAAAAAAGATGGCTGCGATGGTATATAAAAATTTTAAAGAAAACTGCTGCCCTAAAAACCCTCCGAGAAGGGGCCCTAAAACCATCCCAAAATGAAAAGCAGCCGATGTAACGGAAAGTGCTTTTTCAGCAGACCATTCACCTCGAGCGCTGGTGATGTAGGCATTCATAGGAGCTAACACCGAACCTGTCAAACCGTAAATTAATAAACCGACAGTAAACATTGAAAGATCATTGGCCAAAGCCATGATCCAGGCAGCAAAGGATGCTAACAACCAGGACCCCCACATCAAAGGGCGTGTACCAATCCGGTCTGCAAGGTATCCGGAAGGGATTTGTGCCAGCGCAAGGGCTACACCCATCCCACCCAGGATACCGCCAATCAGCACCGGATCAGCACCAAGTTCTTTCAAATAAAGCGGCTGAAATAAGAGGAACATGCCTTCCCCTAATCCCCAGGCGAATAATGAAATTGTGACAAGTTTGAGGTTAAGATTCATGATGTGCTTGGTCGAGCCATTTGTTGTTTGTGATTTCTTTCAAAAAAAGGTTGAAAGAAAGAAATTATTCCCCAATGATAATTAACTCCCGAGGAAGGGTAGTCAGGCTGAAGGAACCGTCTTGGGTGACAACAACATCATCTTCAATACGCACACCGCCCTTACCGGTCAGGTAAATGCCGGGTTCAACGGTATGCACCATGCCGGGTTTGAGAATAAGGTCGTTTTCAGCAAACATATAAGGACCTTCGTGAGCTTCCATACCCAAACCGTGTCCGGTGCGGTGGAAAAATTGTGCTCCATAACCGGCTGAATCGATCACTTTGCGGGCTGCCAGATCTACTTCACCGGCACGGGCTCCCGCTTTGCTGGCTGTCTGTCCTGCCAAATTGGCTTTTTTCACAATTTCTGCAATGTTTTTAAAGATTGGGTCAACATCTCCTACAGCAAAGGTGCGGGTGATATCAGAAGCATAACCTTGATAGGCTGCGCCATAATCGATCAAGAGCAGATCGCCGAGGTTGATTTGACAATGGGAGGGAGTTGCATGTGGGTCAGCGCTGTTTGGTCCGGCCGAAACGATTGGTCCAAATGGAAGTTCACCTTGAGAACCAGCTCGTAATAATTGAACGGTTAGTTCGGATGCCAGTTCCATTTCCGTCATGCCTACTTTAAAGAGAGAAAGGGTGTTTAACAGCGCTTTTTCCGCAATTTGGGCTGCTGTTTGCATATTTTGAATTTCATTTTCGTCTTTTTGTAACCGCAGGTTATCAAAAACCGAAGCGCCCGAAACGAGATTTAATTCCGGCACCGATTTTTGGATATATTCCATTTCTAAATATCGAAAGCGGTTTGGTTCAAGGGCAGTTTTTTGGGTGGTTAGATCCAATGAAGTTAAGGCGTTGTCAAATTGGGTTTGCCATTCCGCGGGATTATCTCCATAAGGGAAAAGCTCAATGGGCAAGGTACTGGTTTCCGCTCTAGAAACTTCTAATTTTGGCAGTACCAAAGCAGCCCTTCCATCTGTTTTGATGATTAAGACAGTTGGACGTTCCATTAAATGGAAATCCAGGTTGGTCAGGTATTTAAAACTTGCACCTGGATTTAAAACAGCGGCGTCAAATTGATTTTGTTGAAGGGATTCGAGAAGATGGTAAAAGCGTTTGTTCATGATTATCTCCAGCAAGAATTATCCAAATGGATTATAGCCCATTCACTTAAAAATGGCAGTAATAAATGGCATAAACAATTCCTTGACACCAGCGATGGCGGAGGGTAGAATTTCAGTCACCCAAACAAGGGCCTGTAGCGCAGTCTGGGAGCGCGCTTCAATCGCACTGAAGAGGCCGAGGGTTCGAATCCCTCCAGGTCCACTGGGTAAAGGTGACTGTTCTTTACAAAACTATCGAAAAAAATGGGCCCATAGCGCAGTTGGGAGCGCGCCTCAATGGCATTGAGGAGGCCGAGGGTTCGAATCCCTCTGGGTCCACTTTTACTATATCAACCGTAAAGACAAAAAATCTTTACCAACCATTTTTGAAATGGGCCCATAGCGCAGTTGGGAGCGCGCCTCAATGGCATTGAGGAGGCCGAGGGTTCGAATCCCTCTGGGTCCACTTTTTTATTTAAAAGGCAACCATGATTTCCGCGATTTCCCGCGAAGGAATTTTTATGCAAGTACAAAGGCTGGAAAGAGCTAACCTCGGTCTAGATTCTTGCAAATCGTGTATTACCGGGTTATTTCGAAATTTTCCAACAAGCTAAATTGGAATTCCAAAATCCCGAGGCCGGGAGCCTCTCAAAAGCAAGCGCGGATTCCACGAATCCATGCGAAAGAATAATTTTACAGGCACAAAAGGAACGGGTATACTCAACTAAATTTGAGATTATTCCCAAGATTAAAGAGGCGAATATGCGATTAGAAGAATTAAATTGGATGGATGTGGAAAACTATCTAAAAACAGATAACCGCATCATGGTTGTTCTCGGTGCGTGTGAGCAGCACGCATATTTAAGTCTGTTAACCGATGTAAAGATCCCAATGGCGTTGGCGGATGCTGCCAGTCAGGAGAGTGGGGTGTTGGTTGGTCCGCCAGTTAATTTTGGGGTTTCACCCTATTTCATGAATTATCCCGGTACGATTAGCCTGCGGGTGAATACATTACTTGATGTTGTTGAAGATTACCTAACCAGTTTGTACCAGCATGGCTTCCGGCGGATATTAATCTTAAATGGGCATGGTGGTAATGAACCTGCGCGTGGAAGAATTTCTGAAATATGTAACCGGTATGATGATTTGAATGTGATTTGGTATTCCTGGTGGACCTCCCACAGCGTAGAACAGGTTGCAGTAGGACATCAATTAAAACCAAACCATGCCAATTGGTTGGAGGCATTTCCATTTGTGCGTGTAGCTGAATTGCCGGAAAAACCAAAGACCCCACCGCATTATCAAGGCTTAATGGGTGCTAAACAAATGCGGACTGTTTTTGGAGATGGCTCCTTTGGCGGTGAGTATGTGGTGAGTGATGAAATCATGAATGAGTTGTTTTACGCTGCATATGAAGATGTTTTGCATTATTTAAAGTTTGAATAAATTTTTTCTGGCAGATTTTATTGGTTAATATTCCGACATGGTTAGTGATTTGAGCACAATAAGTTAATGCAAAAAAAATTAATCAAACTGGTAAACGATTTCCCCTGGTATTTTCTGATCGCAGTTATTAGTGCTGAAATCGGGGCGATTTTACTCATCTTACAATATAAACAGGTGGCTTTCTTTGCCAACCAGGTAATGTATATTGGCAAAAAGTTTGATTCCGTAACTGGTATCTTGATCGGAATTGTTGCAGCAGTTTTTATCCGTGGTATTTTTCAGTTTTTTTCTGATTGGTTTTCTCAAAAGATGGCGGTTCAAATCAAATCCAAGCTGCGTCGTGATTTGATTAAAAAGGCAACGCGTGTTCCATTTCACACCATTCAACAGCGATCGGTATTCCAAACCTTAATGGTTGATGGTGTTGAGGCTTTGGATCGTTATTTCAGCCAGTATGTCCCTCAGATATTAATATCTATTTTTGTACCGATTTCGATCCTTTTGTTTGTTTTCCCTTTGGATGAATTAACAGGCTGGGTATTATTGTTAACTGCTCCATTAATTCCAGTTTTTATGGTTTTAATTGGTCGATATTCCAAAGTAGTTACTGAACGGCAATGGACCAAGTTAAACCGGATGAGTCATTTTTTTATTGATTCCATCCGGGGAATAAAAACCTTGCTTTTATTTAATCAAGGCGAAAATCAAGTTCACCGGATTAAAAAAGTAAGTGAAGATTATTATGAAGTTACAATGAAAGTGCTGCAAATTGCTTTTTTATCAGCTTTTTTCTTAGAGTTTGTAAGCACCTTATCGACTGCAGTTGTCGCTGTAGAAATTGGATTGAGATTGCTGTATGGTCGATTGGGTTTTGAAGAAGCCTTTTTCATTTTATTAATAGCTCCGGAATTTTATCTACCTCTGCGAAACCTGGGTTTACGTTTTCACGCCGGGATGAACGGAGTAGAAGCTGCTAAAAATATCTTTGCATTTTTGGAGCAAGGAGAACCTCGAAACAATTCCTTTTTTTTGAACCAGAAATTTGATTGGAATGGGTTTAAAAATATTCGATTTAATAACATTAGTGTGATTTATCCGGAATCTAAACAAAAGGTATTAAATTCGGCTTCATTTAATATTCCTATTGGTAAAAGTACGGCAATTATTGGTCCTAGTGGTGCTGGAAAATCCACCGTTTTTCAAACTTTACTTCGTTTTATAAATCCAGTTGCTGGTGTCGTTAGCCTGGACGATCTCAGCATAAGTGAAATCGATATCGATTATTGGCGAAAACAAATTGGTTGGATTCCCCAAAAACCGTATTTATATAATGGCACTTTGTTAGAAAATTTAAAATTAGGAAATCCAGACGTTAACTTCCAACAAATCAATCAAGTTTTAGCTCAAACCTTTTTGAGGGATTTTGTAGCTCGTTTACCATATGGTTTGGAAACAAAACTATCCGATATAGGAACGCAAATCAGTTCCGGTCAACGCCAACGGATAGCAATTGCGAGAGTTCTGTTAAGAGACTGCCAGCTTCTTTTGTTTGATGAATTGAGCGCATCGCTTGATCCGATTGTAGAAGAACAAATCCTTAACAATTTAAAAGAGTTCTCAAAAAATAAAACCCTTGTATCCATTGCACATCGTTTGCATACGATCACATCCTCCGATGAAATTATTGTTTTAAATGAAGGTAAGGTAAATGCCGCTGGAAATCATCAATTTTTGCAATCCCATAGTGATTTATATGGAGAATTTTTGAAAACATACTTTGGGGTGATGGCATGATTGGATGGTTGATCCGGCTTTCAAAGGGCTATCGTTGGCGGATATTGTTGTCGATAATTTTGGGCAGCTTAACCATATTTAGCAGTATTGGTTTATTCGGCACCTCAGCTTATTTAATTTCCATGGCTGCTTATCAACCTTCGATTGCTGTCTTACAGGTCGCCATTGTTGGGGTGCGTTTTTTTGGCATTTCCCGTGCAGTCTTTCGTTATCTGGAGCGGCTGGTTAGCCATTCCGTTAATCTAAAATTATTGGCTTCATTACGTAGTTGGATTTATGAAAATTTATTAAGTAAATTTCCAATTCGAAATGAAGAATTAAGTAATACTGATGTTTTAAACGTTTTGATCCAATCTGTGGATGTACTTGAAAACTTTTATGTTCGTTTATTTTCCCCAGTCGTTGTAGCATTTATTGTTTCAATCAGCACAGCTCTATTTTTTGGATTGTATTCGTTGGAATTGTTTTTGATTATTATTTTCGGTTTGGGGTTAACCGGATTTTTATTACCAGGTTTGGCAGAGAACATGGGAAAGCAGGCAGGGTTTGCATTAGAAAAGTCCAGGCTTGTTTATAAGGAAGAAATTGCCTCTTTTACTGAGTCTTATCAAGAATTATCCGTTTTGCAGGCTTCGGATCGCATTATGGATCAAATTTATTTGGTAGAAAAAAATTGGGCAAAACAAAAAAATCGGCACAACTTTCTTCAATCTCTATTTAGCATGTTAAGTTTTTACAGCACACAAGGGGTGTTTTTACTTGTTTTGGTTGTGGCGGCAGGCTTGGTGATGAATCAATCTCTGGATGCAGTTATGATGGCTGTATTATCACTAATTTGCCTCGCTTCTTTTGAAGCAGTAATCAATTTACCGGTTTCGGCGCAATTACTAGGCGATGTGCGCGCAGCCGTGAACCAAATTCGAAAACTTGAATTAAGTGACAATTCAAAACCAGTAATAAAACATACATATGAACAGCCAATAAGTTTTTCTGATGGGGTAAAAATAAAAAATTTGCGGTTTCGGTATTTCTCTTCTGCCGATGATGTGTTATCAGACATAAATCTTCAACTGTCGCCAGGTAAAAAAATTGCTATAGTTGGTGAAAGTGGTTCTGGAAAATCAACTTTATTAAATATTTTATTGGGATTTTATCCAGATTATGAAGGGGAGATTTTTATAAATGGTGCTGATGGGCATCAAATCTCAGATCATCAAAAACGAGATTATTTTGCTTATATGAGTGCCAATCCATATTTTTTTGATACAAGCCTTATTCAAAATTTTCAATTGGCTAATCCAAATATAGAAGAAAACACTGTGAACCATTTGTTAGATCAGGTGGGGTTAACACATCTTCCAGAGGAAAGGATTCAGACCGTAAAAGAATTTTTGGAAGGTGGTGTTCAGTTTTCTGCTGGTGAGTTCCAACGATTGGACTTGGCTCGTGCTTTGGTTAGGGAAGCCGAAGTATATTTGTTAGATGAACCAACTGCAAATTTGGATCCCTTATTAGGTAAAAAAATTTTTCGCAGTATTTTAAATCAGCTCAAAGAAAAATCCGCAATTTTTGTTACCCACCAATATTTTTATATGGATCATTTTGATGAAATCATTGTGTTATACAAGGGAAAAATTATTGAGCAAGGAAAACATCAAGCCTTGTTGGATCGAAAAGGTTATTATTTCCAATTGTATCGCGCGCATTTTCCCGAAATTTCCCATAATTTGTCACATTAAATTTGGAATGTTAATAAAAAATCGTGTATAATAACAAAAAATTAACAATAAAATCTGTTAAGAATTAAATTGCGGACGAAACTCTGACCTGAGCTTGATCCCGTTTCCTCATTGAAAATGAGTTGTTTTAATAAATTAATCAATCGCTTAAGATTGTTGAGATAAAAACGGAAGAAGACAATGTTATTTTATTTGAAAAATAGAAGAATCTTGATCAATTAAATTAATCAAATCGTCTTCAAAAGTTCAATCAACTTGAAATAATCTAATTAATTTCAAGAATACGAGAATCGTTTCGCCTCCAATGCAGATACTGAATGGAATATGGCGAAAAAGATCACAGCTCTCAAAGTACAAAAGAAAAATCCCGAACGGTTAAATATTTATCTGGACGGTGAATTTGCTTTTGGGCTTTCACGAATTGTTGCGGCATGGTTATCGATTGGCCAGGAATTGGATCAGTCTCAGATTGATTCTTTGTTGGCAAAGGATGAAATTGAAGTTGCCTATCAGCGAGCATTAAAATTTCTTTCATATAAAGCCAGGTCTGCTCATGAAGTCGCACAAAAACTTACGAAAGTTGGTTTTTCCGATGAGGTAACAAATATTGTTATCGATCGTTTATTAACAAAAGAATATCTTAATGATAAAAAATTTGCTTCGTTATGGGTGGAGAATCGAAGTGCTTTTCGGCCTAGAAGTTATCGGGTGTTAAGCTGGGAATTAAAACAAAAAAAGATATCAGAAGACATTATTCAAGAAGTACTTGCAGAGGCTGATACAGAGCTTGAATTAGCTGAATCTGCTGCTCAAAAATATTACCGCCGTTTAGAAAATCTGGACTACGAAAGCTTTCAAAAAAGACTGTCCGGTTATCTAGCTCGAAGGGGGTTCTCCTACAGTATCGTTAAACAAGTGGTAAAAAATTTGTGGGAGGAAAAAAATTATGAAAAAAATGGATAAGATCATGGGAAATGAGGTAAAAAAATGGGGAACACAATAATTTACATTGCAATTGCATTAATTGTAGATTTGCTGATTTTAGGTGCAATATGGTTTTTTATGAACCGGTATTTCACAAAACGGCTAGAAATTGATCGAAAAAATCAAGCTGATACAATTATTGCCACCGCTAAAGAAAATGCAAAAAATATTGAAATTGAGGCGAAAGATAAGGCATTAAAAATATTGCAGGATGCTGAATCAGAAAACACAAAACGCCGAAATGAGCTGAATCGTGAAGATGAAAGGCTCAATAAACGTCGGACAGATTTGGATCATCGAATTGAGAGATTTGAACAGCGTGAATCAACGTTAAATAAACGACAAAGTGCTTTGGATAAACGGGCAAATGAAGTTGAAAAAATGTATGCACAGCAGTTGGCTGAACTTCAAAAAATTGCTCAGATGAGTGTGGAAGAAGCTCGAGAAATTTTACTGCAAGAAGCGGAAAAAGAAGGCCGAGATGATATGGCACGCATTATCCGCCAAATTGAAGCGGCTGCTCGTGCAGAAGGCGAAAAACGCGCAAGAGAAATTGTTGCGGATGCCATTCAACGTGTTGCTTCTGAGCATGTCAATGAAGTTACGACATCCGTTGTTACATTACCCAATGAAGAAATGAAAGGGCGTATTGTTGGACGGAATGGCCGTAATATTCGCGCCTTTGAACAGGCGGCAGGTGTTGATGTGATTGTGGATGATACACCAGAAGCAGTGACCATTTCATGTTTTGACTCGGTCCGGAGAGAAATTGGTCGAAGAGCCCTTGAATATCTTATTTTGGATGGGAGAATCCATCCTGCCCATATCGAAAAAGTATTAGAAGATAAACAAAAAGAAGTTGAAAAGACGATCGAAGAAGCGGGTGAAGAAGCTGCTTATGACGCTGGTGTTTCCGGATTGCGACCTGAAATATTAAAAATGTTAGGTCGATTAAAATTTAGAACATCTTATGGACAAAACCAATTATCTCACGCCGTAGAAGTTGCCAAACTAGCTTCTGTAATTGCATCAGAGCTGGGTGCTGATACTGAAATTGTTAAAGCAGCTGGGTTATTGCACGACCTGGGCAAAGCAATGGATCACAATACTGAAGGAACACATGCCATGTTAGGCGCGGAATTTGCTCGTCGCTATGGGGTTAATCCAAAAGTGGTGAATGCAATTGCCTCCCATCATCATGAAACTGAACAAGAATCCTTGGAAGCTATCATCGTAGAAGCTGCGGATGCAATCTCCGGTGCAAGGCCTGGTGCACGGCGTGAAGATATGGAACAATATATCAAACGTCTACGTGCTTTGGAAGATATCGCCAATTCGTTTAAAGGTGTCAGTCAAAGTTACGCTATCCAAGCAGGACGAGAAGTACGGATCATTGTTCGCCCTGAAGATATTGATGATCTGGAAGCATTAAGAATTGCGCGGGATGTAGCCAAAAAAATCGAAGAAAATATGCAATATCCCGGACAAATCAAAGTTACGGTTATTCGTGAAACCCGAGCCGTTGATTTCGCAAAATAATTAAAAATAAACGAAAAAATTATTCTTCTGGTATGGATTGTGAGGTTATAATCTGTACCAGAAGTTTATTTTAAAGAGGAAAATTTATGAAACAACTATTACAAAATATGCGTGATGGCAAGGCAGAGGTAACCGAAGTTCCGGTGCCAACGGTAAAACCGGGTTATGTATTGGTCAAAAATCGTGCTTCTGTCGTTTCTGCTGGCACTGAAAGAATGGTTGTGGAATTTGCAGAAAAAAGTTTAGTAGGGAAAGCCCAATCCAGACCGGATCTTGTACGTCAGGTATTGGATAAAGCGAAACGGGAAGGCCTTGTTTCAACCATTCAGGCAGCATTTAATAAACTGGATAAACCTATGGCGTTGGGTTATTCTTCAGCTGGTATTGTGGCAGCTGTTGGAGAAGGTGTAACTGGTTTCCAACCAGGGATGCATGTGGCTTGTGCTGGTGGTGGTTTTGCGGCACATGCAGAATATGGATTAATACCGAAGAATCTGATCGTTCCTGTTCCCAATGAGGTTCCCTTTGAAGAAGCTGCATTCGCTACCTTGGGTGCAATTTCCTTACAGGGTTTTCGTCTGGCCACTCCCCAGGTGGGAGAAAAAATTGTTATTATCGGTTTGGGCTTGTTAGGTCTATTAATGGTCGGGATCGCAAAAGCAGCCGGTTGTGAAGTGTTTGGTGTTGATCTGGATGAAAGCCGAATTCGTTTAGCGGAAGAAATGGGGGCTAAAGCAGTTATTCGTAAACAAGCCGTTGAATCGGGATTGATTTTTACTCAAGGGCGTGGTTTTGATTCTGTTTTCATTTGTGCTGATACAAAATCGAATGATCCGATAGAGCTTGCCGGTGAGTTGGTGCGTGACAAAGGGGTGGTTGTTGCGGTCGGTGCAGTTGGTATGAATGTACCTCGTAATATTTATTATCACAAGGAAGCGGCTTTTCTGATTTCGCGTTCGTATGGTCCAGGCCGTTACGATAACCAATATGAAGAACAGGGAGTGGATTATCCATATGGATATGTGCGCTGGACTGAGGGTAGAAACCTGGAAGCAATTGTAAAATTGATTGCAGATGGGAAAATGCAAATTAATAAATTAATCAGCCATCGGTATGAAATAAAAGACGGTGTAAAAGCATACGAAACCATTACAGGTAAAATGGAAGAACAATTTTTGGGGGTTGTTATTCATTATCCAGAAATGGAAAATGAATTGGATGTGAGTTCAAAAACATTTGTACCTGTTTTTAAAACGGATAATCAAAGTGAGAAGGAAATTAATATCGGTGTTTTAGGTGCAGGAAATTATGCTACAGCCACATTTTTACCGATTATACAGAAACCAGTTGGAGTGAATAATATTGCGATTAGTAGTGCCCGTGGTCTCAATGCCAGACATGCTGCGGCGAAGTTCAAGTTTGCTTTCGCGGGTACAAGCGAAGATGAAATCTTTGAAAACGATAAGATAAATACTGTAGTATTGTTAACACGCCATGCAGACCATAAACGTCAGGTTATTAAAGGTTTGCAGCATAATAAACATGTTTACTGTGAAAAACCCCTGGCATTAAATCAAAATGATTTGGATGAGATTAGAAATACTGTGGTTAATTCTGAAAATCAGCTGATGGTGGGATTTAACCGCCGTTTTGCACCACTTTCGATAGCCTTAAAAGCATTTTTAGAATCTTCAGAGGAGCCAAAAAATATTTATTATCGTGTTAATGCCGGTTTTTTGCCTGCAGATCATTGGCTGCATGATGAAACGGAAGGCGGAGGAAGAATCATTGGAGAAGGATGCCATTTTATTGATTATTTATGTTTCTTAACCGGAAAAAAACCAATATCTGTGTCTTCGTTCGGATTGCCTGATTTGGGGAAATATAAAGAAGATAATGTCACAATGGTACTTACATTTGAGGATGGCTCCTTAGGGACGGTAGCGTATTTAGCCAATGGAGATAAATCTGTTCCAAAAGAAACCGTTGAAGTTTTTTGTGGTGGTAAAGTTGCCTTTTTAAACGATTTCCGGTCTTTATCCTTGGTTTCCAATGGTACTAAAAATGTAATACAAAACCGAGGAGGTCAAGATAAAGGACATAAAGGATCATGGACTGCCTTTGTGGAGGCATTAAGAAGTGGCAAGCAAGTTCCCATTCCTTTTGATGAGGCTTATACGGTTACGTATGCAAGTTTTAAAGCAGTTCAATCTTTAAGAGAAAATAAACTGTGTGAAATATAAGATGTCCGGTTTTGTGAAGACATTACCCTTGATCATACAAGATGTCAAAAATTTTGGAGTTTTCCAGAGTGGTGCTTATCTTGTTTATCAACTGTTTAAGAAAGTTGGACTATATCATCTTCTGACCCCGACAAAACCTGCATTCTCATCTACAACGAAGGTTGAAATATCACCCTTCATTTTTCCTGATAAGACAGCATTGAAAAAAGTTTCTGATCAAGATTCTATAAAAACGGTTGCTGAACGAATCTTAAAGGGTGAATTTCTGGCATTTGGTATGACCTGGTCTCCATTGGAGTTTGTTGGTACCGATGCAAGCCTGCATTGGTCAAAGTCAAAATTGATTGATTCGGTAGACGATATAAAAAAAATTTGGGAACCGGCACGTTTTGATTGGAGCCTTTGGTTATCAAAAGCTTACCATCTTACGGGTGATGTAAGATACTATCAGGGATTTAAAAAATATGTTCAAGATTTCATGGAGAGAAATCCTGTGAATAGTGGCCTAAATTGGCAATCCGGACAAGAAATCGCAATCCGTTTAATTAATTTAAGTATTTCATTCAGTCTTTTTTTTAAAATAATTGACAGCGATTTACAATTTAAAGAACAATTGGTTTTTTATCTTCAAGAACATGCTAAAAGAATCAGCCCTACATTAATATATGCCTATGCTCAAAACAATAATCACCTGGTTTCAGAAGCGGTCGGATTAATAACAGCGAGTGTATTTTTTAAAAACCATAATTCGATCAATCGGTTAAAAAAGACAGGTGTGTTTTGGTTAAATTATTGTTTACAACACCAATTTGATGATCAAGGTATGTATTTACAACACAGCACAAATTATCATCGAATGGTTCTTGATTTATTAATGTGGGTTCGGTTTTTAGAGAACCAAACAGGGCAGATTTTTATTTACCAACAAAATTTAAAAACCATCAATAAAGCTAGTGAATGGTTGTACTTTAATAGTGATTCCCTTTCCGGAGAGATGGTAAATTATGGCCATAATGATGGGGCTTATCTTTTTCAGTTTGCTTCTTCCAATTACCGAGATGCCCGCCCAATTTTACAGGCTATTTGTGGTGGATATCATTTTTCACCCTTTTTTGAATCCGGTCTTTATGATGAAAAGTCCTATTGGTTAGATTTTATTAACACCAAAAGGGTAAGTAAACCTGATAAATGCCCTGATTTTCGGTTATCCCATACAAAAAGTTGGGCTGTATTACGTGCGAATCATTTTACCAGCCGTCCAGGCCAGGCGGATCAAAACCATGTTGATTTGTGGTTTTCCGGAGAAAATGTTGTTTGTGATGCCGGTACCTACAGTTATAATTTACCAGAACCATGGCACAATTCACTTGTTAAAACAAAAATACACAATACTGTTACAGTGGATGGTTTGGATCAAATGGATCAGCATGGTACTTTCCGCTGGAGAAATTGGTCGAGTGGATTAATTGAACATGAGTTTAATAAAAATACTATTGTTGGGAAACATGATGGTTACAAACGATTTGGTATTATTCATAGCCGGCAATTAACGAACAACGGTGAAAATGTTTGGCTAGTGAATGATACAATCACCAATAAAAATTCTATCATTATCCCGCATAATATTTCCATCCAATGGTTGATTAAAGATTGTGAATATCAAATTGTTACGCAAAATCATCTGATTTTTTCATATAATAATTTTCAGTTGGATTTGGAAATACAATGTGACCAGGTACCAATCGATTTCGGTATAATTCGAGCAGGGATTTGCATCTATGGTGATTTTCAGTCAGATCCGAACTTAGGCTGGTATTCTCCTAGTTATCTTGTAAAACAACCTGCCTTATCCATTATTGGAAAAATAAGGGTCCAAAAAAACTTAATAAATCTCAGGACAATATTACACTTTATCAATTGTTAACAAATGTATAATAAACCTTAACCTTTGGATCCAGAAATTCGATTAAAATAAAATTCATGCACATTCTATTAATCCATCAAGCTTTTGCCAGTGTAAATGAGGCTGGGGGAACTCGCCATTATGAAATGGCGAAGGTTTTTGTTTCACAGGGCCATAAAGTAACAGTTATTTCTTCTCAAATCAATTATTTAACGGGAAAAAAAATTATTGTTGATCTTTCTAAAAACCCAGAAGATGAGAATCTGAAAATTATTAGAACGTATACTTACCCTGCCTTCCATAAAAGTTTTTTTCACCGTCTGATTGGTTTTATTAGTTTTATGCTTTCATCATTTGTTGCAGGTATGCGGGTAAAAAATGTAGATGTCGTATGGGGCACTTCTCCACCAATTTTCCAGGGTTGGACGGCTTGGCTTATATCTTTCTTAAAAAACAAACCATTTTTATTTGAGGTCAGGGATTTATGGCCTGCTTTTGCTGTGGCAGTAGGGGTTTTAAAAAATAAAATAATCATTAAACTCTCAGAAACTCTGGAAAAATTTTTATATCATCGTGCTGCTTGTGTTGTTGTTAATTCACCTGGTTATATTAATCATGTGAAACAACGGGGAGCTAAACGCACAGAATTAATTCCTAATGGCGCTGATCTTGAAATGTTCCAAAGGACCTTAGAATCCGATTTGTTGGGTGACAAGATATTTGAAAATAAATTCATTGTGTTATATGCGGGAGCTCATGGTTTGTCTAATGATCTATTTGTTGCCTTGGAGGCAGCAAATGAACTTCGGCAGAATGATATGATTCATTTTGTTTTCGTAGGGGATGGAAAAGAAAAAGCAAATTTAATGGATTATGCCACTAAATTAAAATTGGAAAATGTCACATGGATTGGCTCGGTACCAAAAGAAAAAATAGGCAGCATTTTGAGATCTGCGGATTTGGGTTTGGCAATTCTTAAACCAATAGAATTATATAAAACAACGTATCCAAATAAAGTTTTTGATTATATGGCAGCTGGATTACCTGTATTGTTAGCGATTGATGGTGTAATTCGAGATGTTGTCGAAGATGCGAATGCAGGTGTTTTTGTTCAGCCAGGCAATGTGCGTGATCTAGTAAACAAGATAAATTTCTTATATAACCATGAAAAGGTTTTAAGTGAATATTCAAAAAATGGTCAAAATTATATTCAAGAGAATTTTAATCGAGAAAACCTGTCAAAATCTCTATTAAAAATTATGGAGGAATTGTAAAACTTATGGCGGAAAAAATTCTGGTTGTTGAAGACGAACTGTCGTTGCAAGAAACACTTACCTATAATTTAAAAAAACAAGGATATGAGGTTGAGGCCGTTGGCGATGGCCCCTCAGCTTTAGAAGCGGCTCGACGAATTAAACCAAATTTAATCTTGTTAGACATCATGCTACCGGGGATGGATGGTTTTGAGGTTTGCCGAATTTTAAGGAATGAAATGAGCACCCCGGTATTGATGTTAACAGCGCGAGATGATGAGATCGATCGGGTTGTTGGCCTCGAAGTAGGAGCAGACGACTATTTAACCAAACCATTCAGTATGCGGGAATTAATTGCTCGCGTTAAAGCGATGTTACGCAGGGTGCGAATCATTCGGGAAGAGGTGAGTGCATCACAAGGTGAATCGGCAGACCGCCTTTTGTATCAATATGATGATTTGTTAATTGATGTAGGTCGAAGAGAAGTTAAATTAAATGATCATTTAATAAACCTTAAACCCAAAGAGTATGAATTGTTATTTTATCTGGCTAAACATAAGGGTCAGGTTTTATCTCGCGATCAAATTTTGGAAAGTGTTTGGGGATGGGATTATGTGGGAGACAGCCGTACGGTTGATGTACACATTCGGTGGCTTCGTGAAAAAATTGAAAAAGAACCCGCAACACCGGAACGATTAATCACCGTGCGAGGTGCTGGTTATCGTTTTGAAGGATAAATAATGCGTAATTCTTTGTTTAATCGTATTGCATTTCCATATGTTGCGCTGATCATCTTATTATTAATTGCTGGTAGTGTCTATTTTTCTTCTTTTGTCAGAAATGCATATTTAGAATCCTGGCGTGCAAATTTAGAATCGGACGCCAAAGTTATTTCCGAGCAAATTGATGATTATTTGTTTGATGATTTAGACCTTTTACAAGAGTCTATCCAAAATAGCGCAGAGATTATGGGAGTTCGGGTTACGATTATCGCATCGGATGGAACCGTTGTGGGTGATACTGCCAAATTACCCACCCAATTAGAAAACCATCGAAACCGTCCCGAAGTACTTACCGCCCTGACGGGGAGTATTGGTTATGATGTAAGAAATAGTGATTCCTTAGGGATGAATATGGTATATGTAGGTGTGCCTATATATCAGCATGGGCAGGTGATAGGTATATCTAGAACTTCGGTTTCTTTATCTATACTCGATGAAAGTATTACTTCCTTACAAAGGACAATTATTGGAACCAGTGCAATTGTTGCTGTTTTAGTGATCATTTTAGCGCTCATGATTACTCGATATACAATGGAACCATTAAATAAATTGACGGACATGGTGACTCATATTGAGATTGGTGATGAACTTCCGAATGTCATGTATAAACGAAATGATGAGGTGGGAAAATTAAGTTATGCGTTTATGCAAATGACAAAACGACTGCGTCAACAAATTAATGATTTTAAAGTTGAACAAAGTACCCTAAACGCCGTGTTAACTCATATGACAGACGCTGTGATCATTGTTGATGGTGAAGGGTTGGTTCAATTAAGCAATGCATCGGCGGAACGGATGTTTAATGTGAGCCAGGATGATGCTGTAGGTCGGTCTATGGTGGAAGTATTACGTCACCATCAACTGGTTGATTTATGGCGAAATTGTATCCGCACAAAAGAACAAAAAACAACAACTTTAGAAATTATGCCAAATAAAATGTTTGTTCAGGGGATTGCTACCCCAATGGGTGAAGTTTTTCCAGGTGGTGTTTTAATTGTTTTGCAGGATCTTACCCGTCTTCGAAAATTGGAAAAAGTGCGGAGTGATTTCGTAAGTAACGTTTCTCATGAGTTAAGAACCCCTTTGGCTTCAATTAAAGCATTAACCGAGACCCTTCAAGAAGGCGCTTTAGAAGACCCTCCCGCAGCACGACGATTTTTGTCTCGCATGGAAGTGGAGATTGATAATTTAACCCAAATGGTTCAAGAATTGTTGGAATTGTCAAAAATTGAATCTGGCAGGGTTCCATTGAGAAGAAAATTCGTACAAGTGGTGGATTTAATCGAAAAGGCTGTGGAAAGAATGCAAGTGCAGGCAGAAAGATCAGGTTTACAGTTAATCATGGATTATCCATCAGATTTACCAACCGTATTAGCTGACCCGGATCGGGTTGGGCAAGTGTTTGTAAATTTGATTCATAATGCGATAAAGTTTACACCGCCTGGTGGGGTAATTCATGTTAAAGCAATGCAGGATCGAAATAAAGTTGTTTTTTCTGTTTCTGATAGTGGAGTAGGAATCGAGCCAGATGCTCTTTTAAGGATCTTTGAACGGTTTTATAAGACAGATCGAGCCCGTTCCAGTGGGGGCACCGGCTTAGGGTTATCTATCACCAAACATATTATTGAGGGGCATGGTGGTAAAGTATGGGTTGAGAGTGAAATTGGAAAAGGAAGTACTTTTTTCTTTACAATTCCAACGACTTAATATAAATTTATTTCAATCGTGATTTGTGTAACAATTTATTAAGACTTAAATCTGTAGTCTGAATACCCATAATCCTTTAAACTTTTAATATTAAGATAAAAACTAGCTGAATTGTTAATTATCAATTGAGGAGCACCATCACATGAATGATCTTGTCGTAAATTTAGCGCGCTGGCAATTCGCAGCAACAACCATTTATCATTTCTTTTTTGTCCCTTTAACTCTTGGATTATCTGTTTTAGTTGCCATTATGGAAACGTTATATGTGACTTCCGGCAATGAAGTGTATAAGAAAATGACAAAATTTTGGGGAAAACTATTTGTTATTAATTTTGCAATGGGTGTAGTTACTGGTATTGTTCAAGAATTTCAATTTGGGATGAACTGGTCTGAATATTCTCGTTTTGTGGGAGACATTTTTGGTGCCCCCCTAGCAATTGAAGCGTTGTTAGCCTTTTTCCTCGAGTCAATATTTTTAGGTGTATGGTTATTTGGATGGGATAAGCTTCCTAAGAAAATCCACGCTTTATCCATTTGGCTTGTCGCACTTGGTTCAAATATCTCTGCATTTTGGATATTAGTAGCGAATTCTTTTATGCAGTCTCCAACGGGATTTGCTGAAGCAAACGGCCGATTGGTCATGACAAATTTTTGGGATTTATTAGGTAATCCCAATGTTTGGGTTCAATTTCCACATACAGTATTAAGTGGCTTTACCACGGGCGCTTTTTTTGTGATAGGGATTAGTGCTTATCATTTATTAAAGAAAAACGAATCAGATTTTTTTGGTAGGTCCTTTCGAATCGCATCATTATTTGGTGCATTATCCATTTTGTTAGTCATTTTGGTCGGTCACAGCCAGGGGCAGCACATGGTGAAAACACAGCCAATGAAGATGGCCGCAGCAGAAGCTCTTTGGGACAGCGAGGATCCTGCATCTTTTTCAATAATAAGTATTGTGGATCAAAAACAACAGAAGGATTTGTTTTCTATAAGAATTCCGGGGGTACTGAGTCTTCTTTCTTATAATCGTTTTTCCGGTGAGGTGAAGGGAATTAATCAAATACAAGCAGAATATGAAGACTTATATGGCCCAGGTAATTATGTTCCGCCCATCACAATTTCTTATTGGGCTTTTCGGGTGATGGTGGGTGTGGGCTTCCTGATGTTTTTTATCGCTGCTTTTGCTTTATATCATGTTATGCGACAGATGGATTTGAGCAAAATGAAATTTTTAAAATTTATGCCTTTTGCCATTCTTTTACCATATTTGGCTAATTCATCGGGTTGGATTCTTACGGAAGTGGGCAGACAACCCTGGGTGGTTTATGGATATTTGCGGACAGCTGACGCTTATTCGCCTAATGTTACATCGGGGATGGTTTTAACTTCTCTGATCGGTTTTGTTTTGGTTTATGCCATTTTAATGGGTGCAGATATTTACTTACTTAGGAAATATGCAAAAGCAGGTCCAAAATTGGTGGAGTCAAACGAAAATCACGATGATGATTCTTATTGGAATTAAACGAGGTAAATTATGGCATTAAATACAATTTGGTTTATTCTAATTGCGGTTTTGTTTATAGGGTATTTTATTTTAGAAGGATTTGATCTTGGCGTTGGAATTTTGTTACCATTCATCGCAAAAACAGATACAGAACGTCGAATGGTCATTAATACCATCGGTCCTCATTGGGATGGCAATGAAGTATGGTTAATCACAGCTGGTGGTGCGATGTTTGCCGCATTTCCTGATTGGTATGCAACTTTATTCAGTGGGTTTTATATCGCTTTATTTTTAATGTTAATTGCATTAATTATCCGAGGGGTTGCATTTGAATTTCGTAGTAAGGATGATAATCCGGTTTGGCGTTCATTTTGGGATTGGGCGATATTTTTTGGCAGTTTAATACCCGCTATTTTGTGGGGAGTGGCTTTTGCCAATTTCATTAGAGGTGTTCCGATTAATGCGGATTTTCGATTTGTTGGAAACTTTTGGGATTTAATCAGCATTTATTCAGTTTTAGGTGGGTTAGTAACATTAAGCGGTTTTATTGTGCAAGGTGCGATTTTCCTTTCCTTAAAATTGGATAATAAATTTTCAGAAAAAACACGAGTATTAGGTTTGAAACTATGGATGCCCAATGTAGTGATTATGTTGGCTTTTGTTGTTCAAACTTATTTCTTTACAGATATCCTGCAGGTTTTGGGTGTGAATCCAGGGGTTATCCCGGTTGGAGCGATATTAACCTTACTTTCAGTAGGTTGGTTTATACAACAAAAAAGATTAGGATGGGCTTTTATCATTAATTCTTTGGCTATTTTATTTTCTGCCAGTACTATCTTCAGGATTTTGTATCCCAGGGTTTTGGTTTCAAGCCTTGATCCGGCTAATAGCTTAACCATATTTAATGCTTCATCTGGACCATATACACTAAAAGTAATGACAATTATCGCGATTATTTTTGTTCCAATCGTGTTAGCTTATCAAGGGTGGTCCTATTGGGTTTTTCGAAATAGAATTACCAGTCATCCAAAAGACTTGCATTATTAATTTCTAAATAAGTAGTTTACTTTATAATTATTGAAAATTGAATCATTTAACCAAGTGAAGGAAAAAATGAAAAAAGCAATCGTTACAGATAAAGCACCAAAAGCAATCGGACCATATTCTGCTGGTATTGAAACAGAAAACATGATTTTTACATCCGGACAGTTAGGAATTGATCCGGAGGCTGGAAAGTTGGTTACTGGTGGAATTGAAGCCGAGACAAAGCAAGCTTTAATAAACTTAAAAGCTGTTTTAGAAGCAGGTGGAAGTAATTTATCCTTGGTTGTTAAAACAACAGTATTTTTGCGAGACATAAGTGAATTTGCAAAAATGAATTCAATTTATGCAGAATTCTTTAACCAAATTCCCCCAGCAAGATCGGCGTTTCAGGTTGCTGCTTTACCATTAGGAGCAGCTGTTGAAATTGAGGCTGTTGCCTTAAAAAATAACTAA
The DNA here is from genome assembly GCA_002702705.1 of Anaerolineaceae bacterium. Classification (GTDB taxonomy): domain Bacteria; phylum Chloroflexota; class Anaerolineae; order Anaerolineales; family Anaerolineaceae; genus UBA6170. The sequence goes on from PABH01000036.1 coordinate 199,160, forward strand.
TTTATTACTTGCTTGTTTCCCCGGGTTTGCATTTATTCTGTAAACCCGTTTTGTTAATTTTCGAATACTTTCGTATTCTTAGTACCTATGGTAAAAATGAATTCAAGACCCAAGACCCTGAAAAAGAGTTGGTATTAATGAGCTTAGTATCCGTTATTATTCCCTGTTACAACGAAGAAAAACATATAACAAACCTTTTGGGGGCACTTAAAAACCAGACGTATTCCATTAAGAATATTGAAATTATTATTGCTGATGGTAATTCCACGGATGATACGGTAAAAAAGATTGAACTGTTTAAGAAAAATTCCCCTAATATAAAGATAATGATCTTACAGAATGAAAAAAGAATCATTCCTAGCGCTTTAAATTTGGCGATTCAAGCTAGCCAAGGGGATTACATTATTCGAATGGATGCACACTCTCTACCAAATTATGATTATATTGAGCGTTGTGTTTCCCATTTGGAAGACGGAAATGCGGAAAATGTTGGTGGTTTATGGTTAATTCAACCTGCGTCTGATAATTTAATTTCGAAATCAATTGCATATGCGGCATCCCACCCATTAGGTGTAGGTGATGCAAAATATAGATATAGTGAAGAAAAGGCTTATGTTGAAACTGTGCCTTACGGTGCTTTTAAGAAAGATTTATTTAATAAAATTGGTTTATTTGATGAAAATTTATTAGCTAACGAGGATTATGAATTTAACACACGAATTCAAAAAATTGGTGGCAGAATTTTATTTGACCCTAAAATTAAAACAAAATACATTGCGAGAGAAAATTTAAGAACTTTGTGGAAACAGTATTTTAATTATGGCTTTTGGAAGTTTAAAATGTTACAGAAATATCCAGAAACCATTCGCTGGCGACAAGCGTCTCCTCCCTTATTTGTAATTAGCATCATAATGGGTAGTATAATTGCTGTGTTTATCAGAATATTTCGAATAGTATTATTTTTCGAATTGCTTATTTATTTTGGCTTATTAATTTTAAGCTCCATAAAAATTGTAAAAAAAGAGAAGGACCTGGGATTGTTCATTGGAATACCATTGGCAATACTCACCATGCATTTTGCTTGGGGCTTAGGTTTCTTAAGTAGTTTTTTTGGTTTGATTATTCAAAAAAAATGAGAGATATATGGCTGCAATAAACTTAAAACAAAAATTATTTTTTCGATTAAAGTTAGGTGAACGAAGAATAATCATATTGGCTGGAGATTTGGTTGCAGCTTTAGGGGCAATATTTATTGCTTTGTTTGTTTGGTCAAGGGCATCTGAAGAGTGGTTAAAATTTTCAGTTCAGTTTCTATTGGAACGACCACCTAGCTGGTTCTATCTTTTACCGTTTGTGTGGATTACCTTGGTGGTTGTACTAGGGGATATAAGAAAATCAAATAGTTTTGGTGATACGATAGCCAGTATTGGCATGGCTGCCATGTTGAGTGCAATCATTTATTTGTTCATCTTCTTTTTAGCGGAACCTAAATCCTTACCTCGGTTGGGTGTTGCTTTATTTTTCATTTCTTCAGCTATCCTAACATTGATTTGGCGTTTCATTTATATACAAGTTTTTACAGCTCCAGCATTTTTAAGGAGAGTATTGATAGTAGGCGCAGGCAAAGCTGGAAAAACATTAGTGAAAATTGTTAAAGAGACCTGGCCGATGCCGTTTTATTTGGTGGGTTTGATTGATGATGATGAGGAAAAAATTGGAATAGAAATTGATGGTTTCCCGGTTTTGGGTGGTAGCGATAAAATTTTAACCATCATCGATGAAAAAGAAATATCAGATGTGATCTTTGCTATTTCCGGTGAGATGAATCCTCGTATGTTGGAAACGTTATTAGTGGCGGAAGAGCAGGGAATAGAAGTTACTACCATGCCCGTTATGTATGAAGAAATTATGGGGCGTGTCCCGATATTTCTGCTAAGTCCGGATTGGGTATTGCGATCATTGGTAGATCAATCTCATATTAGCCGATTTTACCGGGCTATTAAAAGATTAATTGATATTTTAGGTGGTATTATCGGTTCATTAATTTTATTGTTAGCAACACCGATTCTCAGTGTGTTGATATATATTGATGATGGTCGACCAATTTTTTATAAACAATTGAGGTTGGGTCGTAACGGAAAAATTTATAAAATTTTAAAATTTCGCACAATGAATGATGCAAACCAGGTTGAGGGAGGAGCTACTCCCACACAAGAGAATGATAATAGGGTAACAAAAATTGGGAAATTTTTGAGAAGAAGCCATCTGGATGAATTACCGCAATTCTTAAATATTCTTAAAGGAGATATGAGTCTGGTTGGACCGCGAGCTGAGCAGCCGGTTATCGTTCAGGAACTACAGGAAAAGATACCTTTTTATCGTTCGCGTCTATTTGTTAAACCTGGTTTAACTGGTTGGGCTCAAATCAATTACGGTTATGCCTCTAATGCTGAGGAAAATGCTGTTAAGTTAGAATATGATTTGTACTATATTAAACATAGAAATTTCATGCTGGACATATCCATTCTTTTCCAAACAATGGGTTCTGTCATAGGATTAAAGGGAAGATAATTGTGAAAGGTCGACCAAATATAAGAAATAAATATATTTTATTGGGGGACCTGTTTTTTATTGTGATCGTTGTTTTAGGCAGTTATGTGCTAGGTTTTGAAATGGATGCATTGTTTTTTCAATATTTACCAAGTGCATACTGGATGGTTGGTGTGGCTTTACTAGTTAAACCGCTGATTTACTATTTTTTTGGTTTGTACAGAAGAATGTGGTTATATGCCAGCGTTCAGGAATTAAAATTAATTGTCATCGCTGCAACAGCTGCATCAGTAATTGTCTCCGTGATAATGGTTTCATTGTTAACTTTGGGTGTTCTAAATGGTTTTCCACGTAGAGTGTTAGTTATAGACTGGTTGTTATCTATCATGGCTGTAGGCGGATTACGATTCGCTTTACGAGTATTAGGTGAGAATTTTTCTTCGAGTTCCGTGGTTTCTCAAAATGGTAAAAATAAAAGAATACTTATTATTGGAGCCGGGGATGCCGGTGCATTGGTAATTCGCGAGTTACAAAAGAACGCTCAAATGAATTTAACACCGGTTGGTTTTTTAGACGATAATCCCGCCAAACAAAAGCAACAAATTTATGGTGTTCCTGTCGTGGGAAAAATCACAGAATTATCAAAAACCCTCGATAACTTAAAAATCGACGAGGTTATTATTGCCATTCCTAGCGCACCCGGACGTATTGTGCGGTTGGTTGCGGATATATGTCGATTAAAAAAGATACCATTTCGAACTATGCCTGGTATTTACGAACTATTGGGTGGAACCGTAAATGTTAGCCGCTTGCGCCAGGTTGATATTACCGATCTTCTACGCCGCCAGCCAGCACATATGAATGATGAATTGATTGGTGCAACATTAAGTGGAAAAACTGTTATGGTATCTGGTGCGGGTGGATCGATTGGACGAGAATTGTGCCGCCAGATTGCCCGATGGGGTCCGTCAGAATTGATTTTGTTGGGACATGGGGAGAACAGCATTTTTGAAGGTCTTTTAGATCTAAGAGAAAGTTTTAACGGGTTATCATTTATACCAATCATAGCAGATATGCGGGATAAGCCCCGTTTGGAAAAAGTGTTTGAACGACACCGCCCTCAAGTTGTGTTTCATGCTGCTGCCCACAAACACGTTCCCTTGATGGAACTGAATGCAGAAGAAGCAGTTACTAATAATATTTTGGGAACAAGGAACTTGGTTGAGGTGGCTGAAAAATTTGATGTGGGTAGATTAGTTATGATCTCTACAGATAAAGCCATTCGTCCTAAAAGTATTATGGGGGCAACCAAACGTATTGCTGAAATGATTGTTTTGGATGCAGCGAAACGAACCGGTAGACCTTTTTGTGTTGTTCGGTTTGGAAATGTATTGGGTTCGCGTGGTTCGGTTGTGCCAATTTTTGAGCGACAAATTGCAAAAGGTGGCCCAATAACGATTACACATCCAGACATGAAACGATATTTTATGACGATTCCGGAAGCTGTTTATTTGGTGTTACAAGCAGCCAGTATGGGTAAGGGTGGGGAGACCTTTGTATTAAATATGGGGGATCAAGTTCGGATTGTTGATTTAGCTGAAGATTTGATCCGCTTGTCTGGTTTAGAACCAGGACGGGATATTGAAATTGTTTTTACCGGTTCTCGGCCAGGAGAAAAATTAAGTGAAGACTTGTGGGATGAAGGGCTAACTTTTCAACGTACCATTCACCCGGATATATTCCACCTTAGTACACAAGATGATATGGAAGATAGCAATTTGAATGAATTATTAGATGCGGTGATTAATAAATCTCGAATGGGAAATGTATCCGATATTATCACAATTTTTGATGAGAAAATTCCAGGAGCCCAGGTACGGAAAACTCCACCAGCTGATATAACTTCAATTAACTAATTTATGGATAAAACAACAATTAAACAATGGGAAGATTTTTCTTCCAATATCAAGAATATTCATATTTTACAAATGCCGGCATGGGGATTGTTAAAACAAAAATTTGGTTGGGAAGTTAAGTATTTTGTTGATAAACAAGCTGGTGCCCAAATATTATTTAAGAAGTTTCCATTAAATTTGACACTAGCTTATATACCCAAAGGTCCAATTGGTAAACTGGATCATGGGTTCTGGGAGAGACTAAAAGTTTATTGTAAAAAAAATCGTGCCATTTTTATCCGAGTTGAACCGGATGATTGGGATACCGCGGAGGATTGGCGAAAATTATTAGACTTGTCGGTTGCGGGGAAACCTATTCAGCCTGCAAACACTATAACGGTTGATATTTCTGGGGATGATGAAGAAATATTAAAAAATATGAAGCAAAAAACTCGTTATAATGTTCGCTTAGCACAAAAAAAAGATGTAACAATTGAATTATCGGATGATATTGATTTATTCTATGACATTATGGTGGAAACCGGGAATAGAGATGAATTTGGAATTCATTCTCTAGCTTATTATCAAACAGTATACGATTTTTTTAAAAAGACCAATAATGTTGAGTTGTTAATCGCCAAACATAAAAGTAGTGCATTAGCCGGCTTAATGTTGTTTTTTAATGGTGAACGAGCCTGGTATTTCTATGGTGCATCAAATAATAAAGAAAGAAATCGAATGCCTACATATTTGCTTCAATATGAGGCGATGTTAATCGCCAAACAACGTGGTTGTAAAACTTATGATTTATGGGGCATTCCAGATGAACCGGAAGAAATATTAGAGAATGAATTCCAAAATCGATCGGATGGTTTATGGGGTGTTTACAGGTTTAAGCGGGGTTTTGGCGGGGAGCACAAGCGTTCTTTTGTAGCAAGGGATATTGTCCTGAATCCTTTCCTATACAGAGTTTTTAGGCTTGTTGAAAAACGTAGGTCTCTTTAATATGTTTTGTATGCAGTGTGGGCAAGAATTAATTCAAAAAATTTTTGAAGAAAAAAAAAGGTTTGTTTGTCCTGTCTGTGGTTGGGTTTACTACCAACAATTAAAGGTTAGTTCAGCAGTAATCATTGAAAAAAATAATCAAATCTTATTATTAAAACGTGCTTATGATCCCTGGAAAGATTTTTGGTATTTGCCAGCAGGGTATGTAGAACATGATGAAGATCCCCGAATGGCAGGAATTCGGGAAGTTAGCGAAGAAATCGGAATCAAAATCCAAATTCAGGAGAATGGTTTATTTAATTATTATTATTTTGATGATGATCCCCGTGGAAATGGGTTGTTATTGGTATATGTATCGAATGTCCTTAAATGGAATATGACACCAAGTGAAGAAATAACTGATTACCGATTTTTTTCACCAAAACAACTTCCAAAAAGTTTATGTGGGGCAGGGCATCGTACGGCGATATTGGATTGGGTTAAAATGAAAAATGAATAAATTTATTGCTCGGCAAGTTTTGTTAACAGGGTGGAATGATAAGATAAATCACTTTTCTGAAAGCCATTTTTTATTAAGTGAAGAGTGGGCAGAAATTAAATCCGCTGTGGGATGGTCCCCAATTCCCATCGTTTGGGAAGATGAAAATAAGGCTTTAGCGGCTTGTGCATTGATTTTAGAAAAAAGAATACGGATTGGTGGTTTTACCTTGCCATACTCAATCTTATATGCTCCAAAAGGCCCGTTAATGGATTGGAGCAATAAAGAATTGATGAATCAAGTTTTTAATGATCTTGAGAAGCTAGTTATAAAGAAAAAATCCATATTCCTAAAAATTGACCCGGATGTGCAAGTGGGACGTATTGCTCCACAAGAAGAGGAACTAAAAATAGATTCTCAAGGAGAAGAAATAATAAATATTTTGCAGAATCGAAATTGGCAATTCTCTTCAGATCAAATTCAATTTCGGAACACAGTTTGGATTGACCTTTCAAAGAATTTAGATCTCATTCAATCTGAAATGAAACAAAAAACCAGATACAATGTGCGTCTAGCTTCAAAAAAAGGAGTAACGGTTCGTACGGCTGAAGTGGACGAGTTACCTTTGTTATATAAAATTTATGCACAAACTGCTGTTCGTGATGGTTTTACAATTCGGAATGAAGATTATTACCTAAATGTTTGGAAATCATTTATTAATAAAGGGCTGTGTGATGTACTTGTTGCTGAACTTGAAGGAGAAATTACGGCAGGGCTTGTATTAATTTATTTTGGCGAAAAAGCTTACTATGTGTATGGTATGTCTACCAATACCCATCGAAATTCTATGTCTACTTATCTAATTCAATGGGAAGCGATTACACGTGCTAAGAAACAGGGAAAAAAAATCTATGACCTGTGGGGAGCACCAGATGTATTAAATGAAAGTGACACTATGTGGGGTGTCTATCGATTTAAGCGCGGATTAGGTGGTGAATTTGTTTCAACGATTGGTGCATGGGACTTTGTAGGGAAGCCTTTTTGGATGAAAATTTATTCAGTCATCATTCCTTGGTTCTTAAATATTTTGCGAAGAGTTGGTACGCAGAAAACAAACAAAAGTTTGGAATAACTTTAAATTAATGGAAGGACCCTGTTTTTTCGTGTAGACATCTTATATTGTGGGGTAAATATAACAAATTTAGTTTGAAGGCTGCCAAACAGGTCCAAAATCAAAACTGTCATTTTCCGTCAATCTGGTTTGGTTTGCACCGTTGATGGTTGCGAGATAAATATCATGGTTTTCTCCATCCGGCCAACTTTCATAAATGAACCACTCACCATCGGGTGAAAGGTTTTGCTGTGCGGCAGGGATAATTGGAGGCTGCCCTGACGGGGGAATGCGAAATTCAACTGAAGAATCGATATCCTGAATTAATTTTCCAACAAAATAAGGTAATCCACGGTCCGAACTTTGTTGGGTGAAAAAAATCATATTATCATCTTTTGACCAGATTGGATAAGTGTTATATGCGTTATTTGATGATGCAAACCGGACTGCATATTGGGTGGTGAGATTCATTATCCAAATTTCATTTGTTGCCACTTTTCGTACGAATGCCAATTGATTGCCGTCAGAAGACCAGTCTGGATGACGATCTTTCCAGCGCTCATTCGTAATTTCCTGCATCTGACCTGTATCAAAATTATAGATAAATATATGTATTAACTGCTCTTTGGTTTCCGGATCAGTACCAGGGCGGAGAGAGGCAAATGCAATTTTTTTTCCATCCGGAGACCAAGTTGGATCAAAATCACCTAGTGGGTTGGTTGGTAACGGTAAGGGGGTAATAGCGTTTTCATTAGATAAATCCAATGTGAAAATTTTAGAGCCATCATATACTTCTCTTTTGTTTATACAAGGCGAGATGAAGGCTAATTTCGTTCCATCAGGTGACCAATCCGGTTGACAAGCTCCATCGGGAATATTGGTTAATTGTTTTTCGTCACTGCCATCATTATTCATTAACCATAATTGCATGACATCATTGTTTCGGTTTGAGGCAAATGCAATTTTGCCCGTACCTCCTCCATTTGGAGTTGTGAGCGCATTTGGCGTTATAGTCGATTGAGTTTCAGTTTTGGAAAGAATTGGTTCGAGCGAACTGGAAGTTTTTGTGGTAGATGGTAAATTGACAGCAGGAAGATTTGTTTTTGTAATGATTGCTGCAGGAGTTGTAGCTGGTGGAACTTGTTTATTAAAGATATTTTTAATGAAATTTAATTGAAAGCCTAGGATAACAATTAACAAAATTGCTAATGATGAGATAATCCATTTCAATGGTAGATTTGAGAGGATACGATTTCGAGGTAAATATAACCCGGAATCAACTGCGATATTAATTACAGGTTGTGAGATACCAGTATGGATTATAGATTGATCAATTATATCTTCTGGAGGAGGGGAGACTAAACCAGCATCTACAGGGGCAGTGGTTAAATTACCGGCTTTCAATAATGCTTTTCGGAACTCCTCTGCATTCTGATATCTTTTTTCAGGCTCAATGGCAAGGGCTTTTTCAATTACATAGGCTAATTCTGAAGGCACGTCATGCCGCTTCTTTTTTAATGGTGTTAATTTCGTTTTTCCAGTTAACCTTGATAAACCATCTTCTGGGATAACACCTGTTAGCGCAGCATATAATGTAGCACCAAGGGAATATATGTCTGATCGCTCATCTGTATGTCCAGTACCATACTGTTCTGGTGGTGAATAACCTGGAGTCATTGCCCTTGCACCGGTGGTCGTTTGCTGGTTTCCCTCAAGGAGTTTTACTAAGCCAAAATCTACTAAAACAACATGACCTTCCGGTGTTATTTTTATATTGCCAGGTTTAATATCCCTGTGAATTACCGGAGGTGTGCGTTGATGAAGATATATTAATGCATCACAAATTGCTGATCCAATTAAAATTACCTCTAAGGGAGGTAATTGTTCAATTCGCTCAATTCGTTCGCGAAGGTCTTCTCCTTCGATAAAATCCATGACAAGATATTGTCCTTGGGAAGGAATAAAAAAATAGTCACTCACTCTTGGAAGATTTGGATGTCGTAGAGTTGCAAGGATGGTAGCTTCTCGTTGAAATTGTTTTGAATAATCTTCTGTGAGAACCAAATTTTCTTTTACAGCGACCGGAACACCAATATTAATATCCATTGCCCGGTACACTGAACTCATTCCACCGTGTCCAAGGACACTTTCAATTGTGTATCTTTTATTGAGTATCGTGTTTGGGTTGATTGCCATCATAGTTGTTGATGTCGATTTTACCTAAATAAACAGAAATGTGCAATTAAAATCGTGCAGAAAAAAACTTCTATCAGGTATAATCATCAGGAAATGAAGATTAGGAAAGATTTATGCCCAACTTAGATCTCAAAACCGCAATATATACAACGGTTGCAATTCTTGTTATTTTTTTGATAATTAGCATCGTAACACTTATTCGGACCTGGAGTTCAGCCAAAAAAATTCCGTTTTACAAAAAACGAAGAAAATTACAGATTCGTGCTTTTCGAACCTTACTGCTAATCATAGTTTTATTGGTTTTCACAGTTGTTATTGCTCGATTTGGAGAACCTGTGGCGTATGTTTTTTATGAGCCTTCTCCAACGATTACCAATACACCTACCATCACAATGACATTAACCATAACAATGACACCAACGATTACATTAACCCCTACAATCACAAACACTCCATCGATTACACCAATTCCTGTGATACCTCCTGCTATTGAGGAACAATTTGAAGCGACTGTCTTACCCAATGAAGAGGTAATATTTAGCCCATTAATTTTTTCGAAAGAAATTGATGAAGGATTGCAGCCAGTAAATCCCAACGAATTATTTGATCAGCCATTAAATACTTTGTACGCAACCTTTAGTTATGTGGATATGAATGCAGGTAGTCAATGGACATCTTTATGGTACCGAGTTATGGATAATGAATTGATCTGTTATGAAACGAAACCATGGGATGGCGGAACTGGTGGTTACGGTTATTCTGATTGTACATTAAATCCCTCGGAATGGGTGCCTGGTGAATATGAAGTGCAATTTTTTGTTGGCACAACATGGATTACATCAGGTCGCTTTATTATCGAAGGTGAACCACCAACCCCTGAACCAACTGCGACACCATCACCCACAATTACAAACACACCAACAATAACTGCTACCTGGACACCGCAGCCGAGTGCTACTTTTACAAACACTCCGACCAAAACAAATACTCCGACAAATACATTTACACCGACAAAATCATCTACACCAACGGTGACATTGACCCTTCGACCATCTTTTACACCACGTCCGACAGATACACGCTGGCCGAGTATGACACCTTCTACTACCCCCATTCCGTAATTACTGGGTTAGATAAAAAGATTCGGTTGTAATAGAGCAGATATTTCCCGAGAAATTTCCGCTGCAAGTCTGGCATTGTTTTTTAATAGTGCTAAATTAGCTTGAAGACTTTCCCCTTTTGTTAGGGATGAAATTTTGTCCAATAAAAACGGCGTCATTGCTGATCCAAAAATGTTGTTTTTTGCCGCTTCTTCTAATGCTTGAGTTATAAAACTTTCCATTTTTTCGGAAGGGATTGCAGCTTCTTTTGGAATTGGATTTACAACCAGTATTGCGTTATTTAACTGATATGATTTTTGGTGAATAAATAATTCTGCAATTTCTTTGGCGTTATTTGCTTTGTAATTTGTTTTTAATCCACTTTCTCGTGCGTAAAAAGCTGGGAATTCTTCGGTTTGATAACCAACCACGGGTACTCCCAAGGTTTCTAAAACCTCAAGAGTCGCTGGAAGATCAAGAATGGATTTAGCACCAGCACAAATGACAACGATTGGAGATTGGGCTAATTCTTGCAAGTCAGCCGAAACATCGTAAATATTACCTCGATGAACACCTCCTATGCCGCCAGTTGCAAACACATGAATGCCTGATTGTCTCGCGGCTATTAATGTTCCAGCAACAGTTAATCCTCCAGACCAGCGTTTTGCGGCTGCAATTCCAAAATCCCTTCGGCTGATTTTGTGTGTGTTATTGTTTGTTCCTAAGTCATTTAACTCTTCACTTGAAAGACCGATTTTTAGGGTTCCATCAATAAAAGCTGCTGTGGCTGGGATCGCACCCTCTGTTTGGATAATTAATTCCATTTGTTTTGCAAGTTCAATATTTACAGGATATGGTAAACCATGTGTAATCACTGCAGATTCTAAAGCAACTATAGCTTGTTTATTTTGAATTGCTTTAATAATCTTAGTATGAATTGCTGTATTTGTTTGTTTGTTCATAATCTATTCACCTATAAAAAATCCGCCTTCATCTTTATATTGTTGTAGTTGGAATTTTCTCACATGAGTCAATGCTGTATCAATCTGCCGTGGAACACGCCCCTTTTTATTTAGAAACAGTTCTCGAGCAGATTTTAATTTCGCTGCATAATCTTGGATCAGCTTCAAAATAATTTCTTGCTTACTAAATCCTTGATATTGATATTCATAAAAACGTTGCGAAGGAAGTTGTTGCAGTAATCGGGATATTTCTTTTGCACGTGCTTGGTTCTTTACTTCGCTTAATACTCTTGGATTTGACCGGATTTCGTTTTCGGTTGCGATTTTCCAAGCTTCGACATGTTGATCTAAGATTAGATTTGAAGGTATATCCCACGTTCCTACGTCAATCCATCTTAAAGTTACACCACGGTGATGGGCTCTATTTCTAAATGAATGATTGAACTCATCAAAAAACAAATTAGTTAGTGTAGTTCTAGGAGAAAAATTACTGGCAGAAATACCTTTACCCATAAACTGTTTTGAATATCGAATTCTTTTTTTATGTTTTTTGTTCCAAAAATGTATTGGTATATATTTTGGTCCATCAGTCTTTTGTTTTCCATATAACAAATGATGGCTTTTATACCTGGAAGTGTGACGTAAATTGTTTCGAATCCGTTTTGCAATTAATCGTTGGTGGTTTAATTGTTGGTCAATTTCTGGTGAACCTGGCGCAGCTAAAATTTCACTTAAATTGTGTTCTGATATAAAACGAGCTAGCTCTCCGCGAACAAGCCCCACTAAAGCTGTTGTCCACTTGCCTTGCACTTGTTGATAGACCAACCAGTTAATGCCTTGCCTGGTGTATGGATAGGGGCGAGTTAACGTTCTAAATTCATTATTTCGAAAAACACTGAAGACTAAGTTAACATCGATGATGTTAATAGGAATTCCATCCCGCGTTCGGCTGAAAATTGAAAAAGTTGATGTTAGTTCACGCAAATCAATAACACTTCTTAGTCTCTCAAAACCTTCTAATTTATATGGTTTTTTCTTTGAAGCTGTACCCGCTATAGTGGATGATCCGTCAATTTTTTCGAAAACAGCAACGTTTTCAACGTTAACTTCAGCTTTTCCAGGACCCCCAATTCGTAATATGGGTGATTTTAAATCTTCTTCGCGAACTTCTCCTTTTTCAATATGGATGGACCCTACAGACTGGGTGGCGAAAGCAGCCTCATTAATAAATTTTCTTGCGATGGACAATTCTTTTATTTCAAATATGTCAGCTAAATAAACAGTTGCTAAATGCAAAGTTATCATAAATCCCAGGAAACCAGCTCCCAAAATCAATATTACATCCCAAGCAAATACAACGGAAAGGAATTGTCGATAAACAAGATAACGACTAGATGGATTTTGTAAAAAAATGGAATTCGGATTACCATCTGAATGTAAAATAAAGATCAATAATGCCCAAAAGGTGATGATAAAAAGCCCTAAAAAAATCAAACGGATATAAGCAGAAATTTTGTTTAATTTAAAAATAAAATTCAAAATCTCATCAAGAATAGATTCAACTTTAGATACTTCTCCAGAGTATGTATTTTGATAAATATCCATATTGATTTGATTCATGAGGTTTCAATCCATTCTTGAATTTCTTGAATTGTTGTTTGTTCCTTGGCTAATTCAGTTAACAAACCTGGGATATGTTGTATTAAATATTTGTTGCCATTTAATAATGAATCTAGTAATTGTTTTTGACTAAGATTTTTTTCGGGTGATATTGATCCCAGATAATGAGTTAGGCCATAGGCAAAATCCATAATCGCCTGGTCTTTCCCATTTTGTGCTTGAATTGAGTGATGTTCATTGATCATGCTTTGTTCACCTTTAACAAAACCAAGCCAATTACTTTTCCAGCGCTCTATCAATTGAGTATTTATTTCATCCGGAAGGAAAATCTTCATTACATTTACGGCGATTACTTTTACGCCATTGTTTTTAAGCATATAATATTCTTCACTGCGTCTAGTGGTGTTTGTTGGTCTGCCAAAATCATCCAACACAATGAACGTTTCTTCTTTCATTCTCTGTTGAAGATGTTTTAATAAAGCATCGATCATACTGGGTTCATTTTTTGAGAGGGGAAAAAACTCATTTAGTGTGATTTTTGAAACAAATTCCCTCCAAATATTTACAGCCAACATAGGTGGCAGGGTTTTCCATTCCACCCTTTTCTTTCCCTTTAGTGTTTCGTTTTCTTTTGGTTCATCCACGTCGACCAACAAGCCAACAATTGCTTTCTCGACAGCTTGTGGATTATAACCAAATTTACTATTGCCGGTATTTGCTTGGGCATCCAAATCGAAAGTGACTGAAATTCTTGCACATATTTTTATACCGTCCCGGGTCATGGCTAGAGTTGAATTTTTTCTATCCATTCGTTCATCATATTTGATTTTTGATTCATCATCCTTTTTAGGGGCAAATGGATCTTCTTCGATTTTTGGTCCCTCGTGTTCGTTTTGAATTCGTAAATCGATTACACCACCAATCGAATCATCAGATTTTGTAAATGCCAGTCCTGGGCCCACAGCACCTATTAAATTTGTTGGATTTCTTAAAAACGCTGCACTGGATGCGTCTAATAAGATTACCCCAGGTCCTTTTTTTAATCTTTCACCTCTGCGTTCCTTGGGGTCACCATCAGTTATATAAACAGCTGGACCATGACGGTTAATTAAGTAAAGTAATAATCGCCATGAAATTTTTAATCTTTGTCTAAAATTTGTTAGCGGTACGACAAACTGGCTGAAAAATATTAAAAATAGAAATGAAGAAGTAAAAAAGACAAAAATCCCTATAACAATAAATTTAAGGTTTTGTAATAACCCTCCTTTTAGTGCTGTAACAACTAAAAAGAAAAGGAAAAAAAGCAAAGCGGATATATTTATGTTTCGCCAAACAGGATTTATGGTTGAATGAATATTTTTCTTTTTCATTAGTCATATTCTATACCATTTTCATTGTATAAAACAGCATGTGAATAGATTTTTTGTTTTATTCTGCAATGAAAATAAATTGAGGTTGAGTTATACTAAAATCAATAAGAAAAATTTTGTTTCAGGTGAAAGCATGTTGAGAATTTTATTTCTTTATTTATCTAAAGCGAAATGGGCCAACAACCTGATCACCCATTGGGGATTTGCCTGGCGAGCAGCATCTCGTTTCGTTGCAGGTGAAGATAACGAACAGGCATTAATTATTGCATCACAATTAAATTCAGAAGGTTTCAGGATTGCATTGGATCCTCTCGGTGAACACACCAATACGACCGATGCTGCTATAGCTGCTGCTGATGAAATTGTTGGTTTATTAGATAAAATTAATCAAAACTCAGTTAACAGTTATGTGTCAATTAAATTATCCCAGTTGGGATTATTATTTGACGAAACCTTATGTTATTCATTACTAAAAAAGATTTTATTAAAGGCAAAAGAAACAGGATTGTTTATTCGTGTAGACATGGAGGATTCGTCTATAACCAATAAAACAATTGAGACTACGATCTGGATGCGATCAATTTATCAAAATGTCGGAGTTGTTATTCAGAGTTATTTATACCGTAGTGAATCAGATGTGTTCACAGTTCTTAAGGAGCTTATTCCGGTTCGGATGGTGAAGGGAGCTTACAATGAACCTAAAGAGGTTGCATACCCCAACAAAGCAGATGTGAATGAAAATTTTGACAAGTTAAGCCAAATCATTTTAAAAAGTAATTTGAAATTCCAAAAATTGGACTCTTCACCTCTTCACCCACCAATTTTGGCTATAGCGACACACGATGAACCTCGAATCAAAAATTTGCTAGATTTTGCCCGGATAAATGGGTTTGAAAAATTAGATTTTGAAATACAAATGCTGTATGGTATCCGTCGTGACTTGCAGGAAAAATACTTGGATTTGGGTTACCCTGTACGAATTTATATCCCATATGGCACTCATTGGTATCCTTATTTTATGAGAAGATTAGCTGAACGTCCGGCAAATGTTTGGTTTTTCCTATCAAATATATTTAAATGAACATGAAATCTTTTACAAAAAAACCATTTGTGTTAATTACAGGTGCGGCTGTACGAATTGGTCGTGCCATGGTGTTAGATTTAAGTAATAAAGGCTACATCGTCGGGATCCATTATTGGCAATCCCAGAAAGCGGCTGTATCCTTGTTCGATGAGGTTATATCCAAGGGTGGTGATGCATTTCTATTTCAGGCTGATTTGACAAAACCAGATCAGATTCAAACTATGTTTGATGAGATTTTAGCTAAAAAATTAAACCTTACGGTTGTTATCAATTCTGCTGCAATAATGCCGGAAAAACACATCGACGTATCTTCAGTTGAGGAATGGGATCAGATATTTAACTTAAATCTTAGGGCTATATGGTTAATATCCAAGACTGCTCGGTTGATTTTGAAGAATAACAATGGATGCATTATTAATTTTAGTGAAAGTGGTGTTAATAAGACATGGTTAAATCATCCGGTATATTTAATAAGTAAAACGGCATTAAATAAATTGAGTCAAATCCTCGCTAAAGAATTTGCGCCAGAAGTACGTGTAAATACAATTGCATTAGGTTTGGTATTGAAGTCAAACGACATGGAGGTTGAGGATTGGCAGCGAATGGTCGAAAAAACACCGTTGGGGCGGTCTGTTGATTTGGAGGATTTACTTCATGCGGTTCATTTTTGTATTAATAATTGTTCGATGACAGGTGAAATCATTACCCTTGATTGTGGGTATCAATTAATTTAATGGATGGTTATGGAAAACAATAAGCTGGGAACACAATTAATTCATGAAATAAACTTTCCAATTTTAATGGGATGTATTGTTGCTTATGCGATTGGTGTAGGTTTATATTCCTATTTGGGGCGCGCTGTATCATGGGATTTGTTTTGGTTTGGTATAAGTATTATTCTTTTGTTTATTACTTCTGCATTTTTTCTAAATAAACATTTTTCAATCATTGGTACTCGTGTTTACATCAATGAAACAAATTTTACTAAAAAGAATTTCTTTTTATTGTCAAGTCTGACGACCCTTGCTATGGGGGCCATGTTAACAGTATGGTTGCTTGCTCAGACAAGACCTACGTTTGTCCTGTTTCTTTTATTAGGTTCATACCTGTTTTCTGACCTCGTTTATGCATTACCACCATTTTCCTTGAAGAAAGCAGGTTATTCCGCCGTTGTTTACGCTTTCAATATTGGCGTTTTATCCCCACTTTTTGGTTATTATTTACAATCCAACGAAATTCATCCCGCTTTGTTATTATTAACCTTTCCAGCAATTTTTTTATTAATGGCTGTATTTTTAGCAAATAAACTTGAATCATATTATGAAGATTATAAAAAGGGCACCAAAACCATTATGACGGTATTGGGTTGGCAAAAAGGTATGAATCTTCATAATTTATTTGTTTTGTTTACATATTTTTCTTACGCTGTTGCAGCACTCGTAGGGCTTCCCTGGCGATTAAGTATTGTTGTGTTTTTATCCATGCCTTTTGCAGCTGTTCAGTTTTGGGAGATGACAAGAATTCGAGAAGGATTAAAACCTCGCTGGAAGTTATTAAAAGCTGCATCAGTGGGTTCAATCAGCGCTTTAGCTTATTTTATTTTATTTTTTTTATGGTTAGGATAGGAAAATGACAGAATTTTTAGAATTATTAACACCGGATGACGCAAAAAAGAAAATATTTGAGAGTCTTAATGAAATTGCATTTGAAAAAAACATTATCTTTACTAAAGAGGCATTGGGTTATGTTTTTGCAAAACCAATTATTTCCCCAGAATCCATTCCATCATTTGAGCGCAGTACCGTTGACGGATATGCCGTAAAAAGCAGAGATACTTACGGGGCATCAGAGAGTTTACCTGCCTTTTTGCGAGTTACTGGTGAAATTATCATGGGAAAAGAAGCAGAAATTTCTATCGATACGGGAGAAGCTGCATTAATTCATACGGGGGGCATGCTGCCTCAAGGAGCAGATTCGGTAGTAATGATTGAATTTACAGACAAGGCAGCAGAAGGTGAGATTTCAATTTACCGTCCAGTTGGGATAAATGAAAACGTTGTTAAAATGGGTGAAGATGTAAAAAATGGAGATTTGGTGTTTGAAGAAGGAAAAAAAATCCGGCCCGGAGACATCGGTGGATTGATGGCGTTGGGAATTACACAAATCGAAGTTTATAAAAAACCAATAATTGGAATCATATCAACCGGTGATGAAGTAATTAATCCGGAACACAAGATTAAATTAGGTCAAGTGAGAGATATCAATTCATATACTCTCAAAGCGTTGGTTGAAAAAATTGGTGCTATTCCAAAAATATACGGTATCGTATCTGACAATCGAGAAAAACTAGAGAAAGTTTTAAAACAAGCCCATCAAGAAACTGATATGTTGATTGTTACAGCTGGTTCATCTGCCAGTACCCGAGACCTAACTTCTGAAGTGGTGCAGACGTTAGGTAAGCCAGGTGTTTTAGTGCATGGAATTAACGTACGCCCGGGAAAACCTACGATTCTGGCAGTATGTGATCAAAAACCTGTTGTAGGGTTGCCGGGAAACCCGGTTAGTGCATTTGTGATCGCTAATTTATTTGTTACACCGATAATTTATAAATTGATGGGGATAACCAATCAGGTTGGAATTGATACAAAACCTGCTGTTACAACATTGAACATATCTTCGGTTTCTGGACGTGAAGATTGGGTACCGGTCAAGTTGGTTGGTAAAAATGAACTAAACCAGATTCTGGTTGAGCCGATTTTTTACAAGAGCAACTTGATTTTCTCAATTATCAAGGCTGATGGTCTAATAAAGATTCCAGAACATTTAAACGGAATTCCAGCAGATAGTGAAGTTGAATTATTTTTATTATAGGTGGTGAGCATGGGTGTTTATTTAAAAGATATTCCTTTGGATGAAGCGATAAATCGATTTTATAAAGCATTAGGCGAAAATGGTTTGCGGGGTGTTTTGGGTGTAGAAACCATTCCGCTTGATGAACAGGCTGTCGGTAGGGTTCTTGCTGAGCCGGTCTGGGCGAAAATTTCTTCTCCCCATTACCATGCTTCTGCAATGGATGGATTTGCACTCAAGGCTATTGATACACAAGAGGCTATGGCTACCAATCCAATTTATTTAGTGGTTGGGGAACAGGCTGTGTACGTTGATACCGGTGATCCCATGCCAGACTGGGCGAACGCCGTCATACCAATCGAAAATATTGAACCCTTGGATGAAAATGGAAAACTCAGTTTAAATCCTCGTGATCCTTACCAAATTCGGATTCGAGAATCAAAAACACCTTGGTCACATGTGCGTCCAATGGGTGAGGATATTATAGCTACTGAATTGGTACTTCCATCGGGAAAACGATTGTTGCCAGTTGATTTAGGAGCCGCCGCCGCTTGTGGACATACCCAATTAAAAGTATCTCGTAAACCATTGGTAACGATTCTGCCTACAGGCACGGAACTTATTTCAATAGGGGAATCAGTGCAAAAAGGCGATATCATTGAATATAATTCGATAGTTCTTGGTGCGCAGGTTTTAGATTGGGGAGGGATTTCTAAACGGTATTCAATTACAGCGGATCTTTTTGAAAAAATAAAAAACAATGTTTTGGCTGCGTCAAATGAAGCGGACTTGATTCTATTAAATGCGGGTTCATCCGCAGGATCGGAAGATTATTCTGCGGATGTTATTGAAGCTTTAGGTGAGGTGTTTGTTCATGGCATTGCCGTTCGTCCGGGACATCCCGTTATTTTGGGAATGGTCACAAACGATTTTAATCGCCAAGTGCCAATTATAGGCATACCTGGTTATCCAGTTTCTGCTGCATTAACGGGTGAAATATTTGTTCGCCCATTACTTGCTGAATGGTTGGGTCAAACTCACAATCAACCAGAAATAATAACTGCTTCATTAACTAGAAAGTTAAATTCACCAGCTGGGGATGATGATTATGTACGTGTTGTTACAGGCAAAGTGGGTGATAAATATTTGGCTGCCCCATTAACACGTGGCGCTGGGGTAATTACATCCTTGGTCCGGGCTGATGGATACGCTGTCATACCTCGGGGCGTACAGGGAAAATTAGCAGGTGAAAAAATTAAAGTTCACCTAATTAAAAAAACTTCTGAAATCAAAAATACTGTTTTTGCAATCGGTTCCCATGATATGACATTGGATTTACTTGCTGATTATTTATCTCACAAAGAGCGTCGATTAATATCTTCGAATGTAGGCAGTCTAGCAGGTTTAATTGCGATCAATCGAGGAGAAGCCCATTTCGGTGGCTCGCATTTGTTGGACCCTGAAACCGGAGAATATAACATAAGTTATGTGCAAAAGTATGTAAAGGATATTCAAGTTAAAATTTTCACATGGGTATCCAGAGAACAGGGACTTATCATTAATAAAGGCAATCCTAAATCAGTCGAGTCAATTTCAGATTTAGCTCGGGATGATGTGAGG
This sequence comes from Anaerolineaceae bacterium, assembly GCA_002702705.1. Classification (GTDB taxonomy): domain Bacteria; phylum Chloroflexota; class Anaerolineae; order Anaerolineales; family Anaerolineaceae; genus UBA6170. The sequence goes on from PABH01000036.1 coordinate 219,001, forward strand.
TTTATCAACCGCCAGCGAGGTTCAGGTACACGGATTTTGTTTGATTACCTTTTATCTAATAACCAATTAATGCCAGCAAGTATTAATGGATATGATTCTGAAGAATACACACACTTATCCATTGCAGCAGCTGTTGCAAGTGGCAGAGCTGATGTTGGAATGGGTGTTGCCGCCGCCGCACAGGCATTGGAATTGGATTTTCTTCCACTCATGCAGGAACGTTATGATTTGATTATTCCTGAACGTTTTATAGACGAAGGTCTGTTTGATCCGATCTTTAAGGCTATGAAAGACGTTCAATTTCGCAATATTGTACAATCTTTACCTGGTTATGATGTATCTTTGATGGGAAATCAAGTGATAAAATCGTAACAAGGAGGAAACAATTATGATCTTAGATGAAAATACAATAGCACCCGATTTTTCTCTCGTTGATCAAAATGGGAATTTGCATCAATTATCGGATTATAAAGGAAAGAACATTGTTTTATATTTTTATCCAAAAGATGATACTTCTGGTTGTACAACAGAAGCATGTGCTTTCCGAGATGATTATGAAGAGTATAAAAAAGCAGGGGTTGAGATTCTTGGTGTTAGCCCTGATCCACAAAAGTCCCATGAAAAATTTGCAACCAAGTATGATTTACCATTTACTTTGTTAGCTGATACAGACCATTCTGTTTGTGAAAAATATGGGGTATGGGGAAAAAAACAAATGTATGGGAAAGAGTATTTTGGAGTTTTAAGGACGACCTTTTTAATTAATGGTGAGGGAAAAATTGTAAAAGTTTTCAAAAATGTAAAACCAAATGGTCATAGCACCCAGGTTTTAGCCGCGCTTAAAGAATAAAAATTACCCGCCAGTGAGGCGGGTTTTTTTATTTTTAATAAGACTTTAGTCAGTTGAGCGAGCGAAGCGAGAGAAACAAAAATCCACCCGCTAAGCGGGTGGAAGACAAAAGGTTAGACCATGAA
>PABH01000037.1 GCA_002702705.1 Anaerolineaceae bacterium
ACACCCGGACACATCTCGAACCCGATCGTTAAGGCTGTCTGCGCCGATGGTACTTGGGGGGCGACCCCCCGGGAGAGTAGGTCATTGCCAAAAGGCTTTTTTTATTCCACAATCACGATATCTCCTGCCGATCGTCCAAACACCTCGGGACTGTACATTTCCTCAGCCTTGGTTGGCGGAACGATAAAGGTGCCGGGTGTGGTAGCTCTGGTTACATAGCTGTATTCATAAACGCCATCCCATACCAGTGATGCAAATGCTTCCGCCCGGTTATCACGCATATTTTGAAATTCGTACCAGGGTCTCCACCACCACCAACCATAACGACTTTCTTGTTCATTGGGGTCTTGTGGAATACTGCCGGAGACTGCCAGTTCCGGGTTGATGATCTCTAATCCGGCCGGAAGAGGATCTACCAGAGCAACGTGATAGCGGCGGTTGTCAGCCACCATCTTGATTTTCACCCGTACCCGTGCTCCGGCTTTGATATGCCATATACCTTGTTCATCCTGATATACATCTTCTGTGTTGTCCACTGCTTCATAGCTGCGCTGGACGACAAATCCCATATCCAGGGCTGGTAAGTTCAGGTCGGTGGGAGCGTAACGCAGACCAAGTCGATAATAGAGCCTGCCGCTTCCTTCTTTGCTGATAATTAAATCTTGCATTCCGTTTTGTGTTTCATCTAAAACATAATTCATCGGAATTTTTGTTTCGTGCTGTTCCGTGGTGTATCCTTCGAAGCGGCTTTCCCCGGCATAGGTATCTCCCAGCCAAACACGTGCAACAAAATCGGGTGTCTGCGCTTCGTAGGTGTTAAAATAACGGTCCAAAGAAAGCAGAACAAAGATATTTTCCTGTGTATTTCCCCAGCGCCCTTTGGTTCGGTGTGCCAATAAGCCATTCACTATTTTTGGGATCAAATCACTGTCCGGATTGTCCTTCATTAAGGCATCCAGCAAGATTGCATCGGTCCGGCGGTTGGAGGAGAGCAGGAGGTAATCCTGGTCGGTGATTTCCGTTGTAAAATTGGCGGCTCCAGCGGTTTCAACTACTCGGTTTCCAACAAAGCGGCGAATTTCTTCCAGCCGGGTTTGATTTTCAATTACCGGCCATAACCAGCCTAAAGCATCAAGTGAGAGGTTATCCAGCCCTGCTTCGAGATATAAACTCTCAGCTTTTTGTACATCACGATCGCCCGCCAGGTCACGAACAAAAATTGCATAAGCGCTGAGGGTTTGACGGGTTGTAATGCTGTACCATGAAGGATAATATTGTTCGATATTTTTTAAGTAAACTAAAGCGCTCTGCAGCACTTCCTGTGGAATATCAAATCCTTTTTCCTGAGCGCGAACCAAAGCATGGGTGACATGAATGGTATTAAAAGGATTTGATTCAAAGCCGCGCTGCCAGTATGGAAATCCACCATCTCCATTTTGCATACTTTGCAACCGTTCAACATCCGCACTTATCGAACTCTCCAACTCTTCAGGCTGCGGTAGTCCTTCGGCTTGAAATGCACTCAAAACATCACGCAGGGCGGCGATTCCCAAAACCCGTGAAGCAATTTGTTCGGAACATTCATAGGGGTATTGCACCAGATACAATACGGCATCGCTTAAAGCATGCAGAGCGGTGGATGAGGTGCTGATTTCTAAACCGCCGTATTCCGCAAAGACATCACTTGGGTACTGGACGGGTTGGGATATACTCCCCTGATCGATAACCCCATAGGTTGCGAATGCTTCTGTTGTGGAAGGGGTGTAAACTGGTAAGGTTAAAGACGCTGCATCGGAATACGAACCTGAAACCGCGACAACCTGGATTGCGGTGCTGCCTGCCAGGATTGTTTTGGCCGGGAACCTGACTTCAATGCGGTCATTTGCCGGGATGGTTACTCGAAGGCCGCTCTCTTCACCCCAGGTTTGATTTTCTGATGCGGGGTTTGTGTAGGCTACTGCGAGATTACTCGCCCGGATAACGACATCTGCTGTTAAAACGTCATCGGTTTGGTTTTGTAAAACGACCGGCAGTTCAAATTGATCACCAAAGTTTAAAAACCTGGGTGCGGAAGGGCGAACCATGAGCGGCAGACGAGCAGTAATGCTTGACTCACCGACCCCAAAATTCTTTCCGCTCGAATCAACCGCAACTGCCATCACACGATAACGGGTTAAATTATCCGGCAGTTCAATATCAATTTCTGCCATCCCATTGACATCGGTGCGAACAAGGGGCGCAAAAACAGCCAGTGGATTAAAGTCGCTGCGGATGCGGATTGGATTTGATTCCGATTCAGCACCTCCGCCGATTCCCATTCCCTTTTCAAGAGTCATGGTTGGCATTGGTGCAGGTGCTTCCATTGCAGCTTCTTCAGCCACGGCGCCATCACGCATCACAGCCTGGTTTTGGACTTCTTGTGCCAATGCGGCGGGGTCAGCCAAAATGATACTATCACGAGCATACAAACTTTCCAAATAAGATTGCCGGTTGGAGTAAAACACGTCCAATGGATCTGCCATTTGATAGTTTGTGAGGGACAAAATGGACTCATCAACAACGATGACCGCTACTTCAGCATCAGCGATAACGTTTCCTGATTTATCGTTCACCGCCACAGTCAGGCTGGTCTTTCCACCTGGTTCAAGTTTTTGATCTAAGGGCGTGACTTCCAATGTGAGCTCGTGTTTTAATGGGGGAATGTTAAGGTTCAGCGTACCCACTGCATAAGCCGGACGTGGTACAGAATCTTCAATTGGTTTACCCTGGTCGTCGATACGATTCGCCGAGCCATTTAAATCGACTTGGATGTTCAGGTTGGGAATGTAACTATCTTTAATGGGAATATATAGGGTTGTTGAACCGCTGTCATCAATTGTAAAACGTTCGCTGTACAAAATCCCTTCCCGGGTAACGGTCAGTAATCCTTCCGCACCTCCAAAAGGAGATTGGACAAGAATTTCGGCGGTATCTCCTGGTTGGTAGGTGTCTTGGTTTGGAATGAGGGTGACCTGTTCGTGTTCAATATCACGCGAGGGCCGGATTTGCCCACCGCTTACCCAGCGGGTAAAGCGGCTTTGATTAACTCTTCCGGTTTGGTCGGTGACACGGGCAGTGATCTGGTATGTTCCACCAACAGGTGTCTCGAATGAACAAGTTTGTGGTTCAAGACCAGACGTCATCACACATTGTTGGGTGTCTTCCAGTTCCTGAATCCATTCTCCGCTGCGGAATTTCCATATTAATCGGGCTGCTTCCATCTCGACCTTGAAGTCTTTAAGGGCATTTCCATCCAGATCCGGAACAATAAAATCAACATTGAGCGGGCTGCCTTTTTCTACAAAATAACGTGCTGTACGGATGCCGACATATACATCAGCTGGATGCACCAAAAGTGAGGTTGAACTGACCCAAGTCTGGCGATTAATGTCGGTGACACTCGCTTCTGCGACTACATTGAGTGGTTTTGGGTCGAAATCTGGGTCGCCTTGGGGTGAAAAATCAAGACGCAAGTAATGAAATCCGCTTGCATCCGTTTTCCCTGTGAAGGTCTCGGTTTGTGAATCCCCATCTTGATCTCCCCAGCGATCAAAATAAAACCACCACGGCTGCCAGGTCCCAAAGGTGAAGTCTGACCAATTGGGTGGGCTGTATGAGCCGGGAGAGGTATTTACATTCCAAATGGTATCGGCGTTTGCCAGACCGCCCCCAGCGTAATATTTGGCCTCTACCGAGAGAACTGCGTGTCCATCAACAAAATAAGGCGGGCTGGTTTCATTCCTGGCAGTGACCTCAAACTCGGGACGGCGGAATTCCTGAATTTGGAATGAATGGTAATAGGAATTGTTATCAAGACCCGTGGAAGCGGTTAAATGAATGGATGCTGATCCAAGATTGATCACCTCTGGTAAAGAAATAACAAAATCAAATCCGCCTAATTTGCTGACAGATACGTCTCCAGTGGTAATGGGATTTCCGGTGGCATCTTGGACTTCGTATGTAAGTTGATTGATATCACTCAGTTCAATCGTGCCCGCCGGCCCTCGGCTGTTATTTCGAATCCATCCTTTTACGTGAACTTCCTCGCCGGGACGATAGATAGTGCGATCATCAAAGACGAACCAGCGCAGGGAAGTATTTAATGAGGTGGACTGCCATCTTCTTTCACCCCAATAGGGCGAGTAGGGCAAAATTGCAATATCATCGTTTTTACTGGCCGTTAGATAGGATGCGCCATTTGGAAGATCAAATCGCGCCATACCTTCTTTATCAGTGGTTACAGTAGAACCATTTTCCGTTTCAATGGTTACTCCTTCCAACGGGGCGCCACTTAACAAATCATTTGTCCAGGCGACCATCTGTTGGTTGTCAAAAAACAGATCCAGGCCAATTTGACTTACCTGCGCCCATACGGTAACGGTTTGAGATAATCTGCGCCATCGTGTTTCATCGGTTTCAATGAGTGCTTTTGGGGGTTCAATGCTGACAATGAAATGCCCCGAACCGTTTGTTGTGTATGGAGAGAGATCAATATCCACCTGTTCGAGTGTGTCATCCTGTAAATCCAGGTTTTGTTTTTGATCCATGAGTTTTGTTCCGGGTAAAGGTGGCGGATTATCTGAATATTTTTCGTTTAGGTAATTTTGAAAAGCTGGGAAGTCGGAAGGTTTAACTTTATGAATTTTGATATTCAAGGAAGAATAATTCATAACATAAGCTGATAAAACCGGTTTGACAGCCGGATCAAGCGTTAAAAAGGTGCGCTCTGGCCCAAGCAGAAGGGGTTGGGCGCTGCCCACACGGAAGGTTAAACGTTCATCTTTCCCTAAAGTCTGCCCAAAAATATCTCGGATTTCACCTGAAACGGTAACTGTATAGGTTGTTTTGCCGCTCGTTTCTCCTTGAATTTCAATTGAGTTGTAATAAGCATTGGCATTTACTCCTGGGATTTCAGGAGAAACCTGGATGATATTCTCTGAAAAGGAATCCAGGTCAAGTTGGTTATTAAAGCGAATATAAAAGGGTGTAAATGGTGGGCAATCATTGTCACCGTACCATGAACAACCGTGCTGTTCGATGCGTAAAGGGGCGTACGTTGAAAAACTGAAGGATTGCGCTTCTGTTGTTACGAGTGGACCTTCTGCGGATGCGGTGCCTGGTCCAACTGTGACGTCGATGCGGGTTTCAGGATTAAAAGCCTCGTCAGCCTTAAATGCTAGCCAGCGCCCTTCCTGTGAATTTTTAATTAGATTCTGTAAATCCTCATTCTCGTCAGCTTCTTGTTCGCTGATCAAAACCAAATTTGCACGGTTGTTATCGGCAAAAACTTGAATGGTGTCTAATACCTTTTCCGGATCAATCCGTTGGTCAAAGGCGATAAAAAAGAATGGATCAAGTGGTTGCGGTTCATCTTGAGGGTACGATTGTAAAATTTTGGGTGGGGGTGTGCGGAAACTCCAACGGACATCCGCTGCCAGTTGACTGCCGTTTATCGATTTTGTTCCGGCTGGAACAGTCACCTGGTATTCAGTAGCTTTTGGCAGACGGTCAACAAACTCGGAGTCATATTCAAATGTAAGGGTTTTTGTCCCAAGCCAACGCCAGGTTCCAGGTAACGTAGGCTCAATTTGGACAGGCACTTCTTTTTCATTTAGATCCGAAATGGTCGTTAACGGCACCATCGCATGGTTAAATGTAATGCTGATAAAGGGAGCAACCGAAATTTCCCCTTCCGGAGCATAACGCAGTACCTCAAGAGGTCCTTCTTCAATCGTTGGTGGTGTTTCGCCGGTTTCTGAAGGTGGAAAAATTTCCTCGATTGATTCTCCGGGTTGGGGTGGGGGCAAGGGGTCACTGGGGGGGTTGAAATCCGTTTCTTCAACGGATGCTGTTTGCAGGGGCGATACCCTTTGTAAAATTTGCTTAATTTCATTTTCTGCCAGGGATCCACCGGAGGAAGGAGTTGATACGACATATAAGTCCGGTTGAGGTTGTCCTTCGCTAAGCGTAATATCCATTTTAAAGGGTTCTCCTTGTTCCATTGTGGCTCCTAAAGGGTCAGTATTTGTACCCGTATTGACTTCAACCGGTACTGGCGTTTGTTTATTTAACCAAGGCAGGTTTACAAGTCCGGAATCGGTAAATTTCCACAAGATCGCTGCTCCAACCAGGCAGCTAATAACAAAAATTATACTTATTAAATAAAACCATTTGGATTGCACAAAATGGGAGCGGGTGTTTTTCATAATGAATACTCCTTCCCTTATCTGACGTTTTACAGGCTTGTTTGGTTCCTGAAAAAATTGTTAATTTTATTATACGGGTAAAGGATAGAGAAGAATGGTGAAAATTGAAAAGAGTTTTAAATCAGGATATATCTAAATATCTGTGAATTATGAATTGTATATTGTATAATTGAACCCTCACAACCAATACAATTGGAGGAAGAAATGAATACAAAATATCGGCTTTTTATAATTTCAATTTTGTTAATATTCGTATTTACGTTCACAGCTTGTACCCCACAAGTAACTACTGAGCCTACTTCGGTGCCTGAGATGGAGGCGTCTACAGATGATATGGCTCCGGCAAATCCGGAAATAATTTTGGCCACAACGACAAGTACCCGGGATTCAGGTTTGCTTGATGTTCTACTACCGATTTTTGAAGAACAAACCGGCTATAAAGTAAAAATGGTTGCCGTTGGAACGGGGGCCGCATTGGCTATGGGTGAAGAAGGGAATGCGGATGTATTACTGGTGCATGCACCCGCTTCTGAAGAAGAATTAATGGCAAAAGGATTTGGGATCCAACGTGATTTAATCATGCATAACGATTTCATTATCGTAGGCCCAGCGGATGATCCGGCTGGAATCAAAGGGATGACCTCAGCTTCAGAAGCATTCGTAGAAATTGATGCAGCAAAGTCAACTTTTGTTTCCCGTGCGGATGATTCCGGCACCAATAAAAAGGAATTAGCTATTTGGAAAACGGCAGATATTACTCCCGAAGGTGATTGGTATCTTGAGTCTGGGCAAGGTATGGGTGATACTTTGCGAATTGCTTCTGAAAAATTCGGTTATACTTTAACAGATCGTGCCACATACCTGGCAAACCAAGCTTCACTTGAACTGGATATTATGGTTGAAGGAGACCCGGTATTGCTCAATATATATCATGTCATTGTTGTAAATCCAGAAAAATGGCCAAAAGTTAATTTTGACGGAGCAAAGGCATTCGCTGCTTTTATGACCTCTGATTCTACCCAGAAATTAATCGGTGAATTTGGTGTCGCAGAATATGGAGCACCTTTATTCTTCCCGGATGCCGGAAAGGACCCGGCTAGCTTAGGTCTATAGAATATGAACTGGATTTGGGAGGGCATTCAACAGGCATTTCAACTCATTCGCACGGTTGATCCTGAGGTTTTACAAATCACCTTATTGTCGCTGAAAATTTCAGGAATAGCTACATTATTAAGTCTTTTGATTGGCCTCCCATTAGGTACTTTGTTGGCCTTTGGACGCTTTCGGACTAGAAAATTCTGGATATCTTTGATTAATACCGGTATGGCTTTACCACCGGTGGTTGTTGGACTGACTGTTTCAATTTTTCTTTGGCGCAGCGGTCCGCTCGGTGATTTACGATTGATGTATACCCCAACGGCAATCATTATTGCTCAAATAATCATTGCTGCACCGGTTGTAACCGGTCTGACCTCTTCTTCTTTACAACAGTTAGACCCGCGGATGCACTTCCAATTGATGGGGTTAGGCGCTTCCCGTATACAATCTGTAATTATGTTGTGGCGTGAAGCCCGACTGCCGCTGCTGGCGGCTTTAATGGCAGGTTTTGGAAGTGTTATTTCCGAAGTAGGGGCTTCAATGATGGTCGGTGGTAATTTAAAGGATACAACCCGTGTTTTGACCACCGCAATTGTTTTAGAAAATAGCAAAGGTCATTTCGGAATTGCGATTGCACTTAGTATCATCCTCCTTGGTCTGGCTTATCTGGTTAATTTATTCCTGACCGTTGTTCAGCAGCAAAGTTCATCAAACAATTGAGTTGAAATTGATAACAACAATCTTAAAAGCACAAAATATTATTGTTAAGAGGAATAAAAAAACGGTCCTTTCGATAGACCAGATTTCTATTAGAAGCGGGGAGGTTTTAGCGGTTATCGGGCCAAACGGAGCGGGAAAGAGCACTTTATTGATGGCTTTAAGTACGTTATTGCCGATTTCAGCAGGCGAAATATTTTTTGAAGACAAACCATTCCGGACTCAAAACAAACTTAAATTCCGGCGGCAAATCGGCATGGTTTTACAGGACCCGCTTTTACTGGATACATCGGTTTCGGAAAATATTGGCACTGGTATGCGTTTCCGTGGAATTAAAGAATCGATCATCAAAAAAGAAGTGGCGATCTGGGCCGAAAACTTAAGCATCTCGCACCTCTTAAATCGAAAGTCAAAACATCTTTCGGGTGGTGAAGCCCAACGAGTCAGTCTCGCCCGTGCCATGGCCTTAAAACCGAAAATTTTATTTTTGGATGAACCATTCAGTGCGTTGGACGCGCCTACACGTTCTAAATTAATTTCCGATTTCCAGCGCGTTCAGCATGAAAACCAGGTAACGACCCTTTTTGTAACCCATAATCTTGATGAAGCGCTGTTTCTGGCTGATCGTGTAGCCGTCATAATGGCGGGGGAAATCCGTCAGGTTGGTACGCCACACGAGGTTTTTACATCTCCAATAGATCGCGAGGTAGCCCAATTTGTTGGTGTTGAATCGATCATCCCTGGTGTGGTGGATTCCTGGAAGGATGGACTAGCCAGCATTAAGGTAAACGATTATATCGTTGATGTTGTGGGCGAAGCACAAATCAATCAACCGGTTTTCGTGTGTCTGCGCCCAGAAGATATCACCATTTCAACCAATCTTGCATCTTCGATTTCCAGCGCCCGCAATCATCTTTTTGGCCGGATTGAAAGTATGACACCTCAGGGACCGCTAGAGAGAATAACGCTTGACTGTGGTTTTCCACTGGTTGCTTTAATTACGCGTACTTCTGCCTTGGAAATGCAGTTAACCATCGGGCAGAGAGTTCAGGCAAGTTTTAAGGCATCCACCGCTCATTTAGTTAACCGGTTAGAGAAAAATCTGACCATAAGTTGATCTTTTTCGATTGATAAATAAGTAAAGATTAATATAATAGCAAAATCTATGATTCCCTTGACTCTATTTAATAAGCGAGTATAATTCTGCTCGCTGTGGAAAACAAATACGAAATCACAGCCCGGTTTCACCGGAAACGGTAGATCGCTGAAAAAAGAATACCCGAATTAGGATCATTCCAACGCTTATAAAGGGCAAAACATAAGTGTTTCGACACGGAAATTAGCCCTTGACAGCACAAGCCTGAGGGTTTACAATAAACCTCCCAAACATTGGTTTGGCGATCTAATCAACATTGAGAGATCGTTGAAAACATAACCAAATAGTGAAGGAGAAATCCTCAATAACATCGCTGAGATTAGCCGGTGTTGCGAACAAAAATTGTTACGTCAGCATCGGTGTTTTTGTCGCTTGGAAGCGGAATATCCTTCACGAGGTAGCACCTTAACAACTGAAGAGTGATAAGAAGACGAAAGAAGACAAACCTGTCAATTTCTACACACTGCAATAGAAAAACCGAAACATCTATGAA
>PABH01000038.1 GCA_002702705.1 Anaerolineaceae bacterium
CACTTTGCGGTTCGGGGTAATCAATGGTGATCAGTCGTCCGATGGCATCGTAACGATATTGGATGGTATCACCATTGGCATCGGTTGCGGTTGCCCGTTGGTTGAGGATATTGTAGGTCTGGCTCCAGGTGTTCCCCACTGCATAGGGTTCAATAAAATAAGGACTGAAGGTATATTGGTAAACCTTGTCAAAATCGGTATTGCGGTGCCAAAGAGAAACCTTTTTTTGCTCTGCCCATGCCAGGGTCAGCGTTTCCAGTACGCTGATAAAATTCGGATCAAGTCGTTTGTGTTGATCATCCATCTGGTCGGCTGAGGTTAAGATATGTTGACTGACATGCGGAGCCAGTTTGTTCAGTGCCAAACCGAGTTTACGCAGAGCAGCGGCAGCATGCGGGTTTTGTTTATCGAGACGGTTAGCCAACAAGCGAGATGCAAGGTGCAAAGCGGTAGCTTCGTGCAGGTTAAAGCGAACTTTTACCAAATAGGCGCTGCGGTCAATCTTCCACTTACCCCCATCCAGATCATCAATATATATATTTTTGGGTAAGTGAGAAATATAACGCCCAATTGTTGATCGATTGACGTCCAACCGGCGGGCAAGCTCTGCCTGGGTTAATCCCTCCGGATGTGCTAATAACAATGTTTCAATTTGTAATAAACGATCTACTTTTTTAAAGGATGGGTTCATCGATGCCCCTTTTTGTGTTTTTTTATTCATTTCATTATATAAATTCGATGCGAAAATTCTGCAACAATTTCATTTTTATCTCTTTCGATAAGGAAATAATTGCCCTTTTTGATCCTCACTAAGAAATAATCCTTTTTCTTCCATGGTGGGCAGGTTTCGCGTTACCTCAGACCGGTGGATCTGCAACAAATTGGCGATCCAACCTGGGCGTTTACCGGGATGCTGCGTAATTGTTTCATAAATTTCTTTAATTTTCTTTTCATTTGGATTTCTAGCCATACAACCTCCGTTTTGCTGTGTAGATCCAGCTTAATGGAGGTATGTTGCAGGATATGCAACATGAAGTTTTTTGTTCGGTGGAGATTTTATTTTCCCCCGATGATTATTTTTACATCCATTAGATATTAAAAGCAATTTATTTTTGTGGTTACTTTGATGGACATTAAACAGCTCGCGTAAAAATGGCATAAAATCAAATGGATTTTCTTAAAACATTATATATCTGCGTGGCGGATATGTAGTTTCAATTTAAAATTGGATATATGATAGAAAAATTATCGTTATTTCCCCTCAATACGGTATTGTTTCCGGGCATGCCGATCAATTTGCATATTTTTGAAAGCCGCTATAAATTAATGATTCAGCGAGCTTTGTTGACCGACAACATCTTTGGCGTGACATTAATCCGCCAGGGTACGGAAGCACTTGGGGCATTAGCCGAACCATTTTATATTGGTACTACGGCGAAAATTGTCGATGTTGAACGCCTGGATAATGGACACATGAACATTACCGCGATTGGGGAAGAACGCTTTTTAATTAAGGAATTGGACCGTGAATCAGCAGTTTATTTAACTGGTTTTGTGGAAAAGTATCCACTTGAACTACACCGTCCGCTGGATATTTACCGCCGTCTGCGGATGCTGCGCAGCCACGTGCAGTATTATTTACGTACACTTGATAGTTTGGAAGAGGTGCAGATCAATTTGGAATCGCTTGATCTGCCAGAGGATCCGATGGTGTTTTTGTTCCTGGCTTCTTCCCTGCTGCAAATTCCAGCGACAGAAAAACAGCCTATCCTTTCCGCCCCGACCGCCTTGGATTTTTGTACCATGGTGGAACGTCTTTACCGGCGTGAAAATGCCGTCCTTCGAAATTTAAAACATGTCAGTGCCGAAGCCGCCCAGAATCTGGCGATGTTAAACTAAAAGTTAAAAACGAAAAGTGAAAAGTGTTATTTTTCATTTTTCGTTTTTAACTTCCACTTAATCGTCCCAGTCCTCATGTTCGTCTTCAAACTCGGGGCTGAACCAGGTGCCGTTGTCATATTCGCCACTCATTTCCTGGTCCTGCGGGGTAAGCGGATCATCCATGCGTACTTGCAAACGGATGCCTGCTGTTCTTACGCCGTTGGGTGTCATCACCCGGCGAACAGTATAGCGGATGAAATAACGTTTGATGAGGTCATTCTTGAGTATCGTTTTAAGGGTTCTCACGCTGACATGGGCACGGTCAGCCAGATCTTTCATTTCAGTTTCCACAATATTCCGGGTTTCCCCTGTCTCCGGATTCCAATAACACATCATCCGGGCTGCCTTAATGGCAGCATAGGCGGATAAACCGATCAGAGGCACCCACTGGTTCCACATGTAATTGGTCTGAAACATACCACGTTCCGGTTGAATAATCAACGAACGTTGGTCACCATAGGCCTTTTGCAACATGGCCTTGCGAGTACCTTTTTTCCGAAACGTTTTCTCTAATTCCTGATCCGCTTCTTCATCATTAACGGATTGGCGGGGAGGGGTGGTAGATTTGGATATTTTTTTGGGTGGAGCGCTGCTTTCGGATCGCAGCATCTGCACGGTTTGATCGGAATAAAATCCGTTGGATACCTCTACTGATAACAAAATATCACGCTGATACAGGCCGGATAACATTTTGCTAATACGCGCATCCAGGCGGCTTTGCACCCATTTGCGAGCGTAATCATTCACGGCGGCCAGGCGGAATATTTGTTCGTCTTCATTCCGGAACCCCAAGGGTTTTAAAGGACGTACCCAGGCATCAAAATCAGCACGCGACATTTCGGCGCGTAACTGACCCAGAACCATTTCCCAGGCTTCCTCATGACTTGGAATGTTGACGGTTGTTACCATAACGACATCCTTCTGATCATTTTAATCAGAGGGCTTAGTTTCCTTTGGGTTGATCTGAATCCGGCGGTTTTGATTGGGAGAGGGCTTTTACCTGCCGGTTTAAAAACTCAATAACTTTTGGAAAATCATCCTGGCGAATATCTTCCGAGCGGCTGACTCCCGTCAATCGGGTGACATCCATATAGATACCAGGGTAAGGTTTGGCGATCCCACGTTCCTGCATAAGGGAACCCAGGGTTGCAATGGTTTGGCGGAGCTGACCCATTTGTTCGGGGGTAAGTCGGGCTTTTGGACCAGCGACTTTTTCCAACAAGGTCACTTGTTGGCGTAAATCTCCAAATGCATCTCGAATTTGCTGGACTTTTTCATCATGTGCACGACGAAGTTCAGCCAGCTCCGCCTCTACTTTTTTTTCAAGGTTCTCTTCATAAGTTTCTTGTTCGGCTACCATCCGGGCAACCGATTCCCGCAAAAATTGAATTTCTCCTCGCTCGCTAATACCGAAATGTTCAGCCAAAACGGTATGGGCTTCATCCAAAAAAGCTTTTAATAACAATCGGGTTTCTTGTTCTTGCACGCGGGAAAGATCCACTCCCGTCAAGAATAAGGGCACAGCGGAAGCCATCAAACACAGGGTAGCTTGTTTTCCGCCCGCGGTCTGCATTTGGATGGTGGCCGTGTAGGGTTCAAAATAACCCTGTTGGCGCTGCAAACGGCGGCGTTGGGCACGTCCATCCAACCCAAAGGCTTCGCATAAAGAACGCACGGATACATATCCGTTGCCATCCGCTAAATCCGCGGTAATGATCTCCTTATCCTGGAATTTGAGGGTTCGTTCATGAACAGGGATGAACAAGTTTTCTTCATTTTCATTGGTCATGGGGGTTCCTCGGTATATGGTGGGGAAGAATTTTTGATTTAGTTTTTTTCTTCCGATAATATTGTTAATTATTGGTAGAAAAAATTATTCACCTTCAATTAACATCGAAACTAACTCGTCCAGATTGCGAGCTTTCTCACCCGGAATCAAAGACAGGCGAGCTGTGCACACCCGAGAAAGGATGCCAACCGTCTCACCGATAGAGATCTTACGATTTAAGAGTTTACTTAAGCGCTGCTGCCATTTTTGCAGTTCGCTCATTTCGCCCTTGGAAAGGGTCATTCCAACTTTGTGGCGCGGAACCAATGAAGGCGGGCGTCCTGCCGGCCGGGTTTGGGGATCGGAAGTGATCCGGCGGGCTTGATATAACTGTACCCAGGCATTGTTCGCGCCGCCCTGAGAATCACGCTTCATAAGCTACCACCTCTCTAACAATATCTAAATTAATCGTTGAAACATCATTTTGCAGCACCAGGTCTGTGGAAAGCGCACATAGGCGGATAATCTCACGCGGCACACCTTCGGACCGTTCATACAATAATTCAAATGCATCATCGTCGATAAATGGCTCACTGCGACCAGCTACATTCAAGCGGAATAACACCATTTGTAAGGAGCTTGATAAGGTTAATGGCGGCAGTGCCAAACGAACAAATACACGAGCGTTGACCGCTTTGTTCGTTTCAAACAAAGTGTTCATTTCCCGTTGACCAAATGCCAAGATTTGCACAACTTTGGCATCGTAATCAAAATTATATAAACGGTGCAGCACTTCCAAGGCTTCGGCATTCATCATCTGGGCATCATCCAAGATAATGACCACATTACTGCCCTTGGTATACATTTCCGCCATCAGTTTTTCCAGGGTTTCCATCTGTCGTTGAAAACTGCGCTGGGTGGGTAGATTTAAAGAAACGGATATTTGACGAGCTGCATCCATGGCCGATTTAAATGCGGCCGTGTGGATATAACTGATCATTAAATTGTCATCAGCTGCGTAAAGATCATAAATCCTCCGCGCCAGTGAACTTTTTCCCATTCCCATATCACCGGAAAATAATGCCAAACCCCGGCGGCGGGAAACGACACCCTGAGCCTGCCGGTATACGGCTAAATGCTCCGGGCCTAAATACAGGTAACGCGGATCAGCGGATAATTTAAATGGATCCTCACGCAGGTTTAATCGTTCTAACCGCGCAACGCGCCATTCTTCATCATTCAAAGAATTGAACATGGTGCCATTCCTCCAAGATTTCTTTGCCTATTATTGCACGAATTATCCTTAATTACAATAGAATTAGCGTAATTATAGTATAAAGTAGCAGTTTTTAAGCTAATTATGTTGATTTTCCCCTGTATATCTGCTAATATTGTATAAAATTGACAAATTTATGCTTAAGAAGAAGGATTTTCCAGCTATTGTCTTTATTTTAGCAAAAATCCGAACAAAAGAGGCAGTATGGCAACCACAATTACGATTGCAAATGAAAAAGGCGGTGTAGGCAAAACAACCACCACCGTTAATTTAGCCGCCGGATTAGCCATTCAATTGGCAGAAACGGCTGGACCATCAGGACGTGTATTGTTGGTCGATATGGATCCGCAAGGACACGCATTGTTAGCCGCAGCATATGGAACTCATGATGTGGCTCCAGAACAATCACTGGCCGCTGTTTTAATGGAAACACCACCCCCATCCATTCAACGAATGGTACGCCAAGGGGATCATCACCTCAATTTATACGTGCTGCCATCCAACAGGAGTGCGATGGTTGAAGCTGCCCGGGTTTTACCAACCATGATGGCAAATGAAACCCGGCTGATGCATGCCTTACAAGCAGTGCAAAATCAATTTGCCTATATCATTATCGATACCCCACCCAACACAGGTGATCTGCTGGTGAACGCCCTGGTCGCGGCGGATCATCTGATTATCCCGGTTGAAACAAGTTATCTGGGTGTTTCGGGATTACGCGAATTACAAAATACAATTGAACAAGTTCGTTTACATTTTAAACCCCAGTTAAACATCCTTGGATATCTGCCTACTTTAGTGGAAGAACAACGATCTGAAGTGCGAGAAATTTTGGATCAGCTTCGCCAGCGTTATCCAAAGCAGATGTTAAACCCAATCCACAAATCATCCGACCTGGCTTATGCCCACTCTAGTCACATGGATGTTTTTTCATATCGTCCCCCTCGCCAACGCAGTGGTGGACAACTTGCGTCTAGTTCTCGCGCCACCCAGGAATATGGCGAATTGGTTTTGCATGTGCTCCAGCAGACCAGCCGCTGACCCTTTAACCCCACGCGCGGATCCGTTCATCAGGAGGAATCATGGCTCCCAGCAAACGAAAACGCTTTAATGCGTTTGAAGATTTTCCAGCCAGCGAAAATAAACAAAATCAATCTCCCTTAGCCGGAACACCAACTTTAAAGGAAAGTGCAACCACGGTAGAGCGAATTGAGCGGCTCAAACCAAGCGAAATGATGCCTGACCGTTTTCAACCGCGTCGTTTGCTGCCGACCTTTATCCGTGTGCCTTTTTTTAATGGAGAAATAAATTGTTACCAGGCAGCCCAGCGCTGGCTGCATTTTGCCAATCAAGACAGTGGTGTCCGGCAGGAAGTTGACCGGTTACTACATCTGGGGTCTTCATTTGAAGATCACGGTCAGATCAAACCGATCACCGGATCCTGGCAAAATGATGCGGATGGACAGTTCTTTTTTCTGATCGAAACCGGGGAACGCCGGTTTTGGGCCGCCTGTTTGCAAACAGCCCAAAGTGCATCCAAACACCACAATGGAGAACTCGATTTTAACAAACTAGAAGAACCGGTATTAAGGGTAGAAGTGGTCCAAAACCCCACGCGACAGCGCCAGGTATTGGAGAACCGGCATGCCGAAGCACCCTCCGCGGTGGAACAAGCCTGTGAAGTAGCCGCTCTGATTCTCGCTGATTTGGATATCCACCCCGACGAAACCATTGAGGACGATTTTGATTATTTTCGCCAAGCGAACGATAAACGTATGCCTGCCGGATTATGGGACCGCATTATCCCGATCATGAATCTGACCCGCCCGCGCATGGTGCAGCTGATCAAATTATTTGATTACCCTAATCATCTTTTAGAAATTGCAGATCGTTTCCGTCTTTCCGAGCGCGTTTTAAGAGAAATCCGCAGCCGTCCACAGCAGGAATGGGAACAACTCATTCATCAAAGTATCGCCAACAGCCTCACTTCTGAGGATATCGCTGAACAAATCGTTGAACCGGAACAACCAAAAAAACCTCAATCTCCAAAACAAGCCACTACCCCCGAAACGAATGCATACCGCGGTTTGCGTAAATTTACGCGGGTCTTTAAAGACATGAACAAACTGGACCAATCCCAGGTACTGGATTATCTGGCGGATGAAATCACCATCAGCGGGCAAAGTCAACAAGTTCTGGAACTGCTGGATGAACTCAGCCAACTTATCAAAGCCCGCCATTCACGACGATAATCTGATTACAAAAAAGCCGTTGGAAAACACCAGCGGCTTTTTTCTTTAAAAGTGTAACCGTGGTTACGAATCTTATACAAAAAAGATTACTGATGACAAAGCCTGGAGAGGTTATTTGTTTTTCTTTCTGCTCCACCTATATATGTTTTTGATACTTCAGTCCTTAAAGTGTAACCACGGTTACGAAACCTTTCGGCAAAAACTTGGTCAACAGAGGGCAATAATTGTTATATTTCATTACCCCTTATGCTCTTACTTGAGTTAACTTTGTCGTTTATTAATTCTCAAACCATTTTTATTTTTAAGTTCTACTCATAAGCAATTTATTTCATTTACCAGACCCCTTCTTGATAAACGGAATCACATTCTTAGCGAACAATGAGTTTTTAATTAAAAAACCTTCAGTACGCTTCGACAGGTTCATTCTGCTAATTTTAGCTAAATCACACCTCCATATGAGCACAAATTTATCCGCTTCACTCAAATCGCTTTCTCAAATACCTCTATTTAAAGAGATCAATTTTTAGGAGAAAAATTTCTCCAGGAAACCAATCATAAAACCCAAAAGTTAAGGAATTTCCAAAACAAATTATTTTAAATAACCCATCAAAACAAATCACTTTTGTTTGGTTTTTTTACACACATCCTTAAAGTTGCGTTTTCAAAAAAGCAATGATTTACCAGCCTTTTAATTTTACCCACACCCTAACCCATTTTTGGTAATAAATCCGCTCAAAATGCCTTATTTCAAACTTAGGGTATACCCTGAATATTCATAAGGGTATACCCTAAGGGTATCCGCTTGACATTTTACTCTTTTTAAGGCTATAATTCAAGGGTCACCCCTTAGACAAGTTATTTTCATTTTTTGGGGAAGGCAAGATATGGAGAAATCATTATATGTTCATTTTTGCATTGGCTAATCAAAAAGGCGGAGTCGGAAAAACCACCACCGCTGTCACCCTAGCATCAGGGTTTGCCCAAGCCGGATTAAAAACACTGCTGGTGGATTTGGACCCGCAGGGTCATGTTGCGTTTAGTTTTGGACAGGAAAAAACCGCGGGCCTTTACCGCTGGCTTGTAATGGAAGAACCAATAAAAGACGTCGTCCAAACCGTTCGGCCCAACCTGGATATTTTGCCAAGTGATAAAAATACGGAAAAAGTAAAACGTCACATCACGCTGATGGATTTTCGGGAATCGTTGTTAAAAGACCACTTTAAACGACTGAAATACGATGTCGTCTTTTTAGATCTGGCTCCTTCATTAGATGTTCTTCATATTAATGGACTCATCACCAGCGATTGGGTTATTATCCCCACCCGTCTGGATGCAATGGCCGTTGATGGTGTAAAAGAAATCTTATTAACGATGGGTGAAATCGGACAAAAAGGCCACCAATTTACAGGGTACTCAATCCTCCCCACATTCTTTGACCGCACTACCCGTGAAACCATCACCCAATTCCAGGAAATTGTTCAAACCTTTGGAGAGAGAGTGCTGCCTCCTATCCCGCAGGATACACGAGTGCGCGAAGCACCAGCGTTCGGGCAAACGTTATGGGAATACACACCGAACAGCCCAGCAATCACAGGTTATCAAAATGGAAAATCTAAAGCAGGTGGATATCAACAAATTTGTGAGCGTTTGATGGAGGTAGTCTATGGCTGAACGAAAACGGCGAAATATTTTAGACCCGGCCGTAGCGGATCTGTTAGCCGGGATGGAAGAAAAACAAGCGGAAGCGCGCCTGCCCAAACGGGAACGTGAAAAAATCGCACGGGAACGCGCAAAAATGCGTGCTCGTAAAGATCACCGGGTTACCTATGACCTCCCTCCGGAGTTAAAAAAACAAGTGGGTGATCTGGCAGAACAAATGGGTGTAGCCGCCAGTCAGATTGCCACCTACGCTCTCATTCAATTTTTGCAGTCCTATCAAAACGGGGAGGTGGATTTATCAAAGTTCAAAGTCCCATCCCGCAGTCCACGTTATGAATGGAAACTGGTTTTTCCAAAAAGTCTGTTGGAGTCAGTAAAAAAGAAAAAAGTGTAACCGTGGTTACACTTACACTGGTTCAAGGGGTTGGTGCGGTCTATCGGGTAGGATAATTTTTATCATATCGCCAGTTCTTACAACCCCATCTTTAAGAATAATCGCCATTACCCCTGACTTTCGAATCACCTCTCCATTTTTATTCCGATACATGAGGGCATTCATTAAACCAGGTTGAAAATCATTAATTTGCGAACAAGGGGTTCTTAATCCGGTTAATTCAATTTCCGCTGTGTCACCTAAGATTAACTTAGTGCCTCGAGGTAAGGCCAATAAATCAATACCTTGCGTGGTAATATTTTCACCCAGCTGGCCGGGCTGTACTTTAAATCCCTGGGTTAACAATTCATCAAATAATTCATTATGAATTAAATGCACCTGACGGAGATTGGGCGCTGTGGGATTTTTGCGTTGCGCATAAAGATGTTGTGTGGTCCTGCCACAATGAGCATCTCCTGCTACACCCATACCAGCAAGCAGCTGCACTTCTTGAACTGGGGTTTTGCTAAAGGTATGTTTTGGATTAATATGAACGGCAAGAACAAGTTTTTCCATAGTCTTGATTATCCATTGATAGTTTAGAAAGTCAAGAGTTTTTACACTTATATAGTACGATATCATATTATTCTATGACGAATTATAATCATTGGTTATGTGACCAGATTTGGAAAAATAAATATTCTAACCGAATCTTATTGAATTATGAACAAAAAAGTTCTCATTAAATAATACCAAAAATAATGTAAATTTCTTTTTTAATCATTTCTACATCCAAGTTTACTTACCAAAAAATTCATTTGTTGATCTATGTAACGACTATTTATTAACTATTTTTTTAAAGTAGTAATTAAGTAGTTAAAAGAGTCGTTAATTAAGAATCACGTGCAATTATTGCACTCAGGAGAAGTGCAAATTTTGCGCTTACTAGAAATGCAGTTTTTGCACGCTGGAGCCCTTAATGCAAAAATTTCCTTCTGGCCAGCGGGTAAATCTTGCGTTCAGGCCTAAATGAAAAATCTGCACACAGGCCAGGAGGAAAAAATTGCACGCAGGCATCGTTGGTTTTGATTTGCTTTAGTCAATTGCGTGTAGATTAATAAACTTGCAGATGCTTATCATAAGTAAAACTTATCATGAATCCAGTTTGGATTTTCTGTATTTTGTGCTACTATATTGATAGTTGGGTAATTTTGTTCGAACTGATAATTAAATAATTACATTGATTGAATCCGTTGTTTTCTGGTTTGGAAAGTTTCCGACCGGGTAGTGATGTTTCCCCTGACTTCATTATCCGGTCTTTTAATGTATGAAACCGAAATGATCATATCTACTATCAAATGGGTGATCATAAGTGGCACATTTTGTATATTAATCCACCTTATGCATGGATAAGGTTTCTATATTTTAATTAACTATAATCAGGGTGGATTTGTTTAGAGCAGAATACAACGTGATTATTTCATGGTGTACCTTGTTTGTGAACAATCTATTGGTAGAGGTGAATTGACTGTTATTGAAAATCACTTTATTGCTTTATTGTTTTTGATAATCACGCGCGGTTCAACGCAGAATTAAGAGGGTAATCCGATTGTTTACTAACCTGATCAACACTTTTGTGTTAGCCTGGCAATATACACTTTCCCATGCGGATGAATTCATCTTAGCTTTACGTGAACATTTATTTCTGGTAACCATTTCAATGATTGTAGGCATTTTGGTTTGTGTACCGCTTGGTATTTGGACAGCCCGTTCGAAAAGAATTGCAACCGCTGCCCTCAATACAGTGAACACCCTGCGCGTTATTCCCAGTCTTGCCATTTTATTTTTGTTAATTCCCTACCTCGGTTTGAGCTCTACTTCCGCGTTAATTGCCCTGATCGTTTTGGCTTTGCCTCCCATTTTAATTAATACCGATGCAGCTTTCCGCGGTATTAGTCCAGCAATTTTGGAGGCTGCTCGGGGTATGGGGATGAAGCCGCAACAAATTTTGTTTCAAATCGAATTTCCCCTGGCTGCACCGGTCATTTTAACCGGGATTCGGATCGCAGCTGTTGAAGTAATTGCTAGTGCAACCCTTGCCGCTTTTGTCGGCAGTGGGGGATTGGGTATTTATATCACGCGGGGTTTTGCTCTGTATGATTATTCCATCCTGTTCGTGGGCGCTGTACCGGTGGCGTTGTTAACGTTATTTTCTGAAGGTATCATCAGCGGCGCTCAAAAATTGATTCAATATCCGCAGTAACTTGTAGGAGGAACCATGAAACGTAAGACTATCTGGATGGTCGTATCACTTTTGATATTGACTGCCGTATTGGTAAGCGCCTGTAGTGGCGGTAGTAAAAAAACACCCATCAAAGTGGGTTCAAAAGATTTTACCGAACAATTTATCATCGGTGAAATGTACGCTTTGGTATTGGAAGACGCCGGTTTTGATGTCGAAAGAAAATTAAATCTTGGTGGCACACCCGTTGCACAGGCGGCGATGGAATCAGGAGAGATTGATTTATATCCTGAATATACGGGAACAGGCTTGTTGACAGTTTTAAAATTGCCAGTAAACAGTGATCGAGAAGCGGTTTATCAAAGTGTATATGATGGTTATCTCGAAAAGTATAACTTTGTCTGGTTAAATCCTTCTCCAATGAACAATACCCAAGCCATTGCCATGAAACGCGACAAAGCAGAGCAGATGGGGATTGTTACTATGTCAGATATGGCGGCAAAAGCCAGTGAGCTCGTTATGGTAGGACCACCAGAATTCCAGGAACGGGAAGATGGATTACCCGGCATCAAGGCGGTATATGGAGATTTCACTTTAAAGGAATATAAATCAGTGGATCCGGGTTTACGATATCAAGCCCTTGTGGAAGATCAGGCTGATATTACGGTTGCTTTTGGTACGGATGGGGAAATCAGCGCCTATGACTTGGTGCTGCTGCAAGATGATAAAAACATGTTCCCACCCTATCAAGTTGCACCTGTCGTACGGAAAGAAATAATTGATGCCTTCCCGGAGGTGGAAACAGTCTTAAACACCCTTTCCGCATTGTTGACCGATGGTGTCATGCAAGAGTTAAATTACGAAGTAAGTGGAAAGCAGCGTGAACCATCTGAAGTTGCCCGTGAATTTTTGGTACAGGCTGGGTTGATTAAGTAAGCGTGTTTCGGTAACTTTTTTCAGATTGATAATCCATCCCCATCCCTTTTCTCCATTTATTGAGCAGGGATGGGGACCTACTAGAAAGTTAAAATTATGCAGGGCATCGTTTTTGACAAAGTTTCCAAACAATATAAAAATGCAGCCGCTCCTGCTGTAAATCAGGTTAGTTTTACCGTTGATCCTGGGAGTCTGGTTGTGTTATTGGGCCCATCCGGTTGCGGTAAAACTACCTTGTTAAAGATGGTCAATCGATTGTTTGAGCCTAGCGAAGGCACTATATATTTGGATGGGGTAAATATACGTGATATGGAAGTAACAGCCTTGCGTCGCCAGATTGGATATGTCATCCAACAGGTCGGTTTATTTCCTCATATGACGGTTGCTGAAAACATCGCATTGATCCCCTCCCTCTTAAAATGGGAGAAACCGCGGATTCAATCCAGAGTGGATGAATTATTAACCCTCATTCACCTTGATCCACTTGAATACCGGGATCGATACCCGGCTCAGCTCTCCGGTGGCCAGCAGCAGCGGGTCGGTTTGGCGCGTGCTTTAGCGGGAGATCCTAACGTCTTATTAATGGATGAACCTTTTGGAGCGATTGATGCGATCACCCGCGCTTCGTTACAGCAAGAGGTAATGCAACTTCAAAATCAACTCCAAAAGACAGTTTTATTTGTCACACATGACGTCGAAGAAGCACTGCTCTTGGCAGATAAGATTGCCATTCTGAAAGAAGGCGCTCTGGTCCAATATGATACTCCTTGGAATCTGTTGACCAATCCGGCTGATGAATTTGTGCGTGAATTAATTAATGCTGACGACCGGATACGCCAGTTGACTGTCTTAAAAGCAAAAGATGTCATGATTAAGCCCAGCCATCATGAGCAGGTACTCAAAAAAGTGCAGCAGCGTACAGATTTGCGTCAGGTGCTTTCATTATTATTATCATCTCCCAATGCGGTTGTTGCGGTGACCGACTCAAGTGGAAAAGTCGTGGGTGAAATCAGTTTACAGCAGCTGGTTTTGGAATAAAAAGAGGCCTAATGCCGTATTTTCTGCGCTATCCGGATATAATCTTCAAACTCACCCTACAACACCTCTATCTGGTGCTGATTGCTCTTTCAATTGCCCTTATTATTGCGCTTCCACTGGCATGGTTTCTCAATCGGCATAAACGCCTATCTAATATTGTGATGGGCTTTTTTGGTATTGTGTACACAATACCCAGTATTGCTTTGATGATTATCCTCATTCCCTTTTTGGGATTAAATGAAAAATCTGTGATTGTGGCTTTGGTGTTATACAGCCAGGTTATTTTATTACGCAATATCTTAACGGGATTGGATGGGATACCTAAAACAACCATTGAGGCTGCGAACGGCATGGGTCTTTCCACTTGGCAAATCGCATGGAAGATTCAACTGCCACTAGCTTTACCGGTTATTTTGGCCGGAGTGCGTATTTCTGCAGTTGTGGTGGTTGCCATCGCAACCATTGGGGCGAAATTTGGGGCGGGGGGATTGGGTACGCTGTTGTTTGATGGCATTGCTCAGGCAGGAAGAACCGATAAAATCTGGACCGGGGCGATTATTGTTGGTTTGGTTGCCTTTTCCCTCAGCCGCCTGGCGTTATACTTAGAAAAACGGTTTTCTTATCCGGTTTAAGTATTTCGTTTAATCTTGGCTTTATTTTTATAAAGGTGTTGATCTGCAGCAGCAATCAATTCATCCAAATTTTGGGATGTTTGAGGGAAAAGAGAAAGACCATAACTAAGTGATAATTTTTCGACTTGATTTTCATTAATTTGAACTTCACAGGATTCGATTGTACTGATTAGTTTTTCCATTACCATGGTTGCTGATTCCATGTCTGTTTCCGGCAATAATACAATAAATTCATCTCCCCCATACCGGGCAAGAATGTCCGTTTTTCGGATTGATTGTTTAATGCATTCCGCAATTTGCCGAAGCGCTCGATCGCCGCTGGTATGGCCATAATTATCATTGATACGTTTGAAACCATTTAAATCCAACATGGCAATACAAAATTGTCGATTGTATCGGGTGAAATTTTCTAATATTTTGATAGATTCCCCCTCAAAAGCGCGCCGGTTAGGCAAGTTGGTAAGAGGATCCGTATAGGCTTGAATACTGATGCGATCATAGGTTCGGATATTTCGAATCACATTAGCAGCTTGACCGGCTAAGTGCTGCAGGTTTGCGATTTCTTTTCCAGTGAAGCCAAAGGGGGTTAATTTTGCCATCGTCATCACACCTACCACCGTTTTTTGGTTAAGTAGGGGAATACCAATAATAGATCCTTTCCACGCTGATGGGGCATTTTGATATAAGGGATCTTTTGCCATATCTTGAATAACGATCATTTTGCCTTGTTTTGCGACGGTATACGTTAAGCCATCTTCGCGTGGATTTGCCCAAACTTTACCGCTCATACCATCCTGGAACATAGCAGCACCAAATTGGATTTTGTTATCTTCATATAAGAAAATATGAGCATCATGTGCTTTTGGCGTAAGGGTTAGTGCATTTTCTAGGATCGTGTTTAATGTTTCTTCCAAGTTGAGCGACGCGGTTAATTCCAGGCCGGCTTGAATAAATTGGTCCATTTCGGTAATTTTCGCCTCTGCCTGATCGTATTTGGATTGCCAATTTGCAAAATTTGAAAAGAAAAGAGAAAGTGTCTGAATAAAGAACGGATGAGTAAATAATTCACCCTCAACAGAGTTTGAGAAACCAATTAAACATAATCCAGTAATATCTTTATTAGACAATATTGGAAAAACAATCATTGATTGAAACTTGTTTGTTTGCATCCAAGTATTCAATAATGGTGAAGATGGCTCAGATTGTGTTTCAAAAGTGAGATATGGTCTGTTTTTATTGGAAAGATATGGGATGAAGGAAACCAACTCTGTGACGACCGAAGGGGTAAACCACTTGCCGCGGGGATTATTCCGAGTCCAAAGGATTTCGTTTGTTGGGCCGGGGTGAATATTAATATATCCGCAAGCGGAACATTCACAATATTCCTTCAACCAACTTAATAATTGGTCAACCAATTGTTTCCATGTGCGGGCATTGTTTAAATGATTAATAAGTTGGTTCAGATCCGATAATGAATCTACCCCAGATTTTAATTTCATTTGGTTTCCAATTGTTTAATAGAGTTTTTCAATGATTATCACCTAATCTAATAGTAGATCATAATTTATCGTTTCGTCAATAGCTTTGAGTCAAAATTAATCTTGATTTTATCCCATAGCAAGTTGGAACATCTCAACTTGCTATGGGTCTAGTTTTTCTTTAGATTTTTAAATTTTTCTATCTCTAGAGATATTAATTTTCACAAATATTTGTACGTTCGATTAATTTCGCTATGATTAATCAGTACGGGTTTACAAGGTAATTGATCTTCGTTTGCCAACATCTCATTAGGAGAATTATAATAAAACGATATTATGTGCTGAACTTTATAATGAATGCTGGTATGCACCAATTCCTCGTATACCGACCCCAAAACCGCAGGCTGTGATGCGGGGTGAAAATATTCGTTCAGGCTTTCGTTTACAAAATTATTTTTTGGAGTTCATTTTATGCAAAAAATCAGCATTGTCATCCCAGTTTATAACGAAGAAAAGTTTGTTAATATCACGATAAGTAAAGTATTAGAAGCTGACACCTTGGGTTTGGAAAAAGAGTTGGTTATCGTGGACGATGGTTCAAAAGACAATACCGTGGCAGTAATTGAAGCCATTTCTAACGAGCACCCCAATGTCCATTTATTTAAGCAACCGGTCAATCAAGGAAAAGGTGCTGCGTTAAGGCGTGGTTTTCAAGAAGCAACCGGTGATATTATTTTAATTCAGGATGCTGATCTGGAATATGATCCTACGGATTATCCTAAATTATTGAAACCCATATTGGATAACAAGGCAGATGTTGTTTATGGATCCCGATTTTTGGGTGGACCACACCGGGTATTATATTTTTGGCATTTTGTTGGAAATCAAATGCTGACTCTTCTATCCAATATGACGACCAATCTAAATTTAACCGATATGGAAACCGGCTATAAGGTATTTGTTGCAGAGGTATTAAAAAATATGCCTCTAAAATCCAACCGATTCGGTTTTGAACCGGAGGTTACCGCCAAAATTGCCCGTCGCAAATACCGTATTTTTGAAACATCCATCTCGTATTACGGACGCTCGTATGAAGATGGAAAAAAGATTGGCTTTCCGGATGCAATCAAAGCTTTTTATTGCATTATCCGGTATGCTATAGCTGACTAAGTTTTTAAGGGAGATGAAAAATTAACGATGGCAGCCAACCAACCTGAAATTGTGACTTTGCTGGAGAAGAATGTATCCAAAGTAATCATTGGTAAAAATGAATCTATTCGCCTTCTGATTTTAGCACTGGTGAGTGGAGGTCATGTTTTGTTGGAAGATGTGCCCGGTGTTGGTAAAACCATGCTGGCGCGGTCGTTAGCCGTTAGTATGGGTGGGGTTTTTAAACGTTTGCAATGTACACCTGATCTTTTGCCCAATGATGTGACTGGCGTTTCGATTTATAATCAGCAGTCCCAAACCTTTGAATTTCGAGAAGGTCCTATCTTTGTGAATGTATTGTTGGTGGATGAGATCAACCGTGCTACTCCCAGAACCCAATCGGCTCTATTGGAAGCTATGCAAGAACGCCAGGTGACGGTGGATGGACTCTCTTGCCAGCTGCCTGACCCATTTATTGTACTGGCAACCCAAAATCCAATTGAATATGAAGGTACCTTTCCACTGCCGGAAGCGCAGTTGGATCGTTTTATGATGCGGATATCGATGGGATATCCCCAGCCGGATGATGAACGGCTTATTTTACGTAACCTACGTCGTGAACATCCGGTTTTATCCTTAGCGGAAGTAGTTTCACCTGAACAAATTATCGCAGCCCGACAAAAAATTTGGGAAACTCATCTGGACGAAACATTAGAAGCCTATATTATCAATCTTGTTAACGCTACACGTATGCACCATTCATTGGCCTTAGGTGCCAGCCCGCGGGCTAGCCTGGCCTTATACCGGGGTGCCCAAGCTTTTGCATGGATGTCCGGACGGGATTATGTTTTACCGGACGATATTCAATATTTAGCGCCATTTGTGCTGAATCATCGGCTTATCCTTTTGCCGGAAGCAAAGCTGCGCGGTTACAGCACAGTTAAAATTTTAGAAGAGATCATCGAAGCCACAGATTTACCCTTGACCACTCAACCATAAAGTTATGGTTTCTTTTTTATTTATTGCCCTGATTATGCTTCTCCTGGCGGCTATCCTTTCTCAGGAACCGTTTGTGTTTACCTTGCTTTACATTTTGCTGGCAGTGTTTGTATTGGACCTGGTCTGGAAAAGACAGGTTGCCAAATCAATTCAGGTTGACCGTCGAATGCAAGCGCGCGCTTTTCCGGATGAGCCGGTGCAAGTCCAGCTTAAGATAGATAATAAAGGTTGGATGCCGTTGGTTTGGGGGCAGTTAAGTGAGGGGTTTCCTCCGGGAGTATCTATTCGTACCTTTCAACAGGTAATTACATTAGGTGGACATCAAACACAATTATTGGAATACAACTTTAAGGTGCCTAAACGAGGGGTTTATCCGATTGGTCCCCTTAATCTTACTCATGGGGACCTAATGGGATTTAGCAAAGATCAACGATTTACACTCCATAGTCAGCCATTAATTGTATATCCTAAGGTTGTTCCCCTGCAGGAATTGGGTTTTCCATCTATTTCTCCATTAGGAAATAAAAAATATCACCAACCAATCTTTGAGGATCCAACCCGTCCGATTGGGAAAAGGGATTACCAACGAGGCGATTCACAACGCCGTATTGATTGGCGGGCTTCAGCTTCGATTGGTTCGTTACAGGTAAAACTATTTGAGCCGGCGATTGCTTTGGAAACAGCTATTTTTTTGGACTTAAATCGTGACGCCTATCCGCAAAAAAGATACATAGATGCAATTGAACTTGCTATTTCTACGGCAGCTTCTATTGCCAGCTGGGTTGTTGAATCACGGGAGTCGGTTGGTTTATACACCAATGGCAAAAATTTATTGGAAGACTATCAAAAACCTATCGTATTTCCACCCGCCAAAGGGTATGCGCAGTTAATGGAAATTTTAGAAGGACTGGCTAAAGTGCAATCAATGGAAACACAATCTATTGAAAACCTGATTCACCAGCAGAAAGTAAACCTTTCTTGGGGTGCGACCCTGGTAGTTATAGCCGGCAGTGCGCCACAAACACTTTTTGATCAAATGATCCAATCACAACGAGTTGGATTGCAAGTAGTATTGGTACTGGTTGGAGACGTGGTGGGGGTGGACGAGATCAAAACCAAAGCCAATTATTTGGGTGTAGATTGTTATCACATCCTTTATGGCATTGACCTTAAGAGTTGGGCGGTTTAGATGGCAGCCTTAGGTGGATTCCAATCTTTTTTAAAGAATCAAAAATTTTCTAACCTCGCTTCCTATGCCCTTGTTGGTGTCATGTCGATCTGTATCCTTTTATCGTTGGTGGGCGTTGCGGAACAAATGCAGCCTGCTTGGCGGGGTAATTATGTTCGTGGTTTTGGTTTCTTTGTCATATTGGAAGCCATGGTTGCTCGGTTTGTTATTGATTCTTTTGATGAGAATAAAGCCTGGATCTTCCGATTATCTGAATGGGGCATTTTGTTAATTGCTGCAAAATTGACACAGCTAGCTTCGATTGGTTTTCAACAATTACCGTTAATTCTGGCTTCCTGGCAGGTTGATTTGATCAACTTTTTTGACAGTGAATATTTGTTAATCTTATTATTGGTAGGTCTGATCTGGCTGCATACAACACGATATTTATTCTTAATTTCAGTTTTGGATAGTTACGAATCTGATTTACAAATTTACGAATTTGTTCAGCTTCGTACAGAGCGTGAAACCGCCAGGATAAGTATGGTTAATCAATTTTTGGCAGTTGGTGTGGGAATGATATTGCTGATTACCATGGCGCGAAGTGATATGCGAAATTTGGATCTATTTTCAGGAGGGCAGGGGATTGCATTCCCCTTAGCAATATCTGTTCTTCCTCTGGTAATTTACTTTTTAAGCGGCTTGGTGTTATTAAGCCTCAGCCGGTTTGCCATTTTGCGTGGAGCCTGGTTGGTAGGAAAACAAAAAATACAGCCTGATATCGCAAAAAACTGGATGAAATATGCACTCTTGTTTTTTGGCATAGTGAGTATAATCGCCTTGTTCCTCCCAACGCTCTATACCCAAAACTTCCTGCAAACTTCAGCGGTCATTTTACAATTCTTGGTAGAAGTGGTGATGTTTTTGCTGGGTTTGTTGGTCTTTCCATTTATTTGGATATATTCGCTTATTGTGTCTTTCTTACCTTCAACAGAAAACGCTGTTTCACAACCATCTTTGCCAGAATTTGATTTACCGGAAAGCCCACCGCCTAGTGCTGGGTTACCGCCCTGGTTTGAGATAGCCCGGAATGTTATTTTTTGGTTGCTTTTTATTGGGATCATTTTTATATTGGTGCGGTATTATCTGAAGCAAAACAAATCGTTTATAAAGACATTATCTATTTCTGGTTTGGGGAATTGGTTTAAAAAAGTTGGTTTAGATTTTTTGTTATGGGTATCCGGTATCAGGAAAAAAATAAGAACGGTACTCGCTATCAAATCAGATGAACAAAATAAGACTCAAGAAGAAAAGAGCCCCATCCTGTCCTGGTTTAATCAACAAATCGGTGGAAAATCACCACGGGAACAAATAATCCAACGATATAGGCTTTTTATTCAACAAGCAGATCAATTAGGCTTACGAAAAAAGCCTGGACAGACCCCATTGCAATATACGTTAATGTTAGATCAGCGCCTACCTGAGGAAACGAAACCCGATTCATTAGATATTACAGAAACTTTCATCAAAGCGCGGTACTCCCCAAATAATATCGAAAAAGAAGATGTACAGCGGTTAGCTCCTTTGTGGAAGCGAGTCTTAGGAAAATTAAAGGTCTTAAACGAAAAATGAAAAACAGGATTATTAGTGAAAAAAATTTGATTTTTGCAAGGAAATAGATTTTTCACTTTTTGGTTATACACGAATCAGGTAAGCCCGTTTCCTCCTCGTTCAAACGGTTATAATTAAACCGATCTCCTTTTTGTGGGATAAAATTTGAAAGGATAAACAATTTAATGAAAAACTTTGAATATTGGAATCCAACCCGTATTGTGTTTGGAAAAGATACTATTAAATTATTACAAGACTTGATTCCGGTTGAGGCTAAAATATTAATCACCTATGGTGGTGGTTCGATAAAAAAGAACGGTATATACGACCAGGTGAAAGATGCTCTGGCGGGGCGCACCTGGTTGGAGTTTGGCGGTATTGAACCTAACCCTACCTACGAGACGTTAATGGAAGCTGTTAAGGTAGTGCGTAAAGAATTGGTGACCTTTATTTTGGCGGTAGGCGGCGGCTCCGTATTGGATGGAACCAAGTTTATCTCTGCTGCTTCCAATTACATAGGTGATGATCCTTGGGACATCTGGAAAAACGGTGCTAAATTTGAAAACCCGATTCCTTTTGGGTCTGTTTTAACGCTGCCTGCCACTGGTTCTGAAATGAACAGTGGAGCTGTTATTACTCGTAAATCTACCGTAGAAAAATTGAGCGGTGGGCATCCCAGCTTATTTCCAAAGTTTTCGATCCTTGATCCGGAAACAACTTATTCTTTGCCACAAAAACAACTGCGGAATGGGATCGTTGATACCTTCATGCATGTTATGGAACAATATCTGACCTGTCCCATGAACACCCCCTTACAAGATCGGCAGGCTGAAGCCATATTAAAAACTCTGGTTGAAGACCATCAAAAGATGATGCAGTCCGACCCGGCTGATTATGACGCCCGTGCCAGTTTTATGTGGTGCGCTACACAAGCCCTTAACGGCACCTTACGAAGCGGGGTGGTCACCGATTGGGCTACCCATGTTATCGCTCACGAACTGACTGCGTTTTATGGTCTGGCTCACGCTGAAACGCTTGCCATCATTTACCCGGCTTTGATTCAATACAAAGGGGAACATAAAACCGAAAAAATGCGCCAATATCTGGAGCGTATTTTTGACCTGCGTGGATTATCGGATGAGGAGACTCAACTAGCTGCTGTTGAGAAGACCAAAAAATTCTTGCATACCCTGGGCATGCCTACCCAACTGAATGATTACGGCATTAATCCCGATGAAGCAGCCCAAAAAATCAGTCAGCGTTTTGCGGAACGAGGTTGGAAGCTTGGCGAACATCAAGACATCCTTGCAGAAGATGTACGCCGAATCGTTTTGGCAGCAGCCTAAAAGAACAAACCTAGGGCTAAGATTCACGCAAATGACCCAGGCTGCTGGTGATTAAACCTAACCAGCGCAGCAGCTTCAGAGACGACCATCCTGAGGTTGAAGGGACTGTCGAAGCCGGGTTTCTGCTTTCCATGTGAATAAAGATAACACTCACCGATTTTGTATTCTCAATATTGTTAAGTTTACCTGGCTTATGTTAAACGGTTGTAAGGTTGGAACTGCAAAATCTGGACGATAATTAAATATATAACAACAAGGCAAGATAGGTGTATTTAACTATGGTAATGTCTGATCCATTAAATTTTTCTGGAAGGGCATTTTTATCCTACTTAACGGAGCTGAAAACGCTGGTGGGGGAACAGTCGGTAAAAATGATCCTGCGCAAATCCGGCTGGTTAGACCAGGTGCGGATTATTGTCAGTACCAAACATGATAAAAAAGCTCCCTACCAGGCTATTTTGGATATTAACCGTGAAATCGAAGAAATCTTTGGTCAAAATGCACAAAAAACGGTCGTTTTTGCTTCGGCTCGAAAAAGTTTTGTTTACAGTTACGCCAATTTTGTAGAAATACAAGAAACCAAAGCCTGGATCGCAAAGCATCCTGAAAGCACTCTCCGGCTGCGGACGGCCCTGCAAGTGATTATCTATGTACTCGAACAAACGACAATGCAGAAAATTCAACTGCAAGAGAGCTCAAGTCACTATCATCTCACTTTTGATCACAGTATGGTTGCTTCTGATCAAAAAGAACATAAACAACCGCATTGTTTTTTTCTAGTGGGAATGATTCGTGGTGGATTAAATTATCTTTTTGATGCTGATCTTTATCCTGTGCAAGAGCTCTCCTGTGTTTCTGCAGGGGATCACCAATGTGAGTTCACTGTGCGAAAATTTCAATTTTCGGATTATGAAAAAGGCACTGGTAAAACTGGCTTTTTAACCCTACCCACCCATTTGCGTTAATAAAATATCCTCCCGTAGGTGAGACTGTTTGAAATAATCGTCTTGAATCTCACCTGCAGGAGGGATACTTATGGTTAGGCTGGGCAGTTACAAAATTTCATTATTCGCCACCTGCCCAACGAGTGTTTATTACCGCTGTTTTCTATGGAATGTTGATGCGTTGTCCGGTATAAATCAGATTGATGTTGGTGATTTGCGGGTTAGCGGCGGTTAATGTATTGAGTGTGATGTTGAATTTTTTCGCAATCTTACCCAGTGACTCACCTCTGTTGACAATGTAGATGGTACTCCCATCGGAAAGATTGACCGTCGCACCAGGTAGGTAGATGACCTGTCCCACTGAGATATTATTTTTGTCAGTAATCTCAGGGTTCGCACGCATCAATACTGTGACAGTAGTGCCGGCATTTACGGCAATACGATAAAGTGTATCGCCTTTCTTTATGGTGTAACTGTTGGTTCCTGTCACCGGAATACTCACAGCGCCAGTAATGCTCACATTCAATGTGAAAGCTTGAACCTGATTTGCGGATTTAAGTACAAGCATATAATCCTGTGTGCTCGGAAGGGTCCCGCTGAAGGAATTTCCTTCACTCATACCGCTCTTTAACACTGTACCATCCACCCCATACACGGTTAATTGGATTTTATCGGTAGGTGCAGCGGTCACCGTCAGTGTCTGATCTTTCGATGCCCGGATGATGAAATATTGATTCAGATTGGCGGGAATCGTTCCGGTTATGGAAGTTGAGGAACTGCCTGCCGCAAAGAGAATGCGCTGCGGAATATCCACGCTCAAGCCATAATCCAGTGCACTATTGCCTGAAGATAACTCCAAGATGTAATCCTGTGATTTTGGTAAGACACCGCGGTAATTGGGATTACTGCTGGCTGCGCTTAACGTCGTGCCATCCGCTCCCAAAATTGCCAGCGTAACACCGGCAGGGGCAGTCAGGGTTGTTTCCAGAAGTTGGTTAGCAGCTGCGTTCAACAAGTAATAATGCTTGCTGTTGGCTTCCAGCTTACCCGTAACACTGGCGGCCGTCCCACCGGCGGCAAAGCGGATGCGTGCAGGAATATTCAACACCTGTCCGGCTGAGATTGTACTGCCGATCGTTGAGTTAACCTCACGTAGTTCAGTGACAGTTACCGCGAATTGCTGGCCGATACTGTAGAGGGTATCACCGGCTTTTACTGTGTACATATCCGGTTTCGTTAGGCCGGTCACGGGAATGCTCGCTGTAGGGATATTGATCACCTGACCAGGATAGATCCTGCTTGGTGTGGTAATGTTTGGGTTGGCTTTGAGCAAATCTGTGTAGGTAACACCGCATGTTCTGGCAATTTTCGTCAGATAATCACCTTTCTGAACAGTATAGGTGCTCCCACAAGTGGATTGAGCTAACACGTCGGATGTAAATCCCAGGCTGGCTAGGATTACAGCGCCGGCGATCATAAGTTTAATAATATTTTTGAAAGAAATAAATGTGTTCATCTTAATTCTCCTTAAAGCTTAAGACGAAATTTATCCTGATTTTGTTCCGAATCGGTAGATTGGGCAGGCGAGGTTCACATTCACCCCCTTTATTAATTTTTCCCGAAAAGAAAAAACACGATTTGCCAAATGCCCAACAATGAATTGGGCAGGCGAGGTTAAATAAACTGACCTTTCGCAAATATAATTCGTGCTCAATCATCATCATTTCCCACGTGCCAAAAATGTAGTTGATATAACAAAGAACCACAATAATAAAAAACACCCGCTGAATTACAACGGGTGGTCTTATAGATTGTTTAAACAAAAATCTAAAATCTTTCGTTAGGGCATACTAAGTTCTGCCGTCTTGAGTTTATCTAATACAATTTGCGCCAGGGATTCGACAAATTCATATTGAACATCTCGTTCATATCCATAACCATACAGGTCGACCCCAAAATTTTTATAACAAAAATATACTCGATAAAAGACGAGATAATCGCCACCGGATGTGCGTTCTTTGTAAAGATAAGCCTCGTTATAATCACCTAAGTCAAGGTCACGATCTAAAAGTTCCCATTCATCATAATCATCACGAGATGCAAGGTTGTATTTGGTTTGAGCCAAATAAGCCCCTTCTGCCGTTTTATATCGAACGACATTAACAAAAATTTCTTCTGGTAATGCGACAGCCCTTGTCCCACGGGAGAATGCAACAAACC
This sequence comes from Anaerolineaceae bacterium, assembly GCA_002702705.1. Lineage (GTDB taxonomy): Bacteria > Chloroflexota > Anaerolineae > Anaerolineales > Anaerolineaceae > UBA6170. The sequence continues at coordinate 25,033 of PABH01000038.1, forward strand.
AGCTGACTTCCCTTCCGGTATCTAAAATATATTCCCGTCCTTCTTCCACTGTCCAGGATGAAATGACTTCTTCGTTGGTATTGATTCCCATCCAGCCAGCATTTGGGATTGTATATAACCCTTCAGCGGGTAAATCTTTTTTCTCCCACAAAAAATCCCTTGGGTCTGCTGTAATAATTCTTAGATCAGGCGTAGGTGTGAATGTTGGTTCTGGTGTATTGGTAGGTTCCAAAGTCGGTGTCTGGGTTGCCGTTGGTGTTAGAGAGGGTAATGGTGTGCTTGTTGCTGTTTCTGTTGGCTGCGCAGCCTGGGTTTGAGCGATTGCCGTTTGAATCTGGTTTTCGTTTGGCTGGGCATTACACGAAGTTAATAAACACCCCAATACAAATAACAGTATCAATTTTTTCATTTTTTCTCCGAGGATTTTGGTTTTTATGTTGTAGAGAAAGAATTTCCCCACTAAATATACATAACAAAATAATTTTACTTATTAAATTGATTAATTCAATCGTTTTCACGCAGCATATTCATTAAAATAAAAAAAATGATCTATAATTAACCCACACTCGGGGGAAACCCCACCCTTTATCAATAGGAGCCCCAACCTTGTTTGAACAAACCTTCAAAAACATAGACGACAGCCTTTGGAAAGACGCCGGCTGCAGCAGTGAACTCGACTACATCGAACAAACCTCATGGATCCTCTTCCTCAAATATCTGGACGATCTTGAAAAAACGCGTGCACTGGAAGCGGAATTAAAATTTGAAACCTATAACCACATTATCGCCCCCGAATTCCGCTGGGAAGCCTGGGCAGCCCCCAAAAATGGTAACGGCAAGATTGATATCAATAAAGCCCTCACCGGAGATGATTTGATTAAGTTTGTTAATCAAGATCTTTTTCCTTATTTACAAAACTTTAAAAGAAGTGCCGATGGAGCGGATACCATCGAATATAAAATTGGTGAAATCTTCAGCGAATTAAAAAACAGGGTCCAATCTGGTTACAATCTGCGCGCAGTCATTGACCTGGTCGATGAACTCCGTTTTCAATCCCAGGCCGAAAAACACGAGATGTCCCATCTTTACGAAGGCAAGATCAAAAACATGGGCAACGCCGGGCGCAACGGCGGTGAATATTACACCCCCCGACCCCTTATTAAAACCATTGTGGAGGTTGTTCAGCCCCAGATTGGGGAGACCGTTTATGATGGGGCTGTCGGGTCCGCCGGATTTTTGGTGGAGGCTTTTGAATACCTCAAATCCAGTCGTCAATTAACCGTCGCGGATATGAACACCCTGCAAACCAAAACCTTTTACGGCAAAGAGAAAAAATCCCTGGCCTACATCATAGGCATTATGAACCTCATACTGCACGGGATCGAAGCCCCCAACATCCTTCATACCAACACCCTTTCTGAAAATATCGCTGATATCCAGGAAAAAGACCGCTACGATGTGGTGCTTGCCAATCCCCCCTTTGGTGGGAAAGAACGGGCTGAAGTGCAGGAGAATTTTCCCATCCGTACCGGGGAAACCGCTTTTTTGTTTTTACAGCATTTTATCAAAATTCTCAAAGCTGGCGGACGGGCCGGTGTAGTCATTAAAAATACTTTTTTATCCAATACCGATAACGCCGCCATCAGCCTGCGGAAAATGCTGCTTGAATCGTGTAACCTGCATACCGTTCTTGATCTCCCCGGAGGTACCTTCACCGGCGCCGGTGTGAAGACCGTTGTCCTCTTTTTTGAGAAAGGCGCTCCCACCAAAAAAGTATGGTTTTACCAGCTTAATCTCGACCGTAACCTCGGCAAAACCAACCCGCTCAACGAAGCGGACCTTGCCGAATTTTTGTCACTCCAAAAAACGAAGGCCGATTCCGATAATTCCTGGTCTATTAACATCGCAGATATAAACCCGGAAACCTTAGATCTATCGGCTAAAAATCCCAATAGGAATGATGAGGTTGTTTTGCGAGATCCCTTGGAGATTTTGGATGAGATACAATTATTGGATGAGGAAACGAATGAGATTCTATCTTCAATTAAGGGTTTATTATGAAGAAAGAGTGGTCTTATAAAAAACTGAATAAAGTTTGTAAAGTAGAACGAGGAAGTTCTCCAAGACCAATCAAAGAATACTTGACGACAGATTCTTCTGGGGTTAATTGGATTAAAATTGGAGATACAAAAAATGTTGATAAATATATTTTTTCAACTAAGGAAAAAATCACTATTGAAGGTGCAAAAAAATCACGTTATGTAAAAGAAGGTGATTTTATATTATCCAATTCTATGTCTTTTGGAAAACCTTATATCATGAAAACTGATGGTTTTATACATGATGGATGGTTTGTTTTACGTCTAAATGAGAATATAAATTCGGAATTTTTTTGGTATTTATTATCCTCACCAGTAGTATCAAAACAATTTAATATGCTTGCAAGTGGTGCTATTGTAAAAAATATTAGTAGTGATTTAGTAAAAAAAGTTGTTCTTCCAATCCCCCCCATCCCTGAACAGCAGCGCATCGTCGAAATCCTTGATCAGGCCTTCGCCGCCATTGACCAGGCCATCGCCAACACCGAGAAAAATTTACAGAATGCCCAGGAGTTGTTTGATTCTTACTTAAACTCTGTATTTATTGATCCTCCAGAATATTGGAAGTCTTGTGAATTAAATGACCATGTGAAATTTATTGATTATCGCGGACATACCCCCAATAAAATAGAAACCGGAATGAGATTAATAACAGCAAAAAACGTAAAACTTGGGTATTTGAAAAATGAACCAGAAGAATTTGTTGATCCAAACATTTATGATTCCTGGATGGTGCGAGGTATTCCAAGAAAAGGTGATGTGCTATTCACAACAGAAGCACCTTTGGCTAATGTTGCACAATTAGATACTGATGAAAAAGTCCTGTTTGCGCAAAGAATCATAATACTTCAGCCGAATGAAAATAAACTGGATCAAACATATTTAAAGTATCTATTATTATCATCCCCAATAAGAAGGAAAATCTTTGAAAACGGGACTGGGGCTACAGTAAAAGGTATTAAGGCAAAACTTTTAAAGAAGATCAAAATATATTTTCCGGAAGATATTTTAATTCAGAAAAAAATCGTTCAAGAATTGGATTCTATGTGGAGCAATTCACAATCTTTACAATCCAACTATAAACAAAAACTAACCAACCTCCACGAACTGAAACAATCCATCCTCCAAAAAGCCTTTAACGGAGAACTGACTTAAAGGGTGCCCCATGAATGAAGCTGATAACAAACAAAAAAAAGAAAAAATGAACAGCATTATCCTTTTTGAATCCAAACAAGTTCGGCGTGTTTGGAATCAGGATGATCAAAAATGGTACTTTTCCGTTCAGGATGTGTTAGCCATTCTCACGGAAAGTCGTGATGTGAAACAATATATCAAAAAAATGCGCAGCCGTGATCCGGAACTAAATGCCAACTGGGGTACATTTTGTACCCTGGTTCAAATGACAGCCGCTGATGGAAAAAATAGAAAGATTCAGGCTGCCAATGCCGAAGGATTGTTTCGAATCATTCAATCTGTACCCACACCGAAGGCCGAACCGTTTAAACGTTGGCTTGCAAAAGTGGGTTATGAACGCCTTGAAGAAATTGAAAATCCGGAATTAGCTGCTGAACGGATGCGTTCCTTATATAAAGCAAAAGGTTATTCTCAAGATTGGATCGAAAAACGGGTGCGCGGCATAGCCGTTCGAGATGAATTAACTGAAGAATGGCAGCAGCGCGGCATTAATCAATCCAAAGAATTTGCTATCCTGACCGCAGAGATTTCAAAAGCGACCTTTGGTATGACACCCTCACAATATAAACAATTCAAGAACCTTACTAAATCGAATGAAAACTTAAGAGACCACATGACTGATCTTGAACTGATTTTCACAATGTTAGGGGAAGCATCAACGACTGAGATAGCAAGAATGAAGGACGCACAAGGGTTTGATGAAAATCGACAAGCTGCCCAAGAAGGTGGGGGTGTCGCTGGAAAGGCTCGCCGTGATCTGGAAAATAAATCAGGTTCCCGTGTATCAACGAATCAGAATTTTAAAGAAATAACGCAAAATACTCGTAAATCTTTATCAAATAAAAAAAGAAGACCAGACGAATAAAGAAAAGTAAACGGTTGAAGTGAAAGAGGCAGAGGATGAATGAAGCCGATACCAGAGCGTTATTAATTGACCCATTGTTAAAACAAGCCGGTTGGGGTGTGGTTCCCGAAAGCCGTGTTTACCGTGAGGTACAGATCACGGCCGGGCGCATTTTGGCCGGTCATAAACGAGAAAAGCCGCTTTTTGCCGATTACATCCTCGAATACAAGGGTCAAAAACTGGCCGTCATCGAAGCCAAGTCCGATGAAAAACCTGTTGGGGAAGGGGTCGCCCAGGCCAAAAATTACGCGCTCAAATTGGACCTCATTCATAGCTTTGCAGCGAACGGTAAAGCCATCTACCAGATTAACATGCGCACCGCCTGGGAAGGGGAGGTGACAGCATTTCCATCTCCGGAGCAGCTTTGGGATGCTGTTTTTTCTGAGCAAAATGATTGGCGGGAAAAATTTAGCTTGGTTCCGTTTGAAAACGTTGGTGGTACCAAAGACTTGCGTTATTACCAGGAAATCGCTGTCAATCGTGCCATGGAAGCGATCGCCGCCGACAAACAGCGCATTTTATTAACCCTGGCTACCGGTACCGGTAAAACCTTCATTGCTTTCCAGATCGTTTGGAAACTTTTTCACACCCGCTGGAACCTGCAGCGGAACGGGGGGCGTCTTCCGCGCATTCTTTTCCTGGCTGACCGTAATATTTTGGCTAACCAGGCTTTTAATGCCTTCTCCGCCTTTGACCAGGATGCCCTCATTCGCATCCGCCCCGATCAGATCAAAAAAGATGGACGTGTCCCCACCAACGGCAGCATCTTTTTTACCATCTTCCAGACCTTTATGAGCGGCCCCAATGATGAGCCTTATTTTGGCGAATATCCCCGTGACTTTTTTGACTTCATCATCATTGATGAGTGCCACCGCGGCGGTGCCAATGACGAGTCAAATTGGCGCGCCATCATGGATTATTTTTCGCCGGCTGTCCAGCTCGGTCTCACCGCCACCCCCAAACGTACGGATAACGTGGATACCTATCAATATTTTGGTGATCCGGTTTACATTTACTCGCTCAAAGAAGGCATCAACGATGGTTACCTGACCCCCTTCCGTGTCAAACGCATCCAGACCACCATTGATGAATATGTTTTTACCGCCGATGATTTAATTTTGGAAGGCCAAATCGAGCAGGGAAAAATTTTTAAAGAGGCCGACTTTAACCGCATCATCGAGATTAAACAGCGCGAAAAAAAGCGGGTCCAGATTTACCTTAACGAAGCCAACCAGAAAGAAAAAGCCATCGTATTTTGCGCCACTCAGGATCACGCCCTGGCGGTGCGTGACCTGATTAACCAACTTAACACCATCAAAGACCCCTTGTACTGTACTCGGGTCACCGCCAATGACGGTGCATTGGGTGAGCAGTATCTGCGCGCATTTCAGGACAACGAAAAAAGCATTCCCACCGTCCTGACCACCTCCCAAAAACTCTCCACCGGGGTTGATGCCCGTAATATTCGTAATATTGTCCTCTTGCGCCCGATCAACTCCATGATCGAGTTTAAACAGATTATTGGGCGCGGCACCCGGCTTTTTGAAGGCAAAGAGTATTTCACCATTTACGATTTTGTAAACGCCTATCACCACTTCAGTGATCCCGAATGGGATGGAGAACCACTCCCTCCGGAAGAACCGGACGAGGGAAAAACACCTCGGGTAATCCGCGAAAGGGAAGGGGATTACGAAGGAGAGGATGATCCCCCGCCGCCAAGGGAGCGTATGGTAAAAATTCGTCTTTCGGATCAAAAAGAGCGCCAGATCCAGCATATGGTCGGTACCAGTTTTTGGAATGCGGATGGAAAACCGCTCTCTGCTGAAGAGTTTTTACAAAATCTGTTTGGTGCCTTACCAGCCTTTTTTAAGGACGAATCGGAACTGCGTCAAATCTGGTCCAACCCCCAAACCCGACAGGCTTTCCTCGAAAAACTTTCCAATGCCGGTTACAGCCAGGATGATCTTATCCTTTGCCAAAAATTAATCGATGCTGAAAACAGCGATCTTTTTGACGTTTTGGAATACATCGCCTATGCTGTGCAGCCCATTCCGCGGGAACAGCGGGTCGCCCAGGCCCAATCGGAAATCTTTAACACCCTTGCCGAACACGAAAAAGAATTCCTTGAATTTGTTCTAACCCAATACATCCAAACCGGAGTCGAAGAACTATCCGTCAACAAACTCCCCGACCTCCTTACACTCAAATACTTCACCATCCAGGACGCAATCAAATTATTTGGCGGAATACCCAAAATCCAAGAACTATTCATCGGATTCCAAAAACACTTGTATTTGCCAGTGGCGGGGTAGAAGGAAAAAATAAACATGGACTTACCGAAATATGATTTGACGATTTCTAAAACATATTTTAATAATGGTTTTTTTAATTTGGGAATTAAAGTAAACGATTTTATTCGTCATGATGAAGGTCCAATTGAAATTTTATTAGGTGAAACTAGCCAAACGATTGTTGCAAAAGTAAACAGATCCTCAAATACAAATAAGACACCACGCATAATGGGAGGCGAGGAACTGAAATATTGGTTTCAGGATAATTTTAAAATCGAGGATGTGATATTGGTTGAAATAATTAATCCGCTCAAAATTCGGTTGGTGGGTAAGTCCAGTAAACAAAAAAATCTGACCCCCATTAAAAATCAACAGATTAATGTAATTCATCCAGATATGAAAAACTCGATTACGAATAAGTTTCAACGAAAAGGCTCACGAAGTAATGCCCATGTTGGAAAAGAGTTTGAAAAAATAGCGAAGAGATTCTTTTTATCACAAGGCTTGCATTTAGATTCCAATTACAAAATAGAGATTGGGGTATCTCAAATAAAAAAAGATCATGTATTTGATTTAGGGTCAGATAATCCAAAAATTATCGTCGAATGCAAATCGCACCGCTGGACAGAAACTGATAAAATTCCGTCTGCCAAAAGAACTGTTTGGAATGAGGCTATGTTCTATTTTTTCATAACACCAAAGGAATATAGAAAAATATTTTTTGTTTTAAAACATTTTAGTCAAAAATGGAATGAAACTTTGGCAAGTCATTATGTCAGATTGAATGCTCATCTGATTCCACACGGTGTGGAGATTTGGGAATATGATGAAGAGATTGAAACCGCTCTGAAAATATATTGATTTTTTATAAATTATTTGTTCAACAATTATCGATTACGGAGATTGGAAAAAAACTGCCCGACCTCGAGATTTTTGGATACAGGAAAAACCATTGACGAATCTGGCTGTTTTAAGGGTCTACATCATTGGTGGGATTCATCTCGAGGTCTGTTCTTTCCGGGGGGTAAGAGCAAAAACCGAGATGAGAATAAGGTCGTAAAAAGCGATCTTGTTGGCAGGATTACCCCAGTTTATTATCGCATTGCGGTTCAAAATCTCGGTTTTAGGGGATTCATCTTGATCTCGAGGTTTCCAGCCTCCTGGAAGGTTGCCTTCCAGCATCTGTAACGTGAATTTATCGTCCCGGGGATTTAGCTCTTCGAACAAAAAAAGGGGAGGCCATCATGGCCCCCCCTTTAAAGCGGGTTTATTCTTCGGGTTCATCACCGATTTCATCAATCAGTGATTCTTTTAATAGTACTTGTTCATGCACATGCGGATCGGTGTGTTCGTCAATATGGAATGGCACTTCAATGATGATGATGTCTCGATCATCCCGCAGTTGGGCACGCAGCCGGGTTGCGGTCTGGTTATGAAGGAAGGAGGCCCATTTCTTTTCGGGGATAAACTCCGGTACCACAACGGTGGTTAGTTGATCGGGAAACTCTTCCGTATTTACTTTTTTAATGTAATTTACCAATGGTTTTAAAATGTCGCGGAAGTCGTAATCAATCGCGACTAGTTTTGTTTCTCTGGAGATTGATTCAAAACGGTTCCAACGCTGCATAAAGCGATCCCTTTCCTCATCTGTTGTGAAGATGGTTAGGGCTCGTACATCACCAGCAATTTTGTGGGCATACTGCAGTGCCAACATGGTGCCGCGGTGAATATCTGCTATTGGAACAATCGCGATATCGGCTACGCCGCCTATCTGATGGGTGGTGAGTCCCTGGGTGGTGAGAGCGTCAGAAACCTGTTTGTAATGCCGGTTGATGGTGTAAAACATGGTTACCAAGATTGGAATTAAGACCGCAACAATCCAGGCTCCATCCGTGAATTTGGTGATCAATAAAATCAGGAAAACGATAAAAGTAACGGTAGCTCCTAATAAGTTTACCGCTCGTTTCCAGGAGGTTCCTTTTTCGTAATGAATTTCGGTAACCAGGGTTTTTAAACTTTCGCCAGGCTGCAGGTGTTTGATGCGTCCCATCAGACGGAACATGCCGGATTGTGACAGGCTGAACCCGAGCATAACACCAAGCGCGTAAAGCGGCAGCATGGCAATTTCATCGGCTTGAAAGGCGATAATCAGTAAGGATGCAACAATTGCCAATGTTGTAATACCGGCACTGTAAACCAGGCGGTCACCACGGATTTTTAACCAGCGCGGCAGGAAGTTATCGCGTGCCAGGAAAAACGACAGGCGGGGGAAATCTTGAAAGCCCGTGTTGGCAGCCAAAAATAAGATGGCGGCAGTGAAAAACTGTACCCAGAAGTAAATGAATCCGGTGCCGGTCGCACGGCGGGTAAGTTGGGAAAGGATACTTTCTGCTTCTTCCGGTACCAACTGGAGGTGGGTAGCCAGGAAGGAGATACCAATAAAGAGGCTCATCGCGATTAAACCCATCGCAACCATGGTTTTGGCAGCATTTTTAGATTCTGGTGCTTTGAAAGCTTTGACACCATCGCTGATGGCTTCGATGCCCGTCAGAGCAGTACAACCGCCGGCAAAAGCACGCAGCAGCACCCAGATCAAGATAAAACCCTGGCCGCTGGTATGGGCTGGTACTACGTGGGGTGTGATTTCCATTGGGGTAACACCAAAGAAACCAAAATAACGTACCAAACCGACTGCGATAACTGCCAAAACACCAACCACGAAAGCGTAGGCTGGAATAGCAAAGATGGTTCCGCTTTCACGGATACCGCGCAGATTAATCCAGGTGATCAGTAATAACACTACTAAGGCAATCAAAACCCTGTAGGGAAATGCCTCTGGAATGGCAGAGGTGACTGCCCGCACACCGGCTGAAATGGATACGGACACAGTCAGCACGTAGTCGACCAATAAGGCAGCTGCTGCCACCAGAGAAGGCAGCTTGCCGAGATTGTCCTTGGACACCATGTATGACCCGCCGCCTTCGGGATAATGCATGATGGTTTGGATATAACTGAATACGACCAATAATACCAGACCTGCCACTGCCAGGCTGATTGGCAGAGTAATTTGTAATGCACCGCTACCTAATACGATCAACACACTCATGATCGCTTCTGTGGCATAAGCATTACTGGAGATCGGATCCGAGGCAAAAATAGCTAAACCACGGATATTATCGAGACGTTCATGGCTGTCGCGACTGGTGGGAAAAGGTTCCCCGATAAGAACTCGTTTGATATTAGAAAAACCCATATTTAATCCTGTATAGTAAGTAATTAAGTAAAATAAAAATAAAAACCAATAAACAAACTAAAAAATGAAAAAATTGTTAAAGCCCGATAAAATCAGGTTGTATTACCTTATTTCCATATATGATTTAGATTGTTGGCGGTGGGTAAGTGCTGAAACTAGAACGCCAGGCAATTTGGCGCGATGTTTCCATTAGATAAATTTCCCCCCGATTGGCGCAATGATGTTTGCTATTTTTACAAAACAAAGGCACTTTTAATGGGGATTCATTACAAGTGATTTGTTGGTATTGGGCGAACATGTAGAGCCAAGTGTAGTTCATTCATTTCCTTATAATATGTTTTCAGTAAATAAAGACGGGCAATGATAATCCGGGATTGGCTAGGCGTCAATATCCGGAACTGATTTTTCATTTTATTTTAATCTAACGTTAACAGGATTTTATGTTTTTGTAAAGACGAAAGATTCTGCAACCGCGCTTCGGTTTAACTCAAAGCCCAGCTTTTAAGGGATTGGAAAAAATCATGTTTGTTTTTATGGTTTAGGCGTGAAGAGGTTTGATTATTTGGCAAAGCTGGGCTTTTTCTGGATGGTATAAGAAGCACGGCTTTACCGAAACGGGTATTCTTTAAACCAAATAACAACCGGTAGCATGCTGATTGTAAACGGGCCTTTAAAAGCCGTGCTTCTGAAAAGCCGGTTTTTTTTCAGCTGGTTTTCTTTTTGTGAAATTTATTCATCCATCTATAATATAACTTTAGGTGATTATATGCGGAATGAAGATATTACCCAGGGAAATATTTACCATATATATAATAGAGGTGTAGATCGTCAAAAGATTTTCTTTTCTGCCAGGAATATGGGTTTCTTTTTATTTCGATTAAGAAAATATTTTGATAAAGAAAATATATCCTTATATGCTTATTGTTTAATTTCCAATCACTATCATTTATTAATTAAAGTCGAAAAACAAAATTTTGGTTTAAAAGTGATGCAGCCATTTCTGACATCCTATACAAAGGCCATCAATTTACAACAAGATCGGGTTGGGCCCTTGTTTCAAGGAAGTTTTAAAGGCAAATTAATGCCTTCTGTAGAAATAGCACTCTATGCTTCAAAATATATTCATTTAAATCCAGTGAAAGCAAAATTGGTTCGTCATCCGGTTGAATGGCAGTATTCAAGTTACAAAGAGTATCTAATACCTACAAACAAACCATTTGTTAAGAAGGATTTGATTTTATCTTTTTTTAAGACACCACAAGCGTATGAGTCTTTTGTTTTGAATGAAGAAGATGGTTACCATGATTCCTTTGAAGATTAACGTTGTGGAGAAAAGCATAATCTAGCTAGAATGTTTTACTCTTGCCAATCACCTCTTAACAAAGAAAAAACCAATTCGTCCTTAAATTGATTGTCTTTAAACACATATTGCCTTTTGGTTCCTTCTTGTTGAAAACCGAGTTTTTTGAATAATTTTAACGACCGGTGATTAAACTCATAAATTTCTGCACCAATACGATTTAATTTCAATTCGACAAAACAATACCGGATCAACGCCTGTACAGCTTCGTTGGCATACCCATTTCCCCAATCCGGTTTATGTCCAATCACAATTCCCAAGTCACAGCGCTGATTGTATGTGTCGATATGGGCGATCTGGCAAAAACCAATAGCTTGGTCATTTTCTTGTTTATGAATGGCAAGGTCAATGATTCCGCTGCTTAATGGCCGGTTGATCCAACGTGCGAGGGTCGTTTTTGTTTCTTCTAAGGTAGAGCTTGTTTCAGTTGGGGGTTCATCGTCGTCATAATAAGCCAGTTCGGGGTCATTTAACCACCTGTGAACAGTCTCTAATTGATCGACAGTAAAAGATTTAAGAATTAATCGAGGTGTGGTGAGTGTTGGCATAGAATCTAAATTGTTCATCCTTTTTTAATTAAATAAGTGGAAGTGATGATAATTTGCCTCCTGAAGAGGCGGTTTTAAAACCACCCTTCCGGAGAAACAGTTTTAGAGATCAATAACATTGGCTTCTGATGGTTTGGGTCCGCGCATTTTCCACCATATAAAACCACCCAGCAAACCCATCAGCACCATAAATAAAATGTCCATTAGAGAAAAGCAAATGGTGCCAATAATTTGTGAAGTAGAGTAATAAGTACCAAAATCTGCGGGAACAGCAAAGCCAAAGTTTCTTAACATTTCCATTGTCGTTTCTTCACTTACGTAGAAGGAGTAATTAACGCCCCAAACACTTGCCCCAGGATGATACCAATACCTGCGATTGCGCCGCTGTATGCACCACTCTTTACTGCTCGATTTTGTACCATTGGTTTCTCAAAGACGTTTGCCAAAAAGCCCGCTCCTAAGCCTAGAAATAAAGCTAGACAAGGTACACAAATTGGGGTTAATAATGTGATTCCGATGCCGAGAATTAGTCCCACAATTCCTAAGATTAAACCTGATTTAAACATAAGATACTCCCATTGCCTAAATTTTGTTAATTATCATTTTCATATTACCAGATTTTAGACTTATGTTTGCGATTTAAACCAACAATTTTTTAATCTTCGATCAATTCGCCGAAACAAAATTCGAATTTTAACTGTCTAAAAAACAGTGGAATTAAGATGCTGTTTCGTTTAATGAACAACCAAGGTGGTCATACGATCTATTTTCATCCAAATGGATATGATATAAAATTATCAATTGTGCAACTTTTGAGGTTAGCAATCGTAATTAATATATAACGAAAAAATTTCTTAATAAGGAATACACAGATGAAAAACCCCTTTTACAATGCAAAAGAAAAAAGACTACGTTCAGGATTAAGGATAATTATTCAGTCGGGCGTTTTTTTATTTGGAACGATTTTAGCGGGTGTGGTTTTGGCTTTTGTGATGGTGGCAATTTTAGCTGCTCAAGGAAAGTTAAATAGTGATCTGCTGCAAGACCCGGGTTCTTTGAATGCAGTGATCATGAATACCAGCGGCAGCTTGTTTGTTTTATTTAGCCAGGTAGTGTCCCTGATTTTAATCATCCTAACCATGTTTTTGGCCGCTCGTTTTCTGGATCGAAGAAAATTTATAGATTTTGGTTTTCACTTTTCAAAACGTTGGTTTTGGGATTTAGGTTTTGGTTTATTCCTCGGTGCTTTGTTGATGGCCTTGATATTTTTGGTCGAATATGCCTTTGGGTGGGTTGAGATCACTGGTTATGTGACAACATTATCTGTAAAAACGCCAGCCTCTACCATTATTTTGTATTCTTTGGTTGGTTATATCTGTGTTGGTATTTATGAAGAAATGTTGTTTCGTGGGTATATTTTCAGAAACCTGGCAGAAGGACTAAATTTTAAAACACTTGGTACCCGCGGTGGGTTGTGGTTAGCATATCTAATTTCCTCTTCTATTTTTGGAATTGCTCATCTCTTAAATCCAAATGCGAGTCTAATTAGCACGGTTAATATTATTCTGGCCGGATTATTTTTAGGATTGGGTTTTGTATTGACAGGTGAGTTAGCTATTCCGATTGGCTTGCATATAACCTGGAATTTCTTTCAGGGAAATGTTTTTGGATTTCCGGTCAGTGGAACCGGATCCGGTGCGACCGTGATCCAAATTAATCAGCTGGGTTCCGATTGGATAACAGGTGGTGTTTTTGGTCCAGAAGCAGGACTAATTGGCATTATTGCGATATTAATTGGCAGTTTGTTAACTATTCTTTATGTTAAACAAACGCGTGGTGATCTTAACATTCAGTATCGTTTGGCGGACTATAAATCCACAATTAATAATAATGAAGGAACTGAAAAAAGTTTTGAAGAAAAGCAGGTTTTGGCATCTGAATAAGCAGTTATAATCCAATCCCCATTTATTTCAGATTGGATTATACTGGGCTTAACAAGGAATTGAATTTTTCGATATGGAAAGCTTTATTAATCAATTAATGACAGTACCAGCTAACACTGTATCCCATCTTTGGGTTTACCCGGTGTTGTTTGTTATGGTTGTCATTGAAGGACCGATTGCCATCCTGGTTGCCGCAACAGCCGCTTCAACCGGATTCTTAAACCCCTTGCCTGTTTTTATTACAGCATCAATGGGTAATTTGATTGCGGATATCTTGTGGTATTTTTTAGGGCTTTTTGGCAAGGTTGAGTGGATCTTAAAATTAAAGTGGTTAAAACTTGAACCAAAAAAATTGGATGTGCTGACGAAGAGCATTTCAAAAAATGTTGTCAAAATATTAATTATTGCTAAGTTAACCAATGGATTAATCGTCCCGGCGCTGATAGCGACTGGGTTAGCTAAGGTGAAAATCCGACGTTGGTTTCCAAGTATCTTTTTTTCAAATTTGTTGATAACCGGTTTGTTTGTTGGTTTAGGTTACTGGACTGCCGTAAACATAATGAAATTAGAACATTGGGTCAAATATTTGGCTTTAGGTTTTTCGATAATCCTGATTATTTTTGCTTCAATTTATGTTCAACGCTTGTTGAGCCGCCAAACTTCGGTGGATGATTTGATTGAAGAAAATAATCTGGGTCAAGTGTAAGGATAAGACAATGCGTATATTAATAGCAACAAATACGTATACCCCACATTTAAATGGACAGGCTGTTTTTACGGCCAGTTTGGCGGAAGGTTTGGCTGGTGAGGGGCACCAGGTGACCGTTCTTGTTCCGGGCATCAATCGAACCGAGAGTGAAGTGAAAAATGGCGTGCTTATCGAACCCACCCCAACCATTGATCTGCGGTTTATTCACAAGGAGTTTTTTATCTCTTGGCGTTATGGAAAAATCGTAAAGCGGGTTTTTGAAGAACAAAGACCGGATGTGGTTCACCTCCAAGACCCCGCTCCACTCAGCCAGATGGTTTTAAAAGAGGCTCATAGGCGGGGAATTCCGGTTGTAGCTACCCACCATACAGGTCCCGCCATTTGGGCTCCGTACCTTTCCGAACATGATCCTTTTATGATGAAGGTTGCAGTTCCCATTCTTTGGGGATGGATTGTCAGCTTCTTAAATCAAGCGGATAAAGTAACGGTGCCCTCTCGTGCTTCTGTCTCTATGTTGGAGAAGCATGGTTTACATGTACCGGTAAAACCAATCTCTTGTGGAGTGCGCCTGAACAATTTTAACCAAGCATTGACTCTTGACGCAGCGTTGGCTAGACACCAATTTGGTTTGACCGAAAATAAAAAACATTTTTTGTATGTAGGACGTATCGATGAAGAAAAACGGGTTGATGTATTATTAAAAGGGTTAGCAAATACGATTAATCCGGATGTGGACTTGGTTGTAGCTGGTAGTGGTGCAGCAGAAGAATCGATAGTTTCATTAGCCAAACAACTAGGTTTGAAGGATAGAGTTAAATTTTTAGGAAAGGTAGAACGTGAAAAACTGCCTGCCTTGTATGCAGCATGTGATGTTTTTGTGATGCCTGGAGATGTTGAATCATTAAGTATTGCCACTTTGGAAGCGATGGCTTGTGGTAAACCGATTATTGCTGCCAATGCGATGGCACTGCCTGAGATGGTTCATCCAGGTAAAAATGGATTCTTGTTCACTCCGAGAAATCCACAAGATTTGGGCAAAAGAATGGATCAACTCATTAACTTGAATTATCGTTGGTCACAAATGGGTAAATACAGCCTTGAACTTGTTCAACGCCATGATCAAAATTTGACAATAAACAATTATGCGGATTTATATCAAAAGTTGAGTAAACAGAATCAAATAAAAAGGCATGTTCCGGTGTGGCAGCGATTACCGCAAACTCTGGTGAATCCTTACGGCCTGGTTGTATTCGCTCAATGGGCCATAACTGTTGGTGTGATTCTGATATCCCTCCTGACACGCAGCAGCCCAGTCATCGCCGCTTCTAAACCACAAATTGATATCCTGACCCCGGAAATGATGCAAAATATTCGTGAAATTCTGGCAACGTTACGTTATCTTGATCTTCCGTCGAATCAAGCAAATGGAGTTTTGGCCATCTCTAATAGTTTGAGAAATTTCCTCAGCCTACTTCGCCCTTAAAATCTAAAAAGTCCACTTCAATAGGTGGATTTTTTTGATTTTAAGGTATAATTAAATTAAGTAGTAAAATAAGTATAAAATTAAGTAGGTGAGGGATGAAAACGACAACAGTAAAAGATGTGCGAAAACTTAATCGCAGTCTCATTCTCAAAGAATTTTATTTTAATGGACCGGTTACACGGTTAGATGTCAGCCGTGTAACGAAATTATCACCAGCGACGGTAACCAATATTGTTACAGATTTGCTTGAGAATGGAGTTTTAGTCGAAGAGGGGAATGTTGAATCTTCTGGTGGAAGGCCAAGTGTTTTATTAAAAGTAAATCCGGATCTGGGATATTTTATTGGGGTTGAGATTGGTGAATCGCATATCCAAACAGAATTGTTTGATATTTATTTTTCAAAAACAACTCAATATGCCATTAATGACCTTGAGCTAGATCTCTCACCAGAACATCTTATTGATCTGGTAGCGGACTCCATTGGGCAGGTTCTGAGGTCTGCGAATTTAAAAGAAACAGATATCTTAGGGATCGGATTGGGTTTACCTGGGATTGTCGACCCAGAATCTGGTATTTCGATATTTTCTCCGAGTTGGGGTTGGAATAATATCAACTTGTCCGAATTATTAAGAAGGAAAATTGCGATTCCGATCTATATTGATAATGGTGCAAAAGCATTGAGTGTGGCAGAATTGTTGTTTGGTCAAGGTCAGGGTGTCGATGAATTTGCCGTTTTATTAATTGGTGCAGGTGTTGGTGGGGCGATTGTTCATAATGACCTATTACTTCGTGGTGGTTCCAATAGTGCTGGTGAAATCGGTCATATGACTTTATCAATTGATGGGCCAGTTTGCCGTTGTGGTAGTAAAGGTTGTTTTGAGGCTTTTATTGGAGCGAACCATATTTTTGAGGAATTTGGCAGGACAAAAGATGAACCACAACCCAGATTAGAAAACCGGGAATTAATGAAAAAAATATTTTCAAATTATTCTAATCCGGATAGTAAAGAAAGAAAAATTATCCAAAATTCGATTCAATATCTTGGGGCTGGTATTGCCAATCTGATCAATATCGAAAATCCTGAACGTATCATTCTTGGCGGGTGGTTGGGTATATTGTACGGTGAGGCAGACCTTGATCTGATAAAAAATGTTGTGAAAAAGTACGCCCTGGCTCAATCTTATGAGTTGGTGGATATTTGTGTTTCTAACCTGGGTGCGGAAGCAATACCAATGGGTTCTGCCGCGATGGCACTTATTGACTTCTTTGAGAATGTTAATCAAGAAGATTTAATGGTTATTGGCGGAAACCGGCTGAAACAAAGAAATTGATTTTTAAATAAAAAGACCGCTTAGATTAATTTTTAAGCGGTCTTTTTTTAAGAATTTTTTCTTACAACCATTTTGTGAAAATATCAACCTCTTCCTGGCGAACAATACAATTATCAATCGAAAAACTTTCAAAGACTTCTTTTAAAGCCTCATTGGAAAGTTGGATAAACTGATTGATAAAAACTTCTTGTAATAAATCCGCGGTATAGGTAGACATAGCAGCCTGTCGAAAGAACATCCGGTTTGCATTCTGATTCAATTCCGGAAGAACATCCAAAATCTCTTTTTCAATTGTTTCAAGCGCTTGATTAATTGGTCTAGGAAAACCAGATAACCATCCAAAATCGGGACATAAGCGATTTTTTGCAGTAATGACGGGTTCTATAATTTTATTATATGCTGAATCAGGCTTGGTTTGGACAACACTCATTGCCCCAATATCTTTATATGCCCAAAAAGTCCAATGGATTCCATAATCATGAAAAATTGATAAATGATCATTTAATGCATTCAGTTGCCAATACATTGTTTCGGAAGGGTAGGTTATTCCACCACCAAATTCTCCAACCCACAAAGGCACATTATATTTTTGTGAAAATTTAAATCCTGAACTATTAATCAATTGATCACGAATTTTTTCCTTGTCCCAAAAACACCCATCAATCATTCCCGGATAGGGTTTTCCGGATGTCATTGCCGGAACATAGTTATGACTGCTGTACACCAAATTGTCTGCGAAGGGAGGTTCCAATCCATCAAACATGGTTGAATAATAATCTCCTTCGAGAAAGATGATGTGATCCGGGTCGATTTTTCGAATGGTATTGACAGATTTTTCGTAAATTGAATTTAATAATTTCCAGTTTGGCTGATATTCTTCTACCGATCCGAATCTCCCATAAGGAGCATTTGAGATGGGTTCGTTGATAAGATTGTAACCAGCAATCGTATTTGATAAGCGATAACGTTTCGCCATCTCTTGCCATAATGCATAATAACGATCTTGTGAAATTTTATCAGTCCAAAATAGTGCATGGCGGCTGCTGTTATCTGCATGCCAATCTCCATTTTGCCAGCCTTGAACGGAATGTAAATCCAAAATAACATAAATTCCATGTTTTTCACAGGCAGATATTATTTGATCTAACCGTTCAAAACCTTTTTCTAAATAAACAAATGGATTTTGGTCTGATTCAAAATGACGGTAATTTAAAGGAATTCGAATAACATTAAAACCAGTATTTTTTAAAAAAATTACATCTTTTTCATTAAATAAATGATCTAACCAATGGTCAAAAAATAACTCTGTTTTTTCTTTACCTATTTTTTCCTGGAACTGATAACGTAGGCTGGCTTCAGAACCCGGGTAACCATTTAAAAAATGTTCCATGTTCATCCATCCGCCGACACATACCCCCCTTAATTTTATAATTTCTCCAAGGGAATTTACAATTTCATTGTTGATTACTTTTAAGCGTTGCATAAATTAACCTTTTAATCCACTGAGTTTGATGCTTTCCACAAAATTCTTTTGAGCAAAAAAGAACAAAATAATTACAGGTAAAATCGTGACTACCGAACCAGCCATTAAAACCGGCCAATCAATATAATTTTCGTTTAAGAGGTATGACAAACCGACTTGTAAAGTACGTTTTGATTCCGAATTAATCATGATTAACGGCCACTGAAAATCATTCCATACCCATTGAAACGTCATGACACCTAAGGTTGCCATAATTGGTTTTGAGTTTGGCAAGAGAATGCGCCAGTAAAATGCAAATGGATTGCACCCATCCAATTTTGCTGCATCTTCCAAATCGCTTGGAAAAGACAGAAAAAATTGGCGCATTAAAAAAGTGCCAAATGCACTTGCCAGGGCAGGGATGATCAACCCTGTATGGGTATTAACCCATCCGAACTTACTCATTAAAATAAAGTTTGGAATCATCGTAACCGTGGCAGGAACCATCATGGTGATCAGGAATAAAATAAACAAAAAATCTCGCCCTGGGAATTTAATTCGGGCAAAGGCATAACCGGCCATTGAACATGTTATTAGTTGTCCAACCGTGATTAATACTGCGATCTTAAACGTGTTCATGGTAAACAAACCAAAATTAATTTTTCCGAGTATGGTTATATACGCATCAAAATTTAATGGAAACGTGATTTGAAATGGTGGCGTATTAAACACATTTTCCAGCGGTTTTAAAGAGGTGGTGATACTCCAAATAAATGGTGTAACCATAAAGACAGCACCAAATAACAAAACCAGGTGAGCAGAAATTTTGCGAAATGAGAATTGTTTTAACATGGTTATACCTCTTCTCCATACACCCATTTTTTTCTAAAGAACCATTGGATTAAAGTGAAGACTAAAATGATCAGAAATAATATAAAGGAAAGGGCTGCACCATAACCCATATGAAGGTAATCAAAGGCTTCTTTCCAGATTAAGAAACCAATTAAATAGGTTGCCCGCGCAGGTCCGCCTTGAGTCATGCTGTAAATCAGGTCAAAACTTTGGAAAGAACCAATGATTCCGGTGATAAATGTAAAAAAGATAGCGGGAGAAACAAGGGGTAATGTAATATTAAAGAAGGTTTGTTTTTTATCCGCCCCATCTATATTTGCGGCATCATATAAATAGCGGGGAATATCTTGGATGGCTGCAAGGAAAATGATCATATTAAATCCCAGACCTCGCCAGATCGAAACCAGGATAACGGAATATAAGGCTACTTTAGGGTTCGTTAACCAGCCAATCGGATCAATACCAAAAATGGATAAAGTGCGATTTAATAATCCATAGTTTGTATCAAAGATCCATAAAAAGACGAGACTCACCGCAACGGATGCCGAAATAACGGGCAAATAATAACTGGTGCGGTAAAAGGATATTCCCTTGATTTTTTGATTTAATGCAATGGATAATAATAATGACAAAAAAATGGTAATCGGAATACTGATGAAAGAAAAAATAAATGTGTTTTTATAAGTAAACAAGGCTAATTGATTACTGAAAATCTTTTGATAATTTGCAAAACCTAAAAACTCTGGACTGCCAAAAATATTCCATTGGGTTAAACTAATGCCAAACGAAGAAATGACCGGAATGAAAACAAAGGTGAGTACCAATAACATACTTGGTAAAATGAAGAGATACCCCCAAATGGCATCTTTCCAATAATATTTTTTCTTTAATTTATTTGATACCATACTGATTCTCCGTTTGAGAAAAAGAGGTGGGAGTTAATCCCACCTCTTTTATATGATCGACTTTACTCGGAAAGTAAACTATCAACGGCAACGCAAGCATCGGTCATGGCTTGTTCTACACTTTTATCGCCTAAAACTGCCAGATCTAATTCTGCTTGAATTGTATCCAATATCTCACTCAATCGAGCATGATCCGGTAATTTTTGTCCGTAGGAGGTTGCTTCCATGAAAACTTCAGGGTGAGCGGGATATTGCCCTTCGAGGGATTTAATGAATTCACCTTCAGCAATTTCTTTGACAGCGGAGATTTCAAAATTTCCTTTTTGCCGAATCAATGAACCTTCGGGGCCGGTTGCGAATTTTAAGAATTCCCAGGCTGCATCTTTGTTTTTAGAACCGGAGGAAATGGCATAAGAGTTTGAATAGAGGAAGGTGCCTTGTTGGGTTCCGATTGGATGATGGGTTACATCCCATTCAAAGGTGGTAATGGAGTCATTGAAGGGTTTTAATGCCCAAGGACCGGAGGGGAACATGGCTAATTTACCGGCTACAAAGCGGTCCCAATCACCCATCGCAGTTTGTGCTTCTTTATTGGCGGTAATGCCGTCTTCGTTTTGGGCTTTCACATAATTTTCAATTGCTTGTAAAGCACCTGGGGAGGTTAAGGCACAGCTGGCATTATCCGGGGTGAGCACATTGGTGTCGTACATAAACAAGTACATTGGCCACCAGGCAAGGCCGTAACCGTATGTGTCAACAATGCCATCACCGTCATCATCGGAGACAAATTTTTGTCCTTCTTCAACCATTTTTGCCCAGTCCCAACTGGCGCTTGGGTATTCAATGCCCTTTTCATCAAACATCGTTTTGTTGTAATACAGCACCCAATTCGAGAAAGTGGCCGGTAAACCAAATTGGGTACCATCGACGTTATGCATTTCATTTGTATTTTCATAATAGGTGCTCATATCATATGAATCTTTTGCGATATAGTCACCTAATGGTTCCAGTGCGCCTAGGGTTGCAAATTGACGCAGGTTTTCAAAATTCATGGAAATGACATCCGGTGCGGAACCACCGGCACTTAATGTTTTGTATTTTGTAAAGATGTCAACAAAGGGTACCAGTTCAAGCTCAACTTTAATGTTTGGGTGTGCCGCCTCAAATTGAGCAACGACTTCTTTTTCCACTTCCGGATTATCGTATGCAAAAAAGGTCATCACACGAATGGTCTGGACTTCTTCTGATACTGGCTCGTTAGCAACTGGTTCTTCAACAGGAGCTGCTTCAGAATTGGGTTCATTAGCCTGTGGGCTATTCGGGGTAGGGGTGCAGGCTGTTAAAATCAATGACAATATCATGATAACGGCCAGCAAAGACAGCGCTTTTTTCATTAGGATCCTCCAAAAAACTATTGATAAATTGGGTTGGGGTAAGGTTATTATGGAAAAAATCGACAACCTCTTTATTTATAGGTTATTTTATGGTATAAATTAACTTAAGTCAAGTACGAATTTTATGGATTTATAAAAATGGTGAAAATATGACAAAATATTTTTTGAATATGTTGGGTAAGATTGATATCGAAAAGTTGTTACAACAAATGTCAAGAGATGAAAAAATCGGTCAATTGGTCCAAGCTGATTTATCTTGGAACTATGATATTAAAGAAATGATCCGAGAAGGGAAGTTGGGTTCATTATTATCAATCCGAGATGTAGATCAGGTAAATGAATTGCAATCGATTGCGGTTAATGAATCGCGGTTAGGGATTCCTTTAATCTTTGGAAATGATGTAATTCATGGATATAAAACAATTTTGCCGATTCCATTAGCCCAGGCTTGTAGTTGGAATTTAGCATTAATTGAAGAAGCGGAACGAATGGTGACAAAAGAAGCGTTGGCCGAAGGGACTCACTGGAATTTTGCACCAATGGTGGATATTTCTAGAGATCCGCGGTGGGGTAGAGTTGCAGAGGGCAGTGGTGAAGATACATTTCTTGGCAGTTGTATTGCAAAAGCACGTGTGCGAGCCTACCAAGCGCAAGACATCTTGCCCGGAAGGCAAATGGCAGCTTGTGTAAAACATTATGCCGCCTATGGAGCAGCCATTGGTGGGAAGGATTATAACTCTGTTGACATGTCGGAACGGATGTTAAGAGATGTTTATCTTCCTCCATTTAAAGAAGCTTTGGATGAAGGTGCAAAAACACTGATGACGGCCTTCCATGATTTAAACAGCATCCCAGCTACTGCGAACACCTGGTTGTTGGTTGATCTGTTACGAAAAGAATGGGGTTTTGATGGTGTTGTTGTCAGTGATTTTGATGCCATTGGAGAATTGATCCATCATGGGGTTGCCAGTAATCTGGCTGAAGCGGCTTTTTTGGCTTATAAAGCGCAGGTTGATATGGACATGATGGGCAATGCCTATCCGTTTCATTTAAGCAAATTGATTGATCTTGGTTTGGTTTCCGAACAGTGGTTGGATGAAGCTGTTCGCAGGATATTAATCCTCAAACGTGATTTGGGTTTGTTTGAGAAACCTTATGGTGACAAAGATCTGTTTATGGAATGTGTTCTGAGTGATGAACACTTGAACATAACAAAAACTTTGGCTGATGAATCCATTGTTTTATTAAAAAATGAGAACAAAATTTTACCGATCAAACCTGATGGACTTCGTGTGCTTGTTCTTGGCCCATTAGCAAATGATGCCAAATCCATATTGGGCTGTTGGTCTTGTGAAGGGGAACCAGAGCGAACCCAAACCATTTTGGAAGCGATCCAAGAGTCTTTTACCGGTGCGACGATTAACTATATTATGGGTTGTGATGTGGATGGAACAGAAATTTCAGCTGATGAGGTTACAGCAGGTCTTGGGGAGGCTGACCTTTGTATCTGTGTTTTAGGAGAAACAGATGAAATGAGTGGCGAAGCACACAGCCGAGCACATCTGACTTTGCCTGGTGTGCAGGCTAAATTGCTTGATTTAGCACATTCATCTGGTGTCCCGACGGTATTTGTCCTTGTGAGTGGACGTCCTTTGATCCTAACGGATTATGTTACAAAAGCTGATGCTGTGATCGTTCCCTGGCATGGTGGTAGTATGGCGGGAGCCGCTCTTGCCGATTCATTACTTGGGAAAGTAAATCCAAGCGGTAAATTACCGATATCTTTTCCAAGAACCGAGGGTCAACTTCCAGTTTATTATGCCCATAATCGTACAGGACGTCCTTTGGAGGCGACCGGCACCATTCAATTTAACCGAGAACACAAATCAAAATATTTGGACGAATCGAATTATCCCTTATACCCCTTTGGTTATGGGTTAAGTTATTCAACATTTGCCATTACAAATATAGAGATTAAAAACCCAACTATTTCACAAAATGAAGCATTAACGGTATTGGTCGATGTAAAAAATGAGAGTGAAATCGCAGGTAAAGCCGTCGTCCAAATCTATCTGCGTGATCAAGTTGCCTCGATTTCTAGACCAGTGAGACAATTGGTAGGTTTTGAAAAAATTCCATTATCAGGTGGCGAAGAAAAACAAATCCAATTCACCATAAATCCAAAAGAGTTAGGGTTTTATGATGCGCATATGCGTTATACTGTCGAAGCTGGAAAATATGATGTGTTTGTAGGTTTTGATTCTAAAACTGAATTTTCTGGAAGTTTTGAAATTGTTGAATTTAGCCGTGAAAGAGACCACTTAATTCTCGACTAAGATTTTTTGAGAAATTTTATCGATTGCATTTATAACTAAAATATAATAATATCGCCAAAATTTTAATGGCGGTATTATTATATTAATGTATCAATTAAGTTATAATTTATACAATTACTTAAGTCTTTTTTGTAACAAATGTTGGGGATGGAACACAATGATAATTAGGTTAATCTCATCAACTTTTCGTTCTCGGACGATGTTATTTTCTATTATGATCTTGTTAATAACAATAAGTTGTAACTTGCCCATTTCAAAACAGGAAAGAAGTCAAACTAAGGGTACAGATAAATTTGTTTTGGGTGACCAAATTGAAGTATTTAACGGGACAATTGATGCAAAGGGAGGCACCATTGATATTAATCAAACAGATGGTGATATGAATGGATTTCAATTGGATGTTCCTGAAAAGGCTTTTTTGAATTCAACACCAATTCGGATTTCCTACCAATCTGTAAATGGACATCCATGGGGTGAAAATTTTATTCCCATTTCTCCCTTAATTGAGGTTGATTTGATTGATATTCAGCCATTGGATTACTTAACTTTAACAATTCCTGTTGATGTACCAGAAGGTTTTTTTGCTATACCATTTCATGTTGATCTTGAAACAGGCGAATTGGAAGCAGTTATTGTTACAGGCGAAGACGATCATTCCATTTCATTTATAACCAATCATTTTTCTGCTTTTATCGTTTCGATGGTTTCTGAAATAGCTTTAACACAAGATTTTGAAACTTCTTTCATGCAAGGAAGGGATAATTTTCGTTTTTCAAACGCTGGTTCCTCAGTTACAAAAACAGGAGAATGTGCTGGGCAAAGTCTGGCAGCATTGTATTTTAACGATCAAAAAACAGGTGAACCTTTGTATGAATCTTTTGATGGCTATAACGGCATCCTGGGTGCGACTCCTGATTTTTGGCAAGATGATGTTTTGGTTTACAAATTAACCGCATTGGCACAACTTGAATATAAACACGGCGGCCCACAAACGATTAATTATTGGATTCAATTGCAAAATAATCAACCGTTTAGAACCTACTTCACCATTTCTTATCTCATGCTTTTAACAGGAAAGCCTCAATTGGTAGCAATTACAAATGAATCGAGTGGGCATGCCTTGATTGTTTATAAGAAGGTTGGAAGTGATCTTTATGTTTCAGATCCAAATTTGCCGCTTTCTACGAACCAAATTTTACATTTTGATTTGCAGAACCACACGTTTGATCCTTATATTACTTCATCCAGAGTAGGTGGCGGTGTTAACACTTATCAAAATATTTTCTTTTTGCCAAAAAAGGATGCTATCAGTTGGCCAATATTGGGTAACTTGTGGAATGAAGTGCTGAATGGCCAATTTTCAACCGATCCTTTTCCAGTTCTTAATTTTAAGGTAATCGATAAAAACGATTATGGAGAAGAACAACCAGCAGTAGATTTGAACCAAACCTACCAAACCCGTAATGTTTTGGTTGATATTTTTCATCCAAATCTTTCTTTCCCGGCTCGGTTGAGTGTTTTTACGCACGAATCGGATGGGTCGGTTCGTTTGTTTAAACAAGCAGCTCTACCTGATTCGGTTCGTTTACCTTTGTATGAAGGTGATAATTTTTACGGGTTTTTGATTGAAGAGGATTTGGGTGGTGGAGATTATGTTTGGGCTGGTTTTGAATGGGTTAATATCATCAGAACAGAATATCCAGAACAACCTGAAGACAACCCTGTAACCAGTGAAAAATTAACCTTACAGGAATGTGATATGACACCTTACTTGAGCTATCTTTATGAAGAACCAACAATAATGAGATTGACAAATTCGGATTGTTCCTATATTTGTTCAAGTAATTTACTGGTCTCACAAGAGTTAACCCAAGATATTTCGTTATTTTATTATTATTCAGAAACAGATCGGGTGAATCCACCGAATGATCGTTGGGTGAATCGCACGATTTCTCCTGGGGAAGAAACACCGCTATTTTATTATAACGTTGGGATCAATAATGCAAATTGTGCATGGTCTACCAAAAATGTACTTCAGATTGGGGCCATCAGAGATGATCCAGGTTGTTTATGGATGATGAAAGAAATTGGATATGATCCTCAAAGAATCGGAGAATATGCTTTGCAATGGTTTGCACCGGATAATCCATGCCCATAATAAAAAATCCCCTTCCCATTTTATCGGGAAGGGGCACTATCTTTTATGCGTCTGCTGGTTGATATTCCGGCAGATTTTCATATAATTCTTCATCGATAGAAAGATACAAACCATCTTCATTAACCGATTTGATCCAGAAAGTTGGAATCATTTTTTGGGTTTTATCCAATAAGCCACTGCTGACGATAATATGCGTTGCGGTATGGTGTTCTTCATTTACTAACACCTCTTCCACATCACCCAGGTCCTCTTCATCTCGGCTGTAGACTTTGGCTCCTTCTTCTAAGGCAACACTGTCTGCGGGTATGTTACGCATCTTTTGAGTGACATAATGTGCTGGATACTGAACAAACGCAGTACCTGTTCGCCCCCAGAAGGGGTAACTCGGATACCAATAAGCTGAGCGAACATATTGGCGTTTAGGTTGTGTCCAGTCAATCGGCAGAAATAGGCTTTCTTCAAAATCGGGTAAGTCTTCATAAGCGGTTTCGCTCTTTTTTAAGATAACTTTATCCTCACTGGCTTTGTCGACCCATTCAATGGGGATCACTTTATCAGTCTTAAAGATAAAGCCCTTACTTACTACTAAATGACTTACTTCATTCGTTTCTGGATGAAGTACAACACGTTCAATATTACCAAGTTTTTCATTACCTGAAGAGAATACTTCAGCACCATTTATAAATTTCATTATTTTCCTCCTTGAATATGTTTTAAATTCTAATTCTGCAATTTAATATCTTGCATTTTAATGTTAACAAAAAGGATAAAATAATAAAATGTATCATCCGCTATATGAAGGTATATATTAGGATATATATTTTGAGGAGGTGGTTAACCACCAATTTCGCTCATAGTACGGTTTGTGGCAAATTTTCCTTTTGAAAGATCATGCCCCCAGGGTTTTTCCCAGATACCATCTTTGATAACTTGTTTTAAATCTTCCAGAGAAGCCCCAGCTCGTAAGGGGGTAAGTAAGTCTACTTCTTTTTCTTTTAATAAACACAGACGTAATTTGCCATCCGATGTTAAGCGGGCGCGGGTGCATGCGGCACAAAATGGGTTTGTTACGGAAGAAATAAATCCGATGGTTCCTTTTGCTCCGGGCAATTGATAGATTCGTGCTTCTCCATCCAATTGACCATTATCCAATAGTCGGGGATCATCCAAATTGGTTTGAATCAGTTCCAACAACTCCGCATCACTGACGACCTGTTTCTGTTGAAAATCCGAATTCCCACCAAACGGCATCATTTCAATAAAGCGGATTTGCCATGGATGTTCATAACTAAGGCGTGCCATATCGGGCACATCCTGATCATTATGGCCGCGTACCACTACCACGTTGATCTTAATTGGTGTTAAGCCTGCTTTTTCGGATTCTAAAATACCATCCCAAACCTGGTCTAACTTTCCCCAACGGGTAAGGCTGTTAAATCGGATGGGGTCAAGCGTATCGAGGCTGATATTCACCCTTTGTAAACCAGCCTGTTTCAGCGGTTCGGCAAGTTTCCCCAAAAGGACACCGTTGGTTGTCATCGATAAGGAGTTTACGCCAGGAGTTTGGGCAATCTGGCGTACAATTTCTACAATATTGGCACGTACAGTCGGCTCACCGCCGGTTAAGCGAAATTTGTCAAACCCGAGTTCAGTGAACAGTTTGACCAAAGTAAGCACTTCTTCATCTTGCATCAGGTCTGCATTTGGTCGAAATGTCATATCCTCTGGCATGCAGTACAAACAGCGCAGATTGCAGTGATCTGTCAGGCTGATACGTAAATAATGAATATTTCGTCCAAATTTGTCAAATGCCATTAATTCTCCAATAAACAAGATAATTCTGATAATAATAGTAATATTAAATCGAATTAAAATCAAGGTCAAGTTTTAATTGTTTATGTTTTAAGTCGATTTTGTTATACTTTTTAAAATACCTATCATTTTTCCGAATAAACGAAAATAAATCTAATAGATCGTTCTGTGTTTCACCTGGAAACTCATGACTAATTCATTTATTTTTCCATTACAAGGCTCTCGTTTTCCTAAACAAGTTGGTGAAAAAGCAAAAAATATTCACTGGCTTAGTAAAAAAGGTTTTCATATTCCTAAAACTTATTTCATTCCTTGGGATCTTCAAAAAGAAGTTCTTAAGAATGGGGGAGAATTTCCACCGGTATTTTTGGGGGCTTTACATGATGTGATAAAACCAGACCAGCGTTATGCGGTGCGATCTTCTGCCAATGTAGAAGATTCTGTTACACAGTCTTTTGCTGGACAATTTTTATCCATGTTAGATTTAGAAGGGGAAGAAGCTGTCTTGAAAGCGATTGTTGACGTCTGGGTTTCATCGCAAATGGATAACGTCTCACTTTACCAGGATCACAGGGTTGGTGAAAACAAGCAAGTAAAAATGGGTGTTATCCTTCAAGAAATGGTGTCAGCCGTTTTCGCCGGCGTCGTATTTAGTTGTAACCCGGTAACAGGCATGGATGAAATAATTATTGAAGCGGTAGCGGGTAGCGGCGTAAAAATTGTTCAAGAGGGAGTAACACCAGAACGCTGGGTATGGAAATGGGGAAAATGGTTAGAAAAACCACAAAACCCACAAAACCCACAAATGCTGGAAGAACAGGTTCTGGAAATTGTAAAACAAACCCAAGATATAAGTAAAAAACGCGGTCATTCGATTGATGCTGAATGGGCATTTTCTGAGGCTGACCTGATTTGGCTCCAAATACGTCGAATCACGGTTCATCAAGAGATTGATATTTTTGCAAATCACATCCCGAAAGAATTTTTACCTGGTTTGATCAAACCCTTGGTATGGTCGGTGAATGTCCCGTTGGTGAATGGGGCTTGGGTTTGGCTGTTAACGGAGTTGATTGGGAAAAATCAATTAGATCCTTATCGTTTGGCACGTCGGTTTTATGGCAGGGCATATTTTAATATGGGATTGCTCGGTTCCGTTTTTAAACAAATTGGACTGCCGGATAACGCATTGGAAAAATTGATGGGTTTTGAAGCGGAAAGTGGTCTGGGACCAAGTTTTCGTCCATCTCTAAAAGCGCTACGAACCCTACCAAGGTTGATCTTTTTTATGTTGGAGAAGTTACGTTTTCATCGTAAAGTAGAATCTTATTTGTGTACAGCCCGCATGTCTTATGAAACGATTCAAAAACAAGCTTTATTGGTTAAAAACCCAAGTGCCGTTTTGGTTCTGTTGGAAGATTTATATTCATTAAATCAAAAAACAGCTTATTTCAATATTATCACTCCGCTGCTGATGCGTTTGTTTCACCAGTTGGCTAAACGGCAGTTGGCTGGTAAAAACATTGATTACAAAAAAATTAATTGGCTTGAGCATTGGCAAGATCGCGAACGATATGATCCGATTCCTCATCTACAAAAACTCGGCAAGATGATCCAGGTGATGGACACAAATGACCGCCAGGATATTCTTAGTAAAAATGGGAACCGATCAAGACCAGTCAAAGAATTTCAGGAAGCATTTAACGAGTTTATGAAACAATTTGGTCATTTTAGTGACAGCGGCAACGATTTTTCATATCCTTCATGGGCAGAAAGACCAGAAGTTGTTATGAATCTCATAAAAAGTATGGTGGAAAAACCGATTGTAAAAAAAGAGATAAACAAACCGGGTTTTGATCAAGAAGTCCAATTTAACACGTTTGTTTTAAAACAGGCTGTATATTGGAGCTGCCGACGTGAGGAAATCAGTGCTTTATTTACATTTGGCATTGGCTTGTTCAGGAAGTTATATTTGCAAATTGGCAAAGCTTTTTGCCAGAGCGGGTGGTTGGCAGAACAGGAAGATATATTTTATCTGGAGCATGCAGAGATAACCGCAGCAATCCAAGAAGATTCCACTACCGCACTTCAATCCATTGTTAAACAACGAAAGCAGCAGTATGACGACTTTCGTAATTTAGTTCCACCTCCAATTATTTATGGGAATTCTGAACCTGAAATTATCAAAGATGTTTCCTCCTCATTAAAAGGAATAGCTGCTTCTCGGGGAATTCACCGTGGAGTAGTGCGGGTGGTCTTACAGCATTCCGATTTTTATAAAGTTGAACCAGGGTGTGTATTGGTTGTTCCTTATTCCGACGTAAGCTGGACTCCGTTGTTTGCCATTGCTGGTGCTGTATTAGCGGAAGCAGGTGGTTTGTTATCACACAGTTCAATCATTGCGCGGGAATATGGAATTCCCGCCATCGTCTCAGTGGAAGGTGTCACGCTTTTATCGGATGGGGTTGAGGTGACCGTAGATGGGTATACGGGAAATATCATCATCCATGATGGGATAAACGAAGGAGAATGATGTTGAATTTTATTTTACTTAATGGGTTTGTTCTTTTGATGGGTTATTTGATTGGATCCGTTTCATTCGCTCGGATAATTACAAAAATCGTTTCACCGGATACCAATCTCGAAAGAACGGATGCACCATTGGAAGGAACGGACGAAAAATTAGAAATGAACGGAATCAGTGCCACCAGTGTGCGGTTAAAATTGGGACCAAAATACGGCATTTTGGTGAGTTTACTGGATATGCTTAAAATGGTCGTGCCGGTGGCGGCGCTTCATTATTTTTTTCCGGATTCACCAGCTTACTATTTTGCAGCTGCAGGTGGCGTGGTAGGGCACAACTGGCCGATTTATTATAAATTTCAGGGTGGATATGGACATTCTCCGATTTATGGAGCTTTGTTTGTGATTGAATGGACAGCCATCCCGATCAGTTTTGTTGGAACAGCTGTATTTTATTTTATCTTTCGACAGGTTCAAATCGCTTCATTTTTGGGTGTGCTGCTGATTCTGCCCTGGTTTTTATTTCGCGGATTGGGAAGATTTGCTGTGTTGTATGCCGTTGTTTTTAGCTTATCCTACCTCATTCGTATTTTGCCCGATTTCCGCGCAACCCGTCAAATCGAAAAAAGAAAAACAAATACCCAGGCTTCAACAACGAATGCTGAATAACGAAATCAGAATGATTGGTAATAGGTATTAAACCATTAGCAAAGGCCTATTTATTTTCTGTCTTCTCAGCCAAAGTTTCTGAGGGCGAGGTGGCATCAGCCTGTGGTGGAAGGATGGTGATATTGATCTTATATTCTTTCTGGTAAGCTTCCGCTTGTGTTTCTTCTTTCACCTCCAAGTATGGATTTCCTTTTCCACTCAGATAGATGATGTAATCGTGACTGGGTTGATTTTGTTTTTTCATTAAATTGATCGCGTTCATAATCATCACCAATTCACTAAAAAGTTTTGCCATCTTAGAATCACTCTGTACCAAAGATGCTATTGCTTCTTCGTCCAGGTGGTACATAATTGATTTATTTTCGGGGTCCTGAAGTGCTTCTGTTAATCCTTCCACCAAATCTTGAATAATTTCTTGCGGGGTACGTAAGGTCTGCACTTTCTTAATACTGATTTTTTGAGAAACAGCTAATTCGGATTGGGTATATTGTAAGTTGAGAGTGATAGGTTTTAATGGGTCTGCAAACATATTTTTGTTTAACCCCAATGATTCAGCACTCAAGGTAATATCGAATGTAAATAACTCGGTTTTTAAGTTAATATTGGTTGAACTGGTTGCATGTAATGCAAGACTGTTATCTTTTCGATAAACAAGATTGGTTTCATTTTGAGAAAAGTTTAATTCGCTGATTTGCATTGACATCGCAAAAGATGTCACACCGGAAAGAGCGTCTTGTGTATGTAAGTTTTCTTTTTCCGTATTGGCGGTTTTATTTAACGATTCAGCAGTTGTTTTGGAGATCGTTGGATTGGTAGGGTTAAATAAAGATGAAGAAGATATTTGCATAAGACCTCCTTTACATAGTATCGGTCTATTTTTTTAGATCTAAATATTTTATGTGAACTTTTTTATCTCCTATTAATTTTTTAACCAAAAACAAGACAGACACCGGATCAAATCCGATGTCTGTCTTCTTCGCTTACTAAAGCTCTTTTTTGTCTTTCTAACTTGGGTTCACTTAACTTTATGAATCAGTCTTTTTTCTTAGGCATTCAGCTGGTATGTGGTGTAGTTATTCTTACAAGGTGAACCCCAGGTAGCGTGCATCTGGTGGGTGGTGAGGTCAATTACCATCGCCATGATCGTTTTTTCGCTGTTAAGTACATTTTTATCAATGCCGTGGTTGCAGATCGAATCCGGGTAATTAACATGATCCTTTTGGATTTCCTGAAGTGTTTTAACGGTATGTTTGCTGGTTTGTTTCAGGAGTCTTAGAGCACGGTAATATCGCACCCGGGCACTGATTAATTCATCCGGTTCATTTTCAATGCTGCGCATCACAGGATCAAGATAAAAATTGGTATGTACCAGGTAGCCATCTTCCCCATAAATCATGCCGAATTGGCGAGCAGAAACTTCGATATTGTATAACTCGCCGCTTTCGTGCACGATGAGGTGATTATAGCCAGCGGCTCGCTGAGGAACCAGGATCGAGCGGATCGCATCGGCTGGGGTTTTGGCAGCCAAAACGGCTCTGGAATACAGAATACGAGGGATGCCAATCCGTCCATCTTCCGGGTACACCGAATCACAGGCCTGAGCAATGCCGTGCGCATTAAAGCCAATGTTGGGTAATAAGCCGCCATAGGACATGGCCAAAAATGGAGGTTCTTTCTCAGGTTTAGCGTGAACCAGGTATACATCCGATTCATCTTCCGGTGTCCAATCTTCATTGTGAGCAACCAATACATTTCCATTGGCGGTCCGACTCTGATTTACGGCAATACTGCTGCATTTTGTAAGATGCAAAGCATCACTGGTTACACCTTCCATAGCGTTTACGATGCAAATATCGTTATAGTCTACACCAGCGCCTTCTGAGATGCCATGTAATTCTTCTACATATTGAGGGAGGTGTTCTTCAGCAAACAGCATATATTTACGGGCTTGTATGCTTGCCCCATCCCATGTTAGTTGAAGTTGATCGTAGGCTTTTTGGAGCAGTATTTTTGCATTTTCAACACTGTGTTGGATCTGAGGGCGCATAGATTCCCCAATCTGCTGCCCGATTTCAAGGTGATTTCCCTGAACATAAATAATAGGAAGTTCGTTTCTTGTAGTCATATAACATTCTTTCAAATAGATATAAAAAAAGTTCTCAAGTAAAACATTCGTACGGATATTAAAAAATCATATCACCGATTTAGGTTTCCAGTCAGAGGAGCTTCAGTAAGTGGAGGTTTTTTTTGTTTTCGTCGCTGTTGAAACACAATAATTGATCCAAACATTACAATCGAAATCATAAAATTAGCTAATACGATCCAAATGATAATGACCGGAGTGGCTGATTCGATCCACTGACCGGCAATCCAGGGGGAGATCATACCGCCTAAACTGGCGACAATAAAAATCAGGCTGGTTACCCGGCTGGAAACAGCACCAATTTGTTCGGCCAGGTTCATTGCAGTTGGAAAAGTTGAGGCAATAAATAAGGCGTGCAGTACAGAGCCGATCCATAAAAAAGTAGGTTGATTTACAAACAGGATCAACAAAATGAGTGTTACAGCGCCTCCTACCAGGTTACCTGTTAACATAATAGTGGTGGATAATTTTTTAGAGATAAAAACCGCTGCCAAACGGGAAAATGTAAAGACGCCCCAAAAAATGGATGTAAGGTAAGCGGCTTGTTCCGCGTCCATGGTACTGACTTTGGTAGCATAGGTGAACAGCCAGTTGCCTAAAGTCATTTCAGCACCGACATATCCCAGAAAAAATAACAACAAAAAAACAATCAAAGCAATCGGTGTTTTTTCAGATAGAGCAGTTTTACTTCGTGGGCTGGTTTCCAGGGTGGGGGGAGAAAAACGCAGTAAAAACAATACGGGTATAAGAATGACAGCTGACATAATCCAAAAAGCAAAATTGAGGTTTTCGTTGACCCGCAGTGATTGGGCAATCAACAGTGGGGCAATAAAAGAGCCCAATCCAAAAAAGAAATGCAGCCCGTTCATATAAGGCGCAACCTGATTTCCGTGTAACCACATGATTAAGGTGTTTTCGCCAACATCCAAATGGGCCTGGCAGATTCCAAGTAAAAAAAGAATGAGTATCAATAACCATAAATTTTGCAGCAAGGGCAGGCTTGCAACCCCAATTGCTAACAAGACCAAAACAACGGCAATCACCTTATGTCCGTCAAATTTTTTCAGCAAAGTGCCCGCAATAAAAGCACCGGACATAAATCCAAGACTACTGAAAATAAAAAGGGTACTTAATTGGGAAAAAGTTGTTCCTGTGTTTTTAGCAAAGGTGGGCAGGCTGGGGCCTAACATGCCAGTAATTAAACCCAATGCAATGAAGGCTAAATAATATACAACGGTGATTTTTTTCTTTTGATCCATAGAAAATGCCTGAAATTTCGTGTAGATTAACTGTTTCCCCAACAAAAACCAATTCTTTGAAAAGAAGAAAAAAACATAGGGTTTTATGGAAGAAAAAATAGTGATAATTTTTTAAAGAATCAATCGATTAATGGACCTATTATAAAGTGAATTCCTAAAAACGGAAAACAATTTACAATAACGGTGTAAGGATTGTTTTCCATTGAAAAAATTTTTGAAACTCCAGTATCACTACGATTATTGCCTTAAATTAAAAAAGTCAAAAGGTGTTATGCGTTCTTAAAACACAGGCCGGTCGGCAGAATGAAAAAATCATATGTATTCATATAAAGGGACAAAAATAACTAGGTTTATTAGCCTCTATTTCTGTCCCTTTGTATTTAACAAATTCTTAAATTATCGCTGCAATAACGGCAGATAAACAGCATTCTCACCTGTAAATGTAGGTAAACCAGCACTGATAATGATGGCATAGGGCTGCTGCCCGCCTTGCGGCACATTGTAACCGGTAACAGTAATGGTGTACTGTCCTTGGACTGCATTGGGAATAAAGACTGTCTCGGTGTTATTACAGCGGTCATGTCCATTGCTGAGACAAGAACTATTGCTAGAATAAACACCACTGTTGCCATAATATTTTGTTCCATTGGGGGCGGTCACGACCAGGTCAAGATCGTTAACAAGTGCCTTTGTAGCGGTTGTTGAACCGGGATAATCCGTCCAAACCAGGGTAGCACGCAGCGGCTCATTAGAGAGGGGCAAGGGGGTACTTGTTGGGCTAGGGACAAGAGTCGGTGTACGGGTTGGTGTGGGTACCGCTGTAGGAATGCCGTTTGGTGTAGTGACATTGAGTTCAACATCGTCAATATAATAGGTAGGAAACCACATTGTATAAATGTTGTCAATCGCAGAGAACTCAATTGCGATCTCTTTTCCACGCACTTCTGCTAATAAGTCAGAATTAAAAACCATCGTTTTTTGCTGCCAAAAACTAGAAGAGCTATTGAGAGAACTACTAAGGTAAGTATGGGTTCGATCCACAGATGTTACTCGAGCAAGCAAGTAATGATTCCCATCTTCATAGTATTTTGTTAACCAAAAGAATTTTAATTCAAGTGAGGTAGCATTTTCTGGAACACTAACAACTTGATAAAATTCAGCATCATTAGTTCCATCCATAAACATGGATTTGCTCCCGCTATGTTTTTCAGTGCTTGAATAATGAGTTTGTCGGCCTAACGTCCATCCCGTTTCTGATTCAAAGGATGGATTAAGCAGAAGTTGCTCTGTTACACTCTTGCTAGAAATTCCCTTTTCTTGTGAAGAAGCTGATGGGGTTACCTCAAAACTGGGTATATTGCCTTGATTTGCTGTCTCATCGTTGGAAACTTGGCCAACGGTGATGTTATAACTAATGCTCTGTCCAGTAACCAGCCCTGCTGTGTAATCATCAATGCGCATTTGTTGGCCGCTATCTTGAATCAAGCTGTCTGCAACATTCACCCTGCCCCAGCCGCTCACGTTGTTGGGAGTAATATTAGGGATTTGTTGATAAGCACTCACACTGCCGTATTCACCGGGGGAGATATCCTCTGCACCATGCACCAAGAGTGCTTTGACCAATGCGCTGCTGGGGTTAAGGAAATGTTTGTAGTCAATCAGCCATTCACGCACTAAGGCGGCTGCACCGGCGACTAATGGAGTCGACATGCTGGTGCCGCCCAGGAATAAATAGCGTTGATCTAAGGTACTACCTGCATTTGTCAATCCATGGTAACTGAGTGTGCCCCAACCAGTGCCTTCCGCGAGACTACTACGCATTGAAATGATTGCCGTGCCTGGTGCGACCACATCCGGTTTGATGCGTCCATCATCTGTTGGTCCACGGCTGGAGAAGGCTGCCATACCGATTCTATTACTAGCGACCCTGTCCCAGTAGATTGGCTGTACACTAAAATCGCTGGGCCAAGCAGCACCCCAGGTAATTGCAAAGCTTGGACGGGAGTTTTCGGTCGCCCCGACAGTGATACAGTTTTTGGCTGTTCCGGGTTGACCTATTGAATCAAGATCAACGACACCGTTGGCATTGGCATCGGTTCCGTCATTGCCAGCTGAGAAGAGAATCACCATATCTTTCATTTCCCAGGCTGCAGCGTCAATTTGCTGGCTGCTTGTTATGTATCCCCCGTACTCCGGGTAATAAATTCCTCCGGTAGGTCCCCCCCAGGAATTCGTATGAATCCGCGCACCTAGTTGGTAGGCGTCACGCATCAAATCACCCCGGTCATCAGGGATACCTCCTAAACTGCCGCCTGAATCCATAACGCTTTGCATAATGAGCTGGGCTTCAGGGGCACTGCCGGCGTAACTATTGTTGTAATTATGGGCTGCGGGGTTGCTGCCAGACATGACACCGTTTCCTAATACAGAGCCGGCAACATGGGTACCGTGTCCGTTGGGATCAGACCAGTCTCCTGGACGGCCCAAACCGAATCCGTTGAGTAGACGGCCAAAAACATCCGGGTGTAAGGTAGCGAGATTGCCCGTATCCAACCCGGAATCTGCCACGGCAACAATTTGTCCTTCACCAAAAAGATTTAGTTGATTTCTTACTTCACCAACTTCCATGATGACAGTTCCGCCCACGTCATTTGTGAATTCTACGGGGAACTGGGGCTCAATATAAAGCACATCATTCAATTTGGCTAATTCGATTTGTTTGGCGGAAGGCAGGCTTGCGGTTATAAACCCGTAGAAGTCATTTTGAGTCTGGCTTTTTACTATTCCTCCCCAACTCTGGATTTGTTCAGCGATAGCCATTAAATCAGCATCCGGTAATGTTTGCACAATAATGTCCTGAATTTCTTCGTCCGATTTTTGGCTTGCTGTTAATTCGGAAGAAAGCCGGTACTGGGGTTGGTATTCTCCAACCCAACGAACATAATCAAGCGCCCGCGTTTGATTTACCATTGACGAGTTCATTCGTGTGATAAAGGTGAAATTTGGAATATAATCATAAAATTTTACGCCAAAGCTGGATATTTCCATTTTCCATGCTTCGTCAATAGGTCCATTAAATTGAACCAAATAAAGTGTTTCACCTTCAAGCAAAACTTCCTTATTTTGGTCGGTGGACATTTCTTCCGATATGGGATCAAATGAGTTTGTTTTTAATTGGATCGTATAGGATAAATCCGGATTGGAATCGTGATAAGCCTGAATTGAGCTGTTGACTAACACAAAACACAAAAAAATAGTGGGTACCAGCAAAGAAATTCTACGATACATAAATACCTCGGTTTTTGCAATGATCTTTGGAACAAAAAAATTATACTCCCCAGTTTTTGTTCTGTAAATTTTGTCTTGCTATAGAGGATGTTTGTTTGAGAAGAGATATTAGTATTTTAAACAAGCAAAAATTCACCCATTTTGATCGTGACTCAAAAACTGAGGATTGGAGATTAAATGGTTCCGATTGCGGCGGCGGTATCGCTTGCTGTGGGGTAGTTCTTAAAGTTAAATTCTATTGTGGTGCCAAACCACTGTCACGTACTAATCTGGGAATAATCGATTCCCAGCCCATTGCCATAAAATGTATTCCATTCACACCGGGTAAATTCTTTACCTGTTCCACTATTTCGAGACATATTTGGATGCCTTCTTCCTTACCATCCGTGGCTTTTTCCATTCGGGTGACAAGGGAGTCAGGAATTTCAATGCCGGGAATGTTCTGCATCATTTTGGCAGCTTTATAACTGCGGATGGGTGCTACGCCAGCCAAAAGATAGGATTGTTCCAATACACCCTGTTTATCCAATGCTTCCAGGTAATCCTGAAAACGTCTAGGGTCATAAATCAGGTTGGTTTGGAAAAACTGGGCACCGGCATTTGATTTTTTCTTTTCTCGTACAGCCTGAAAGCGTGTTTCAGATGCAAAAGGAGATCCGGCTGCGCCCAGAAAGAGTTGCGGGGCAGATTTAATCTCACGTCCATCCAAAAAATGGTTTTCGTCACGCATACGTCGTAACATCCAGATCATTTGTACGGAATCTAGATCTAAGATATCCAAACGTCCATGTGGAGAAGGACCCATACTGGCATGATCCCCGGTGATACATAATACGTTGCGGATACCAAGAGCGGCAGCCCCCAGTATTTCAGCCTGAATACCCATCCGGGTGCGTTCCCGGGCAGCGATTTGCATAACTGGCTCCAAACCGACTTGTAGAGCCAATAAAGAGCTTGCAAAAGAAGACATACGTGGGGTAGCGGAGGGATTATCCGTAAAGTTAACGGCGTCAAGCACTTCTCGCAGAGCTTCCAATTTTTTTATTAAATGTTCAGTTTCAGCAGCAATGGGGGGAGCTACCTCTGCTGTTACCACAAACTCACCATTGGTTAGTTTCTCTTCCAAAACTGAAACAGGTTTATGGGCTGGTGCTGGATGAGGTTGATCATCTCCCTGCCACCAATCAGGTTGGCGCAAATCATAAAAAAATTTCTCCCAGGCATCAGCTCGTTCATCACCAGGTAAACGCAATCGTTCAAAAATAGCCTTGATTCCACCATTTTCCTGCATGTGTAAAAACAGGCCCTTCCAGGAATCTGTCCCGACCATATCCCAATCCAGTGGTGGTAAAACCTCCATTAATTTTTCGGTTCGTCCCATTTTTTCAGATCGTTCGTAAATCTTATACCATATACAGGGTCGGGATGGATCCACATAACAATGTTCGGCGGTTGATCCACCGCAGGGACCATTACGGAGCCCTTTAGGGCACTCCATTGGACAGATAAAGGCTGTTTCTTGTAACAAGCAATTTCCGCACATCCGGCAGCCAAACAATAGCCCTTTAATGGCGCGTTCTACGGTTTCTAAAGTTCGGTCAAACAGTGATTCTTTATGGTAGGGATAATATGCCGGCTGCCATCGCCGACCAGGGGTAAAACCTGGCATGAATATGTCCTCCAAGAATAAAAAGTTTGTTCATTATAAAGGAATATAAGTAAAATAGTGATGATTAGTTTATATGATGTGAATAGCTGTGAGATGATATTGAACCAAACCGAACACAAATCTTTGGGTTACTCTACAAACTAAAATTTAATAGGCTAGGGGGTTTTCAATTTTGTTGGTAGAAACTATTTTTACACTGACCCCTGTTATACTGCTCGTAAATGAAAAGATATTTAATCAAAAAACCATTGGTTTACCTGATTGTTTTTATACTGTTGCTGATTGGTTCATCGATTCAGCCTGTATTTGCTGACGATCCTGTATTAGGTCCTCCTCCGGTAATGCCGCAGCAAACAGAAAGCGAGCTTTTGGAGAAGCCCGATATTGTCGTTTTCGATGCTCCTTACCGTGTCTATTTACCCCTGACGACACGCATTACGACCAATCAGGTTGTGTCAACAGATAACCGTCAGAGTGTTCTGGATTTTTATAATCAACATTATGCCAATCAAAACAACCCGGATATTGCGTGGACAGGTTCAATCTCTTCCTGTAACGCTGGCAGCACCAGTGCTCAATTTAAAGAATCGATTCTTGAACGGATCAATTTTTTCAGGGAGATGGCTGGTGTTCCAGGTATCATTACTTTTAATGAAAGTTACAATCAAAAAGCCCAGGCAGCGGCTTTGGTGATGAGCGCGAATAATTCTCTTGACCATACCCCGCCTGATAACTGGACCTGTTATTCTTCTCTTGCATACAGTGGTGCTTCCAGTGCGAATCTGGCTTTAGGTGGATATGGACGCAGCGCAATTATTATGTATATGCGTGATTATGGTTCTAACAACGGTGCGGTTGGTCATAGACGCTGGATTCTTTACCCACAGACGCAGGAAATGGGCACAGGTGATATGCCGTATACATCCGGTCATTCCTCATCAAATGCATTGGTCGTATTTGATTCTCATATGTGGGAACCCCGCCCTGAAACCCGGCATGCTTTCGTTGCCTGGCCCCCGCCTGGTTATGTGCCCTACCCAATTGTTTATCCGCGTTGGTCCTTTTCCTATGCAAAGGCGGATTTTAGTTCCGCTTCAGTCAGCATGACCAAAAATGGCACTGCTATTAACCAAATCGCGTTGGAACAAGTTCAGAATGGGTATGGTGAAAATACGCTGGTTTGGATTCCGATGGGTTTATCCAGTTCATCAGCCTGGCCGGTTCCTTCCGGGGATGAAGTCTACCGGGTTAACGTACGTCATGTTAAAATCGATGGGGTCTATCGTGATTTTACTTACGAGGTGACAATTTTCTCCCCCTGAGAGGTGCGTTTTGAAAAAACGTTCAATGCGCCGTAAAGAGCGGTTAATGCCGGAAAAAGAGACCCTGGATTTGTTAACTCGTGCTGAATACGGCGTTCTTTCTACAGTAGATGAAGATGGGCAGCCTTATGGTGTGCCGGTTAGTTTTGCAAATACAACAGAAAAAATTTATTTTCATAGTGCTCAAACCGGGCATAAATTGGATAATATTCAAAACCAAAAACAGGTCTCTTTTTGTGTCGTAGGTGATACGCAAGTTCTACCCAACCAGTTCAGCACCTGTTTTGAAAGTGTGATTGTGTTTGGCGAAGCCTCCATCATAACGGATC
The DNA here is from genome assembly GCA_002702705.1 of Anaerolineaceae bacterium. Lineage (GTDB taxonomy): Bacteria > Chloroflexota > Anaerolineae > Anaerolineales > Anaerolineaceae > UBA6170. Next base: position 66,266 of record PABH01000038.1, read on the forward strand.
GTCAAGAAAAATTATCAGCGCTGAAATTGTTAGCCCAAAAGTATGCATCAGGGTATCCTGATGAAGGCGAAGCATACATTCAAAAAGGGTTTGAACATACCACTGTGGTTGGAATCAAAATTCAACACCTAACTGGTAAACACCGTGCACTTTAAAAGAACTACCTTTTGGTGTTCTGGTATTGTCGATAGAACTTAAAAACCACGAATTTGGTCAAGCACACGAAGGAAAATAAAGTTGAGCTAGGCTCAATGATTGAACATCTCTTTAATTTTCTTCTAAGAAATGAATTGAAAAATTGTGGTTTAATAAGATTAAATTATTTGTAAATTTTTGGAGGTCCTTTTGCCAAATCAAATCCGCAGAATTCTCTTATTATTGTTATTTGCGGGAATGATCCTCTCTGCCTGTACTCCTGTAGTGACGGCAGATGTAAATCCAACCCAATCACCACTAAAGGAAACGGTTCAAAATACAATTGTTCCTGACGTTGAAATTAATCAACCTGCTTTAGAAACGACAACCTTTCCAGAAGAACTGAAACCAGAACAAACGGCTGCCACGACAGATCCTGTCCCGCTTTCAGAAACGCCAACCGCAGTAAAAAATGTCGAACCTACAATGGAAACCAGACCCCCATTGGGAGAGGATGATTGGCAGAATTTTCCTATCCTACCGGAGGTCAGTGATCGTGCTCGTGAAATTTATGAACAGGGTTTGTTAAGTGGTACTCACCCGGATCGTTTCTCAAAGATTGGGGACTGCCAAAACATAAATACCTATTTTTTGGCTTTATATGATGATCCCAATGCATATACTTTGGGAGAGGATTATGAGTATTTACAAAGCACAATTGACCATTATCAAGGTTCCTGGTCTCGAGATAGTATTGCGGTAAAAGGTGGCTTTAATGTAGCCTCAGTATTTAATCCCTGGTTTAATAATAAAGAATTATGTGGTGATAACGAATCACCAGTTGAATGTGAGTTGCGTGTCAATCGTCCTTCTGTGGTTCTGATCAGTATGGAAACCTGGTGGAATACAGATACTTCAAAATACGAAGGGTATCTTCGCCAAATGGTGGACCTGGTGATTAGTTATGGAGCAGTCCCGATTTTGTCTACCAAGGCTGATAATCAAGAAGGAGACCATTCGATTAATAAAGCCATCACGCGAGTGGCATACGAATATGATTTGCCTTTGTGGAATTTTTGGCTAGCAGTACAGCCACTACCACGGCATGGGGTTGAAAAAGATGGCTTCCATATTACACATGGCTTGAACGATTTTAGTGATCCACTTAATTTGCGTTCTGCATGGCCAATGCGAAACCTGACTGCTTTACAGGCTTTGGATGCAGTTTGGTCCGGTTTGCAAAAGGAAAAATAAATTGAAACAATTTGTTTTAATTGGCTTTTTGCTGATTTTATTAACAGGTTGCGTGGTTTCACCAACCGATTCGGTTTCACCAACAACAATCGTGGAGCCAACCAGGAAACAACCAACAGTTGCTGCTACCGATAAAATTCCTGCAACACCGACCTTGGTGTTGACGGTTGAATCAGAAAATACAATTTTGCCAACAGTAACACAGAAGAAATTACCTCCAATCGAGAAACTTAATCCCGATGATTGGCAGTCCTGGCCGGTTGTGCCGAATGTAACGGATACCGCCAAGGAAATATACCAACGCGGGTTGGATTTGGGCAAACAAGGGAATGCCTTTATAAAAATCGGCGATTGTGAAACGTATTCGACCTGGTTTTTAGCTGACTTTGAATCGGATAACTACATCCTGGGCGAGGAAAATCAATACCTGACAGCCGTCATAAGTGAGTTTCAAGGTTCATACAGCCGCTTGAGCGTAGCCGCCAAAGCCGGATTTAACGCTGCATCTGTATTATCACCCTTTTGGGCGGACCGTGAAGTTTGTGAATCCAATGAAACGCCGCTGACATGTGAAATTCGCCTGATGCAGCCTAGTTTCGCTTTGGTTACCCTCGGTTCAAATGATGTATGGCAGCCTGAAAAATTTGAGGCCAATTACCGTCTTATTTTGGATGGATTAATAAAAGAAGGTGTTGTGCCCATTCTAGCGACCAAAGCCGACAACGTGGAAGGTGACCACGTCATCAATCAGACGATTGCCCGCCTGGCTGTGGAATATGATCTACCTGTATGGAATTTTTGGCTGGCTGTAAAAGATTTACCCGATGGGGGATTACAAGATGATGGCGTTCATCTTACCTGGGCATCCAACCGGTTTGATGATCCATTGGTAATGCAAAATGCCTGGCCAGTTCGTAATCTGACGGCTTTGCAGGTTTTGGATGCCGTTTGGTCCGGGGTAAATAATTAGACTTTAATTGATATTGGGTAAATTACCCCCCATCTTTAATTGTAATCAACCTCATGGATTTTATAACCCGTGGGGTTTTCGTTTAAATTATATGTTTTTTCCTTTACTTGTTCCAAAAATGGAATTATAATCATTTTTGGAACTAAAGAAGGAGTACTGTTATGAAAGATATAAATTTAGTTATGTTAAATCCGATCCGGCTGAGGATCATCCAGGAGCTTGCCACAAGACAAAGTATGACCACCACAGAACTTTGTGAGAGAAATCCAGATGTGCCTCGAACCACGATGTACCGGCACATCAAGATTTTGTTGAACAACCATATTTTGCAAGTCGTATCAGAAAAAAGGGTTCGTGGAAGTTTGGAAAGAACACTTGCTTTAAATGTAGGAGAAATCAAAAAACATAACACGATTAAAAATGCTGCTCAGAATGCGCTGACTTTTTTGATAGAGCGTTACGTTAGATTTCATAACTATTTCAACGGAGAAAATCCGAATCCTGGCAAAGATAAGTATTTTTTTAACAATACAATCCTGATGATGAATGACGCTGAATTTGATCAATTTTTGGCGGAGCTGCAGGGGTTATTAATTAAATACAATTTTGAAGCAAGTGATGGAAGAAGAGCGCGAGATATTTCGATTATAAATTCCCCTGTTGTTGAAGAATGAAGGAAAATAAAATGATTACAAAAAATAAAACAAAACAAAACAAACCTCAAGTTATGATAGGAAAAAAGATTATGCTTGTATTCGGGATTTTTGCAGCTGCAATTGCAGTATTAATAACCATAGGTGCTGTATTACATGGTACATATTATAAAAATAAATTGGAACAAATCGAACCGTATGGTACCTTAGTTAAGGTTGATGATGGCCAAATGCACGTTTATTCGATGGGCGATGGTGAAAAAACAATCGTTTTACTTCCCGGTATGGGTGTTGCCCTCCCATCAGCAGAATTCTCGCCGTTGATGCGAAAACTCAGCGAAAAATATACTGTTGTTTGTGTTGAATATTTTGGTGTTGGTTTTTCCAGCGGAACCTCCAGGCCGCGAACAAGTGAGAATTATGTCGAAGAAATTAGAATTGCGCTTAATCAGGCGGGTTTTAAAGCCCCTTATATCTTGATGCCGCATTCGATTTCCAGTGTTTTCAGTGAATATTATGCTGCAAAATATCCGCAAGAAGTAGAAGCCATAATCTCCCTTGATGGCACATCTTCGGCATTTTATGAAGAGATGCCTGCTTTTGTAAAATCCCTGCTTTCGGTGGCGAAAATCCAGCAAGCTACAGGTGCTTCTTCCGTGATTGGGGCATTAGCGACAAACAAAAAATCCTTGCTTGGTTATGGGTATACGGAGAAAGAGATCAGTGATATGGTTACTTTTGCAGGTTTTACAATGAATGATACGGTTTTGGCACAAATTTCTAACTCAGCGGAATTTATTAAACAAACCATGGATTTGCCATTTCCTACTACCACTCCATATTTTAAGGTGATATCACGACAAACCTACGAAACACCAAATCCGCAGATGAAGAAAATTAACATGACACCCCAAGAATATCAACAAAAACATCTTGAACGGATTGGTGAACAAGCAAAATACGAGATATTGGATGGCACGCATTTTATATATCTTAATAATGTTGAACGGATCTCGGAAATTACGGATGATTTATTAACCGAGCTGAAATAGCTGGATTTTTGGTTCTAATGTAATCAAATGGTCTAGGATGTGAAAGTTGTAAAAATTTAATCATTCCTATAAAATACGAAACGCTTAAGTTGCAGCCTGTTTATTCCTTATTATTTTTAGGCTGCAACTTTTTTGTAATTAGATTTAATCGAAAGGATATATTAATAACCCCCAAATTATTAATTCAAATAAACTTGGTAACCATAAAATTCACCTGGTTTTTATGGTAAAAAGCTTTGGCGTTTGTATAATAGACCCAGAGTAGACTGAAGGTATAAATTATGCAAATTTCATCCGAATTAAAAGATGCTTTAGCGGAAATCGTTAATATTGGTTTTGGTAAAGCAGCTTCATCATTATCAATTTTAATTGGTCAACGGATTTTATTGGAAGCGCCAGAAGCGGAATTATATCCATTTAGTGAAATTGATATCGTCATGAGTAAGTTGGTTCGGCAAAACGCAATGGTTGTTCATCAAGCTTTTAATGGCCGAATTGAGGGTGATGTTCTTCTTATTCTGGATCAAGATAGTTCTGCCATGTTAGTGGATTTGTTAAGTGGTGGTAATGGAACCATACGTAGATTAACCGTATCAGATCGAGAAGCCTTGCTTGAGATTGGCAACATATTATTAAATGCGTATATTGGGTCTTTTGGAAATTTATTACGATTTAAAATAGGATTTTCATTACCTCGTTTAATTTTGGACCCGGTGTCAGTCACGATTGCCAGCCTAGTTAAGCAGGACGACTACTATTCTTTGGTTGTGCGTACAGAATTTCATGTTATGGGGTCCAGTGTTACCGGATATGTTGCATTAATTTTAGGCACCGATTCATTAAATGAAATGCTCAAAGTTTTGAAGGAGGAATTGTAAAGAATGAATTCCGCCTTTGAATTGGAGCGAGTTGAAGATTTGCAAAAATACTTAAACCTGATTGTAGACAAGGTTCATTCCGGGATTTTGGTTGTTAATCGGGATTTGCAAATTCTATGGTTAAACCAATGGCTGTTGAATCGGGTTGCCATAAATCATAAAGACATTCTCGGACAATATTTACCCGAGATATTTCCGGAAATAAAATCCAGAAATCTGGATCAGGCTTTTGAACTGGTATTTATGAGTGGTTTGCCGTTAACATTGTCAAATAGGATTCATAAATATTTCCTGAAATTACCACCTGATGATCCTAATCTGGGTATCATCGATATGCCCCAATCGGTAATGATTTCACCCTTACACGAAGGGGATGATCTTATAGCCGCCATGGTTATGATCAATGACGTTACAGAACGGGTTATAACTGAACAAAACCTCCAGTTCGAATTAAGTAAATTAAGTGTATTACATGAAATTGATCAGGCTTTAGCTACATTAGACCTTGATTCATGTTTACAGGAAATTACCAATCATGCCATTACATTATTTGAAGCAGATCGGGTTTGTTTATTTTTATTTGAAGATGAGGAATTGAAACCGTATGGAAGATGTTTGGTTGAGGGTAAACGAGAAAATAATCCTCAGATGGAGACGATGAAAAATGTTTTAAGTCTTAGAAAACCCATCTTAGTTTTTAATACCGCAAATGAAAAAAATTATGAAACAAATTTACCTGATTATCGTTCGGAAATGGCGGTACCAATGGTAATGGAAGATGTGCCGATTGGGGTTTTGGATGTCCAATCAAATCAGGTTGGAAAATTCAGACAGAATGATTTGTTTTTATTAGAGACGGTTGCTGCCCGTGCTGCTCAGGCAATACACAATGCCAAACTTCACGAAAAGGAACAAAACCAAAGAAAATTATCGGAAGCGCTAGCTGAAGTAACGATTTCCATCGCTTCTGAATTAAAATTAGATTTTGTTTTGGATCGTTTATTAGATGCAATTGCAACCGTCACACCTTATGATTCGGCATCAATTTTTTTAATTGAAAAAGAAAAAATTCAGGTCAAACGCCATCGTGGTTATGACCAGTATGGAACAGCAACAACGATCGAAAACTCTATTTGGGATATGGCTGATATGCCGTTGGTTCGGGAAATGACTTTAAAAAATTCACCTATGGCAGTGTTAGATGTACAAAAAGAGCCACGCTGGCGGCCAAGTAAAAACGCAGCCCATGTAAGATCTTGGTGCGGTACACCTATTTTCATACGTGGAAATTTGTTAGGTTTTATTTCATTAGATAAGGCTGAAGCAGGTTTTTATACAAAAGAACGGATTGCCCCATTGGTGTCCTTTGCTGCCAGTGCAGGTATCGCCATACAAAATGCACGCTTATTTGCTCATCAAGTTTCATTAGCAAATATAGATGGACTGACAGGTCTTCCAAACCGCAGACGATTTGATAAAAGATTATCTGAAGAGATGCAGCGCACCTTACGCTATAAACAAACCACCAGTTTAATTTTCTTTGATATAGATCATTTTAAACGTTTTAATGATACTTATGGTCACTTGGTTGGTGATGATGTATTAAAAGAGCTTTCGATAATTTTAAATCAAAATTTACGAATGATTGATATACCAGCTCGATATGGTGGAGAAGAATTTGCAGTTATCCTTCCACAAACCTCCGCAATAGATGCTTATTTGGTAGCTGAACGGTTGCGGCAAGCTGTGGAAATAAATCGTTTTTCTAAAAATAATAATTTGCAAGTAACAATATCATTAGGAGTTGCAAGTGCGCCTGAGCATGCTGAAACACCTGAGCAGATTATTAGTGCGGCTGATAAAGCTTTATATAAAGCGAAAAATACAGGTAGAAATAAAGTAGTAAGTTACGACTTAAATTAGGAATAGAATAAAGGAGATAAAAATATGATTCCAAAAATATTAATCGTAGATGATTCATCATTTGCCCGCTCAAAGATTAAAAAATCGTTGGCAAGTTTAGATGTTGAAATCTTAGAAGCTTCCAGCGGGGAACAAGCGATTCAAATGGCTAAAGAATTTGAACCAGAGATCATTACATTGGATCTATTGATGCCGGAAATGACTGGTCAGACAGCGCTAGCTGCAATCAGAGCTTTTAATAAGGATGTTAAAGTTATCATTGTTTCTGCTGATATTCAAGTTCAAACCCAAGCAGAATTGTTTAATTCAGGAGCAGTCAGCTTTTTAAATAAGCCAGTAATTGCTGAAGAATTATTGAATGCTGTTAAAGCTCTTTTACCATGAATCAAAAATTATGTAGGGGAAATAATATGGATCTACCTGAATTAATGACTTACATGAAAGAAGCCAGCAGCCAGGCAGGTCTTGCTTTGGCAGAATTATTAGAACAACCGGTATCGGTTGAAATCGAACCAGTTTACACAGATATAAAGCCTTGGCAAGAATGGGTCAATTCAACGATTGCACCATTATCAGCTGTCGTGAGTATGCCCTTTGATGGTTCGTTCACGGGAATTTCTTATTTGTTATTTCCTCAAAAAACATTTCATTCATTGAGTGTGATGCTTGGAGAATTAGATCCAACCGTTTTGGACCATCAAGAAAGTTTTCAGGGTGCAGTTGTTGAAATAGGGAATGTACTATTAAATATTTGTGTTGGAACTTTAGTTAATGGATTGGCTGGTAAGGTAATATACCAACAGCCTGAAATATTAACAATCCAAGAGCATATCTTGAACTCTTTTAAACTATCTAATGCATCGGAAAATAATCAGTTCTTACTAAGTAGTAGTTTTTCAATAAATACTGGCGTTGTAACTGCGTACATAATGGTTAATATGCATAATGGTATAGAATAAATTTTGTTTAATAAAAAAGCTAAACACATAAAACTTTTCAATTTCAAGAAAAAATTGTTGATTTCACCAAAATATTAGTTAAAAATACTCTCAATTAACTTAAAATTATTTAAAAACCAGATAGAGGGGGATTTTGGGGGTTAAAAATAAAACTCATTAATACCGGTTTGATCCAGAAATATATTTTAATCAGATTTGATTAAACGGGGATTTAGCGTAATAATATGGCAAGAGAAAATTTTTATTTGTAGGGTGAGATTGTTCTTATTGAACAGTTTTACAAAGAACAAAATGAAAGTTGTTCATTTATAAAAGGAAGATTTGAATGAAAAAAATACCAACCATTTGGGTTGTCTTTTTAATACTTATTACTGGATGCACACCATTTGCTCAAAATCCTCAGGAATCGATAAAACCTACGGCAACATTCAGTCTGGCGACAGAACCTTCAGAGGTTGACAACATTGATATAAAAAACACACCGCAGACCACTGAACAATTCGTTGAAGGAATGAGCCAGTCTGAAATTCAACCAACCCCACAGGAAACCCACATCCCAACCACGGAACCTCGTTTACCACCAGAAGATTGGAAACAGTGGCCGGTAGTACCTGAGCCCACAAGCCGGGTTTATGAAATTTACCAGCATGGATTGGAGTTAGGAAATAACCCCAATCATTTTTCCAAAATTGGGGATTGTCATAGTGTAAAAGCCGCTTTTATGGGTTTGTTTGATAAACCGGGTTGGTATAAGTTAAAAGAAGATTCAGCCTATTTACAGCCAACTATCGATTGGTTTAGTGGTTCGTACGATCGAGATGGTCAGGGTGTAAAAGGTGGTTATAATGCTGCCGCAGTCCTTTCCCCACTGTGGGCGGACCCGTCTGTGTGTCTGCCGGGTGAAAATCCCGTCCAGTGCGAAGTGCGGATTTACCAACCCACCTTTGCGTTCATCAGTCTGGAGGTGTGGTGGGATGGACGCACACCTGAACGATATGAAGCCTATATGAGGGATATTTTGGATTATCTGATTGAACATGGGGTTGTCCCAATATTGGCAACCAAAGCAGATAATGTAGAAGGAGATCATTCCTTAAATTACACAACCGCAAAATTAGCCTATGAATATGATTTGCCGTTGTGGAATTTTTGGTTGGCGGCTCAGAGTTTACCCAATCATGGGATGGACGCGGAGCGTAACGATGGTTTTCATATCAGTTATGAAGCCTGGACAACCCGCAGTTATACCGCTTTGATGACCCTCGAAAATTTATGGCAGAGTGTAAATGAATAGATTTTTATCTTTGTTTATTTTAACTGTTTTGTTAACCGCATGCACTGGTAATACTGCGGTTTTGAATCAATCTACGGCTACAGAAGTTCCCGTTATCGTCACCCAAACAACAGTTATAGATGTGCCAACATTCACACCAACTGAATTACCTTCAGAGGCGGCGCCAACGGCATTTCCTACTCCTCGTAACACACCAACAGCCTGGCCAACCCCAACTTCTGGTCCAACCCCTTTTGGTGGTTCTGAGCAGATCATATTTGGGTTATCGACCCGAAAAGCGGAAAATTATCAGGGTGCCGGAGTTTATTTGTTAAATTTTTTATCGGAACAATTGACTCAAGTATTTGAAACCGGGTACCGCTTACAATCCGTTTCGCCGGATGGGCGTTGGTTGTTGGTTAACAAGGACAATCAATTGTATTTATCTGGATTGTTAGGAGATGGGGTAGTCTTATTAACCGACAAACTGGTGGTTAATCCAGGGATCACAGCCATCTGGACAGAGAACGGTGAAAATATAATTTGGGTTGAAAACGGTGGGGCTGAGAACTATCTTGTGATTGCCGATGCGATGGGTGAAGATCTGCAAGCAACCCAAGCCGGGTTACCACACCAACCGCTGATGTTGTTTCCTTCTGAAAATTTGGAACAGGTTGTTTGGAAGGCAGGCATATGCGGTGATGCAACTTTCTGCGGCAGCGGTATATGGGTTTCCAGTCTCAATCAACAGATTTCCCAGCATTTTGACACGATTAGTTTTCCAAATTTTGGTTCAAGTGAAAATGGGTATGCACTGGCTTTGGTACAAGAGCAGGATCAAATTTCCTTGCAAGTTTTATCACAGCCCGCACTTGAATCGGTAAACACATTGGATATCGGAGATGATTATCCAACTGCTTTTTCATTTTCCGGCAGTGGTTCCCGTGTTGCCGTTTTGGGTCAGGTACGCAGTGATTATTCCGGTAAAACCTTTGGTAATCGTTTGGTCCTGTTTTCTGGTGCGGATTGGAAATCTCAGGAATTGAGCACAATAGAAGGTTTAAATGGGGTATTAGCTTGGAGTCCGGATGACCAGCATCTTGCACTGATGACGACCAATGTGGACGAGGTAGGGTATCGGATTGAATTGGTTCGTCAGAATGCTGCCTCAACTGCCAATCAAGTTTATACGGAAAATCTTGCCATTAAAAATGAGTCTTTTATATTTGTATCTGCGTTGAAATGGGTGCCGTAGTCTAATTAGCGAGGGATCAGAAATAATCACGTTTTGTATACATATAATAAAAAGAAATTTCCTGGTCATTAGACTAAAAAATGATTATTCCAAAGTCTACCTACAATTTACCTAAAAGCCGGATTTAGTCAGATCTTGATTTCATTATCCTATGCTTTAAACAGTTTTGATTCCGAGAGAAGTTATCCATGACGAAAAAACATGAAATGACTAAGCAAGAATATGAGGTTTACAAGAAACAGCATCCGTATGAAGATGTAATTGGGACTGAAGAAGGAAAAATCAATCAAGAAAAAGCTAGTTTTACACAGTACAGGCGGAAAAGTAAAAGGCGAATGAAAGAACATTTTCGAGATATTGTCCATCAAAAAACTGTATCATGGAATGAGATGGATGAGGTTTTAGACCTGCCAGAAGAAGAATACATTTCTGTTCGGGTTTTGAGAAATGCTGGCACTCATAAGCGGAGATTAAGGGGATTACGGAAACGGGAATCTTAGTCACCATACTAAAATAAATAGTAAGGCTCTGTTTGCAGACGAAAAAGTGGAAGTCTGGCAAAAGAGAAATAAAAAACTGAGAATTTTAAGGTAAAATAACCACTTGAACATAACCCTCAGGAGGCAATATGAGCCAGGAAATGATCCAACATTTAGCCAAACGCATTGCGGATGATATTATCAAACAACCCGGAAAAGAAATTTCACCAACCGAACCATTAATCTCAAGCGGTTTGATCGATTCTTTTTCTCTAGTTGACCTTTCCTTAATGGTTGAAGATGATTTTGATGTGCAGATTGATGATACCGAATTAAATGCGGAAACATTTGATACCCTGGAAGAATTAGCAGCCCTCATCAAAAGCCGCCAATAAATTTGTATGTTAACTTTTTCTCAATTTTTAAAACAGGCTTATCAAACAAATCCAAATCAAACCATAATCACCCTTTTGCAGGCCAAACAAGAGGATCTCCCCATTTCCTACCGAGAATTGATCGAAGGCGCGGCGGGTTATGCAGCGACATATCAAAAGGAAGGCATTCAACCAGGAGAAGTGGTTGTATTGATTTTACAGCATGGTGAAGATCTGATTTATGCGTTTTGGGGGGCAGTGCTTCATGGTGCTATCCCATCCATCATGCCATTTCTGACTGAAAAACTGCTGCCTGAACGATACCGGGCAGATCTGGCTGCACTGATTGAAGTGACTCAACCATCTGCCATCGTAACCTATCCTGAATTTGAATCGGAAGTTCGAATGGCTTTAAAAGAAGGGGATTCCGTTCGTACAGTGATTATTTCAGATCAAACCGAAGCTGCTCAAGTTCCGGATTTTGATAGTTTATCCGGGATGCAGCGTCAACCCAAAGATATTGTTTTATTGCAACATTCTTCCGGTACAACAGGTTTGCAAAAAGGGGTTGCACTTTCCCACCAAGCTGTTTTTAATCAACTTGAAAACTTAAGTCAGGCTCTTGATTTATGCCAGACAGATGTGGTTGTCAGCTGGCTGCCGCTGTACCACGATATGGGTTTAATTGCTGGTTTTTTGATGCCGGTGTTAACCGGGCTGCATCTGGTGTTAATGTCCCCATTTGAGTGGGTGCGTGCACCATATCGTCTAATGCAAGCGGTATCGCAGTATCAGGGAACCTTAAGCTGGTTGCCAAATTTTGCTTACCATTTTTGTGCCCAGAAAATTCGTGACCGTCATCTTGAAGGGGTAGATCTTTCCTCATTACGGGCTGTAATCAATTGCTCGGAACCGGTGCGTGATGATGCCCATGTTGCCTTTTATGAGAAGTTTGCACCCTATGGTTTTCGGAAAGATGCCCTTGCGGTTAGTTATGCGATGGCTGAAAATGTGTTTGCCGTTACCCAGGCTGGGGTTTTGGATGAGTTGATTGTTGAAGAAATCGATCGAGAGGCTTTACAAGTTGAACGGTTGGCACGCCTAGCTGAGGTAGGAAAACCATCCATCCGTATGGTCAGCTGTGGATTACCGATTCCGAATGTACGAATAAAAGTGGTCAATTCTGATGGTGAAACTTTAGCCGACCGGCAAGTAGGTGAAGTAGCTGTTTCCTCTAACTGTAAATTGACTGAGTATTACCACCGTCCGGATGTTACCAGCTCGGCTTTTTTGGATCAGGAATGGTATTTAACAGGTGATTTTGGTTATCTGGTGGATGGTTATCTTTATATTACAGGACGTAAAAAAGACTTAATCATTGTTGGTGGAAAAAATGTGTACCCGCAGGATTTAGAAAAATTGGCGATGGAAATTGATGGAGTGCACGCCGGAAGAGTGAGCGCATTTGGTATTTTTGACGAAGAAAAAGGTACCGAAGATGTGATCATTGTTGCCGAGGTGGATACCACTGATCCTGAAATGCATAATCGCATAATGACAGAAATCAGGAACCACGTGAACCGGGGTTCAGCAGTTGCGCTGCGTCAGGTTTATCTTGTGGAACCGGGTTGGATGGTAAAAACCTCAAGCGGGAAAACTGCTCGTTTGGCAAACCGTGAAAAATATCTACAAGAGATTTCTGGTTAATTAATATTCTTGAAGTGTAAGAGCAACGGCTTTCAACCTGTTTTTTATAAGATATTCTCTATTGGAACCTTCTTATGACCATAATTTTAAAGGTCCAATCTTAAAAAAAGATCTAAATAAGCCCAGGTAAATTTAACCCCTGTATTTATGAATGAATCGAAAAGACAACCCACATATAGGGGTTTGTGGCTTGTGGCCGTTTTTCCCCCATATATGGAATACGGTATCAATGATCAAAAAACTCACAAACTGCACCTTAAAAATTTTTCCGTAGATTCAAAAATCATGTAAAATAATATTAGATTCTTGAAGGGAATTGGAGTTATTTAATAAAAGGGGCGGGTATTATTTATATCCCAAGATATAATAATCGGTTTATTACGATTAACGTTATTTCATAAGGCAGGGGAACAGGGATGAAAAAAGTGGAAGAAAATAAACAACACGATGCTTTTGCGGAAATGTTTATTGAAGAATTGCAAATTATAAAACGTCAGCCGAATCAAAAAGAGAAGGAATCTCATGAAGATCCTTTGGTTTTATTTGCCTACTGGATTTTGCTGCCTTTGTTTTTTGCGTCAATTACAGTGTTGGCAATCGTAATTTTTAACATGTTGTTTGGATCGTAATTTCCACTGTATATATCTAAGAATTATTTACGTAGATAAATCAACATACCATCACTACCATAGATATCCGTATCTAGTTTTTGGTAAAGAGTATATTGATTCAAAAATCGCTCGTCTTTCAACAGTCCCAATCGTCCATAAACCTCTAAAAGTATGACAGCATCCGGTTTTTGTTCAATGATTAAATCGGGGGCAATAGCGTAGTTGGTTACATAAAAATCCGGATTAACCGGATAATAGTCCAAAGTAACGGGGGAATTTAAACCCACGGTATCTAAGATTTTACCGGGCGTGTAATATCCCAAAACACCGACATCGCCAGCTGCCAAAACGGTGGTTTCGTCTAGATACGGTGTTACCAGGTCTGCAGCTTCACGGTAAAGTAGTTCAAGCTTAAACCATGCCATATTAGGAGCAGGACGGTTAGGACCGTGATCAGGATGTAACGACCAATCGCTTAATGAACTGGCAAAAGGTAAAATAAACACAAAAAGTGCAACAATCCATGTCCGTAAGGTTTTTTTGGATTGCATTTTATTAGACTGAAAAATCTGTTGAATTAATATGGCGATTCCTGTTAAGATACCGAGAAAATAAAAAGGCAATGGAGGGGTCAGGTACCAACGAAAAATAAGGGGATTGGCAGCCGCAAAAACTAAAAAATACAACCAGGGGTAGATTACCAAAACCCAACTGCGGTTGTTTGTTCTTATTAAGGCTCGCGCACCGACTAAAAACAAGAATGGATATAATATGATCCCAATGGAGATTGCTGGAATAGTGCCCAACCAGCTTTGTTGTTGAAAAGGTGTAGCGTAGTGTTGAATTAGTCGCACTAATCCTTCAGTCGCCTCCAGATGGTACGCACTGACTTTGGCTTGAATGGAATGGGGGATGGGTGATCCAAAATAAAAAGTGGCAAAACCAAACCAAAGCAACGGGATCCCCCCTAATGCCAAAATGTCCTTTCCGCGCAGTCGAGCTTTTCCACCAATGATCCGTAAAAGATGATCCAGGGCGATGGGAAAAACCAGGATGATTGCATCAGGTCGGGTTAAAACCGCTAACCCGCCTAAAAGTGCTGCAAAAGTGACTTTTTCTTCAAGGTACCAATAAAAGCAGGCTGTCAGGAGTAAAACAAATAGGCTGGTTTCCAATCCGCCGATTGCAAAAGTAATACTGTATTGTGCCACACACCAGATGATTGCCGTGGATAAACCTGCTAATTCTTGATTTAATTTTTTTCCAATTTGCCACAAAAGTATGGCGGTAAATCCATCGGCCAAACTGTTTACCAACCAGGCTAGGACTGGAAATGGTGCATGGGTACCGCCTGTAAAAAATCCCAAAAACACCATTAGTAAAGTATAAAGCGGGGTGGTAGTGCCCAATACGGCTTCACCCGGATTGTATACAAAACCATTTCCTGCAAGTATATTGCGGGCATACCGATAGGTGATATAAGAATCATCAATCGTTCGTACACCAGGTATAAAACGCATCAGCACCGCAAATAAAAACACCAGGATGGGTATGTAGGGTCTGAATTGTTCAAGCTGGTTGGGTTTATTTGTCATGCAGCTAATTATAGAACAAAAAAAGATTAAAAAACTATAATTTTGTTGGTTATAGTAAAAAGGGAATTTGTGTATTAATAAAATAATAGTTGTTAAAAAACAATGACATTATCTAAGTAAAACTAAAACCCTTCTTTTAAATTTTTCTTTAGACAAATTCACCATATTTTTTATCTGTATTTAAAATATGGTGGGTTAACCAATTTTTTAAGAACTGCATTATTTCTATGGTTAAGACAAGTTCTCCTTGCTCGTGTCTATTTTGCAAATCAATAACCTGTTTGGTAAGTGCTGCATGTTCTTTTTTATGTTCTTTGAGGTTAGGATATCCCATTTCCTGCATCAATTTTTCTTCATTAGTGAAATGAGTTTGGGTATATCGGATTAGATTTTCCAGTGTTGAGCTGAGTACCAGTTTTCCCTGACCCTGCCGCATGGCGTTATGTAACTCGTTGATCAATCCAATAAGTTGCTTGTGTTCCTGATCCATGCTTTGGATGTTTACAGAGAGTTTGTCTTCCCAAGTAATTAAATCCATATCAATGCTCCATCATATTAGAATAAAATCATTGTATAACACGTAAGATTACATGGGAATATATTTTGCCGAAATTAATAGTAAAAATGACATTAAATTGAAATGAAGCAATATATCTTATCTTTTAGGATTTTGCATAACTTATTTTTTAAATACGATAAATTTACTGGTAGTGAAGTTCCAAATCAAAGTAACTCCGGTTGCCATTAAAAGTGAGATTAACTCTCCTTGGTGGAAGATATGTAACCCTAACCACATTATTCCACTGTTAATTCCAACGGCAACTAAGTTAATGCTAAAAAACAAGATAAAAGCAGCCCATGAATTATCTTTTGAACGAAAAGTAAAGTTTTTATTCCAAAAATAACTATTAATTACACCAGCTGTGTAAGAAATTGCTTTAGCAATTACAGCGAAGGCTGGATCCACCAAGATAAAACGGGTTAAAAGCCAATAAATACCCAAATCAACACTGGTATTAATGCCCCCGACGATGCCGAATTTAACAATTTGGTGCAGCCACTGCGGCATGATTGGCCAAAGTTTTTTTAAAATTGGGATTTTATAAATCCAATGATTGGTTTGATATAAGTTGTTAGAATCCATGATAACTCTGGCGAAATCATACAACATTTTATGGAGCGTGTCTATCCTGAAAAGGAAAAGTAACAATCCATTGTTATCTATTTCCATCGTTGCAAAGGTCTGAGAATAAAAAGCACGTTCTCAGCAAATCGGACTTAAAATTGGGTTTTAAATTGTAAATGAAGCTTGACAGGTTGTAAAAACTCCTTTACAATATCTGTAAAGTAAGCTTTACAGATTAAGGAGCAAAAAATGAATAACAAAGAAGTTAAAGGATCACAATCATTGATCGGTTTGGGCATCGCAGGTGGTGTTGCAGTTGGTATTTTTGTAAAGCGTTTCCTGCATTGGGAATGGGGGATTGTGGTTGGTTTTTTGGTGGGTTTGTTTGTGAGTATTCTAATTGCAAGCTTAACAGGAAAACTTCAAAAGCCACCTATGAAATTCGCACCCGGTAAATTCCGCAACATTCTTGTGATGACCTTTGTTTATATTGCTACAATCTTCGTGGTGATCATTTTTCTGGAGAATGGAATAGCATCACCCTGGAATTTGGTTTTGGCAGTTGTTACGCTAATTCCTGGATTTGGACTTGTGATTGTGTTTTTGGACGCAATTTTCTCACTTGATGAGCTGCAATCCAAGATCATGACTCAGGGTATTACGTTTGCGTTTTTTTCATCGTTGATGGTCTTTTTCACACTAGGGATAATTGAACTTGCAGGATTGGAACCTATTCCAATGATATTTATACCCCTCATCATGGCATTATTTATGGCGGTTGGTAAGTTGATCACAATGCGGAGATACTAATGGAAAACCGTTTAAGAGTCTTGCGGGCTGAGAAAAATTGGTCACAAGGTGAATTAGCTGACCGGTTAGATGTCTCCCGCCAAACGATTAATGCAATTGAAACCGGAAAGTATGACCCCAGTTTGCCCTTAGCCTTTAAATTTGCAGTTTTATTCGATCTACCAATTGAGGAAATATTTTTGCCGGATCAAACCGAATTGGAGAAAATCAAGCGACAGGGGTAGAGAAAAATCAACAGCTTTTTGGCAGAAAGCCTTTCGGGATGATATAACAGTGTTGACTGTCAGCGAGTTTTAAAGGGATAAAAAATAACAAAGCGGTAAGGTCATCTACCGCTTTTTGATGATTGACTTTGTATTATGAATTCGATATACTAAAGTAAGTACAGTAAACTTACAAAGTTATTCTTTATTTTGGATTTACTCCATGCAAAAAGCGACACGCCAATTTACCAAACAGCATAATATTCAGTTGGTGTTAAAAACCATTTATCAACAAGATTCTATCTCACGTGCGGATTTGGCTCGGGTCACTGGTTTAACCCGGACAACGGTTTCCGAAATTGTCCATACATTGATCGAAGAGAATTTGGTTCAAGAGGTGGGGCGAGGGGAATCGTTGGGAGGAAAACCTCCAGTTTTACTTTCCCTCAATAAAAATGCTCGCCTGATTATGTGCCTTGATCTTTCGCAGCGCCGGTTCACTGGGGCTTTGATGAATTTGCGGGGTGAAATGGTTTATGATGTTCCTGCGGGTGGTATACCATTTACAGGTCAAGATGCATATCAACGTGTGTTAGAAGTATTGGATGAATTAAAAAGCCATAGCACAGTTCCAATTTTGGGGATTGGGATTGGATCTCCTGGGTTAGTGGATGTGGATCAAGGTGTGATTCTAAAGGCACTTCGGTTGCAGTGGAGCAACTTTCCGCTTAAATCCAAATTGGAACAAGTTTATTCCTTACCGGTTCATATCGTTAATGCTGGCCATATCGCAGCGATTGCTGAATATACATTTGGCGACTGGGCTGACGTTCCGAATCTGGTTGTTTTAAAATCCGGTGAAGGGGTTGGCTCCGGAATTCTTTTGGATGGAAAACTGCATTTTGGCGATCGTTTTATCGCCGGAGAGATCGGGCATATTCAGGTTGCAGACAATCATATTCTTTGCGAATGCGGACAAGAGGGCTGTTTGGAAACTGAAGCTGGTTCAATCGTATTGCTCAGAAGGGCAAGCTCCTTAGCTGAAAAAGATAATTCATGGCTTCCCGTTGGTGTAACCATACCTCAGATCACAATGGAACATATTCGTTTAGCTTATTTGGCGGGAAATTTACCAATAACTGAAATGGTAAATCGTTCGGCGTGTGCTATTGGGATAGCTTTGTCCTATATAACCAACATTTTGGATATCCGTCAGGTAGTGTTGGCTGGTGATATGGTTAGATTTGGAGAAGGCTTTAGCGATACGATATCCCAAGAGCTGAATCAACGATTTTTGTTAAATACGAACAGCAAAACCAAAGTCGGTCTTTCCACATTAGGTGAACACCACGTATTATTTGGGGCGACTGCATTGGTTTTATCACGGGAGTTGGGACTGCCATAAGAGCTATCGCGAAATGGCAGGTGATTCGAATAAAAGAAGGATAAGGATATGATTATTAAAACCAGTAACCTCTATACACCTTATCATCAAGAAGGTGACCGGTGGTTAAAAATTGAGGATGGTTTAATTAAGGGGATCAGTGAGACGCCATTTGATACCGAGGAATCTGTAATTGATTTAAGTCCATACACGCTTACCCCTGGTTGGATTGAAGTACAGATTAACGGTGCATACGGCTTCGACTTCACAGACGATCCTGCAAATATCTGGGAGGTAGCTGAAAAATTGGCTCAGTTAGGATTCACGACCTGCTTACCGACGGTTATAACCAGTCCCAAAGAAACCATTGAGAAAGCATTAAATACCTGGCAGGGAGGACCACCCGAAGGCTATCTTGGTTGCCAGGTACCGGGTTTGCACCTCGAAGGTCCTTTCCTTAATCCATTAAAAAAAGGTGCTCATCGGTTGGATCGAATTATTTCCCCCGATTTTGACTTCATTTCTAACTGGAACAAAAAAAACGGGGTGCAGTTAGTAACGCTGGCTCCCGAACTACCTGGCGCACTAGACATTGTTCAGGAACTTAAGGAAAGAGGGGTTGTGGTCAGTGCCGGTCATTCGATGGCTAGTGGTTCACAAGCCAAAACCGCTTTTGATGCCGGAATCTCTTTTGGTACTCACCTTTATAATGCCATGCCCCCGCTTGGTCATCGTGATCCTGGTTTAACCGGTGCATTATTAACCACCGATGCCATTCCGGTAGGCTTAATTGTGGATGGCATTCACAGTGCGCCGGAAATGGTAAACCTTGCTTGGCGCTGTAAAGGCGAACGTGGGATTGTCTTGGTAACAGATGCAATGGCTGCTTTGGGTAAACCCGCAGGGACTTATCAACTGGGCGGAAGTGCTGTCACTGTGACGGAATTAGATGCCCGTTTGGCAGATGGTACCCTGGCAGGCAGTATCCTGACCCCATTGGAAGCCATTCATCTTCTTATGGTCTATACCGGTTGCAGTTTTGAACAGGCTTTATATGGCTGGACGATTAACCCGGCCACATTAATGGGATATACTGATCGGGGTTATTTGGCTGTGGATACGGCAGCTGATTTGGTGGTATTAGATCAATTTGAAAGTATTCAGGCTGTTATCATCCGTGGTCAGTTGGTATACCAGTCAATGGATTTTTCCTTAAAACAAAAATAACAATCAGAAAGGTTTTTTTTCATGAGTTTAACCTCCGAGATTTTTGAACAACCCCAGGTGATGGGGCAGATGATTGCAACCCAGCGAGAACGATTTGAAAATTTAGCAAAAGAAATACATAAACGTAATCCAAATTATGTTTTTATCGCTGCCCGCGGCACCTCTGATAACGCTGCCCGATACGCTAATTATTTGTGGGGATCTTATAACCGCATGGCATTGGCTCTGGCGACCCCTTCCTTGTTCACGTTTTACCAACGTCCACCCGTTTTGCATGATGTGTTGGTAATTGGTATATCACAATCTGGTCAATCTCCGGATATTGTGGCTGTTGTTGAAGAAGGTAAAAAACAAAACTGTATGACCCTGGCGTTGACCAACGCCCCACAATCTCCTTTGGCAAAAATGGCAGATGCGGTTGTTGATTTACAAGCTGGCCCGGAAAAAGCAGTGGCAGCCACAAAAACCTATACCGCGGAACTGATGGCGGTTGCCATGTTATCTGTTGCGCTTAATCCCAGCCCGGAACGTTGGGCTGCCTTAGCTCGGGTGCCGGAGTGGGCGCACCAGGTTTTATCTTTAAATGAAAAAATCGCAGCTTGGGCGCAAAGGTATACTTTCATGCGCCAATGTGTGGTATTGGGTCGGGGATACAACTATGCCACTGCTTTTGAATGGTCGCTAAAACTAAAAGAACTGACCTATACTATAGCCGAACCGTATTCATCAGCCGATTTTTTGCATGGTCCAATCGCAATGGTTGATCGTGGTTTCCCGATATTAGCGGTTGTACCGAGTGGTCTGGTGTATGAAAATATGCTGGAATTGCTGCAAAAACTAAAACATACTCACCATGCGGAACTGGTGGTCATTTCAAATGAAGACTCAGCGCTTTCCTTGGCGGATACCCCCATATGTTTACCAACCGATGTGCCGGAATGGCTATCTCCGATTATCAGCATCCTGCCAGCGCAGTTATTTGCCTATCATCTCACCGCCGCCCGTGGATATGATACCGAGAGTCCACGCACCATCCAAAAGGTGACCGAAACACATTAGAAAGTGAGTACTCCTTCTGGGCAAAGGGCATTCGTTGAATAATAGAGAAATACTTTGTAGAAAAATTCTCTTTCGAGGTTAGGAACAATTGGCATAGATAAATTTTTCTCGGAAGAGGGGATTTTTTATCGGTCCTCTTTTTGCAATCACCTCGGATGGAAGTTTACCTATAACCCTACATAAAAATCCGAAGGTACTTAAATTTCTTAATATAACTTAACCAAAATTTGCCGAATCTACATCAAGAATAATCGTAGTGGAACAGTTTTTTGCATCTATTTCCCACTGAATCGATCCAAATTTGAATCATCATAAGCAAATATGGTTCATCAGGATTAAATTTTTATGAAAAGCAAAAAGTGAGAAAATCAGCGAAAAATATTGTATTTGACCTAATAAGTATTACCGCCGACGGCGCCAAAAGCCAGATCAGCAGCCATCTGACCGGGGTTGAAGATGTCATTCTGCCAGTTCTCCCAGTGACCCGAAACAGCAGTTTGGGTGGTACGGATTCCAACCCCGCTTGCCAGCCCGCCCATGCTTCCGGCCAGCAGGGCACCCATCAAGCCCGAACCAGCAATGCTGACCCCCAAAGCAGCCCCGGCAAATCCTAACATGCCACCTACTGCCCCGGCTCCGGCAGCGAAACCAATCTCGGCCCAGTTCAGGCAGCGGAAATTCCAGGACCCCTGCGATAATTGAGAGATCGTCTCAATTCCGCCGGTGATGGCTCCCCCAATCAGCATCGCGGCAAGGATGGGCGCAATCTCTCCGCGTAGGTTTTTTCCTATGGAGTTAAAAAATGTTTGTTTTAATTGTTAATGTACAGTCTGAACGATATATTTGCTTCCTACATTCTTAATAAGCATAGACCGGATAAAAGCCAACTCCTACATCAAATTTGTGTTTTTCAATTTCTTCTTTTAAATATTTTGAGATATATATAGGAAACTGGGGTTTTTCTAATCGAAAAATATGTAAATTTCCAATAACTTCTTTTTTTAAAGCCACACGCCACACATTAAATTCAGGATACTGCCCCGCATCTTTTTGATCCTCATTTACCCAAACCGTGTTTTCCTTATCCCAGGCTGAATAAATATTTAACACATTGATTATATGGTATCCAGGAACTTCAATTCCGCTTTTGTGAATAACTTTTGCTGGAATAAATTGCACACCGTTAATTATTAACTGATCAAATAACATTTTTAACCTTTTAGAAGCCACTAGTAACCCTCCAGATGTCAATAAGTCCGGGGGGTTACGGCCTTCTACATAAAGTTCCGTTTGAAGAGGTTCTTCTATAAACGATCCTTGAAAAAATTTGTTTTCAATTTTTCTATTTAGCGTATTTTTGTAAATCACTAGACTTTTAGGGGATTCCTTGATATCAAATATATAATATGTGGCCTTCATAACTTTTCCTTTATTTATAAGGCAATCTGGGATTTCTCATGACCGGTTTTTTAATGTTTTCTTCAAATTGCTTTAAGAATTCAATAACGTTCCCATTAGCTGAAATATCAATTTCTTTTAATTTTTCAAGTACCCAACGATGATAGGCATTGGTATGTCTTCCATTGTGTCCTTCGAGAAAGCGTTTATTCCAATCTCCATTTAAATCCAGCTTATATTTATCAGTGATTTCTCTAAATACTTTAGGCCAATAATCACCTTTGTTTGAGATAAAATGATGTTCTTCACCCTTTCTGGGACCTTCCATACCCAGTAAAAAGGGTTGTTTTGAATTACGCGAACGATTGGCAAAATACGAAAGTTTTCCACCAAGCTGCACACTTTTGATCCCTCCTAGTGCAATGCGGAATAAACTTTACCTAAATAGAATTTAAAAAAATTTGCTGGCTTAGCTTTACTTAAACTATTTTTACAACCTTGAATCGGATACCAGACCAGCCTTTATCGAGAACAAGTTTGGCAATCCGATTAGATACCAAAATTTCACGCCAGGCAAGCAATCCATGCCCAAACCATTCATTGCTCAGCAAAAAATCCATATCAGGGATTAATGCTTCTCTCTTTAATAACATTTCTCCTTTTAGATGCGGATAATACTTGGTTATGCCACACGCGGGGCATGTTTTTCGGATTAACTCATCCTCGAATATGATACCGCGGGATGTGATTCCTGGAATATACAATTGCTGAACTCTTTCCGAGGGGATACCAGATTTGTGAATCAACGCTTCCCAAACTTGATTCCCGTGGGCTTGAATGGTTTTTAAATTCTGAAACACTTCAGGAACACAAAAAATCTCACTTGCCCAGATCATAGACATAAACGATTTTTTACCTAAAAAAGGCTCTTTAGCAAGGTGCATCGGGGCAATTTGCTTGTAAATGGCACATTGTGGACAAATAATCTCATAACTTAGTTGTTTTAATGGCCAATGGGATTTCGGTTGAGGATAGCCTCTCTCAAACGTTGGGATCAATCGTAACCATTCTGCATTTCGGATCTCTTCCTCATTAAAATAGGTTTCCTTCATATCTGCTGCATTAGCTGTAGAAATCAAATTGGAGATGACCGGCCAATTTGAATCGGATTCCTTTATATCAATTAAAACTAATAACCCTCCCCCTCCTGGCAGTTGTAAAGTTTCTTTTTTTAGCGTGAGATTTTCAATCATCTTCAAAAGATCTGATTCAGCGGGGGCATTTATTGTCACTCTATGCCAAATTTCCATCGGTACCTCTTATTGTCCAAAAATGATTTGTTTGGCTGCTTCCAATAAAGCAGGATAGTCAGCATAAATATTTTGAGCTACTCTCCAAATATCGCTTGCTGTTGCTGTGGATGTATTTAATGATTTATTAGAATTAGTATACCCAATGGCTAATCGCTACGCATTCGTAAAAACCCTATGCTCTTCTGGAGTCACCGCAACACTTAACCATTTCCTTGCAAGAGAAGCATTTTGACCAAGCGCGGGGGCAAGACGTTGTTCAATTATATGGTGAGCTTGGAGACCTGTTCCTGATATTGCTTTTCTTAACTGTGTAGCTTGTTGTATTCCATAATTTGCCGCTTGGCTAAGGTTATTAAAAGTTTGAGAAGTTATAGTTCCTGAAGTTGCTCCAATTCCTAGATTAATAGCCAATAGTTGCCCCCCTATCATTACACCACCGATCCCTAATCCAAGCAGGGTTCCAACGCCTGCGTAAAAGGCAATCTGTCCAGCATCAATATCCGTTGACAAAGCACTCCAAAAGCACATTCCCTGGTTTAGATTTCGCAAAACCTGAGAACCATATCCGTAAAGCGAACCTCCTAGCAATCCTCCCAAAAGGCCAATGACGATGAGTGGATTTTCTCCACTCGGATCAGTATGAAGGATAGGATTATCCAGAGCATAAGGATACGGATTGAGAGTCAATGGTGTACTCATTAATCCCGCAAACGGGTCCTGCGTAATGAACCTGCCCTGCGCGGGTGAATAGTATCTGGCGCGCAGATAGATCAAGCCGCTCGGGTCGCTTTGTTCACCGGTGTAACCGAAGAGGGATTGGCTGACACCGGTTTGTTCGAGAATATTACCCCAGGGATCAAAACGCTGGCTGAAGGTCAGCGCACCGGCTGCATTGGTGATGTTACGGATGCTGCCGAGGGCATCGGGCAGGTAGTATTGATAACTGCTGCTATCGGCAAAACCCAGCCCCGCCAGGTAGGTGTTTGTGCCGTCCGACCCAAAGCAGCGATTGAATCAGCCATTGGGGTATGCTTGTTTATTATTTTGTTGGTAAAGTACTACAATTCTTCCAATAAAAAAACGACCTATCTTGATAGGCAGCGATTGGACAAGCCACTACCCCTTCCTCAATCCAGTTCCGCTACACCGGCATCGCGCAGTTTTTTGATCCCGTCCAGCAACACCCAATATCGGGGATGTCGTTTTGGTGCAACCAAAACAACATCCGGTTCACCGGCATCAAGGAAAAGCTGAATCCACTCTGCCCAGTAGGTGTCTGACAGATCAAGCTGTTTCCACGCACCCAACAAGGCTTTCTCCCTGGTAACCACTGCCTGGCTGTGCGGGTCACGGCGGATGAGGCGGGCCGGGACATTCCGTATATCACATTCAACAAATCGTGCCTCACTGATATCCAGTGCCCAATCCACCGTTTGGTAATAAGCAGCATTGGCCTCATCAAAAGCAGCCTGTTCCTCAGGTTTTGCCATCCCGGTCGCTACTAATGGGCTGATCATTATCTCCCCAATATTCCCCTGAATAACCACGTGTTTGAACACCGCTGCCCAGCTTTGCAGGAGTCCGTTGGTCTTTAACCCGTCAATCAGGATGTCTTCCGCAATGACCGTATCGATTAGACATCCCGTCACCTCACACTGCCGGAAGGTGATATTACGTGCTGTGCTTCTTCGTTTGGGTTTTGTCGTAGAAGATACTGCACAATTAATAAAATGACAACGGTTGAAATCACAATCCTGAAATAATTTCTTTGAACTACCGTTATAAAAGTCTAAAAATTCTCGATTTGTAAATATCTTTGTCATGGAAACACTCGAAATCCTGATGGTCTGGTGTATAGAATAAGGATCAATTCCCGGCCATACGGTCTTGCCTGATGGCTGGCAATTGATTGTGCCGTATTGGTAGTTATATCAAAATTCATGCCGCGAAACAAACCCTGTCCTGCCTCAATCCGGTTCCGCTACACCGGCATCTCGAAGCATCTTTAATCCGTCTAATAAATTCGAGTAATTGGGATCTTGTTTGGGAGCGACCAAAACAAGATCATCATTACCATCGTCCAGAAAAAACTGTATGGATGTCTTCCAATAGGTATTGGAAAGATCCAATTTTTTCCACTCACCCAACAAAGCTTTTTCTCTTTTTATAACAACCTGTGTAGCAGGATCACGGCGAATCAGTTTTGCAGGGATGCGGCGAATATCACATTCTACAAATCTCGCTTCACTGATATCCAGTGCCCAATCCACTTGTTTATAATACGCCGCATTCGCTTGGTCAAATGCAGCTTGTTCTTTTGGCTTGGCTATTCCAGGGAAGATAAGAGGGGTTAACATGATTTCCCCTATATTTCCTTCAAATTTTACCCGTTTAAAGACTGCACCAAATGTTTGAAGTATATTGTGAGTTTTTAAGCCACTAATCAATACTTCTTCAATAATGGCTGCATCAATCGTACAACCAGTAACCTGACAATTATAAAAAGATATATTGCGAATAACAGAGCGTTTTTTTGGTTTTCTTGTTATTGATATATTGCAACTTATAAAGCGGCATTGCCTAAACTCTAAATCCGAATATATTTTTGCTGAATTGCGGTCTACGAAACCTATAAATTCCTGTCTATCGTAGTATTTTCTCATGGGAATATCCTAAAATTAGATGGCCGAGAATAGGTAGTTATTAATAAGTTATTTCCATATGGTCTTGATTGATGGCTAACTATGGAACGAGTTGTATTAGTGGTTATATCAAAATCCATACCTCTAAACAATCCTCTACCAATAAAATCAGGATTAGAAGGACCAGCTCTATATATGAATAAACTTTGTAATGTTCTTGAATCTCTTATCTGACCTCTTGCCATTCTTTCCACTGCATTTCCATATTGCATTCGCGCAATTCCAGGTGATCTTTGTGCAGATTCATATGCTCTTGCTGATAATACAGTTCTTGCTAAGCTTGGGTTTGAACCTAACCTTTGGTTAGCGTTGCTGGTTATATTTTGCAAAATATTTCTTGCAACAACTCGCAACAATTTTTGTACCCCATACCCCACCCCGCCGCCGATGGCGCCAAAAGCCAGATCAGTGGTCATCTGACCGGGGTTGAAGATGGTTTTCTGCCAGTTCTCCCAGTGACCCGAAACAGCTGTTTGGACTGTGCGGATTCCAACCCCGCTTGCCAGCCCGCCCATGCTTCCGGCTAGCAGGGCTCCCATTAAGCCCGAACCAGCGATGCTAACCCCCAAGGCAGCCCCGGCAAATCCTAACATGCCTCCTACTGCCCCGGCTCCGGCAGCGAAACCAATCTCGGCCCAGTTCAGGCAGCGGAAATTCCAGGACACTTGCGATAATTGAGAGATCATCTCGATCCCGCCGGTGATGGCTCCCCCAATCAGCATCGCGGCAAGAATGGGGGCGATCTCTCCGCTGGGATCGGTGTGAAGGATCGGATTGTTGACTTCGTAAGAATACCCATTCAGTGTCGCCGGGAGAGATACCGACCCCGCAAACGGGTCCTGTGAAATGAACCTGCCCTGCGCGGGTGAATAGTATCTGGCCCGCAGATAGATTAATCCACTCGGGTCGGTTTGTTCACCGGTGTAACCAAAGGAAGATTGGCTGAATCCTGTTTGTTCGAGAATATTACCCCAGGGATCAAAACGCTGGCTGAAGGTCAGCGCACCGGCCGCATTGGTGATGTTACGGATACTGCCAAGGGCATCGGGCAGGTAGTATTGGTAACCGCTGTTATCCTCAAAACCCAGTCCCGCCAGGTAGGTATTTGTGCCATCCGATAAGACCTCGGTCAGGCTAGCGGCGATATCCAGGGTGTAGTGGGTGATGAGGCCGTTCACCGTTTGCTGGTAACGGTTTCCTAACCCGTCATACGCAAAACTGTGATTTTGCCCGGGGGTTGCCAAGCCGGTCAGACGGTTGGCGTAATCGTAGCTGTAGTTGTTCAAGCCATCATGGATCAGATTGCCGTTATTGTCCCAGGTATAGCTCACTCCACCTGCTTGCGTCAGACGGTTGGCTTCATCGTACACATAGGTCGTGGTCTGGTCGTTAATGGTTTGAGTGGTGCGGTTTCCGGCAGCATCATACCCGTACTGGTAGCTTGACCCGCCGCTGTAGACCGCTCCCGTCAGGCGGTTGAGGGGATCGTAGCTGTACTCGATCTGCTGGCTGATCGTCTCCCGCTCGGGTACCGGCAGCGGGGCAGCGAATACCTTCCCACCGCCTGTATCCTCGGAAGAAGAAGTGCGCTGCCCAAACAGCCCCTTAAAGAAATCAAGGATCGAGTCCAGCAGGGAAGGTTCCTGATTGGACGGGGCCGGATAGGCATACGGGTTGTTGGTTGGCGTAGGGGTTGCTGTTGCCTGTTTGAGGTTTTCACTCATCAAACCATGAGCCGCCTGAAGGGGTGCGGGATAAGGATCACCGATGATGATGACCTGGCCCGGCTTGTTCAATACCAATGCCAGATAATTGCGCAGCGGTGTTTTTGTGGGTGTCCGGGTCGGGGTGCGGGTTGGTGTTTTGGTCGGGGTTTGGGTACGGGTTGGGGTTCTCGTTGGTGTGCGGGTGGCTGTTTTTGTAAATGTAGCCGTGTTGGTTTTGGTAACGGTTGGCGTGGGGGTACTGGTTTGGGTGGGGGTAGCGGTCTGGGTTGGTGTTGGGGTGGGGGATACATAACTGTGCTCAATGACAAGCTGCGGGTTCCCCTCCGAATCGTATTGGTAGTCATAAACCGCCAGGGTTTCGTTATCCGTGCTGTGGGTGATTTGGCTTACCTGGCCGGAGAGATCATAACTGTAGTCGCTGTTAACCCCATTGGCGCGGGAAATATTTTCCAAACGATGAGCACCATCGAATTGGTATGCTGCCAGCAGCGTGCTGCCATCCTTGACCTGCTGCGGCAGGCCGCGCCAATCGTAGGTGGTTTCCAGCGTTCGCCCGCCGGGGTACACCAGCCGTTCACGCTGCCCAAGGGTATTATAGGCATAACCAACCGAGCGGTTATACGGGTCGGTGATACTCTGCACCTGGTTTCGATCGGTGTAGTTCCAATGGGTTAATCCCAGGCTGTCAGTCATGTCTGTCAGGCGGTTGAGGGCATCATAACTGAACTGCACTTCAGGGGTGACCGGATCGCCGCCCGGGTAATTTACCCCACTCACCCGGCCCGCCGGATCATAGATCATATCGGTGCGGTTCCCATTGGCATCCAAAACCGAACTCAGGTTGCCCAGCAGATCATAGCTGTAGGTGGTGGTGTGGGTCAGCGGGTCGGTCACCTTCCACAACTGGTTAAGGGCATTGTATTGGTAGACGGTGGTGAAATTAAGCGGGTTGGTGATGGTTTCCAACTGCCCTAAGGCGTTATAGGTGTAGGCCGTGCGTACGTTGGTTTCATGGTTTGTTACCCCGCCGGGCACATAGTTTTCGGTGACGGCTTTCAACAAATGGGTGGGGCCGTATTCATAGCGTGTGGTGAGATTGGTGATGGTATTGGTACGGGTTAAGGGATTCCCAAACGCATCATAGGTAAACGTCAGATCATGATTATGATTATCCCAGGTATGGGTCACCCGCTGCAGGGCATCATAGGTATAGGAGATGACATGATCGGCTTGCGGATCGGGCAAATGGGTGGTTTCGGTCAACAGACTGCCATTGTCGTAATAGGTAAAACTTTGCAGCAGATTCTCTTGGTTAAGCGGGTCCACTTCGCGGATTTCCGATAACAAGCCGCTGTCCACATCGTAGACATACTTGGTCTGATAACCATTCGCTTCGGTTATCAATTCTGTTTCCCCGGCTTCGGTATAGGTAACTTCACGAAAATTATTTTCCGCATCGTAAACCCTGGTGATTCGTCCGGCCTTGTCGTATTCATAGGCAGCAATTTGAAGATTGTTGGTGTTATGGACGCTTTCTAACTGCCCGAGATCGTTATAAGTAAAGTGAGTGGTGCGGTTCCAGAGACCGTCTTGGTTGGCTGTTTTTTGGGTGTCATAATTTTCGGTGACCGATAAAATGTTCCCAGCCGGGTCATGTTCGTAGTGGGTCACGCTGCCGGTTGGATCGGTCACATCAGTAACCCTGCCGACGGCATCATAAGCAAGCTGGGTAACAATATCCTGTTCGTTAGGAACGATGCGGGTGATGGTCATCAATTGTCCGAAAGGATCATAGCTGTATACCGTTTCGTGCCCCATTGCATCGGTTGTCTTTTTTAACAAACCAACTGGCTGGTGTGCATCGGCGGCAGTCGTGTAATCATAGGTCGTGATGGAGAGGGTTTCCGTCCCGGACATGATGGTGACATCGTCCACCAGGCTGCCGCTATAGGTGAGGATGGTGCGGGTATCATTTGGGTCGGTGACCTGGATCAGGCGGTTGCTGCTGTCATAGGTCATGGATGTTGTGTAATCACCCGCGTCCGTGATCTCAGTCAGGTTTGCGCCATTCGCACTCCATGTCATTTGAGTGAAATGCCCATCCTGATCCAAAATGCTGTCCGGACGGAAGTTTTGGTCGTAGCTTTTATAGACCTGATAGCCGGATGGACTTTCCACCAGGGTATTTGTGCCGCGTGTATCAAAGCCGTGTATACTGGTGCGCCCGATGGCATCTTCCAACGTGCGGGTGCCATCGCTGTTGAAAGTAATCTTGACGATGCGTTTGTTTAGCCCGTTGAACTGTTCATATGCACGGCCAAGCGGATCATAGGCGATGGTTAAGATGGTGTTTGGGGAACTAGCTGGGGAAGTTAGCGTGGTAAGGCGATGGGCTTGATAAGCATAACCCCAAGCTTTACCGCGCAGGTCCGTGAAAGAGATCAGATCCTGATTGGCATCATAACCGTAACTGATGCTGCGCCCAGCGTTGTCCGTAACGGAAGTGATTTTTTGATCCGTGTAGTTAAATTGTAAAAATCGACCGCTAAGGGGTTCGGTGACCCGATACAGCAGGTCGTTTTGGTAGGTGTAATCAAAACCAAAACCAAGGGCATTCACCCAGCTTAACAAATAGCCTTGTTGGTTAAAAGTGTAAACCGATTGATCTGCCGCGGTCAGGGTGTAGGTTTGCTGTGTGGTGTTATAGGTCAATGTCGCCATGACCCCGGCATAAGCTGAAAAACTGTCATCCCCATTATTAATAAAGCGGTATTGGTTGAGGGTGTGTGCCTTAAACCAGACGGTACTCTGTTCAAAGATAAGGCGGGTATCGTGATTATGCGTCCAACCGGGGGCTATGGTGGTTGGGTAAAGGTTGGTATCGATGGCCTGGGAAGCATAAGAACGCTGCAGGCTTAAGCTTCCGGCTGCGGTTTCCAGGGTCATATCCATCAGGCTGTAATCAAAATTACCGGTCAGGGTGTCAATCGGGTCCCCGGCACTGGCGACCGCGTTATCGCAAGCATTCACAGCACATTCGCGCGGGTCTCCGCTGCCGTTTTTGGGGTCGTTGTTGGATAAAGAGGAGCGGGCTAATAGATCAGGTGTAATATTTACACCCATAAGTCTAATTGAATCTATATATAATTCTCGTTCACGATGAAGTAAGTTAGAATTACTCCAAGTTTCAATTTTTACAGATTGAACATCACCAGTATATAAATTTCCATACCAACCAGGTCCTCCTGACTCTGGACCACCCACCTCTCCATATGGATAAACCACATCCCATCCAATATCATTGCAACCCAAATCCTCACTCGAAACGGAAATACTAATTACTAAATCTTCCCTGGAATTTTGTGGTTGAGAGAGATAAGATTGCACGACCCCTTGTTCCAAATGGTAAATCGAACCCATTGAAACGGTTAAACAAGCATGCCCAGTATGAGAAGCATTAATCACTTTGGCTGAAGAACCATCTTGTTCCCCTAATGAGTAAGAAACGTTATTCCATACCGCTGGATATCCGCCCATATTTCCAATTTGTCCTGCTTCGATAATTGCGGAAGCATAATAATAATCTTCCTCATCTTCTACAAACTGAAAACTTATTGGTTCTAATGAAACTTTCTTAAACCGGTAACTGTGAACCTTGAATTTTGATTTTGGCGTGGTGAGGATGGACTCAATTTGATCAGGGGAAAGTGCTTTTGCTTTAATATTTGAGATTGGGTGTAATGAATAAAACAAGAATGAGATGATCGTAATGGCATTAAGACAAAAATGGAAACAGTTCTTGAATTTGGTGTTACTCCACATAATAACCTCCCTGGAGAATGGTGTTTAACTAGTATGAACTACAATCATTATAATAAAAAGACAAACTAGTGCAGCATAAAATCCCTTTTCAATTCTGAAAAGTATTTTAGCTAATATTGTGAGGCGGTAATTCTAAGGTCTGAAGAAAAGGGAAAGGCTTGAGTTTGGACGAAAGAGCCTTAAAATTTGGTAATTTTGAATTTAGGAAAAATAACTACCATAAAAACAGGACGGGAAACAAATTTATAAGCAACTCGCCAGAAAACCCCGAAGTCTTTAGCTTCGGGGATGAATGGCGAAAATTAAATGGGGAAAAGTGTGGACATTTTTGGTAATTTTGTTCTATAATCGTCTATAAATACGCTGATACGAAAAGCCTACCGTTACCGAATCTACCCAACTGTCGACCAAGAGCAGATTTTCGCTCATAATTTTGGTCAGGCACGGTTTGTCTACAACCATTTTCTGGCGGAATGCATGGACTTTTACAAAAAGCATAAAGA
>PABH01000039.1 GCA_002702705.1 Anaerolineaceae bacterium
ATCATTTTCTCCCTCCGCGGATCTTTTTTCCGCTTTAGGGTAACATTCTTTTTGAGCCAACGTTCCTATTTATAGTAAGATTAATTGTGAGGCAATTCGGGAGGAGGGTAAATATTGTGAAGTGTATAATCGTCTATCGAAGTAGATGATCGTTAAAAAACCAAGTGGTTAAACAATGGCTTAAGTGAAAGTGGGCAATTAAAAATTGGTCAAAAAGACTGTCACTTAAGCCATTGGCAAACTGCTTTTTTAATAACACTTAGCGGTCGGTTGATTTACTCGTGAACTTTTCACACTTGTGGGGCAAGAGGCTGAGTCAAAATCCTCGTCTGATCTCATTTGTATTCCTCAGATAGTTTGTTTTTGCAGCAAACACAACCTTGTACAAAACCTTATACAATCCTTTGGTTTAAACCTGACATAAATTATAAATAAAGTATAGTTCAAGTTCGGGAAGGAATATTGTATGAGTAAAAAAATTATTGTGATTGGCAGTGGATTTGGGGGTTTGGGGACGGCGAATCGACTGGCAGCACTGGGGCATCAGGTGGAAATTTTTGAAGCACGGGACAAACCGGGTGGGCGTGGTTATACCTACGAAGTGAATGGATTTAAGTTTGATGGCGGTCCGACCGTCATTACCGCACCCTTTATGTTTGATGATATTTTCTCTGCGGCGGGGAAGAGCCGTGCTGATTATATTAAATTTCTGCCGGTTGATCCCTTCTATCGCATCTTTAACCACGAGGGGAAACAATTTGATTACAACAATAACCCTGAATTTATTTATGAAGAGATTCGCAAATGGTCCCCAGAGGATGTGGAAAATTACAAAAAATTTATCGATACAACCAAGGCCATTTTTGATAAAGGGTTTATGGAACTGGCGGACAAGCCCTTCTTAAAAATCGGAGATATGTTAAAAGTTGCTCCTGACCTGATCAAATTACAATCCTACCTGACAGTTTATCAATATGTGTCCAAATTTGTAAAAAACGACTTTTTGCGTCAGGTCTTTTCCTTCCACCCATTGTTGGTGGGCGGCAATCCCTTTGATACCACCAGTATTTATGCCATGATCCATTATTTGGAGCGAGAGTGGGGCATTCACTATGCGGTTGGAGGAACAGGGGCAATCGTGGATGCCCTGATTAAGTTGTTCACGGAAATGGATGGTAAGATTCATTACAATACACCAGTTGATGAAATTTTGGTGAATGATAAACGAAAAGTAACCGGCATTCGTCTAAAAAACGGAGAGATTCATAAAGCCGATCTTATTGTTTCCAATGCCGATGTTGCCTTCACCTATAAAAACCTCATTCCGCAAAATTTCCGCCGCAAGTACACCGACCGCAAGATTGACAGTTTGGCTTATTCCATGTCGCTTTTTGTGATTTATTTTGGTACCAAAAAACGATATCTTGACAGCCGGTTGGCACACCACAATATCATCCTGTCGGATCGTTACAAACCTTTGTTAAATGATATTTTTAACAAAAAAGTATTAGCTGAAGATTTTTCATTGTATTTGCACATGCCAACCATAACCGATCCATCGATGGCACCGGAAGGAATGGAAAGTTTTTATGTATTATCCCCGGTTCCGCATTTGGGATCCGGTATCGACTGGACAAAAGAAGCCAAACCCTATCGTAATAAGATCATGCAGTTTTTAGAAGATCATTATTTGCCTGATTTACAGGAAAATATTGTCGCGGAGCATTATATCGATCCCCTTCATTTTAAAAATACTCTGAACAGCCATTTAGGTGCTGCTTTTTCCGTCAAACCGATTTTAACCCAATCAGCCTGGTTCCGGCCGCATAATCAATCAGAAGAGTTTGATAATCTTTATTTTGTGGGGGCAGGCACACACCCTGGTGCAGGGTTACCCGGTGTGTTGTCTTCATCTAAAATCGCCGCTGATTTAATTGGTCCGGCTTAGTATAAAGGTATTGTATTTAACGTTAGTTTATAGGAAGTTTATTGTTAGGAGGAAAAAATGGTTGCAAATTCTCTCAATGTTCAAAAAAAAGAAACTTATTTTTCCGAAGTAGAAAACATAATTCGGATAAATTCTAAGACATTTTATTTTGCAACCAATTTTTTACCCAAAAAAGAACGCCGGGCGGTGCGGTCACTTTACGCATTCTGCCGCAGAACAGATGATTTGGTAGACGAGGAAAAAGCCAGTCTGAGTGAGTTGGATACCTGGCGAAAGACCGTCTCCCGCCCGGCGAGTAAACAGAATGATCCGGTTTTATACTGTTGGGCGTTAACTCGGGAAGAATTTCAGATTGATTCTATTTACCAAAATGAGTTGATTGATGGTGTTTGTTGGGATTTAAAATCTGAGCAATATCAAACATGGGAAGAATTGAAACATTATTGTTATCTAGTCGCCTCAACGGTCGGGTTACTTTCAACCCCCATTATTGGACTGGCGAAAAATGTAACATTTGAAGAAGCCAAACCGTATGCCATTAAATTGGGGATTGCCTTACAGTTAACCAATATTTTACGCGATGTTGGGGAAGATGCAGAAAATGGTAGGGTTTACCTGCCATTAGAAGATTTAGAGCGATTTGGATTAACCCGTCAGGATATTTTAGATAAAGTTTACGATGAACGATATATTTCTTTAATGAAATTTGAGATTCGCCGAGCCAGGCAGTATTACGTGGAAGCATTACCAGGAATTGCCATGTTAAGCAGAAAAGGACGTGCTTCTGTGGGTGTGGCGGCTTTGTTATATCGGGCTATTTTGGATGAAATCGAAGCCATTCGATACCAAACCCATATCCAGCGCGCTTTTGTGTCTGGCAAAAAGAAATTGGCTTATTTACCGCGCTTTTTATGGCAGACTTTTCAAATTAACGCAGATGATTATTGTGTTGAATGTTAACTTGCTGTCAGGCAGTGGGAATATAAACGGTCATATCACCGCTTTCACGGTTTGCCCAAAAGGCGTACGGAATAAACTTTAATGATTTTCCATCCTTACTTAGGCCGTTAATCACAGTGATGCCACCTAAAAGCTGAGGATCATGTTCGGGTTTTAACGACGTCGGATCCAGCACGGTGTCAAAAAGCTTCACGGCAGGGTTATCGGTTGCTTCCAGACAATAAACCAGAGGGCCGCGAGTGATGGCGATTTTCCCTTGGGTGGATTTTACCCGGGGGTGGGTTGTTAACAACCGGATCGGTAATGAAAACTCAATTTCGATCAGGTCATTAGGATGCCAGGTGCGTTCGATTGTGTGATAAAAACTATCTTTTGGATCGTATCCTGAGGCGGTTTGTGTTCCGATTTGCTGATCCGGATAAATCGTTTGTGGTTTTTCCTTATTAATTTGAAGGATGGCCTGATCTGCCCAGGATGGAAATCGGAGGTGCAGTTTGAAATTTTCAGCTTGCTTTGGCGTCACGCGGATGGATACTTTTCCTTCCCAGGGCAGGTTGGAGGTTACTTCCAGACGGATCAATGTTTCGACACCCAAAGATACATGGCCGCCAACGTATTGGTGGATCCAGATCTGATCCTCGTCGCAGGTATAGAGATAACCGCCCAGGTTCGCCCAAGTGCGGGATAAGTTGGAAGGGCAGCAGGGGATTTGGTACCATTCTTGGCGGGTAACCGTATTTTGGCTGGCGAGGGGGTTATTGTAAAGATAAGAACAGCCATCCAACCCAATTCCAACCATCGAAGCATTATATAACTGCCACTCAAACAAATCGGCATAACACGCTTTACCCGTTAATTGTGTCATTTCCCAATTCCAGAACATCATGCCTAGTGCGGCACAGGTTTCTGCATAGGCGAATTCTGGGTCAAGTTCATAATCCCGACCAAAACCTTCCAAGAGAGGTAACGAACCAATCCCGCCGGTGACGTACATTCGTTTGTTTACCAGATTATCCCATGATTTTTCTAATACGGGAATCAAATCTGTGTAAGCCCGCATGCCAGCTAGTTTGGCGGCTGCCGTTTGTAGATAGGCAAATCGGACGGCATGTCCGACAGGTTTGTTTTGTTGGCGGATCGGTTTGTGTTGTTGAAAGTATTTTCCGCTGAACGCACTTATCATCCAGCGGGCTTGGGCAAACGGAGGTTTTTGGCTGGCATTATGGGCAGGTACTTTGTATTGGGTTTTCCGATCAGGATGATTTTGATAGTATTCTTCTCGTTGTTTGTCCCGTTGTGCTGTTCTTTGATTTACGCGGATATTTTCGAGCAGGATCGATAAACCAAATAAGCCTTTGCGTCCACGCCTTTCCAAAAACTGTTCTGCCAGGTCAAGGTAGGCGGGATTTGTCGTCGCCTGAGCCAGCCGGATAAGTGCAATTTCAATTTCCTCATGTCCGGGGGTGGCCCAGGCTCCCGCTCCTAAAAATGTCTTTAATAAAAGGTTTGCCAGTTTTTGTGCCGCATCCAATAATTCGGTAAGTCCGGTCGCTTGATAATGTGAAACGGCGGCTTCGATGAGATGGCCATGACAGTATAATTCGTGTTCGATTTGTAAATTTTGCCATCTGCTGTTCGGAAAGTGGATTTGATTATAAGTGTAGAGATAGCCATCTTCTTCTTGCGCGAGAAGGATCAGTTTTATAAATGAGTCCATTAAGGTGAAGATCTGTTCGTTGTGGTTGGTGGCATATACCCTGGCAGCAGCGTCTAACCATTTATAAGCATCTGAATCAGCAAAAAACCATCCTTCTCGAAAGCCATCTTCCTGATGGGCAACCATTCGAAAATTTTGAATGCAGCCTGATTTTTCCAGTTGATCCCATTGATGGAATATCGCGGTGGTGGCATTTTGGTTTAACCGAGGAGACCAAAATGGATCATTAATAAATACTTGGGTAAAAGGAATAGGATACATTATTAACGAATAGACTGAATGGTATCCACAGCAGTTTTGCTGATGGTTGTGATTTCTGTAAAACGTCTATCATTAATCATCTCACGTTTTACCATCCACGAGCCGCCCACGGCAAAAATACGTTCATAACGTATAATCTCGGCTAAATTATTCTGATTGACTCCACCAGTGGGGATAAATTGAATTTTTGGAAAAGGGTCAGATACCGCTTTGATGGTGTTAAGGCCACCCATAGCAGCAAAGGGGAAGAACTTAAAGCAGGTTAACCCTAAACGCAGACCCTGCATAATTTCTGTGGGTGTGATGGCACCGCAGAAGATGGGAATATCCCGTTCGAGAGCCCAAATAATCAGTTCTTCATCCATGCCCGGAGAAACCAAAAACTTTGCACCGGCACTGACAGCCGAAACTGCTTGGTCTACCGTCAATACAGTTCCAGCGCCAAGTAACACCTGTGGGCTATGTTCAGCGATCTGTTCGATTGATTTTAATGCGGC
The DNA here is from genome assembly GCA_002702705.1 of Anaerolineaceae bacterium. Classification (GTDB taxonomy): domain Bacteria; phylum Chloroflexota; class Anaerolineae; order Anaerolineales; family Anaerolineaceae; genus UBA6170. The sequence continues at coordinate 5,384 of PABH01000039.1, forward strand.
TGGAGTGCGCATTGTGACTTCCGCGATGGGAAGTCCGCCTTCTTGGAGTGCCTGCGCTGTAGGCGCGGCTAATTCCGGAGAATCAAAGGCCAAAACCGGAATGATCCCGGTTTGGTGAATTTGATTTAATATGGATGAGTTCATTGGGGTCTACCTTTTTAAAATGCCAAAAAATTTTGGGGATTCGTTACTAGCATGTTGTAAATATTATCCTCTGAAACCCCTGATTTTTGCAAGGCAGGAATAAAGGTTGTTAATAAATATGCCGGACCATCCTGATAAGGGTTATGGGTATGCCAGCCGCTTTTGCGGGCATTATCACAAGATAATAAAATTTGTTGCGTATAGCCGAGGTTAATTAAGGTTTGAATTAATTTAACTCGTTCTTTATCCGGCCAATATTTTTCCTTACCGATCTGGTCAAACCCCAAAAAAACGCCCATTTCCGCCAGTTGGGTATAAACAGACAAAGGCTGGTTGCGATCCAGGTGTCCGATCAGCAGATGGTGCGGTTCTACCCCAGCGTTAATTAAGAGCTGTGCCTGTTCGACAGCAAAGGTGCCGCCTTCAGTGTGGGTGGCTACAGGAGCACCAGTAGCTTGAAAAGCTGCACCAACCGCCTGGATGACTAGGCGTTCCGTTTCAGTAGCATGATCTTTACTGGTAGCGGCTTTGATAATCCCAGCACGAATATTGGAATCATCCATCCCGGTGGTGATATCGCTGATGATGCGGTTGGTGATGGATTCTAAAGAAAGTCCTGCCAGGGCTGCTGCGCTGAATTTATCTTTATGATGTCCGGTAGCAGCAATGACGTGGACGTCGGAAGCAAGAGAAATTTGCCGTAAATCTTTTGGGGCACGACCGATTTCCGGCGTCGTCATTTCCACCAGGGCGTCGCCTCCCTTGCTTTTTAAGTGCCGCATTTCAGCCACAGCAGCTGGAATTGAATCAAAACCTAAATCTAAATCGTCATTCGTATATGGTTCGGGAACTGTCCATAAAAGGTGTTCATGACAAGTACAGACACCCAGTTCTTGTGGTTTGATATCGCCAAGTACGGTACGGATTTTCATTTTTACTCCTCAATATACCTGAGATCATTCCAGAATAGCGCCCAATTTTTTTAATTGTGTTTGAAGATCATTGATGACAATTGTATGTGGGGTTTGTTTGTTTACGACACTAATAGATGCGGCTGCACCAGCGGCCTGTCCCATCGCCATACATTGACCCATACTGCGTACAGAAGCATGGGCATCATGATCAGCGGATAAACAGCGTCCGGCGATAATCAGATTATCCATAGTTTTTGGCAGCAGGCAGCGGTAGGGGATTTGGTAGGTTTCACCCTCGGGAAGGTATTCCCAGCGGGTATCTTTTCCGGCATGATGTTCTTCAATCGGTGCGCCACATACTGCAATTGCATCCTCAAATTTTTGAGCAGAGATCACATCTTGGCGGGTTAAGCGGTGTTTCCCGAAAATACGTCGGCTTTCACGGACACCTATTTGTGTACTTAAACCCCCTAAGGCGGATTGTTCATACCCTGGTACATTATCAATTAAAAATCGACTGTATTCCAATGCTTGGGCTCTGCCTGCTGACTCTGCGGTACTGAGTTGTTCCACATCCAAAGGATCAATATTTGTTACACGAGTCATATTGGTCACCATCACGCCGGGCAAAGGAGTAATATGAACAGATCCTTCTTTTCGCGGCAGGTCATATCCGGTGGCGTTTGCCATTAATTGATGTAATTCGTTTTTTTTGACCTTCCTCGCACGCTCGACATCAACATTGATCATCTTGAATGTAGTCGTTAGGGATTGGACTGGTTGGTCCTGTGCGCTTTCGTAAGGAACCCCACTTAAGGCAGCTACATCCGCATCACCACTGGCATCAATCACAACATCCGCCAGCTGACGGTATAAACCGGATTTGTTCGCGAGGATTACACCGCGTAAGGTGTCTTTTTCAATAACGGTATCAATTACCAGGCTGTGATATAGAATATGTACACCGAAATTTAAAGCTAATTGTTCCCAAATGACTTTTAGATACTCAGGATCATAGGTTATACCTTGTCCGGCACCATAAGTATTCGGCCGGTAGATGGCAGCTTTGGCTTGAAACAGCTGATCTACAACCATGTCGGGTACTCCGCCTACAACTTTACGTGGCTTTTCGCCCGGTATGAAAAATCCATAAAAAGTATCTAAAACCTGTGTGCTGATTCCACCCATAAACCCATACCGTTCTACTAAAGTGACCTCGCGCCCCAATTTTGCTGCCGTAATAGCGGCTGTAGCACCAGCGGAGCCCGAACCAACGACCAGAACTTGTGTTTTTGGGAGATAAATTAATTGCCGGGTATATAAAGTCATGGTAAGAATCCTTTAGATTAACGTACTGTCCAGCCGCCATCCACCGTTAGTACACTTCCGGTCACAAAACGAGAAGCTGGGGAAGCGAGGTACAATGCAGCTTCGGCAATATCTTCCGCCTGACCAAAATCTGCGGTTAGCGGCTGAAGAGTCGAGAGACGGTTTTTGATTGTTTCGTTGTTTTGGGCGCGTTCACTCATCGGGGTTGCAATCAGTCCAGGGCAAACGACATTGGCACGGATGCCATACGGGGCATAATAAGAAGCGATTGAACGGGTCAGGCTGATGGCAGCACCTTTGCTGGCTGCGTACGCATGGGTGGCAAAATCCTGATCGCCACCTACCAATCCCAAAACAGAAGAAACGGTAACGATGGTTCCTTCTTTTTGCGAAACCATGTTCTGTAAAACAAATTTTGTGGTGTGGAAAAGGGTAGTTAAATTGATATCAAGGGTTTTTGACCAGCCATCCAAACTGCACTCATGCAGAGGACCGTCACCCCAACGCCGTCCGCTGCCACCTGCGACATTTACCAAAATATCCACTTTCTCAAAACGTTTTACAACGTCCTGCACAGCTTTTTCGGTTAATACCGGATCTGTCAGATCAACCGAGATAGCTAATAAATCAGTGTCTTCAGATAGGTTGTCCAAGGTCTCTTTGATAGCGGATTCATTTTGGTCAAACAGTGCGACGCGTGCGCCATGTTTGAGAAACAACGCTAACACCGCGCGGCCAATTCCGCTGGCACCACCGGTAACAATGGCGGTTTTTCCATCCAGGGTTTTCATTCCCGGCAGCCTCCATATACCTTCTGAACGCGGTCGCGGTAATCATCATAACAATCATCAAAACGTTGTTTGGATGCCTCTTTACCAATAAAAACACTGCTGGTTAATACAATGGGAGGTTGTCCGGCTGCGGTTAATAATTCGGCAACACGCACCTTAATGGCATTGGTGACGGCTGCTGCACCGATGGTAGAACCTGGACCAACTGGATCAGACAAGTTTGGTACATTGACCAACGCATCTCCAGCTGGTGTACAGTTATCAATGATCACATCTGCAATATCCAATAGTTTTTTCCCACTGCTGTGAAGAGCTGGTGAAGCCTGACAGTGGTCGACAGAAACAACAGCAATGACTGGTAGGTTTTGTTTTTTTGCACCAAGGGCTACATCGATCACGACCTCATTCACTCCGCTGTTTGAAAATAGCAGAAAACTATCCGGCTTAGCTAATACAAAATTACGTAAAATGACATCGCCAAACCCTTCCACGTGTTCCAGGAACATGGCCTGTCGTTGGCCATTGGAGCCAACTACCAGATTATGATAGGTTAGTGAAAGTTCCACAATCGGATGAAACCCTGGGAAACTACCATGACGGGGGAACATTTCCTCTACAAAAATACGAGAATGTCCGGTGCCAAACAAATGCACCAGACCATCTCCCAAAATGCTGGTGGCGCAAATTTCAGCTGCTTTTTCAATAGCATCCAGTTGCGTGTTTTGAATTTTCGTGAGTATATTTTGGGCAGCGGTAAGATAATCCATTGCAGTGTTTTTCATATTTACCTTCCTAATCATCACAACAGGTCTGTGAGGTGCTGAACTCATAACGGTCAGCACGGTAATAAGAAGCGGAATATTCGATCAACGTACCATCTTCAGTATATGTGCGGGTACCGACAAATAGAAGTGGGGTGTCTTTTTCCACATCCAGCAGTTCCGCCCGGTAATTATCGGCTGTTACAGCGCGCACAGTGTGGTCAATGCGTTGGATAGCGAGGTTGTAACGGGTTGCCAGAATTTCATATAAAGAAGAATTAGAGAAATCATTATCAGCCAGATCTGGGCAGTGGGAAGTGATGACGGTTGTGGTTTGGTGGCAGATTGGATCACCATTACCCAGCCGCAGTCTCTCCAGTGTAAAACAAGGAGCACCTTTCCACCGCTGTAATACTGGAATGTGTTCCGCGTTAACCGTACCTGTTTCGGCACATAAAACTTTGGATTTTGGTTCTAATCCCAACTCGCGCATTTGTTGGCTAAAACTACGATCTAAAAAGAATTGTGTCAGGTTGGTTGCTTGGCGGACAAAGGTTCCCCGTCCTGCAAAGCGTTCCAACACATTTTCATCCACTAGTCGGGCAATGGCTTGGCGAACGGTTTGACGCCCCACGTTATAAGCCTGGCATATTTCCATTTCTGGGGGCAGCATTCCACCGGGTTGAATAATTTCTTCCTCTTGGATGATGCGCCGCAGATCCAAATAGATCTGATAATAGAGTGGAATTGGGCTTTTGGGATCAACTATGTTGTATGGCAAACTGATTGTTTTATCCATTTATTTTTCCTTTTTGTACTTGGTGGTTCTTTATTCTCATTCCAATGGAGCGTAACATTAAAGAGGGAAAGCTCACTTGAGTGGATATTTTCCAAATTCTAAAGCAGTTTTATATAATGTCACCACATTTTCAGGTGGAACATCAGCCTGCAAATGATTTGAAGGAGCAAGAATATAACCGCCCTGATCGCCAAGCTGGAGGATTCGGCGCTTCACTTCTTCAATCACATCGGTTTTGGAGCCCAACATGGCATGCGAGATATCAATACCGCCGATAAAACTGACTTGTGATCCAAATTCTGATTTGACTTCAGCCATGTTAGTGATGGGTAATGGTTCGAGGGGATGAATGATATCAATACCAAGAGAAATTATTTCGGGGATTAGTTTGGTAATTGCGCCATCACTATGCAGCATGATTTTAATATCCGGGTTATATTCGCGAATCACGGTAATGAGCCGGTTTAGACAGGGTTTGATAAATTTACGGAACATGCGTGGTGAAATGAGCAGGTTTTCATTTCCTGCGTAATCATCCCCGGGCAGTTCGATCATGTCAAAATACATTCCGCCAGTTTGCATCATGAGACGGTATAAATTTTCCATTGCCGTGGTAATCCGGTCTAATAAGGCGGTGGCAAAATCCGGGTTTAAGGCCATATCCATCAGGAAGTTTTCCGTGCCGCGTAGATCACATGCCGTTTGGAAGGGACCATGAGATGCGGCCATACGCATCACCACAAAATATGCTGATTCTTCCCGCAAAAGTTTAGCGCGTTCTCGTAAACCCGCTGTCCAGCGAGGGTCACTAAGATCTGGCCACCGGATCAGCCGCTCAATATCTTGGATGTCATCGGTCTCTTCAAGCAGCCCTTTGCCGGTATAAAAATAAGGAGTCGCTTTTTTCCAAATCTGACCGTACGAATCGTAAAAAGTACCTTCATCTTCACCTTGGTTAACGGGGCTGTTGGGTAACAAACCTGGCCAGCAGTAACGTAGATCGGTGCCTAACTTTTCTAATAAACGATCATCCATGTATGAGATGCTGTGCCCGGAACGGAATGGTGGGACCGGATTTCCCATATTTAAGTGCTGGAGGAGTTGGTGATAAAGTGGGTCTACCAGACCGTACGGACCTCCACCCAGGGCGAGCGGCACACGGTCAGGTTGTTGGTGATTAAGAGCGGTCAACACACGTTCTCGAGAATTCATTGGGTCAGGTCCTCTCAATAGATTGAAAAATGTACGGACATTAAAAAATTTTACCTTAATGTTCGTTTGTTCGCAATATTGACGGGCGATAATTGTTCTTATATAATCTAATTGTCCGAACATTCGATACTTTCTCAAAAGGAGTTCCCCGATGCATAAAATAGCAATGATAGGTACAGGTTTAATTGGCAGATTTTACACGATGAGTTTAAAACATTTTCGTGGTAAAGACGAAATTGTTATTGCGTGTGCCAGAGAAGAGTCCGAAGCTGTGAAGTTTACGGAAGAATTTGGTATTCCACGGTATACCACTGATATGGCAAAAGCCATTCAGGACCCAGAAGTAGACACGGTTATTGTGGCATTACCAAATTATTTACATAAAAAAGCGGTTTTGTTGGCAGCGGAAGCTGGTAAAGCAGTTTTATGTACCAAACCTCTCGCTACCAGTGCAGAGGATGCCCTGGAGATGTTAGAAGCGGTAGAAAAAGCCGGCGTATTTCATGGCTATCTGGAAGACCTGGTTTATACACCCAAAACCTTAAAGGCATTGGAAAGCACAAAAAATGGTGCATTGGGTAAAGTATTGTGGGCACGTTCTCGTGAGACCCACGGCGGCCCTCACAGTGATTGGTTTTGGAATAAGGAGTTTTCCGGTGGTGGTGCCATTATGGATATGGGCTGCCACTGTATTGAAATTGCCCGAAGTTTTATCGGCAAAAGAAATCGTCCCATTGAAGTGACTTGTTGGGCTGATACCCAGGTCCATCCAATTGATGCGGAAGATCATGCAGTTGGCCTGGTGAAGTATGACAATGGCTCAATTGGTCAATTTGAAGTGAGTTGGACGTTCCGTGGCGGAATGGATTTGCGGGATGAAGTTTCCGGTACAGAAGGTACTGTTTGGTTAAATCACTGGATGCGAACAGGCTTTGAAATGTTCAGTAGTGTTGGCCAGGGAGGGTATGTAGCTGAAAAAGCGGAAGGTGATACAGGTTGGATGTTCCCGGTAGGGGATGAGATTGGTGCTTTGGGTTATGTGGAAATGTTCCTGGATATGTTTAATTCCATGGACGCTGGCAAGGCACCGATGGAGACTTTTTATGATGGGTATATTGTGAATGCTGTCGTGGATGCCTGTTACAAATCTACCCAGACGAAACAGTGGGAACCAGTGGAACTTAAAGACTGGCGTGGAGCTGATGGAAGTGAAAAAGGTAAAGCGCCGGCATTAAAAGACTTTGACGCTGAGCATTATTTGATCAAAGAAGAACTGATGCCCAGTGGTGCTACCAAATTGATCCTTAAAAATAAAAAAACGGGTGCAATTTCGCAAATCATTAAATAAATCAACTAAGAATTATTAACTGCAAAGTGCACAGAAAAAAACCTTCGGGAGGCTGAGAAATTTTCATTCGAAAAGATTTCTCTCCCGAAGGAATTTGTATTGCCCTCACCATTGTGAATTAGGATCAGTTTGGCTGTGAAAGAATACTATGCGTGAAAAACCTAGTGCTTAGTTCACAAAATGAACAAAGTTATTAAGATTAAAACCGAAGTAAGCTATTGAATTAACGAAGTTCATTTGTTATAAATTACCTAACGCAATGTTAACAAATGTTAACAAATTTTCTCAAAAATTTTTCTAACCTAAAAGACCCTTGTAAAAAATATGATTAAGACCCCCATCTTATTAAATTCAGCCGAGGCAGAAATTATTCGTGTTTTGAAAAAGAAACATGTTATTTCTCGTACGGATATTTTGGATTTTAGCGGTTGGTCAAAAGCAAAGGTTTCCCAAGAAGTACGATCCATTTTGGATAAAGGATACCTTGTGGAAGTAGAAGATGGGGTATCGCAGGGTGGCAGGAAACCCCGTATGATGCGATTCAACGCCAATCTGGGATATGTGGTTGGTATTGATTTAGGGGCGACCAGTGTAGAGGTTGCCTTAGCAGATGCCGTTGGTACGATTGTGCAGCGGGTTGCAGAACCAGCGGATGTGCACCAGCCGGCGGAAGAGGTTTTTGGTCGTTGTACAGAATTGATCCTCGGTTTGTTAGATTTACAAGGTTGTCAGATCGATCAGGTGTTGGGTATCGGCGTAGGCGTACCGGGCCCGGTAGATTTTTCACGCGGGGTTTTGGTTGCTCCGCCATTAATGCCTGATTGGGAAAATTTCCCTATTCGTAGTTTTTTCAAAAAGACCTTTCCAACTGCGTTTGTTGTCGTTGATAATGATGTTAATTTGATGGCCCTCGGTGAAAGCCGTTATGGGGAAGCGCTCGGGGTTGACCATTTTTTATTTGTAAAAATTGGTACCGGTATCGGCGGGGGCATCTTTTCCAATGGGAAAATTCACCGCGGGAATAATGGCTGTGCGGGGGATATCGGTCATATTTGTGTCGATAAGAACGGTCCGATTTGCCGCTGTGGAAATCGCGGTTGTTTGGAAGCGATGGCAGCTGGTCCTGCCATTATCCAGGCCGGTTTACAGGCAGTTCAAAACGGTGAGAGTGAATTATTACAGCAAATGATTGAGAGTAACGAGGGCGTGTTAACTCCGGAAATGATTAGTTCGGCTTGCCGAGAAGGGGATGAAGCAGCTTTAAGAATCATCCGCGCGAGTGGACAGATGATTGGGGATGTTCTGGCCAGCCTGGTTAACTTCTTCAATCCAAGCCATATTTTTATTGGTGGTGGAATCAGTAATTTTGGAAATCACCTTCTGGTTGCCATTCGTAGGGCAGTTTTAAGAAGATCCTTGCCCTTGGCGACCACCCATTTACAGATCAATTTCTCTCGAATCGGGTCGGATGTTGGTATTTATGGCGTTCTAGCTTTGGTGCTGGACTATTTATTTGTGGACGAAGAAAAACCTTTTTTGTCAGTTTAGAAAGTTAATCAATAAAAACCTGAAGGAGGTGAGTGCCCTAAGCAAGAAATTAAAGCACGAAAATCAATCTTGTATTCAATCGAAACGATAAAAAGAAATTTGTAGGAGAAGATAAACATGTCTAAAAAATTAGTATTGCTTTTGGTGGCAGTGGTCACCATTCTTGCAATGTCGTTGGCAGCCTGTCAACCGGCTACACCAACCAATGCCCCCGCCGTGGATGAACCTCAAATTGAAGCAACAGATGCTCCTGCTGTGGATGAACCAGCTGCGGATGATGGAAAATTTACAATTGGTATTTCCAATCCCTTTATCAGCAGTGAATACCGCACCCAGATGATTGCTGAGTTGATCGAAGTCAACCAGGAATACATGGATCAAGGTATCACCACAGAACTCGTTATTGAAAGTGCTGAC
>PABH01000040.1 GCA_002702705.1 Anaerolineaceae bacterium
CAGATTACACTCGACCTTGGGTTATCTTTCACCAGGCACTTTCGAACAGCGGTACAATCAATCTCTTAATTCCATGTCCATTTAAGTAGGTACAGTCCAGATTCTCACACAGAAAAACAGAGATACAGAGAAGAGATAAAAATTTAAAAATCTTTTTCTGTGCTTCCGTGTGCGATTTCTAATCCTGTGAAAAAACCTCCGGGAGGGATGCTCGTAATTTTGTCTCCGAGTATGAAAACCTCCCGGAGGAGTAATTATCCCTCCCGTTGGTGAAAATCAAATTTACCACGCTCTCAACTGACCCAACGGGAGGATTGACCTCACACATAAAAACAGAGATACAGAGAAGAAAAAATTTAAAAATCTTTTTCTGTGCTTCTGTGCTTCCGTGTGAGATTTCTAATCCTGTGAAAAAATCTCTCGGAGGGGTCAATATCCCTCCCGTTGGTGAAATATAAATTTCCCATGCCCTCACCTCACCCAACGGGAGGTGGATTCTCACACAGAAAAACAGAGATACAGAGAAGAGATAAAAAACTATCTAAAAATCTTTTTTCTGTGCTTCCGTACCTCCGTGTGCAATTTTTAATAATCAACCTCCGGGAGGGATACTCGTAATTTTGTCTTCAATTATGAAAACCTCCCGGAGGGGTCATTATCCCTCCCGTTGGTGAAAATTAAATTTCCCATACCCTCAACTGACCCAACAGGAGGTGTTTTATCACACAGAAAAACAGAAATACAGAGAAGAGATAAAAATAAGTCAATTAAAGGTGCGATACCTTTGATCGGCTTATTTCTGTAAAATCTGCACTTCCGGATAATCCGCTGATAATTCCATCAAAGATGAATCGGCGTTTTTCAAATGCTGGTCAAAAAACGTTACCAAATAGTCGTTGATTAAGTTGATTTCGCGTTCCGGTTTTATCGGACCCTTTAAACCAAGCAGGTGAGCAATCGGAGAATACAACGGCAGGTCGGAAAAATCATAGTGTGATGTGCCGTCAATGCTCATTCGCACCGCCCCTAATGGCTGATTTTGCCATAATTGGTTCACCAATTCCTTATTGGTATCGCTGCCCCAGCTTTCCGAAAACATCATCACCGTTGGCTGGCTTAACCCGGTCTGGGGAATTTCGCGGTCATAAGGCACCAACCAGGGGTCTTCTCCCAAAACAGCCTGACAGCGATCATCCAGCCAGCAAGTTTCAAATACCCCACCCCCACCCGTGGAATGTCCAAACAGTCCAGTTTTTTCAAGATCAAGATGTCCGGCAAACATGGAAGAAATTTCACCCGCGTTCAGCAGCTGCAGCTGATCCAGCGTAAAGCGCAGGTCACCCACCCAGCTTTTTCCCAAAATACGGGCAGCCTTTGCGTATTCCTCATCGGACACACCGGACGGTAAGGCATCCGGGTTATTGTAGATGATATTACCATCGGGATAAACACTGATCACCGCCCCATAGGCATGTTCCGGTGCAAAAACGATATATCCCTGGGAAGCCAGTTCCACCATTTGGGCCGTGTTTTGGTAACGCATACCATTCCATCCATGGGAAAAGACCAACACCGGCCAGGTTTCGAAACATTCAGCCAGGGCTGGTCCCTGGTAAGCCTGTGTTTTGGACAGGCTTAGATGATTCAGGAAAAACTTGGGGAAACCAAACGATTCCGCCAATGCCTGCGCATCCAGATTTCCATCCGGTAGATAAGGAGCTCTTTTTTCCACACCGCTTAAAGCTGCCGGGTACCAAACCTGAACCATCACCCGCCGTGGTATACCCGCTTGTTCGGCGTAGACCTCTTCCCGATTTTCGTCAATCCAATAAAAACTGGTCGTGCCCACATCATACGGGCCGGTGGGTTTGGGGTAAACCGGAACCGGAAGAAGGACCGGCGGCAGAACAAAAATTATCAGAACCACCAACCAGACCACCGTCCAGAAGGTTCGCAGTTTGAAACTTTCTTGTTTCACCTGGCGAATGGAAGCCAGACTGAGGCCAAGCGCCAGAGCATATAAAGGCAGCATTTGCCAGCGGTAACCTTCCAAAAACAGATGGTATGTTATCACCAACAGGCTAAATAAAGGAAATAGATAAAGCCAGGGTGTTTTTTGTAAACGTAAAAATCGCAGCAGGATCGATAACAATAAAATTACAATCAACAAGAATTCAAATAGGCGCATTGGTCCACCCCAAAAATTTATGATGAAATAATTTTACCGCAAGTCCGGCTTAAATCGCTTACGCAGGCTTCTACGAAAACGTCCCCAAGTGGTTCGAATCCATAAGCGGCCCCAATCCCACAGCCCCCGTTGAATTAGCTTTTTGAGGTTTCGCAAATCCTGCGGTTGGGGTGGGTGCTGGCTGTAAACAGCTTGTTCATAAGACTGGGTGGCTGCTCGTAAGCCGGCCCACAAATGACCATATTTTTCCGCAAGTGGATCATTCCGCTGTAAAAACTCTCGCGGCGTTAATCCATCCGGGTAAACCACACCCGCCAACTGCAAGCGGAACACCAACAAACCATAATACATCACCGCCGGATGCTGACCACGGAAACGAATTTTTCTTTTTCGTTTGTTAAATCTGACGAAAAACCAGGCTGCCAGGCCCACAAAACCCAATACCAGTAGGCCCACCAATGTGAAAACCCAACGCCGTCTGTTTAACCACTGCTGCGGGCTGAGTTCCTGTTCTACCAACAAATCCATCTCTTCTTTTTCGTTGTAGGCTGGTGTGTTTTGGGACGGGGTGGGTTCAAACGAGAGCCATCCATACCCCACAAAATAGACCTCAACCCAGGCATGCGCGTTGGATGCCGGAACCCGGTAGATTTGGGTTTGTTGGTCAAATTCTCCATTCGCGTACCCTGTCACCACCCGGGCCGGAATGCCCTGGGTGCGCAGCAAAACGGCCATTGCCGAAGCATAATAACTGCAAAAACCGGATGGCGCTTCAAACAAAAAATAATCCACCACATCACGACCAGGCGGTGGCGGCGGAGTGTTAAGATCATATGGAATCACTTCGCGCAGGTAATTCTGGACCCGAACAGCCGCCTCAAAGGAATCAGCCGGGTCTTGCACAATGCGCTCTGCCAGGGTTCTCACCCGAACAGGTAAGTCAGGCGGCAGTTGTAGATACTGCTCCACAATGGATTGGTGCAAAGGTAATACTGCTGAACTGTTTGGCAGCTGGCTCATATCCGGTACCCAGGCAGTAACCTGATAATGTCGGCTGTCCCCCACCAAAATAAAACTGGCCCCTTCCGAAATACCTGGCCCAGCACCCGCTATACCCAAAATGGACACACCTTCATTTTCAGAAATATAAGGATCACCGGCGGCAAACAAACGACCTTTATACCCTCCGTTTAGCATAAATTCCTGACGCAAGGCGTTATAACCCGCGAGCGGTTCTGACGATGGCTCAAGTGAAGGAAGCAGGGCAGCTTCCTCCCAACCACGGCCGGTATAAACACTGTAAATTTCACTGCGCCAATGGAAGGCAGTGCTGCCGGAAACCCGCACGCGCATGACCGTTTCATTGCCTTGTTCGATCGGCGTCCCCACCAGATTAACATCCGGCGGCTGTAATTCACGTTCCGGTTGGCTGTTTTCGCCGCTCAAACCCGTGGAAACGCCTCCAGTGGGTCCACTGGGAACCCCAGCCGATTCCTGCTGTGGTCGGAGTTCATCGACCCATTGATTGATGCGCTGCCACCCTTCTGCGGTTGTCACCAGCGGCGCAGCCCGGGCAGCCGCTAAAACCAGAATCAAAATCAATAACGCAGAAACAGCCCATTCCACCCATAACTCGGTTGGATAATCTAAATTGGTGCTGTCCCAAAACCGCTGTTGTTTTTGGTAATAAGAAATGGTTATCAACAAAAAAGAACAAAACAGGGTCAGGATTAAATAACTAAGCGATAAGGCTTCCTGCTGCACCCAAAAACCAACCAGCGCAGAGGGCAAAAAAATCCCCCACCAAACAGATATACGTTGGTGGTAAGTAAACCATAACCAGGCGGTGGTTAACCAAAGCTGCAAAAGCAAAAAGACTGGCCAGCCATAGGGTCCATGGTAGAGATTTCCATGTAAAAAATGCCAGGCCCAGTAATTTAACCGTTCCAACCACACAAAAATAAGCAGGTTGGATTCAGTTAACCAGGTAAAAAAACCGGGCACAGGCCAGGTAAAAAAAACGTTGCCAAATAATTGCAAACAAAAAAACAGTGCGAGGGGAAGATTATAGATAAGAATTACAAACAAAGACCAACGGGTTTTTAAAAGAAGGCTGTTAAAAAATAAAGAAAAGAGGATGACTTCAAAAAACGGCATTGGAGAGCGAAGCCCGTTGATTTCTTTTAATAAATAAACCATAATCACCAGCAGACTGGTTAACATCATTAATGGCAATCCGCGAAAATCAGATTGTTTCAATTTGTTCACAAACCAAACCGCTGTAAGTCTCACACATCCTCCGGTTTAAAAATCGGCTGTCCATCTGCCAAACGGGGTGTATTTCGCACCACAACTTTTCCGGTTCCCGTAGTAATAAATTCCCAACGCCGCAGCGCGCCATACCCACCTTCCTGTGGGGTTACATCTTCCGGACGCACTACCCGTGCCGAGATACCCAGACCCGCCAAAACGGGTAATACTGACTGAGCCTGCTGATAACCACCAAAAGAAGCCGGATCCAGTAACAATGCCCAGGCCTGGCTGCCCGCTGCTGAACTGGTCATTTCCGCCAGCGTACGCATCCAATGCGGGGATAAACTGGGCGTTACAACCACAACCAGATCCTTTCTACTGATTAAACTGCCTGCCTGTAATAACACTTGTGAAAAATCAGTCGATTGATCAGCGTGTAATGGTGTCAAAGCGGCTAAAATTTCCCAAATCGTACCCGGTCCTGGCTGTGGTATCACCACCACGGGATTTTCTCCAACAGCATACAACCCTACTGCCCGTTGTTCTCCCAAAAGCTGCCCCGCCAGCGCTGCTAAGAGCAAAATCATTGTTTCTTCGCTGGAATTTTCACCGTTTTTTAAATGAACCCCAGCCTGCAAATCGGGCACCAGCCAGATACGGGAAACAGCCAAAGGATCAAACACCTTAACATACGGTTTATTACGCCGGGCCGTCGTGCGCCAATGCAGCCTGCGTAATGAATCACCGGGTTGGTATAGGCGGGTGTGGGTGGCTAACTTGGATTCGGCGGCCAAAGGCAAATTCAATGGTCTTAAGTCACCTTGTTGCTTTCCATGTGGAATCAATGTCTCAGAGACAGTTGCCATCGGTGGGTAAACATACATTTGCTGGCCAAACAAATATTCTCGGCGTACCTGGAACAGACCGAATGGATCACCGCTGTTTAATAGCCAGGGACCTAGTGAAAAAACACCGCGTTGTTTACAAATGGTGCGGTTGCGCCACTCAATGAAACTTTGCCCATCAACGCCGCGTACGGAGCGGATGGAGTAGAGTGGAAAATCACCTTTATCTTCCAGATGAGTCCACAAGGCTGGCAGCCAACCCGTATTTTCCAGACGGATCGTTTCTTCCAGTTCATCCCCTACCTGGACTGCTGCAAATCTTAATTTTCGTTCAGCCCGAACATGGGAAGCCATCTGTTTCGCCCATAACCAGGAGAAAAGCAGCAACCCTAAAAAGGAAAACAAAACGATCACCACCGCCGTTAAGGGCACAAACAGGTAAAAACCAAAAGTGATTAAACTAAATATAACCGCCCATGGGTTTTTTAAAGTAATGGTGGTGTCAGTTTCGGCTTCTTGTTTTCGCCAGATAACCAAGGATGATTGGAAAAAGGCTTTAATCCATACCAGCATAGATAACTCTCTATGGTTAACTATACAGGAAAGTAGGAAGTCTTTGTAGTAAAATAGACCATACCCAAGAAAAAAGGATGTTCAATTGATGTTTCCCCAAGTAAACCCCGTGACAATTTACACTGATGGTGCGTGTACCGGCAATCCAGGCTCAGGCGGTTATGGTGCTGTGATCCTACAAGACGGAAAACGCCGTGAACTATCCAAAGGGTACCAAATGACCACCAATAACCGGATGGAACTGATGGCGGCCATTGCCGCATTGGAGAGCCTGAAACAATCCAGCCAGGTACGCTTGTTTACCGATTCAAAATATCTGTCTGATGCCATTAATAAAGGCTGGACCGATACCTGGCAGGCCAATGGCTGGCGAAAAAGCGATAAGGGGAAAGTGCTCAACATGGATTTGTGGAAGCGTTTGCTGCAATTACTCGACAAACATGACGTACGTATTTTGTGGGTAAAGGGACACGCCGGGCACAAGGAAAATGAACGTTGTGATCAATTGGCCGTTCAGGCAGCTCAGGGAAAAAACCTCGCTCAGGACAGCGGTTACGAAAACAGCAAAGAAAGCCAGATTAATCGACAGCCTGGTTTGTTTTAACCAGGCTGTTTTTTGAATAAATTATCCTGTAAAGACCGTTAAGGCATCCGTCAGTTCTTCGTCGCTGATAGTATGTCCCATATTGGGGTATATTTTGGTCAACACAGAAGCCGCACTCTGTTGAAAAAAGGCATCTGTTTCATGTACCCGTTCTACCGGAATATGCGGGTCTACATCGCTGCACCCGATAAAAACTGGCAAATTTTCCAAACCGGAAACAGGAGGCCATTTAGTTTCAGGTGGCCCAATCCGCCCACCACTGAACACCAATAAACCAGCATATCGCCGGGGGTTTTGTGCCACAAACTCCGCTGCCAAACAGGCCCCCTGCGAAAAACCAGCCAGCCAAATTTTTTCCACCGGAATGCCGTTTTCCAAAACATGGTTTACTAATTCCTGCACCCGAGCCAATGCCTGATTCAAATCGGGTTGATTGTTTTCAAACGGAGCCATAAATGAAAACGGATACCAACGCTGCTGTCCGGCCTGGGGTGCGAGATAGGTTGTATTTTTTGCGGGCAAATAATCTGCCAGGATTAAGATGGATTCAGCGGTTGCACCCCTACCATGCAGCAAAATTACAACCTGTTCGGCTTCTTCCAAAGGAACGCCGCGGGTCAGGACAGCCTGATTTTGGTGGATATTATTCATGTCAACCTCAGTTACGCCAGATCATTTATAAACTGGTTCAACGGTCCGCCGGATGGGCGGCAAAAGTGCTTCAATTTGATCGCGCCGGTCTTCAAACCAGGGCGGCAGGCATAAACGCTGGCCCAATTCCTCAGTTTTTTCATCGATGGAAAAACCGGGCTGGTCTGTGGCGATTTCAAACAAAATCCCTGCCGGAACGCGAAAGTAAATGGATTTGAAGTAACTGCGGTTGATCACTTCCGTAACCCCAATGCCGTGCTGCAAAACCAGATCGCGCAGTGCTAACTGGTGTTCGGTGTCTTTTGCCCGGAAAGCGATATGATGAATGGAGCCAGCCCCAAATTGCCCACGGCTGCCAGTTGGACGGTGGATCAGATCAACAATGGTTCCCGCGTTTTTTTCCGGGGCTGCATATCGATACCGCTGTCCCGCTTGTCCAATGAACTGGTAACCCAATACCTGGGTTAACAAGGTGGCTGTAGATTCAACTTCATCTACCCATAAAGAAACGCCATCAAACCCGAATATTGCGGATTCCGGCGGTACGGGACCATCTTTCCAGACTGTTACCGGGGCGGGTGAAGGTGTGGTTACCAATTCCAACCGCATTCCTTCCGGGTCTTGGAAAGGAATCACTTCAGATTCAAAACGGGATTCAATTTTGCCCGGCATAAAACCAAATTGTTTTAAGCGCGCCTGCCAGAAACTGATTGATTGCGGATCGATTTGATAAGAAAGGGCACTGGTTTCTCCATTGCCCAATACGCCTGGTTTTACATGCTGCCAGGGGAAAAAGGTCAAGATTGTGCCGGGGGAACCCAACCAATCCCCATAATAAAGGTGATAGGTGCCCGGATCGTCAAAATTGACGGTGGTTTTGATCAAACGCTGGCCCAATACCTGCTGATAAAAGTCGATATTTTTTTGTGGATCACGTGCGACGGCGGTGACATGATGTAACCCTACCGATGATTTCATTTTTACCTCCAAGATAACCAATAATTGTTTCGATATCGAAATATTATCAAATTGTTTAAATTTTGACATAAGATTGTATAAGGTAGGCGCGGTTTGTCCGTTGAAGTATGGAGGTTTTACCCCCCTAAACATAGGAAGAAGATCACATAGCAGTTGGTCTAATTCTTGCTAGAATGACGGTATACACCCAATCTGTTCTTTTTTGAACAGACCATCTTAAAAAAGAAAGAGAAATATGGAAGCAACCCTTCAAATTGAACCACTTAATCACATCAAATTGCCCGAACTCACAGAACTTGTCATCGCAGCGGCACAAAACGTTTTGGCTGAGATTGGCCCCGGCTTTGAAACCCAAATTTACCAACGTGCCTTAGGTTTGGAAATGGAAGCGCAGGATTTGCCATTCCACCGCGAAGTCTGGATTGATCTGTTCTACCGCAACCAGCGTGTTGGACATAAACGGGTGGATTTTGTAATCGGTGATCTGATGGTTTTGGTCAAATCGGAAACCGAATTAAAAGAATTGGATGAAATTCAGGCCTATACCTTCCTGAAGAACAGCGGCTGCGAAGCCGGCCTGATGCTTAATTTTGGGAAAACAAACCTGGAAATTAAACATCTGGAAAAATAACACAGAAAAAAGGCTGAGCAGTATAGCGCTCAGCTTTTTTTTGAAACACAAATAACATATCTCTCTTTTTATTCTTATGGGGTTATTAACCAACCCACTCAAAGGGAAAGTCTGTATGTATTATGTTTACTTGTTAACAAATGCTCGTCACTCCGCAATTTATACCGGGGTAACAAACAACTTATTTCGAAGGGTTTATGAGCATCGTTTTCAAGGTGGAAGTCAATTTACTTCAAAATATAAAACTATTTTTTTGGTATATTATGAGGAGTATGGGGATATATCCTCGGCAATTTTAAGAGAAAAACAAATTAAAGCCGGTTCGAGAAAAAAGAAGATGGATTTAATCTATTCAATGAATCCTGAATGGAAGGATTTAGCTTCTGATTGGTATTGAGAATTTAAAAAATTTATACACAATGATAAAACCACAAAGATGATTCGTCATTGCGAGTAAATGTACGTTAGGGATACCCTAACCTATATAAGGAAAGAAACAAGGGAGAAATTTTCTAGTTTCTTAGTAG
>PABH01000041.1 GCA_002702705.1 Anaerolineaceae bacterium
TGGAACTGTACAAAGATGGGGTGCTGCAAACCAATGATGACCTGACCGATGAAAATGGAGCCGTGCTCTTTACCTTGAATGACGGTGTGTATCAATTTGCAGCCAACCTCTCTGAGACCCGCTTCTGGAGTGAGACCTGCACCATGCCTGGCTGCAATGAACAGGAGATTGTCTTACCTGGTGGGCAGGGAGGTATTCAGGAGACGATGGTCTCGTACGAATACGATGATCTCTACCGTCTGACGGAAGCCAACTATGACAACGGCTTGTACTTCCATTATGAATATGATGCGGTTGGTAACCGCCTGACCGAGACCACACAAACCAGCAGCACCAGTTATGCCTACGATATCGCCAATCGACCCAACGAAAAATGGGTGACTGATATTACCTATATCCCAACCAATGAAGGCTGGTTATATTTGGCCGCTGTGATGGACTTGTTTTCGAGAAAGATCGTTGGTTGGAGTATGTCAGATTCAATTGATACCGACCTGGTTGAAAATGCGCTTCGTATGGCTTTATATCAAAGAGAACCAGAAGCCGGTTTACTACACCACTCTGATCGTGGCAGCCAATATACAAGTCACCAGATTCGCAAAATATTGGAGGCCAATAAAATCCAAATTAGCATGAGCCGGAAAGGTGAATGTCATGATAACGCAGTGATGGAAAGCTTTTTCGGTTCACTCAAATGTGAATGGCTTGGTTTCCAAACCTATAAAACACGGGCTGAGGCAAGACAAGATGTTTTCGCCTACATTGAAGGGTTTTATAATAAAATTAGGTTACACTCAACGTTGGGATATTATTCCCCGGATAAGTTCGAGTTTCAGTATTATCAATCTCTTAATTCTGTGTCCATTTAATTAGGTCCACTCCACATCAATTGTTAAGATGATCTTAGTTCCATCCTCTGTTCCATCTGATTTCCAGATATGGAAATCGTTTGAAGAATCATCATAACTTGTAAAAAAAAGTTTATCTTTTGATTTAACGTACTCAATAAATTCGAAATTAATGATACCAGTTTCATTATCTTGAACAATCCACTTATGATCAGAAAGTTGATCATAAGACCAAAGTCTATATTTGTTAAAATCGTTTTGATCTTGTGATACATAAAAATAGTGCTGGTTGAGATAAATAAATGGAGGATTACCGCGATTATTAGAATCAATAATTATTTCCTGATCATCGATGACAGTTTCGAGTTTATTTCCGTTGTTATGAATTCCCCAAAGATGACTATTTCCATTATCATCATTGGCAACAAAGTTTATTTCACCTTCATCTACCGATAATCCAATTGGAGTAGCGCTACCTGGGTTTTTATTAATGTCCATCACAAGCTGTGTATTTTCTATGGATCCATCAGTACTCCATAACTCACGGCCATGAATGAAATCATTGACGCTAAAACACAACCGTTCTCCACAAATGCCATAACTTAATGGCTCCGAGCTGGCTGGTCCAGGTAAGATATCAAGCCAAAGAGCAGTTCCCTCAGGAGTTCCGTCAGAGCGCCACAATTCAACCCCATGATCTTTATCATATTTTGTAAAATAAAGATTATTTTCTAAAACTTCATACACTCTTTGTATTGAAGTATTGGAAGTGTTACGTACGAAATTAAGTTCAGTTAATACCACTGTGCCGTTAAGAGTTCCATCAGAAAAACAGATGGAATAATACCTGTCGCCTTCTAGTTTACATCGCAAAAATATACCTTCTGGCTGATTACCTGTTGACAGATTGATTGAGCCTAATGATTTATCGAAGATATAATCTCCTAATTGAATTTTAAATGTTCCCTCAATAGTTCCATCGGTTCTCCAAAGATCATTATTTCCATCTTGGTTAGCGACATTTAGATATAAGAGTTCGTTTCCAATGCCAATTATTTGAGGAGACCCATCACCTGATGGATTTAGATCCATAAACAGGCCTACTTCAATTTCACCATCTGTACGCCATAATTCGCTACCATGTTCACCATCCTTAGCAACAAAATACAAAAATCCATTAAAAACAACAAGTGGATTATTTTGAACGGAAATCTCACTAAAATTGAGTGCGGAAATGGTACCAAATCTCTTAAGTTCACATAAATCAATATTTTCACAATGAATATAATAGAGGGTATCACCAAATTTTGTGTTAACTGGAAGAGGTTCATCCCTTACCAGAATAGTTGAAACTCCATCCGTTTTATAGAGTTTTGTGAATGGAAAACCAGCATTAAAATATAATAAATTATTAACTACACTGAAATTTGATGGATCAGCATAGTCAAGCTGAAAAACCTGAATAGTTCCTTCGGGGGAACCATCTGTTTTCCAAAGTTGAGAATCATTTACTGTTTGTTCATTACCGTTAAAATATATACTTTCATTAAATTCAACAAACTCCACTAATTCGAAATTTACAGAAATAGGTCCCCGAAGATTTTCTTTTACCAAATTTGTACCTTCTGTTGTGCCATCAGTTTTCCACAGGCCATAGGCTTCCCCCATATCAGCTGAAAAATAAGCAATGTTTCCGTGTTGCATAAAACTTTCAGGGTTAGAACTTTCTGTTCCTGATTTAATATCCTCAACCAAATACGCTTTATTAATTAATTTGGTGTCATTTCTTAGAGTTTGAAAAATTGGTTTTGAATGTACTGGATTAGTCAGAGATAACACTAATATAAAAAAACCTAATCGCCATTTCCAGAATTTTTTCATTACACACTCCAAAGAAATTGATTTTCTAGGGTTACCCCCTTGCTTGACAATTTTTTCACAGTTTTGGGGACAAGTCAACTTAATAAACTGAAAAAGTTTTTAGTAGATCTTTTTTATGAGATATTAAATAAAAAACTCAGCGATCTTATAAGTATCGCTGAGTAAGAATTGTCTGAAAATTGGTATTATTTGACTACTGAAGACGAAGCAGAACTTTTCCTTCTTGCCATAGTTCTTCTAATTGGTAATAATCCCGCTGTTCTGGTGAAAACAGGTGACAGACTACATCGCCTAAATCCAAAACAACCCAACCGGAATCAGCATCGCCTTCCGGTTGACTTACAATTCTAAATTCCTGCTTTACCTCGTCTTTTATTTCTTTTGCTAAAGCGTCGAGCATCCGGTTACTTGTTCCAGTGCAAAAAACAAAATAATCTGCAAAGGAAGCTACATCAACAACATCAATCAATAAAATATCTTCGCCCTTTTTTTCTTCCAATTTATTGACCACAAATCGGGCTATTTCTATATTATCCAGATTTCACCTCTTTAATTATTTAAAAATTGCTATTTTTACCGTAAAAAAGTTATACTGAATCATACCATGGTTAATCAATAAATCGTATGGCTGTATAAAGCGGTCCTTGGGGGGGTAAAACCGATTTATAAATTGTAACCCCTGTGATATTAAACGTGAGCGGTGGAACGGTTGTACTCGTTTTAAGTGTGGAAGAAATTTGTTTTATTTGTTCTTGATTTATCCCACGCTTTAACCGAGCCAAAGTGATGTGGGTTTTAAAAGGTTTCTGATCTGGTTCAAATCCCTCGGTAATACAGATCGTTTCTATCTTATTGAATGTTATTAATAATTCATCTTTTGGAAAAACATCGATCCAAATAACATTGGGTCTCGATATGTTTGGAAAAGCACCAAGTGTTGAAAGAGTTACTGTGATTGGTTTAATGGGGTGAAGATTTTTTTTTATTTTTTCAGATAATAAATCCACTTTTTCAGGAGTTGTCTCTCCCAGAAATTTCAATGTGATATGAAAATTATCCGGATCTACCCATTTTAAAACGGACTTAAAAGCAGGCTGCTGCAAAGGTTTCCGAAAGTTTGATATTTCTGTTTTTATTTTTGGAGGTAAGTCAAATGCAATAAATGCCCGCATTCGCAGTGTCAATCCTGTTCTTTTACAGGAACTGTGATGGTAATTGTTCCGGCTTTTTCAAACTGTAATGTCAATTGATATTCATCACCAATATTCAAATCATTTAAAAGATTAATGAACATAATATGGTAATCTTTTGGTTTAAATTCAACACTACTTTGGGCTGGTATTTCAACAAAGTCTTGCTGCTGCATCATCATTTTGCCATCTTGCATCACACTGAGGTGAACTTCTGTAAATTCTGCAATCGTACTTGATGCACTTAACAAACGATCATTTTCATTTAGTGGGTTGTTGATTGTGAAATAAGCAGCGGTATTATTCCCTGATAATGCAGGTCGACTCCAACCGTCTTTAACATTGAGTTCTTTAACGCTATTGCAGGAACTTAATAGTGATATTAACAAACTACTCAAGAAAAATAATCTTAATATTTTTTGTTTTAGTAATGGTTGTTTTTTCATTTTCCCTCCGAGGATAATAATAAAATTAAGTATATTTTTTTGAAAGTTTGACCGCAAGGAATAAAGGTTGTACGAAGAATAATTATGGATATTTCCACGTGGAAGTGTAATTTTGTATTGGATTCCAAATTTTACTTGATGAAAATCTAGGCAATGAAACTATCTAAAATTATCAATTTTGTAAACAATAATTAATCTGTACAACCCATATTTCTTATGGTATAAAATAATTACCCTACTATATACGTGATGTCTGCACTACAGGTTTTGAGCCAACACTTTAATTATGGGGTTCAATTACCTCGTGCGTACGCGATAGGCCTGAGCCAAGGCGGAAACACAGGTGCGACTCCCGAAACCTGCTTTTAGCAGGTTCAAAACTTCGCAGCACACGGTATGGTGGGGGCTTTTTTTAAGGTAAAAAGGAGTGGGGGCTTTCACTTGACCTATAATTTAAAAGAGACCATAATTCATTTAGATTATGAAACGAGGTGGAGTATGTTGCCAAATCCGGCTTTGAGGCGATTGGGTTATTCAAATCAAGATCGTGTTGTGATCATCCATGCTGATGATATTGGGATGTGTCAGGCATCTGTTGAAGCGTATGCTGATTTGTTTGCCTGTGGTGGTATTACTTCAGGAGCAGTGATGGTGCCATGTTCCTGGTTCCCTGCCGCTGCGGCTTTACAAACTCGTTTTCCCAAGGCGGATTTGGGGGTACACCTCACATTAACTAGTGAATGGCGATCTTATCGTTGGGGTGCCATTTCTACCCGTGATCCCAAAAGTGGATTATTAGATGATTTAGGATATTTTCCAGCGACCTCACAACAAGTTCAAACTAATGCAGATCCGGGTTATGTCTTCACAGAAATGGCAGCTCAAGTAAATCGTGCGATTCAGGCTGGAATCAATCCAACACATATTGACACTCATATGGGTACCGTTGCTCATCCAAAATTTATGTTAGATTATTTGCATTTAGCAGTTCAGAATAGAATTCCTGCAATGATGTTTCGGATGGATGAAAAGGGATGGCTGGAGGCTGGAGTAGACTCCGACACTGCCAAACAAGCATCTTTGCTAATTCAGAGCCTTGAAGCGCAATCTGTACCGTTATTGGATCATTTAAGATCGATGCCATTAAAATCGCCAAATGATCGATTTGAGACAGCAAAACAAATTTTTTCCGATTTGCCATCAGGAATCACACATTTTATTATTCATCCATCTAAAGACAGCCCAGAACTAAGGGCAATCGCTGACGATTGGGCTTGTCGGGTTGAGGATTACGAACTGTTTAAAACCAAACAAATGCAGAATTTTTTGAAATCTGAAGGTATCCAATTAATTGGGTACCATGCATTGGCGAAAATTATGCCGGAAAAAGTGATTGATTTTTAGTTGACACAAAGGGTGAAGGTTTGTAAACTTGAAGAAATGAGAATATCCAGGAGGAGAGCATGACTTATACATACCGTCTGGTAATGAAAACCGGTCCTAATCCGGGACAGATTATCCCGCTTGATAAAACTGAATATATTCTGGGGAGAGACTTAAACAATGATATTGTCGTAAATGATAGTGAAGTATCTAGGAAACATACTAAGATTTACGTGTTTGGTCAGGGTTTTGTCGTTGAGGATATGGGATCAACCAATGGTACATTTGTTAATGGGCAACGTATTAACGGCCCACATACATTGATTCCAGGTGAATTAATAGCTCTTGGTGATCAAACGACTTTTTTGTTTGAAGTTGCCGAAGTTGATGAAGATGCAACCAGAGTAGCCACACCTCAGATGCAACAAGCTCCACAACCTCAATATCAAGTTCCGATGCAGCAAACACCTATCCAACAAGCGCCCCCTGTTCGCGCTCAATCCTCACCCAATTATGCGGGAAACGTGCCTGCGCAATCACCGTATGTTGAGCCGCCCAAGAAAAAAAGACGGGTTGGATTAATCATCTTAATTATTATTTTGCTTATGTTATGTGCCTGTGTGGTCTTTTGGGTTGTTGTAGATCAATTAAATTGGTATTGTGATTTATTCCCAGGGATTATGAATGCTATTTTTGGTTCTGGTACCTGTCCAAGTTTCTGATAATCAAGATTTTACCTATAATCGACCTCTGGGTTATACCAGGGGTCTTTTTTTATTGTAGAAAGACCTGTGTGTTGATAAAATAGACCTAAGGAATTGAATTATTTATGACAGAAGCACCAAAACCGACATCACCTTCTTGGAATAGCACTACAAAACTTGTGGTAGGCCTTTCCGCTGTGGCTTTAGCTGCAGTGTTTTTTATTCGTTTTACGAACTTGATTGCCCCAGTTTTGTTTGCATTTGTTTTAGCTTATGTTTTTTATCCGGCTGCGAGTTTTTTAAAAACCAAAATTAAATTGTCATGGCGATTGTCGGTCAGCGTCATCTTTCTTTTAATATTTTTAATTTTCTTGGGTTTATTAACATGGGGTGGTTTTGCTTTGGGTGGTCAAATTTCCAGTTTAATTAAATTTGTTCAGCGTGAAATTGTCAATTTACCCGATTACCTCGATCAGCTTTCTAATCAAAAATATAACCTCGGACCATTTGTAATTGATTTTACAACGCTTGATCTCGGAGCTATCGGAAATCAAGCCTTAAATACAATCCAGCCCGTTTTGTCTCGATTGGGTAATGTCGTAGGTTCTGTCGCTGGAGGAGCTGCAGCAACCATCGGATGGATGTTTTTTACAGTGTTGATCGCCTATTTTATTTTGGCAGAATCCCATGGTGCTCGTAGTGATTTATTAAAAATCAAAATACCGGGTTATGGTGATGATATTAAACGAATGGGTGAAGAATTAAAAAGAATTTGGAATGCATTTTTACGCGGACAGTTAACCATTATTTTAATAACCATCGGTGTTTATACAATTTTATTGGGTGGTTTGCAAGTTGATTTTTATTTTGGCCTTGCTGTGGTGGCGGGATTAGCAAGATTTGTCCCCTATGTAGGGCCAGTAGTCGCGTGGGCATCCTATGGGCTAGTGACACTGTTCCAAGGAAGTACAATCTTTGGTTTTGAACCCTGGTTCTACACATTGCTAGTTATATTGGTCGCATGGTTTACGGATGTTATTCTTGATAACCTTGTTGTACCACGTTTGATGGGAGATGCTTTAGAAGTACATCCTGCTGCAGTGATGGTTTTTGCCTTAATATCGGCAAATTTATTTGGTTTATTGGGTGTTGTTTTGGCAGCACCGGTATTGGCAACGGCGAAGCTGTTTGGGCAATATATTTATTACAAAATGTTTGATGTTGATCCCTGGCAAGATTTTGAAATTCGACCACCAAAACTACGATCTTCTCCTGCCTGGTTTGACCAAACTTTGAAAAAAATGATTCCCAGGAAAAAACGAATCAATCGATGGATTAATAAAAAAGCGTTACACAAGGATGAGGATTATCATATTGATTTGGATACTATAAAGAAAGGAGAAAAACAAGATGGATAATAATGAACCAATCACCAAAACCTTAAGTGAAACATCAAATTATATGGCCTGGATGGCAGATGAGCCGGATGGGGAAACCACATACCATTTGGAATTGAATAATGTTACACTTCATTTCTTTAAGGAAGAATGGGTAGAGTTTCTCGACTTGATGCGTGATCTCGTAGGAAAATAAATTTTATTTTTATAATAAAACAGGAGCTGTATTTGCAGCTCCTGTTTTTGGATTAAGAAATCGCTTTGATATTTACTGCACAGACTTTGTATTCAGGTATCTTTGCGACGGGATCTAATGCTGCAATTGTTAGATTATTCACATTTTGATCACCAGGGAAATGGAAATTGGCGAAAATTAATCCTGGTGAAACCCGTTTTGTGATGTAAGCCTTTGCAATCACCTCTCCACGCCGGGAATTGACCTTAATTTGTGATTCATCGGTGATGCCAAATTGTAATGCATCCTCAGCACTGATTTCAATTAACGCTTCCGGATAAATATCCAATAAAGATTGAGAACGGCGAGTCATTTCGCCTCCGTGCCAGTGATATAAAACTCGACCCGTGGTGAGTGTAAATGGATATTCTTCATCTGGCAGTTCTTGTGGAGGAAGATGTTCCGTTACATGGAAAATACCTTTACCCCGTGTGAATTGGCCAATATGGAGAATCGGTGTGCCAGGGTGCTCTTTATGTTTAACCGGCCAGTGTAATTGTTCACCATTCTTTAATCGAGTGAAATTAATACCAGCATATGATGGGGTCAGGGCTGCAATTTCATCCATTACTTGTGCTGCAGATGTAAAGTCCCAGTTCGATAAAGGTCCTATCGGTTGACGATTTTCAATAGTTAATAACCTGCGGGCTAATTCTGATGTGATTTCCCAGTCAGCTTTGGATTCACCAATATTCGGGATGGCTTTGTTTACCAATTGAACTCTTCGTTCCGTGTTCGTGAAGGTGCCATCTTTTTCCACAAAAGTAGATCCTGGCAATAGCACATCTGCGTATTCCGCGGTTTCACTTGGAAAAATTTCTTGTAATACAGTGAATTCACAGGCATTAAGACATTTTTTGACGTGGTTGATATCGGGATCGGTCATCATTGGGTCTTCCGCCATGATGTATAGAGCCCTTATTTGTCCTGTTTCAGCGCCATGTATCATCTCAGTTACTGTAAGGCCTGGTTTATCCGGAAATAAATTGTTGGAAGAGTTTGTAAGAAGCCAGGCGTCCTGGAATTTTTTTCTTGTTTCTTCAGAAACCACCTTTTGGTAACCTGGAAATACATCAGGCAGACCGCCCATATCACAAGCACCCTGTACGTTATTTTGACCACGCAGTGGGTTTACACCACCACCAGGAATACCCATATTTCCCATCAACATTTGCAAGTTAGCTAACGAGAAAACATTCATTACCCCTGTTGTATGCTGAGTAATGCCCATAGCCCAAAAAACAGCCATTGGGTGGTTTTCTGCGATCAAATTGGCAGCTTGATAGAGTTTTGTTTCAGGAACGCCAGTAATGCGGGAAACATACGTTGGTGAAAAATGTTGGATCGTTTCTGAAAATTCATCAAAATTATCACAACGGCTTTGAATAAATTCTTTATCGTGTTGATTGTTATTAATAAGAATATTCATCAATCCATTAATTAATGGAATATCGGTACCAGGCTTGTGTTGTAAATGAATGGTGGCAAATTCGGTTATATCAATTTTTCTGGGATCTGCAACAATGAGTTTGGTTTGTTTCTGACGAACAGCCTGACGGATTTTTGCTCCAATGATTGGGTGCTGTTCTGTTGTGTTAGAGCCAATAATAAATATGGCTTTGGCAAAATCGTAAATATCAGCAATGGTATTTGTCATCGCCCCAGAGCCAAATGCGGTTGCTAAGCCAGCCACGGTAGAGGAATGACATAAACGAGCACAGTGATCAATATTATGTGTACCAATTACCTGGCGACTGAACTTGTTCATCAAGTAATTTTCTTCATTTGTGCACTTGGCTGAGGTTAAAACCCCAATGGAATTCGCACCGTGGGTTAATTTTGTCTCAACCAGTTTTTTTGCAACTAAATCCAGAGCAGTTTCCCAATCAGTTTTTACCCAGGGTCCTCGATCGGTAGTGCTAGGGCGTGGTTTTCCTTTTAGTAAGTACTCTCTTACCCATGGCTGGGTTAATCGGTCAGGATGATGGATGAATTGATGCCCATACCGACCTTTAACACATAAATGTAAACCATTTACCGCTGCATTTGGAGTAGATGTGACACCAACTACTTTATCATCCTTAATATTCACATCGAAATTACAACCAATACCACAATAGGCACATGTGGTTTGAACCAATCGATCCGGTTCTTCGTGGTTTAAGCTAATACGACTCTCTAAAGCACCAGTCGGACAGTAAACGACACAAGCCCCACAAGATTCACATCGAGCTTCTTGCATTGTGACATCATCTCCGGCAGTGATATGAGTCTCAAATCCACGTTCGGTTAATCCCCAAACAAAACGGCCTTGAATTTCATTACAAGCACGAATACAACGTGTACACAGGATACATTGATTTAAATCTACTCGAATTACAGGGCTAGGGTCCTGGTCAATTTCATATCTTGGTGTTTTTCTGCTATACTCTTTAAAGTCCACATTATATTTATTTGCCCAATAGATTAATTCATTTGGTTTATTGGATCTGCTTCCGTTTGAATAATAGTTAGAAAGCAGTAAAGTGAGGATGCTTTTTCTGGATTCTGTCAGGGTTTCACTTTCCGTGAAAACTTCCATACCATCACTAACTGGTAAGGTACAGGCTGCTAACAGTGATCTGGCACCTTTAATTTCCACATTGCATAATCGGCATCCCCCATGTGGTGTTAAATCGGGATGATCACATAAAGTGGGGATAAGGATGTTGTTTTCCCGTGCTGCCTTTAGGACGGTATTTCCGGATTCAGTTTCGATAATTTTTCCATTGATGGTGAAGGTGACCATTTTTACTCCTATCCTTTTTATTCTGATTGGCGCACGACGGCTTCAAAAAGACAGACGTTATAACAAATGCCACATTTGATACAAACCTCAGGGTCAATTGAATGAGGTTGTTTTTTCTCACCTTCGATGGCTTCGACGGGGCAATTTCTGGCACAAACCATACATCCTGTACAGTCATCTTCAATAATTGAAAATTGAACCAGGTCTCGACAAACCTTTGCAGGACAGCGCTTTTCGTATATGTGGGCTTCATATTCTTCTCGAAAATGTTTTAATGTAGATTCCACAGGATTCGGTGCACCTTGTCCAAGTCCACAGAGACTGTTAATCCGAGTTACTTTAGAAAGGTGTTCTAACTCTTCTATATCCCCATCTTTGCCTTTTCCTTCGCAAATTCGGGTTAAGATTTCTAACATTGAATGGGTACCAACTCGGCAAGGTGTACATTTACCGCAGCTTTCATCTTGAATAAAATCCATAAAAAAGCGAGCAATATCCACCATACAGGTATCTTCATCCATAACAATCATACCCCCAGATCCCATGATTGACCCGGCGGCTGCAAGCGCTTCATAATCAACGGGCGTATCTAGGTAATCCTCAGGTAGACACCCGCCCATTGGGCCGCCTGTCTGTACGGCTTTAAATCCCTTATTATTTTTAATACCTCCACCGACATCATAGACGATTTCTCGCAGCGAGATGCCTAGAGGAACTTCGATCAAACCCGTATGATTTACATCACCTGCCAAGGCAAAAGTTTTAGTCCCTTTACTTTTTTCCGTACCCATCGAAGCAAACCACTCTGCTCCTTTTAGGATGATTTGAGGAACATTGGCAAATGTTTCAACATTGTTGATATTTGTTGGTTTTCCCCACAAGCCGCTGACAGCTGGAAAAGGGGGACGGGGTCGGGGTTCGCCGCGATGACCTTCAATAGACGCCATGAGCGCTGTTTCTTCACCGCACACAAAAGCACCAGCACCCATCCGGACTTCAATATCAAAATCAAATCCGGTTGCCATGATATTTTTTCCCAACAAACCCAGTTCCCTCGCTTGTTTTAAAGCTATATTCATTCTCCGTACAGCCTGAGGGTATTCTGCACGGCAATATACATAACCTTGAGTGGCTCCAATTGCATAAGCTGCAATGACCATTCCTTCAATGACGGCATGCGGGTCATCTTCTAAGACTCGCCGATTCATAAAAGCTCCAGGGTCACCCTCATCAGCATTACAAACCACAAATTTTATTTCGCCTGGGCTGTTTTTTGTGAACTGCCATTTTTTACCTGCTGGAAAGCCTGCTCCACCTCGGCCTCGCAGCCCGGAATCAGTTATCACTTGAATAACTTGTTCCGGTGAGTATGAAGTAAGGCAAGTCAATAAGGCTTGATATCCATCTTGTGAAATATATTCATTAATATTTTCCGGGTCTATTTTGCCATAATTTCGCAGGACAACCCGTATTTCTTTTGGGGTTGGTGCTGCAATTTCACCTGATTTTTCATATACCGGGGATTTAATCGGGGTATTGGTTTTAATATCTGAAAAAAGGGCTTGGTACATATCCGGATGATTAAAATTTGGCATGTGTTTTCTCCATTCGCAGCACTTATTTCTGTATATTTTTTAATAATTTGGTGAACTTTTGTGGGGTAAGATTTCCATGTAATTCATCATCAACAACCACAACAGGAGCCTGGCTGCACGCACCGACACACCGACAAATTTCCAATGTTATTTTTCCATCAGGTGTAGTCTCATTCAGAGTTATATTTAATTCTTGTTTGGCTTTATCGATCAATTGAGGTGTTCCACCAACATAACAGGCTGTACCCATACATAATTTTACGTTTTTCTCCCCCCGTTGATCCATGGTGAAAAAAGAATAAAAGGAGATTACACCATGAATGACACTGATCGGCACATCTAAAAATTCGGCTACATAATTTTGAACGGGCTTTGAGACATAGCCGATTTTTTCCTGGATAAGATTTAAAATAACCATCGTGGCACCAGGTAAATCTTTGTTTTCTTCTAGGATTTGATCAATGATCAATTTTTTCTCAGGGTTATTTAAAGGTGGTTTATTATACAAATTCTTCATGGTGATCTCCGTTTTGGGTTTGGGTTAATAACGGCCACGTTTTTGATGATTCTCCGGGTGAGGTAATTTATTTTCAGGAACTTTTTCAAAACGCACCGCACAGGCTTTAAATTCAGGAATTTTTGCTTCCGGGTCCATTGCATCATTTGTCAAAAAATTAGCAGCAGCCTCAGCAAAATGGAAGGGGATAAAAATAACACCGGGAATCGTTTTTTCTGTTACTTCTGCGCGTAGAAATATCTCACCTCTTCGTGTAGATACCTTAATTGCATCATTGGTCTGAATGCCATTTGCTTCAGCATCATACGGGTGAATTTCAACCTTTGCTTCCGGATACAAATCATCCAACCAAGAATTCCGCGTCAGCGTTCCTCCGTGCCAATGTTCCAGAACCCGGCCAGTGTTTAGAATGAAAGGATATTCAGCATCGGCAGGCTCATCAATGGGTTGATAATCAAGGGCATGGAATTTCCCCCGTCCACTGGGGAAGGAATCTTTAAATAAGTAGGGGGTGCCAGAATGATTTTTATCGAATACAGGCGCTTGCAAACCAACTTTCTGTATGCGGTCATATTTTATACCAGCGTAGGAGGGGGCAACACTACCCATCTCATCCATAATTTGAGACGGATGGGTGTAGTCCCAGAAAGAAGAATTTGGTCTTCCAAGTCGGGATTCAATCCGTTTTGCTAAATCTGCGATGATTTCCCAATCTGGTCTGGCTAAGCCGATTGGTTCGAGTGCTTTTCGAACCAACTGAACCCTGCGATCTGTGTTGGTAAATGTACCATCTTTTTCCGCAAAGGATCCTGCAGGGAAAAAGACATCGGCATATGCGCCAGATTCATTGATAAATAAATCCTGGACAGCGATAAATTCCAATTCTTGCATATGTTTGTGGGCTTCATTTAGATTGGGTTCAGACATCATTGGGTTTTCACCCATAATGTAGAGAGAACGTACACCACCATCATGCACATGCCTTAAGATCTCTGTTGTAGTTAAACCCAAGTTACGGTTTAACCCACCTGGTTCGATATTCCAGGCTTTTTCAAATTTGAGGGCAACCTCTTCCTGGTTTACTTCTTGATATCCGGGATAATGCCAGGGCATTGCTCCGGAATCAGATGCCCCTTGGACGTTGTTTTGACCCCGAAGCGGATTTAGACCTGTGCCTTCACGTCCAATATGACCGGTTAATAATGCCAGATTGATTAAACTCAAAGCATTATTTGTGCCATGGGTGGATTGAGAAATTCCTAAAGCCCAGTAAATTGCTCCACGCTCGGCATTTGCATATAATCTTGCTGCTTCAATAATGAGTTCTTTCTTAACGCCACTTACAGATTCAACGTATTCAGGTGTGAATTTTTCCATTGATTGGGCAAATTCACGAAAATTTTCAGTGCGGTCATCAATAAACTGTTGGTTATACAATTTTTCTTTTAGAATAACATGGGCCATACCGGAAAAAACGGCCACATCAGTACCAGGCTTTTCCGGAAGCCATAACGTTGCATAATTTACCATTTCCACACGCCGAGGATCAACCACAATTAGCTTGGCACCATATTTCTCAACAGCAGCTTTCATCTGAATGGCAATAATAGGATGTGTTTCAGCAGTGTTTGAACCAGTGATAATAAATACATCTGATTTAATCACTTCTGAAGCTGTATTGGACATTGCAGCAGAGCCAAGTGCTTTTTGTAAACCTACCACACTGCCGGCATGGCATAACCGGGTGCAGTGGTCTATATTGTTTGTGCGAAATAAAGCTCGGTATAATTTTTGAAGCAGGTAATTATCTTCATTTGTAGCTTTCGCACAGCAGTATACTGCCATTGCCTCAGAACCATCTCGTTTATATATTTCGGTTAAACGATCAGCTGCATAGTCTAAAGCTTCATCCCAACTAACTTCACGCCATTCATTTTTATCGAAAGCCTGGGTTCGTGCGCCAGGTTTTTGTGGGGTTTTGCGGATAAGCGGGGTCGTCACGCGGTTTTTATTGTAAATAAAATCATAACCAAACCGCCCTTTTACACAAAGATTACCTTTGTTGACAATACCATCGAAAGGCGAAGTAATTTTGTAAATAAAATTATCATTGATATGTAATTGAAGATTACATCCAACGCCGCAAAAAGGGCAGGTTGTTGAAACAACTTTATTTATTAAATTTTTATTCATGCGAACCTCCGGATGATGGTCTGGCGGAAGATTTTGTTTTCTTTTTTCGCTGGGTGCGCGTTAATAACATGATTTCTTCAGGCTGGTAACCATCTTGTAAAAGCCATTCCCTTTTGGGTTTAAGTGCGCCAGTTGGACAAACCCCGATACATTGCCCACAAAAAACACAACTGGTTTCGGGTAAGGGCTTTTCATAGAATGTATTAATTTGGGTTTCGTAACCGCGGCCGGAGAAATTTATAGCGAAAGTGTACTGGGCATCCTCTGCACAAACTTGAACGCAACGCCAGCAGAGAATACATTTTTCATAATCTCGAATGAACATTGGATTATCATCAATGACTGCATGTTCCCTTCGTTCTGCATCAGGGAAGCGTGATGGGTTAGCTTCATATTCATCAATCATATTTAATATTTCAGGTGATTCACTTAAATCAATTGAACTTACTAACATTTCTAAAATTGTTTTTCGGCTCTTGATTACCCGTTCCGATTTGGTTTTAACTTGCATATCAGAACTGACTTTGGCAACACAGGAAGGAATCAAAGTTCTTGAACCTTCAATTTCCACCACACAGATTCGGCATAAGGCATTGGCAGTACAGTAATCATGGTAACAAATTGTTGGGATTTTTATGCCTATCGATTCGGCTGCCTTTAAAATTGTTGTACCTTCAGGAACCTGAATAGTGTTTCCATCAATGGTTAATTGAATTTCTTTTTTCATTTTATTTCCTTTCAATTAAACCACTGTCTGTGGTTTGAATAAATGTGGCCATAATTTCATTGCCGAAACAATAGCTGAACCAGCTGTTTGTCCAAGACCGCATAATGACGTATCCGTCATCGTTTCAGCGAGGTCGATTAAGCGTTGCTGATCTTCGGGATCTATCCTATTTTGGTTAATTCGAGAAAGAATTTCATATTGGCGTTTGGTTCCAATTTGACACGGATAACATTTTCCACATGATTCATCAGCAAAAAAATGAGCCAGGCGGTGGCAAATATCTATCATATCGCGACTTTCATCAAAAACCGTTATTACGCCAGATCCAAGAGGTAGACCATGCGATCGTAAATCCTCAAAAGACAACATAACATTAAGATGATCTTCTCCAGCAAAAGCACCAGCTGCCCCACCAATTAATGCGGCATGGAAAGTTGAACCTTCTTTCATTCCCCCGGCGAGGTCCAAGATCAAATGGTGCAAGCTCACACCAAAGGGTACTTCATACAAACCTGGTCGTTGAACGTCTCCGGATACACAAAATAATTTAGGTCCAGGTGATTTTTCCGTGCCAATGGAGCGATAAGCTTCTACACCGATAGATAAAATTAAAGGTATGTTGGCAAGTGTTTCAACATTATTTATTACTGTAGGTTTCCCAAACAAACCTGAGACAGTTGGAAATGGTGGTTTTACTCGAGGAAATCCTCGTTTGCCTTCGATCGATTCGAATAAAGCGGTTTCTTCCCCACAGATATAAGCACCTGCTCCTCTTCGAACTTCAATTTCAAAGGAAAATTCCGTTCCAAGGATATTTTTCCCCAAATAATTTGCTGACTTGGCGTCATCAATCGCTTGGATGATTCGTTCATAGGCAATTAAGTATTCACCCCGAATATAAAAATATCCTTTTTTTGCACCAATCGCATAGGCACTAATGATCATCCCTTCTAGAATTCGATGAGGATCCTTCTCCAATAAGATACGATCCTTAAAAGTGCCCGGTTCTGCTTCGTCACCATTACAGACAACGTATTTGGTTTCATCTGTTTCTCTTGCTGCGCCTTCCCATTTAACCCCCGTAGGAAATGCTGCTCCTCCGCGACCGACCAGACCTGAAGACTTAACCTGATTGATGATTTCAGCAGGTGGTATGGAAAGGGCATATTGTAATGATGAATAGCCTCCGCCTTGGACATAAACCTCAAGGTTTGTTACATGTTCATTTTTGCAGTTTGCGGTTAAAAATTCAATATCACCACTAACGATGGGTTGAGGAGGACTCCCGCCACCTGTTATCAACTCTTCCCAATTGGTAATGTTTTTGCCTATGGCAGGTTTTCCCTGAACTAACATAGCAGGAGCAGATTCACAAAGTCCCAAACAAGGAGCCCTTTCTATTGTGATTTGCGGCCTGAAATTCTCAACAGAATCATTAAACATATATTTTTGGTTGACAACTTTCATGATCGTATCTGATCCCGCCAAGGCACAGGCAGGGTCATTACATACATGTATGACTGTTTCTCCCACTGGTTCACGAAAGAATAAGGTGTAAAAATCAATGACACCGTAAATATCAGCTAATGGAACTTTTAATGAATCAGCGATCAAATGAGCTGCCTCTTCGGGAATATACCCATAGAGTTGTTGGGCTGCATGTAAAGCAGGTAACAATGCACTTCGTCCTTCTGGAATAAAATCAAGCAATGAGTCGCTTAATGGTTTAAGATCAAATTTAACCATTGAATCTCCTTTGAATAGTAGATGGGTGTAAATTGGACGTAATTACTCCAAGTTGATTATTTACAAGTATAATTATATACAACGATGGTTTCAATAGTAATTCAATCCGGTGGGCAATCTACCCGTATGGGTGAAGAAAAGGGTTTGGTCCCGTTTTGCGGCAAGCCTTTAATTCAGAATGTATTGGAAAGGGTGCAGCATATTGGGGATGAGATCATAATCGTAACAAACAAACCGGATTTATACAATTTTTTAAAAGTTAAATCGGTAAACGATATTTATCAAAATTATGGTGCTTTGGCGGGGCTTCATAGTGGATTAACAAATGCGAAACACAATATCGTTGTGAATTTAGCATGTGATATTCCTTATGTTAATTCCGAATTGTTAAGTTACTTGATAGAAAAAATGAAAAAACAGCCTGATCGGGATGTCATTATCCCAAAAACGGAAATGGGTTATGAACCAATGCAGGCTGTTTACCGGAGAAAAACATGTTTACCTGCAGTTGAAGCGGCCATTAGAGAGAAAAAACGCAGGATGATATCTTGGTTTGATCAGGTAAATGTGATGGAAATTGAAGAAACAACCTTAAGAACCTTTAATCAGGATCTTGAGAATTTTATAAATATGAACACGAAAAATGAATTACAGATGGCAGAAAACACCTTCGGTTGTATTAATAAAGATAATTAAGGAACTAACCGGTTAGGATGCGTGTAAATGGTGAATTGATTTCGTCGTGCGTACCCGATCAGGGTTATTCCGTTTTCATGAGCAGATTGAATAGAGTTCTGAGTGGGACTCGTTCTTGAGATAACAATTTCTGCCCCAATATTTGCGGCTTTTGCTAACATTTCAGAACTTATTCTGCCGGTTGTCGCCATAATTTTTTGGGAAAAATTGTAATTGTTCAATAACAAATAACCGGCAATTTTATCAATTGTATTATGCCTGCCTATATCTTCTGCGATAATATGTGTATCACAACCATCCGTAAGAATAGAACAATGTATTCCGCGGGTTTGCTGGTATTGAGTTTGCGATTCAAATAATCTGGCAACTGTTTCTAAAATTGTTTCAGGTGGATTGGTTTGATAATCCATAACTTTTTTTGATGAGATTACCGCAGCTAATGTTTCACCACCGTTACATCCAGATGCTCTTTTCCAGCTAGTGGGTTTTTTGACTTGATGGGTTAACCAAACATCTACATTGCTTTTTTGTTTGCAAACATGAACCAGTTCGATTTCATCTTTATCTTTAATAAATTGTTCATTGAACAAAAAACCCACCGCGAGTTGTTTTATTTGAAAAGGTGAACACATGAATGTTAACCATTCTTCACCATTCACAAATAATACAACACCGACTTCCTCAGGTGCTTTATGATCTATTTTTTTCCACTCACCCTGACTATACAGGATTGGTAAATTCACGGTAGAATTATTTTGAATTGTCATGCTAAAACTATATCCAAGTAATATCCGGTTTGCAATTAATTAAACAATTTTTTTTGGAGAATGTCCATGCTTTTTGATGATATTCATAAAATTAAGGAAATTGATCCTGATAACGTGATCGATCAAATCCGGCGAACACCAGATCAAATTTACTCCGCTTGGCAATTGGGAATTTCCAAAAACATACCCAGTTTAGATCAAATATACCATATCGTGTTTATTGGTGTTGGGGAATCTGGTGTAAGTGCTGAACTCGTAAAAGTGTATGTTGAGCCGCTCTGTGAATTACCGATCACCATATTTCGAAATTATGAATTGCCTAAATGGGTAAATGGGGAACACATCTTGGTAATTGGTATTTCTCACACGGGAAATACAATAGAAACCCAAACGGCGATGAAAAAGGCTCACCTTCGAGGATGTACGACTGTGTCGATCAGCACAGGTGGAGGTTTATTGGATTTTGCAAAAGAAACTAATACCCTCTTTTGTCAATATTATTATGAAGGCCACCGTGCTTTTGCACTTGGTTATGTATTTGGATTGACTCTAGGTCTTCTCCATAAAGCTGGTTTTATTCCTGATCAAACAGAAGAAATTGAAAACCTCATGAAAGATCTTAAACAATTGGTGAAGCATAATGAATTAACAATCCAATCTCCAATCAATCCCTCAAAACGATTGGCTGGACAGCTTATAAACCGTTCGGTTATGGTTGTGGGAGCGGACTTTTTAAGTCCGGTAGCGAAACGCTGGAAAAACCAAATAAATACCACGGCTAAGGCGTGGGCACAGTTCGATACTATTCCGGAATTAAATCATAATACCCAAGAATGTATTTATTATCCTGATGAAGTGGTTTCACAATTAATGGTGATTTTTTTACGATCACCGATGCTGCATGAGCAAAATTTATTAAGGGTCGATTTAACAAAAAAAAGTTTTATGTTGGCTGGGGTAGGTACGGATCAGGTGGATGGGCGAGGCAACACCTTATTATCTCAGATTTGGACGAGCGTACTTTTTGGAGATCTGGTTGCTTACTATCTTGCAATTGCATATGCGACAGATCCAGCTTCCATCGACAATATTGAAGATTTCCAACTCAATTTAAAAGTATAAAGTGATGAATATAAAAAATCAGCATACCAGAAAAATCATTCACATGGATCTGGATGCTTTTTTTTGTGCAGTTGAAGAATTAAATAACCCATCCTTAAAAAACAAAGCTTTCGCTGTTGGTGGTGATCCAAAAACAAGAGGAGTCGTATCATCTTGTTCGTATGCAGCAAGGCAATTTAGTGTTCATTCAGCTATGCCAATGGCTCAAGCATTACGATTATGCCCTTCGTTAATCGTAATATCAACGAATCATCATCGCTATAGTGAATATTCTAAGGCTGTTATGTCAATATTGGAAAATTATTCCGCATTAATTGAAAAGATGTCGATCGATGAAGCTTTTATGGATGTTTCAGATATCCAATTAATGCCGGGAGATATCGCCAGAACAATTCAAAGTGAAATTAAGAAAAAAATTGGTCTTCCAACGTCCTTCGGTGTGAGTGTGAACAAATTGGTTGCAAAAATTGCCAATGATTACGGAAAAAAACAACATAAGGGCATTTCTTATCCTGAACAGATTACGATTGTTAATCCTGGCATGGAAAAGAGTTTTTTAGCCCCACTTTCCGTTGGTAGTTTATGGGGCGTTGGTGAAAAAACGCAACAAGAATTAAAAAAGATTGGAATTCATACTATTGGAGATTTGGCATCTTATGACCAGAATTTGCTGGTAAATCGGTTTGGGAAACATGGTGTGGATTTATTCAAACATGCAAATGGGTTGGATGAGCGCCCGGTTGTAACATCTCATGAACGTAAATCGCTTAGTCAGGAAGTAACTTTTACGAAGGATATTGAATCAGAAGTGATTTTACGAAAAACAATGTTGCGGTTGTGTGAAAAATTAGGCTCTCATTTAAGGCATGAAGGATTAAGCGCTTATACAATTAAGGTAAAGTATCGATATAAAGATTTTTCCACTTATACACGGCAAATTACTTTACCTGAACCTACCAATCATGATATGGTGTTATTAGATACAGGTTGGAATTTGTTTCTTAAGTATTGGAATAAAA
This sequence comes from Anaerolineaceae bacterium, assembly GCA_002702705.1. Classification (GTDB taxonomy): domain Bacteria; phylum Chloroflexota; class Anaerolineae; order Anaerolineales; family Anaerolineaceae; genus UBA6170. Next base: position 21,255 of record PABH01000041.1, read on the forward strand.
TAAACGCCATTCGTTTGATTGGCATTGGTGTTAGTAATTTCTCTTCGCATTATCAGCAGTTATCCTTATGGGATTCATTTGATAAAAAAGAAATGCAACTTTTTAAAATTATTGATTCACTTAAAGACAAATATGGGAAAGATATTATTATCCGAGCATCGGATTTATCTGATAAATTATCTTCCTATGATATAGAAGAAGAGATATAGGATTTTATGGATTTATCGACTTAATCAAATATACGGTTTTGATAATGATGTAAGTTTGTTGTTTGTGTTTTTGATAATTAAAAATATTCTATGAAATCAACCTTCATAATCCCATAATACTTTAAAACTTAAATATATTTTGACCAAAAAGTCATAAAGCGCAATATTGATCATTAGATTTTACCATTTTTGCTTAATTCTTCCTCATATACTTGTAATATTTTTGTGCTGATTACTTCCCAAGCATATTGCTTGGCATATTCTTCGCTATTTTTGCTTAATTGTTGTTGTAGTTCTGGGTTTTTAATAAGTTGAATGAGCCGGTCAGCTAAAAGTGAAGGATCATTTCCCTGGATAACAAAACCTGTTTTACCGTCTTGCACCAAAAATGCTAATCCTCCAACTTGTGACGCTACCACAGGCGTGCCGCAAGCCATTGCTTCTAATGCTACCATTCCAAAGGATTCATAATGCGAAGGCATAACCACTACTTCCGCAGCTGAATAATAATAGGGTAAAAATTTTTGATCTTGTTTGCCTAAAAACATGACAAAGTTTTCAATTTTCAACGATTCAACCATATCTTGTAAACGTGCCATTTCGGCATTCATATCTTCAGATCTAACGTTGGGTTCCCCTCCAATGATTGCGATTTGATGAGGACAACAGGCTAATTCACCACTATGTTGAATAATCGAAATTGCACGGATTAATGTATCAATTCCTTTTAATGGTTCAATTCGGCCGACGAAAAGAATAAGTCGATTATTGGATGGTACACCTATGACTTCTTTGGCTTCTTCTTGAGGAATTGGATAAAAATGGCTGGTGTCAACTCCAGGGGGAATAACGGCAATTTGTTTTGAGGGAGTTTCGTAAAGAAATTCAAGCTGAGATTTTTCTGCTAATGTAGCAGCAATAAGGCGATCTGCTTTTAGAATTACTTCTTTTTCTCCCTTCAACCTGTATTCACCCTCAACTTCCGAAGGAGATTGAGCAATGCGGTTTTTCATTAACACCAGGGTATGGAACATATTTATGATGGGTACATGCCATTTTTCCTTTAATTGAATGGCGGCTATTCCGGACATCCAATAATGGCTGTGGATTAAATCATAACGAATGTTTTTTTTATCAGCAAACTCTTGAATACCTTCAACAAATTTTGGAATATATCTAACAAGTTCTTTTTTCGGCAGTGGAAATTCTGGACCAGCGGGGATGTGAACTACTCGATTACAAAAGCCAAGGTCATGTAAAACATGAGGAACATGTTCATCTTGGGATCGTGTAAAAACATCTACATGAATTCCCAGTTTTCCTAAATGCCTTGTGAGTTGGTGGACATAAACATTCATACCACCGGTGTCTTTGCCGCCCAAAGTGGCTAATGGACAGGTATGGTAAGAAATCATTGCAACGTTGATCATGTTTTTTCCTTGCCTATCTTAAACATCATTTGGTATAATCTCGAGCGCGCCACCGTGGCTCAGTTCGGTAGAGCAAACGATTCGTAATCGTTAGGTCATGGGTTCGAATCCCATCGGTGGCTCTTTTTATTTAAATATCAGTTGGTTTATTAGTGGGATGTCGATAATTTTGAATAAATCTTGTAAATGATTTTCTTCCTTCTTCTACCAAAGCCTGATATTTTTCATCTTCTGATGTTAATTGAAAATCGGTTAATTGTACATCCAATGTATTGATAACAACCGTTCTCTGTAAATTCAATTTGTTATTATCAATATCTGCTAATTGTAAACTTAGATCATAACATTCCATTAAATGAGTAATAACATCCCGAAATCCCTGAATCGGTTCCGGTTCTGCTTCATCAGTAACATCTGTATAAAGATAAAAGCCTAGCGTTTCCCAGTTAATACCATCTCGATACCAGATATTATTTTTGGCAAAATCCTTATGGTCAAAAATATGAATCGGATAATTCAAGAGAACGCCACCATCAACAAAATAATCACCTTGACCAAGCTGTTGCCCATCATATTGCAGCATCTCAAAAAAGAGCGGTATCGACATTGACATTCGAACAGCGTTTGCAACTGGCATTTGAGGAGATGATTTCGCGGAAAACACCTCAATTGTTAATTTTGAAATATTGGTTGCTACTACATATAGATCTTTATGTCCTAATTTTTCAAAATCAGCAAAGGTTGCTAATGGGTTTCCATCACAATATTTGGCAATCACAGTTTTTAACCAGGAATAAAAATATTCACTCGAATACCAACCATATTTGGTAATCAGCCGTTGTACCCCTTCCATATCCCCCGACAGCCTGTTGATTTCTTTACCTATAAATTTAGGCAGCCACTCTGGTTCTTTTGAATTAATCTCGAGTTTTAATTGGGGAATATTTTGAAATTTCAAGGTATTTAATAATTGTATTGTTTCTTCTAAACCCAGGTTAAAACTTAATAATGTAGCTGTTATCGCACCTGCCGATGAACCAGCAATGCGCTCAATATGCTGCATTAAGTTAAGGTCATATAATTCTTCAATTACACCAATATAAGCACTGCCTTTCATTCCCCCCCCTTTAAAAACGAGGTTCTTAAAAGGGTATTTTTGGATTGATGCATTCTTGAAGGGTGGAATTGGGATTATTCTTCCTTTTACCCGGCTTTTATATTCCAAGTAGAACGGACCTAAATCTTGCTCCAAACTCTCTTCTTCATGAATGATATGCATGGTTAAAGATGCCCACCAAATAGGTACCATAAATAGACCAATGATCGATCCAAATAACATGGCAAGAGAAAATGATAATAATAACTCACCCAAATAAAATGGATGTCTGACAAAACCAAAAAGACCATCAGTCTTCAGGTTAGATACCGTATAAGGGGAACTTAAAGGTCTTGTTTTTAACCCGGGAAAAATAAAAATAACAGCAAGGATTAGAAAAACAAATGCAATGCCATAAGTGTAGAAGGAAGTTTCAAACCGTGGTTGTGGAATTACCGGTAAGACCAGTATGAAACGTCCTAAAGAAAAAAAGCCCGCTGAAAGAATACCGATGATTGGATTTCGTTTTCCGTATTTGGTGTTTACGGCAGTGGTAGCGCCGAGCAGTCCAAACATGCTGATAATAGCCCAGAAGAAGGGAGAGGCGGCAAAATACATATTGAATCCTTTTGTTTAATTTCAATGTTTATTCACTTAAATAGGATTATAATTCGATTATGCATACAAGAAAAACCCCTTTAGTGATTGGTATTGCAGGTGGTTCCGGATCGGGAAAAACCACGGTTGCAAATGCGATTTTAAAAAGTGTTGGAAAACATCGCATCGCTTATTTACCTCATGATGCGTATTATCGTGATTTACGAGCCCTTCCTGAAAATCAACGCAAGGCGATCAATTTCGATCATCCTAATTCACTTGAGTCTGAATTGTTATGCGATCATATTAAGGAATTAAGAAATTGGCAATCTGTTAATTTGCCAATTTATGATTTTACAACCCATACTCGTACCGAAAAATTCATAACGGTTCAACCTCACCCCGTTATTGTGGTTGAAGGAATATTAATTTTCGCTGAACCTGCTTTACGGGAACTTTTTAATGTCAAGATATTTGTTGATACTGATGATGACATTCGTTTTATCCGTCGGTTGCAGCGTGATATCGCAGAACGGGGTAGGGTAATGGAAAATGTGATAACCCAATATCTAAGTACGGTTCGCCCAATGCATATGGATTTTGTTGAACCCTCAAAACGCTATGCTGATGTAATCATCCCTGAAGGCGGTATGAATCAAGTTGCATTGGACATGGTGATTGCCAGAATTGAATCCTTATTATCAATTGAAAATCGCTGAAGATGATGGAAAAACAAACAACAAAAACGAAAATTTTGCGCGTAGGTGCTCTCCTTTTTGTTGTTATTTTGTCGATTGTCATATTTTTAAATCGGGATTTGGTTGATCAACTTGAGTTTTTAGGTTATCCAGGTATTTTCGCTGCATCCTTGTTATCAAATGCTTCTTTGATACTGCCAGTACCTGGAATTTTAATAACATCGGCAATGGGCGCTGTATTTAATCCGGTTTGGGTCGCCGTGGCAGCGGGGTCTGGGGCGACTATTGGGGAGTTAAGTGGTTATCTCGCTGGTTTTAGCGGTCAGTCTGTTGTGGAAAAAACAAAATGGCATGACAAACTTGAACATTGGATGCTGCGTTTTGGTGATTTAACGATATTGGTTTTAGCTTTTGTACCCAATCCTTTGTTTGATGTTGCGGGTATTATGGCTGGTGCATTGAAACTTCCTGTGTACCGATTTTTACTGTTTTGCCTGATTGGAAAAATTCTAAAGATGTTGTTATTTGCCTATGGCGGTTTTTACATTAGTAATTTGTTTTTATAATAATTGAAAGGATGAGGTGGGTATGACGGTCATTAAAAAAGTTGATAAATATATTGAAGAAAATTTGGATCAAAATTTGAAAGAATTATCAGAATTTTGTTCCATCGCTAGTATTTCAGCAAAAAACACATTTTTGAGTGAGGCAGCTGATTATACGAAAACGATGTTTGAAAAACGTGGATTTGTGACCCAAGTTTTCACAACGGAAGGTGCACCTGTCGTTTTTGCTGAACGAAAAGGAAAAACCGACAAAACCCTTTTATTTTATAACCATTATGATGTCCAGCCAGCAGAACCATTGGATTTGTGGAAGTCAGATCCTTTTCATGCAGAAATCCGTGACGGAAAAATGTATGCTAGAGGTGTAAGTGATGATAAAGGTCACCTTACAAGTCGATTATTTGCAATTGATGCTTTATTGGATCAAATGGAAGAATTACCCTGTAATATAAAATTTATCGTTGAGGGTGAAGAAGAAACCAGCAGTATGAATCTGGAAGCTTTTGTTAAAACACATGCAGATTTATTAAAAGCTGATGGTTGTGTATGGGAATTTGGTGGGGTAGATTTTGATGAGACTCCTTTGCAATATTTAGGTTTACGTGGAATTTGTTATGTTGAACTGGAGGTAGAGACTGCCAACCAAGATGTCCACTCCGGGATCGGTGGGTCTATCTTTCCTAATGCAGCCTGGCGTTTAATTTGGGCGTTAAATACACTCAAAGATAGTGATGAAAACATTCTCATTCCAGGGTTTTATGATGATGTCCTTCCCCCTACTGAAGCCGATATTCAGTTTTTCCAGGAATTACCGGACAAAGCTGCCCAATACCAAGCGCAGTATGGAATCAAATCTTTCTTAAGTGGATTGCAAGGTGGGGTTGAACTGGCTGTAGCCGAAGTGTTTCATCCAACTTGTACAATTTGTGGGTTGACATCCGGTTACCAAGGCCCTGGTTCTAAGACGGTTCTTCCTGCAAAAGCCAGCGCAAAAATTGATTTTCGGCTTGTTCCAGATCAAAAGCCAGAAAAAATCTTAACTCTCTTGCGAGAACATTTAGATCGCCAGGGATTTTCTGATGTAAAAGTCACTTATCTCGGAGGTGGCGCTCCTGGTCGAACTGATCCATTTGATCCATTTGTACAAGTAGTGGTAAATGCTGCCAATGAGGTTTATGAAAAACAGATGAAAATCGTGCCGATGGTAGGCGGTTCCGGACCAAATTCTATGTTTATCGAACATTTAAATATACCGATAGTTACTGCTGGGATTGGCTACTCAGAAACATTATCACATGCACCAAATGAAAATATTCGATTGACAGATTATGTTAAGGGTGCAAAACACATTGCTCGGATTATATTAAATTTTTAATTAATCCGACTTTTCTGCGGGCAAATCAATCTTAATAGATTTAAATTTACTCCAGGCAGATTCCGCCGCCTGGAGTTCTTTTTCAGATTCCGGGTAAAGCCCATACCGAATCTGGTTATAAATTGATGTGATGGTTTGAATCTCATCTGCTAAGAGCGGGATTTCCAATTGAAGCCTTTGTTGAAATTCAATGGGTGTTTCAGCATTTTTTCTTGGCAGGGATAACTGATCACATTTTTCCAAAAAAGAAAAATACAGTTTTCGAACCCGGTTTTTAATCATCCATTTTTGAAAATTTTTGTAACTAAATAAAGGGGCTGCCATATTCAATTTGGGGTTTCTTGTTCTTTCTTTTTTCGTGAGTGTAGATTCATAACTGTTTTCTACGTTGGGACTACGCCAGGGATTTCCGAATAAAAATCGAAACATAATGATTATTAAAATGATGATAACAGCAGCGATAAAAATTGTTTTTCCGTAACCGGGTGCATTTGCTAACGTTTCTAAATTATCAATATTATCCAAAACTGCTTCGGTTAAAGGATTTACTAAAACCTGTACCTGCTGCTGTTGGGGTGCCTGATTACTGGTAATAAATTGGCTAAAATAATTAATGATTTGGTTGATGATAAATATAAATGGGGCAGCAATGATCATTCCAATCACTAAAATGATGCCAATAAAAATAAAAAACAAAATGATGATTAAATTTGATACTTGTGTACCCAGCAGCCAGCCGCCAAAAAAACCAGTCACTAGAATAAAAAGGGTTGCTAAAAATAAAGTAAAAAGCCAGTTTTTTGAGAAGGTGGGTAATTGTCCTCCCTTTGAATAAGCCAGGTGCGTAACGCGACTGCTGCTTAAGGTAAACAAAGCCGCAAGTAAGTACACCAAAAATATGAGTGCAATAGTCCAATCTATATCGTTTTGGATTAAAAGTCCATAAGCAATAAATAAAACAATTCCGCCCTTTAGAGAATTAAGAACTGTATTTGAATCGATTACCTGCACCGACAACCACATCGCTCGTGCCATAATGAGTAGAAAAACGATATGATGGATAATTGGTGTCATCACATCAAGGGAAAAAGCTAAATTTAAAAATGGTTGAATATATAGATCAAAAAATGAGACAGGGACATTATTGAATAAATTAATTTTTAAAGTGCTTCCTAATAGAACAATAAGCATTATTAGGAAGGTAGCCACCCGGATTGTTTTTTTTACCCTGATTTTTTGAAAAAAACGTTGAGTTGAAAAAACAATACCGCTTACACTAAAAATTAATATAAACACTGAAAAAAAAGAATGACGTACTTGGGTTATATCGATAAACCACAAAGAAATCACTAGTGCTTCCATTATGAGAAGACCTGTATGGGTGATGTATATCCAGATTTTTCTGGAATTGAATTGAGAAGTATTATTTTTGATCATAATCATTTAAGGGTAAGTGATAAAAAATGATTTTTTCAGGTTGCTGAATGAAATTAGTACCTGTGTAAACCAAACTGATTTGAAACCGATATTCTTTTAAAGATTCGATTGATCCCATAAGTTGATTTGATAATTGATTTGTAATAATGATAATAGATGATCCATACGGTAAATAAGAAAGATTATTAAAAATAAAACTTCCAAAGTTATGTTCTTTTGTGTATTGGGTAATACTTGCTAAAGCTTCCAACAATAGTGAGATTTGCTGGTTTGATTTTCCGGGTAAAATTCGCACCGGCTGATCAGAAAATGAACGACAACCGTTTGACAATAATCCTACTGCATATCCTTTTGAAATTAAATCCATAAGGATTGAACCGCTTAACGATAATAAATACTCAAATTGGTCTTGATTTGTTCCTAGCCAGTGTTTTTCCGCGGTTTGAATATTTGTGATCAGGACAATATTTTTTTCTGATATAGGTTGTAAATTCTTTACCTGCAATTTATTCTTTTTTGCAGTGGCTTTCCAATGAATATTTTTCATTGGATCACCGGATTGATAATCGCGGATGGAAGCGTACATGATGGGGTCATCAAAGATTTTTCGGTTTGATTTTGCTAATCCGAACGGGTCATCAGTTTTCAAATTAAATTTACTCAAAGGAAAAACTTCAGGATAAACCGTGATGTAATCGTAATTTTCTTGGTTGGTATTTACTTGAAAAAAACCAAAGAGATCACTTGATTCAAATGAAAGTGGTCCTAATCGATAGACCCCTCTCTTGGGGAGGGTGAATAAAAAGCTTCTTTTGATGGTTTGAAATCCGTTTAGGCCAAATGAATTAACAAAATAAGATTTGTTTTCAACGTAGGAAGGTGCGAGTTGGAGTTGGTCGCGTGGTGATATTGTGCTCGGCCACGTATCTTCACAAAGTAACCAGGAAACCGGAAGTCTTTTATTATTACTAAGTTGGATATCCAGATGCAAAACTTCACCCGGGAACCCTTTGGAATATTTTATAAGTCGTTTATAGGTTATATCTCGCAATACATAACGTTTCCAAATAGCAGCAGTTAATAAAATCACAAATAAAACGGTCGCTAAAAAAATGATCCAGGGTATCTTAAATAAAGCCCCAATCAGCACCAATACAACCAAAAAAAATAAAATTAATTCCAAGAGTTAACCTTCAACTGGTACTGCTACTTCGGAAATAAGATCATCAATTAATTGTTGTGGATTTCTTCCGCGTAATTGAGCTTGTGGGGAAATGATAATTCGATGACTAAAAACGAAAGGAGCAATAAACTTTACGTCATCAGGTAAAACATAAACTCGATTTTGAATGGCTGCCCAAGCTTGGGCAGCAGCATATAAAGCTAACGTAGCTCGTGGGCTGATTCCAAGTTGTATGTCTTGATTTTCCCGAGTAGCCCGTGCTACCCGAACAATATAATCACGGACACTTTCTTCTACCAAAATTTCTTTTCTTTCTTGAATCATTTCTAAAATCGTGTTGGAATCAATGACTGGTTCTAATTGGGGTAAAGGATCATTTTTTCGGAAACGTTCTAAAATCTGGTTTTCCTCCAATTGGTCCGGATAACCGATCGACAATTTAATAAAAAAACGATCAATTTGAGCTTCGGGTAATGGGAATGTGCCCTCTAATTCAATGGGATTTTGAGTTGCAAGCACCATAAATGGCCGAGGCAAGGTATGAGTCGTTCCATCTGTTGTTACCTGCCGTTCTTGCATTGCTTCTAATAAAGCTGATTGCGTGCGAGGCGTAGCGCGGTTGATTTCATCCGCTAAAACGATATTGCTTATAATTGGGCCTGGGCGGAATTCAAATTCCTGTTTTTTTTGATTAAACCATGATAATCCGGTTACATCAGATGGGAGTAAATCAGGTGTGAACTGAATTCGATGGTATGAAGCTCCGATGGAGGCAGCTAAGGCTCTCGCCAGGGTGGTTTTTCCAGTTCCAGGCACATCTTCCAGTAAAACATGCCCTTCACACAACATGGCGGTAAGGAGCAATTGGATTGTTTCATCTTTTCCAATAATTACCTTTTTAATATTTTCTGTGAGGCTTTTTATATTATCAGCGATCATAATTATCCTTTTGGAAATGATTCCTTTTAGAATATGAAATGTAAATATTATACTGGAAGTTGTTGATAAATTTACTTTGCCAAAGTTGATTGTAATTTTATTGGAACGTAATTTATAATATTTGCTTATGGTATAATTTCCGTTTGAAAATTTTAAAAATTGATATTGGAGCTATGATTTGGCTTTTAAACCATTTGGCTGGTTATTAGGACTATTTTCCCTGGATATAGGGATTGATTTAGGTACTGCAAACACCCTTGTAAATGTTCGCGGAAAAGGTATCGTTATTAATGAACCTTCTTGGGTTGTGGTTGATAAAAAAACCAGAGAACCTTATCGTTTTGGTTTTCAGGCTAAAGAATTGGTTGGAAGGACCCCAACAACACACATAGCACTACGCCCTTTAAGAGATGGTGTTATTTCAGAATATGAAATCACCCAGGCATTATTGCAATATGTTTTAGGCCAGGCTCATAGACAGACATTGGTTCCTTTACCTCGCCCTCGGGTGGTAGTAGGGATACCATCAGGAGCTACTGATGTAGAAAAACGAGCTGTATATGATGCGTCGATGGGTTCAGGTGCACGTGAAACCTATTTAATTGAAGAACCAATTGCAGCAGCATTAGGCGCAGGTTTGCCTGTTACTGAGATCATCGGTAGCATGGTGGTTGATATTGGTGGGGGAACAACTGAAGTAGCTGTCATATCATCAAATGGCGTCGTTGTCTCACGATCATTACGTGTAGCTGGTGATGAATTGGATCAAGACATTATCACCTATATACGGAACAAATATAATTTGTTAATCGGTGAACGAATGGCTGAACAAGTGAAAATGACGATTGGTTCCGCTTATCCGCTGCCAACTGAAAAAACGATGCGTGTCCGAGGAAGAAATTTGGTAACTGGGCTGCCAGAAGAACTTGAGATTTCGTCTGTTGAGATGCGGGAAGCAGTTAGTGGCTCCGTGCAAGTGATTGTTGATACGGTAAAAGACGCTTTGGACGAAGTTCCTCCAGAAATCATTTCTGATTTAATAGAAAATGGTGTATGTTTGGCAGGTGGTGGAGCACTTTTATTAGGTTTAAAAGAACGGCTTACTGATGAATTAAATTTGAGAGCTTGGATTGCAGAAGATCCGTTAACCTGTGTTGCGCGCGGTGCTGGTGTTGTTTTGGAAGATCTTGAAAAATATGAAAGTTTATTAGTTGAAATTGATTAATAGTACCGTTTTAACTTAATTTGACGAGAATTATGCTCTATAGCATAATGGTAACCAATGAAAATCAACTTATCAAATATATGGCTGACAGGTGTTATTAGTGTAATTGCTGTCGGGTTAATCCTATTAGCGTTAGGTGGCTATTTAAGCCCGGTTATTAATGCTGTCTCTCAGCCTTTTTTAGGTATTCAAGAGTGGATTTCTTCTCGTTATGTGGCTATTTACCAGCTTGTTAATACCCCACAAGATGTCAATGAATTAAGAACCAGTAATATTGAACTTGAAAATGAAGTCTCCAGATTACAGGCGCAAATCATTGAATTAGAACAGCAACTTGGTGAAAAAGAAGTGCTGGAAGCATTGTTGAATTACGAACAAGATAATCCTGAAAGTTCCTACATGGCAGCCTCTGTTATTGGTAGAGATCCCAGTCCATTTTTACATTACATTATCATAGATCGGGGATCAGATGATGGGGTATTTAGTGGAATGCCGGTGATAACCCAATCTGGACTGGTTGGAAGAATTGATGCAGTTACTTCACAAGCTGCCCGAGTTCAATTAATTACGGATCCAAAGTCAATTGTCAATGTAAAGTTGGAGACCCAAAAGATCAATGCTCAAATCAATGGCTCGATAACTGGAGAAATCACCCTGGAAATGGTTCCTCAGGATATCAATTTGGTGTCAGGTGATTTGATTTTAACTTCTGGTTTGGGAGGGGCTTATCCATCGAATTTGCCGATTGGTCAGGTGGTATCCGTTCGTAAATTGGAAAACGATTTATTTCAATCTGCGACAATCCAGCCAGTTGTTGATTTTAATGCATTGCAAGCATTACTAGTCATTACTAATTTCAAGCCAGTCGACATTACGCCATTGATTCCTGTTGAAAATTAACATATCGTGAGAAAAATATTAATCATCCTCTTTATTATTTTTGTGGTTATGTTCCAGATCGGCGTCATTAGCCAGATTAAATTACAAGCTGGAAAGCTTGATTTGATTTTATTAGTGATAATCGCTTTGGTTTTAATTAATAAAATTGATCTTCAAGATAGTTTGTTGATCGGCTTAACAGCATCCTTTATCATTGGGTTAGTTTCAGCCGAACCGTTTGTTTTTGTTATATTTTTTTATTTAAGTGCGACAATGTTTGTTTATTATATTCGTTCACGTGTTTGGAAAATTCCTTTGATCACTATGTTTTTTAGTGTTGCCGTCGTGACCATTTTGCATCATTTGATTTTTGGCCTGTTTTTGATTTTTGAAGGAGCAAATTTTGGTTTTTCAGAGTTATTACAATCAGTTTTAATGCCTAGTTTAATGTTAAATATTTTCGCTGTAATTCCAGTGTATTTTTTGGTGTTGGAAGTATGGCAATGGTTCAGTCCAATAGAGGAGGAAGAATGAGCTTTGTTGGATCTAACAATAAAAAAGTAGATAGCTGGAGAGTGTTTTTGTTCTTCGGTATTATGATTGCTGTTGTATTATTTTATGTCTACCGACTGTTTTCGATGCAGGTTTTGGAAGGTGATAATTATTTAGCTGCTGCAGAGGGTAATCGGGTTAAAGAATTAAGTGTGCAAACTCAGCGAGGGATTATCTATGATCGTAATGGGTTTGTTCTCGCTAGAAATGTAGCAGCTTATAATATTGTTATTACCCCAGCTTTACTCCCAGAAGATGAAGGCTCGACCCAAAAAATATATCGAGAATTATCAAAAATCATTGGGTTGCCGGTTAATCAAGGGGATATTGAGGATGAGGAAACAGTACGAAATTTTACACCCTGTTTTAATGATTTGGGTATAGCAGAAATTGTTTATATGGGAACAACAAATGCCCCTTTTCGCCCGATTCAGGTCAGCTGTGATGTAGATCCTGAAATCGCGATGATTGTACGAGAAAAGGTAAGTGTTTGGCCAGGTGTGGATATTGAAGTAGAACCTGTTAGAGAATATCCCACTGGACAATTGACATCTGAAATCATTGGTTTTTTAGGTCCCATTTCCGCTGTCGAAGCGGATTATTATGAAGAGCTTGGATTTGTTACAGAACGCGATAAAGTAGGTTACTCTGGTATCGAAGCGTCGATGAACGAAGAATTAATGGGCCTAAGTGGAAAACGTACCGTAGAAGTTGATGGTGCAGGTCAGGTAATTCGTGATTTGGAGCTTCCTATTGCTCCTGTTCCCGGAACCAATATCAGATTAACAATTGATACACGTTTACAATCTGCCGCTAAAACAGCGTTAATTAATGAAATGGAATTTTGGAATCGTCGTTTACCGGAACCTCAATTCAATAACGGCGCAGTTATTGCTATGGATCCGAGGACTGGTGAAATTTTGGCTTTGGTTTCCTACCCTACCTTTGAAAACAACCGAATGGCTAGGGTAATTCCTGGTTATTATTACAATCAATTACAAGAGGATCCACAAAAACCTCTTTTAAATCACGCCATCTCGGCTGAACACCCCCCAGGATCTGTTTACAAAATGGCAGCTGCGATTGGTGCTTTGAATGAAGGAGTGGTCCCAACGGATAAAAAATTGTTTGATCCGGGAAAAATCACCATTGTTCAGAAATTTACGCCAAATGATCCTGGTGTGCCGATTGACTTTGTTTGTTATACATATAAAGATACAGGTGCCGGGCACGGAGATGTTAATTTTTTTGAAGGGGTAGCTTTATCTTGTGACGTTTATTTTTATAAAATTGGTGGTGGCTACCTGGATGAGGTGCCTGATGGGGGCCTGGGTGTTTTGCGTTTAGCGGAATACGCCAAAGCACTGGGTTATGGAAGCGAAACTGGTATTGAATTATTCGGTGAGGGTGATGGGATTGTACCAACACCAGCCTGGAAACGGAGAAATGTAGGCGAAAATTGGTCTACAGGTGATACTTATATCGCAACAATTGGACAGGGGTATGTGCTGGCAACGCCTATTCAAGTTTTATTATCATTTGCTACGATCGCAAATGATGGTAAACAAATGAAACCAACATTAATTTATGAACAATTGGATAATGAGGGAAATGTAGTGGTGCCATTTTCACCAACAATGACGAAAGATATCACACAAGATAAGGTAATTCAGATTTTTGATGAAGATGGTTTGCCAACTGGTGAATACAAATCCGTTGATCCTTGGGCAATTGAAATGGCTCAGGAAGGGATGCGTTTGGCGGTTCTCGATGGCACAGCTACCAATGTTATGGATGGGTTTACTATCTCAAATGCTGGTAAAACCGGAACGGCAGAATATTGTGATAATGTTGCACAGGAGAAGGGGATATGTGAGCGAGGCGCATGGCCTTCCCATGCCTGGTATGCGGGTTATGCTCCATACGAAGATCCTGAAATTGTTGTAGTCACTTTTGTTTATAATGGCAAGGAAGGTGCAACATTAGCAGCACCGGTAGTTCGTAAAGTAATGGAATCATATTTTGAATTAAAAGCAATTGATGCGGGCTTAGAAACGGCTCCGTAAAAATAGCTTCATGCTATAATAAATTCTTTCTATGGGAATAAGTATGTCTAATCAAAATCAGTCTGAAATCCAAATTAAAGGAATCCGTGAAGGTCTGCTCGTTACTGTTTCTGATGGTAAATGGGAGGATATTCAGAATTCCTTATTACTCCAAATTCAAGAAAAAGAAAAATTTTTCAAAGGAGCAAAGTTAGCATTAGAGGTTGGTATTCGAGAGATGCATGCTGCTGAATTGGGTGTTTTAAGGGACCGGTTGGCAGATCGAGATATTGGATTATGGGCAGTTCTTTCCAGTTCTCCCGTGACAGAACAAAATGCTCAAGTACTTGGTTTGGCAACAAAGGTTTCAACGCCGAAAGCAGAAAGAAAAATTAAAACTCCGGATAATACGATCCCAGGCGAAAATGCCGTATTTATCAATAGAACGGTTCGTTCAGGATTTAAAGTGCTTTCCCATGAGCATATTGTCGTAATGGGAGATGTTAACCCAGGGGGAGAAATTATTGCCGGTGGAAGTATTATTATATGGGGAAAATGTAGAGGTTTGGTACACGCAGGAGCCGATGGAGATGAAACTGCAGTGATATGTGCTTTAGAATTAGCGCCAATGCATTTACGAATTGCCAATTATTTTGCCACATCCCCCAAAGGTAAAGGAAAACCTCAACCTGAATTAGCTAAGGTCGTTAACGGGCAGGTTGTTGCAGAAACTTGGAAACTTAAAGCGAGGTAAGAAAAATAAAATGAGTGCCAAAGTCGTTACAATTACATCAGGAAAAGGTGGCGTTGGAAAAACAACAACTACAGCAAATTTAGCCGTTGCTTTAGCACAGCAAGAGCAGCGGGTTGTCTGTATTGATGGAGATATTGGATTAAGAAATTTGGATGTGATTTTGGGTTTAGAAAATCGCATCGTTTATGATCTGGTGGATGTTATCGAAGGTCGATGTCGTTTAAAACAAGCGATGATTCGTGATAAACGCTTACCGGAATTGTACTTAATTCCTGCTGCACAAACCCGCGATAAATCTGCAGTTTCTCCCAGTGACATGGTTCGGTTATGTGATGAACTACGGAATGAAGTGGATTGGATCTTGGTTGATTCACCTGCTGGAATTGAACGTGGATTTAAAAATGCCCTTGCGCCTGCTGATATTGTTTTGGTAGTAACCAATCCTGAAATTTCAGCTGTCCGCGATGCGGATAGAATAGTCGGCTTAATTGAAGCAGAAGAAAAAGGCCCAGCTAAACTGATATTGAATCGCGTAAATTCTTCGCTAACAAAACGTGGAGATATGATCAGCGCGGAAGATGTATTGGAGTTATTGGCAATTGATTTGATAGGGATTATTCCGGAAGATGAAAATGTGGTTGTTGCATCAAATCGTGGTCAACCGGTTACATTAAGTGAAAAAGCAAAAGCCGGACAAGCATTTCGAAATATTGCCCGCCGTTTATTGGGTGAAGAAGTGCCATACATGAATTTGGATGAAAAAGGTGGATTATTTGATCGTTTATCAAGAATGATTAAGTCCGGAGGGGATTAATGGACGGTTTTTTGGAGCGATTAATGAGAAAAAAACAAAATAGTGCAAATGCAGCCAAGGAAAGACTAAAACTGGTTTTAATTCATGACCGCACCGATATTACTCCGGGACAAATGGAAAATATGAAAAATGAATTATTGCAGGTTATTTCAAAATATGTAAACATTGATCCCAAAACAGTCAAAATTGATATGGCACAGGATGGTAGGGAGCAGCGCTTGGTTGCAGATATTCCAATAGCAGCCTCTTCACGAAAATGACAAAACATTAAAAAGCAATTATTATTGGTATATGTTCAATCGATCATTTTGGCGTCAGTTTGATTATTTATTATTTGGCACAGTGCTAATTCTGTGTGTATTTAGTGTTGCCATGATCCAATCTGCAATTGCGGGGAATGAAGATATTGCTGATTCGGTGAATAAACAATTGATCTTTGTTATTGGCGGAATTGTTGTAATGTTTGTGGTTGCCTTTGTGGATTATCGGTATCTGGCTTCCTTAACGAGTATCATGTATATCTTTTCATTTTTACTTTTAATGGGTATTTTTATTATTGGTTCTGCTTTATATGGTTCTGCGCGCTGGTTTGATACCGGTGTGATCTTAATTCAGCCTTCGGAACTTGTAAAAATTATTATGATTGTTATTTTGGCTGATTATTTTGCGAAAACACAAAATCAGCCCAAAAATTTGTTTTGGATCGCCAAAAGTTTCATAATGACGGCAGGCATTGTAGTATGGATTTTATTACAGCCAAATTTATCCATGTCTATTGTGATTTTTGTAATATGGTTTAGTTTGTTATGGTATGGAGGTCTGCCTACCAAATACTTAATTATTTTTGGTATCGTGGGTCTTGTGGTGGGGATAATCGGTTTCAACTATTTGGAACCTTACCAGCAAGAAAGAATTTTAACATTCGCATTTCCAGATCCAAATGCGCGACATGGAAATGAATTTAATGTAGAACAAGCAAAAATTTCCATTGGTTCTGGTGGGCTTTTTGGACAGGGATACGGGCACGGGACACAGGTTCAATTACGGTTTTTAAAAGTTAGGCACACGGATTTTATATTTTCTGCCATCTCGGAAGAATTTGGATTCGTAGGTACTTTGGTTATTATTGCTTTGTTATTATTTGTTGTAATTCGTTGTTTCCGAATTGGCCAATCATCATCTGATATGTTCGGTGCATTAATTGCTTACGGTGTGGGAACATTGCTATTTTTCCAGATGGCCGTTAATATTGGGGTTAATTTGAATGTTATCCCGGTAACCGGATTAACCTTACCATTTGTTAGTTATGGCGGTAGTTCCATGATTTCCTTGATGTTGGCTATCGGTTTTGTTCAAAGTGTTTCTGCGCATAGACATACGACTTAATTATTTTTTGGAGAGTTATTAATGAAAAATCCCGCACGAGTACGATTCGCACCATCACCTACTGGGCATGTTCACCTTGGCAGTGCCCGAACTGCAATGTATGATTATTTGATTGCCAAACAAAGTGGAGGTCAGTTTGTTCTGCGTATTGAAGATACTGACCAAAAACGTTATGTAAAAGGTGCAGAAGAAGAACTAATGTCGGGCTTACATTGGTTGGGTCTCGATTGGGATGAGGGCCCGGATGTGGGCGGTGAATATGGACCGTACCGACAATCTGAACGGAAAGAAATTTATCAAAAATACGCCCGCCAACTAATAGAACAAGGTGATGCTTATTATTGTTTTTGTACACCAGAACGATTAAAAGAAGTTCGAGAAAAACAAAACCAAGAAAAACAACAACCGCGCTATGATAGGCATTGTCGTGATTTATCATTAGCTGAAGCAGATCAAAGAATAAAAGAGGGTGAATCTCATGTAGTGCGGTTTAAAACACCATTAACCGGTAAAACAACCGTTCATGATTATGTTCGCGGAGATATTACCGTTGATAATGCGCTTTTGGACGATTATATTATTGTTAAATCAGATGGGTTGGCCTTGTATCATTTGGCGGCAGTTGTCGATGACCACCTGATGAAAATTACCCATGTAATTCGTGGTTCAGAATGGCTGCCCACTTTTCCATTACACGGGATGCTTCACCGAGCTTTTGGTTGGCAGGAACCGGTATGGGTGCATTTATCTGTTTTTCTCAAACCTTCTGGTAAAGGGAAAATGAGTAAACGAGAGAGTGCCGATTTATTAAAAGACGGAAAGTCGATTTTCTTAAAAGACTTAAAAACCCTCGGTTATCTTCCGGAGGCAGTTAATAATTGGATTGCTTTGATGGGGTGGAGTTTGGATGATCATACCGAATTTTTTAACTTAGAGGATTTAGTGCAGCACTTCAGTCTTGATCGTCTTAATCCATCTCCTGCGGCAATTAATTTTAGTAAGTTAGATCATTTTAACGGCTTACATATTCGGAATAAAAGTGTAGAAGAACTGGCTACATTAATAAAACCATATTTTTTACAAAATGGTTATGAAGTAGATGATGAAAAATTAAGGAAAATTGTTCCGATTATCCAAGAACGTCTTGTTACTTTAGATGATTGTTTACCGTTTGCCTCATTTTTCTTCAAAGATGAAGTTGTTCCAGAAGCTGAATCATTGATTGCAAAAAAGTTGACAGCCTCTGAGTCTTTAAAAATCGCTGAAGATGTTTTAAAAATTTTAGAGAGTTTGCCCGACGTTTCTCATGAAGCCGCAGAGCAACCAATGCGCGACTATATCGAAGCCAGTGGTTATAAGGCGGGTCAGGTTTTTGGTTTATTACGAACGGCTGTGACTGCACAGGAAGTCAGTCCTCCTTTATTTGAGAGTATGGAAATTATTGGGAAACCAACTGTCATTCGACGGATGGAAAAGGCAGTTGAATTATTGCGAGGGCTTTCCGAAGCATAAAATTGTTAAGTTTTTATGAAAAGTAACCTGTACATCAATCTGGTTTTATGATAAACTTTTTTGCGGTAATGGGGGTTGGTCTAATGGTAGGACGACTGACTCTGAATCAGTTAGTAGGGGTTCGAATCCCTTACCCCCAGCAAGTAGATGTGGCGGTCATTGCACCGCCACTATCTGTATATAGGGGTCTCGCACTACTTCACTTCCAGTAATTTTAATAATTTACTGCAATCGTAGTGCGAATCTTGAAAATTTTGCAAATAATCTAAATTAGACCACCTTGTATAGCGGCTAACAAAACAAGGTCCCATTATGTGCATATGTTCTCAACCATAAGACAATGCCATAGGGGAACTTACCATTCGCTTTCATGGAAGATTAATTTGAAATCACAAACTTATTACTTTTATGAGCTTATTAAAAATGACATGGGAAAATTACCACCAGTATTAGACTTTGAATGGAGTGGTGAATCAATACTTAGTAATGCTTTTAATATCTTATGGGATTATCTAGAAGAATTGGAAAGATTAACAGTGAAGGTGCCGATAATCTATTCAGGTAGCCCCTTATGGAATCAATATGGTTCTAAGGCTACAAGCTGGAGTAAATATCCTTTATGGATTGCTTCATATACAAGTCAAAGCTATATGGAATCAAAATTACCTAAGCCCTGGACTAATTGGTCATTTTGGCAATGGACAAGTAAAGGGGATGGTTTAAAATATGGTGTTGAATCTTTAGATTTAGATTTAAATTACTGTACTAGGAAGACTTTAAAAAGATTAACTGGTAAAGGGGAAATACCAGTAGTGGATTATTCAGTTAGTGAAAAGTTAAATAATTTGTAAGGTAAATATTTTAAGGGGAAAGCTCTTTAATAAAATAATTATTTCAGATTCTTCAAAAGGGAATCTAAATTGTAATCAGTATTGATTTTAGATTCGATTTGATTAATTATGGGTAAGCATTCGTTTATAAATTTGCTTTTTTCAATTTTAAATTCCAATGAATAAGTATCACTATTGATTTTATTAGAATTGTAAAGTATCTCATCATAAATTCCATGTGATATGCTTTTAAATTTATTGGTGAGATTAAAAAACAAGGTCTGTAATTCAACGGGGGTATAAAAAAGATTCTCAATAAAAAAATCATACATTTCTTTTGATAAGTCGTTGGCTTTTCTTGCATCTTCTAAAATTATCATATGGGTAAAAGTATTTTTTGGATTTGGAGATTTATTTATGATCTCTGTTGCTCCTTTTGGAAGATTGAATGCGGTTTCTAGCAAAAGAGGCATTTTTTGAAGCTTATCAAAATCATTAAATTTATATTTTAGTGAGCTTGTAAGAGAAGAAATCGAATCTTGATTTTTTAATAATTTACTCCAAAGCTGATAAACTGTCTCAAGTTGTTTTTCTTGAAGTAATAATTGTTTATTTGAGTATATCTTCATCTTTGTATTAATAGCTACAAGCTCTATTTCAAAGGCATGATTACCTTTGTTAATTTTCCTGTTTAATGCCCATGTACCCAGTCCAATCAATATAGACACTGCAAGAGTAAGAGCTTCAAGTTGTCAATAGCCGGGTTATTTTTACCACCCATAGTCGGGTAATGTTTACCAGTCATGATCGGGTAGATGTTTACCACCAAAAAGAAAAAAACAAGTGGTTACAAACCAGATTTAGATTTTTGTAAATCCTCCTTCCTTCGAGATAGCTGGCGGTAACTATTACCGGTAATCGTAAGAGAATGAGCATGATGGGTAAGACGATCTAAGGCAGCACTGGATAACAAATCATTCTGAAAGACATCAGCCCATTCAGAAAAATCACGGTTACTGGTAACGATCATCGAGTGCCGTTCATAGCGTTCACAAATAATTTCGTACAAGTCCTGAATGCAAGCAGGGGGCAAAGACTGTAAACCAAAATCATCCAGGATTAATAAATCACAATTCAGGATAGTAGAAAGCACTCTGAGATAAGCACCAGAAGCACGAGCAGCATTCAGGTCTGAGAGCAGGCGGTAAGCAGACTTGGATATGACTCGAAATCCACGTTTTAGCGCTTCTACCCCAATTGCATTTGCCATATGAGATTTTCCCACCCCGCTTGGGCCACAGAACAAAATATTTTCATGCCTTGATAAAAACGCGCAAGAAGCCAGATCGGTCAGGTAAGACCGGGAAACGCTGGGATTAATCGTAAAGTCAAAATGGGTAAGGGTCTTCTGTGGATCACAACCAGATAACTTTAGTCTGCGAGAAAACAATTGTTGTTCTCTACGTTCAACTTCATCATCTAAAAGAAGAGCGAAAAACTCTACCGGAGACAAA
>PABH01000042.1 GCA_002702705.1 Anaerolineaceae bacterium
CTTTTCAAGTTTTGTCCTAGTACAAATTGAGTTCACTTTTGAACCGCAATTAGTTCACTTTTAAAGTGTTATCGGTTCACTTTTAAAGTTTCGTTGACAAGCCCTTATTTAACTCTTGACAAGCCTTTAAAAAACCGTATAATCCTAACAACATCACAAATAAATAAAAACTGTGAAGAGGAAAAGTAAATTTCGTCCAGACGGTACAGAGAGCAGTAAATGGTGAGAAGCTGCCCGAACAATGAAATTGAATGGTCCTCGGAGTTGCAGGATGAAAGTTTAGCAAGTAGTCCGTGCCGGAATTGCCACCGTTATCAGGGTAAAAGGTATCGCGAGTTATCGCCGTACCTGTCGAGTGAGGCTGGCTTTTTGTAATTTCCTAGTGTTTCATCAGGAAATTTTTTGCTTAAAAACCCAAAAAGTTAACCTAAATGAGGTGGCACCACGGACCTAGCGTTCGTCCTCTATGGACGCTGGGTTTTTTATTTCCTGCGTCCAGGTAGAAAATCTGAAACTTAATTCATATCTTCTTGGAGGCATATCATGCAAAAACAAACAAAATTTTTACTTTCCGAAAACGACATTCCCCGTTATTACTATAACATCATGGCAGACAGCCCAGTCCCCGCCACCCCGGTCTTAAATCCAATGACCAAAGAACCGGTCACACCGGATTTCTTAAGTGCCCTCTTTCCGATGAACTTAATCGAGCAAGAGATTAGTATGGATCGTTATATTGAAATTCCGGATGAAGTGCGTGAAATTTACAAACTCTGGAGACCAACCCCTCTAATCCGTGCCCACCGCCTGGAAAAAGCACTTGATACACCAGCCCATATTTATTTCAAGTACGAAGGTGTTTCCCCTTCCGGCAGTCATAAATCCAATACGGCAGTTGCCCAGGCTTATTATAATAAAATCGCAGGCACCAAAGCATTAACAACCGAAACCGGCGCCGGACAATGGGGCTCCGCTTTATCGATGGCTTGTAAATTTTTTGATCTTGATCTTGAAGTTTATATGGTGCGGGTGTCTTATGAGCAAAAACCTTACCGGCGATACTTGATGGAAACCTACGGGGCACAGGTGTATCCCAGCCCCAGCACCCGCACCCAGGCAGGTAAAGCAATTTTGGCGCAAGATGCGGACAGTCCCGGCTCATTAGGTATTGCCATTTCGGAAGCTGTTGAAGCGGCTGCTATTTCCAACGGATTGAAAAAATATGGTCTCGGCTCTGTATTAAATCATGTCCTATTACACCAATCCGTCATAGGTGAAGAAGCCATTAAACAAATGGATATGGCCGATGAGTATCCGGATGTAGTGATCGGCTGCGTTGGCGGCGGTTCAAACTTCGCTGGGATTGCATTCCCCTTCTTACGGGAAAAATTATTAAATGACCGCGATACCCGTTTCATCGCTGTAGAACCGACAGCCTCCCCCACTTTAACCCGTGGTAAATACGCATTTGACTATGGTGATACGGCTCAGATGGCGCCAATTGTTAAAATGCACACCCTCGGTCACGATTTTATCCCCGCGAAAATTCATGCTGGTGGTTTACGTTATCATGGTATGGCACCCCAAATGAGTATGATGGTGGATGCAGGTTTGGTAAACGCAGTCGCAATCAGTCAGATGGATGTATTTGAAGCAGCCAGCCTTTTTGCAACAACAGAAGGTATCCTCCCGGCACCTGAATCAGCTCATGCCATTCGCGGAGCGATCAATGAAGCGATGGATGCCAAAGCTCTCGGAGAAAAACGAGTTATCTTATTTAATCTCTCCGGTCATGGACACTTTGACTTAACCTCTTATCAGGCATACAACGAAGGCAAATTGGAACATTACGATTATCCGGAAGAAGCCATTGCCTCGATTGATGAACGATTACCAAATGTTTCTCTTGGTGTTACAAACTGATCTTCTCCTCCGAAAATCTGTTGTAAAAACGCCCCCACCTTTCCGATGGGGGCGTTTGTTTTTAAGTATTTATTCAGCAACAGGAATTGTGATATGAAAAGTGGTACCTTTTCGATGTTGGCTTTCAAACCAAATTTTTCCACCCTGCATCTCAACCAGGCTGCGGGTAATATTTAAACCCAATCCTGTACCAGCAACCTCCCGCGTTTTGGGGTCCTCTGAACGGAAGAATTTTGTAAATATTTTTTTCTGATCTTCTTCCGATATACCAATGCCAGAATCTTTTACCCATAGGTGGACGACTTTTTCAGCGCCGTCTTCATCCCATTGATTATCACTAACCTCCGCAGAAATATAAATCTGACCACCTGATTCCGTATATTTATGAGCATTGGAAACTAGATTCACAACCACCTGCGCTAATCGGGTTGAATCTGCCCAGATGGGTGGCAGTTCATCATTTAATTCCAAAACCAATTGTTGTTGTTTATCCTCAATTTGGCGTTTTGTGGAACGAATGACCTCTTCTACGACATCTTGAACCGAAATGGCCTTAAACTCAAGACGCAGCCGCCCTGCCTCAATTTTTGAAAGATCATTCAAATCCGATACCAGGGTATTCATTCTTTCAATATTGGAACGAATCGTACCCAAAAAATTGCCTTGGGCCTCATTCACTGCTCCAACCGCACCGGCCGCCAACAACTCGGTATACCCTTTAATAGAGGTCATCGGATTTTTTAATTCATGGGCAACAAAAGAAACGAACTCACTTTTGGCTACATTTGCAGATTGCACTTCAGCATATAATTGGCCATTTACAATCGCAATTGAAGCATGGTCACTTAACCGTTGTAAAAAGCCCATCATTTCTTCTGTTAATAATTGAGGTTTCGTACTTTCCATCAATAATACGGCGATTGTTTGCGTTTCACGGCGGATCGGGATCAATACCTGCACCCTTGTTTTGGGTAATATGCCTGTTTCATCCACATTTAAGCGGCTTTGAAGAGGAAGTCCATTTTCAATAACTTTGTTAATATGAAATTGGTTTAATCCAATCATTTGTTCAGAAAAACGTTTTAATAAGTCTGAGTTGTATCCAATCTCTTCAACAATCTTTACGCCTTCTTCATTAACAAATCCAATTAATCCTGCATCAGTTCCAGCTTGTTTTAAAGCCCATTCGATGGTAATCCGCATAGCACGCTGCATATCCAGACTTGTGTTTAATTCACGATCAATACGCTGCATAACGGATAATTCTTCAACACGTTCGGCTAAAGCCTGATCCGTTCGCATATATAGACTGGCATTTTCCAGCGCAACAGAAGCTTGAGCTGCAAATGCAGCTAATATTTCGAGGTCGTTATTTGAAAAAGGCAAACGATCCAAACGATTAAGTACTTCAATTACACCCAAGACCTCATCTTTAACAATTAACGGTACAACAAGTAAAGATCGGGTTGTAAAACCGGTTTGTTTATCGGTTTTGGAAAACCAATCTGGTGTTTCAGCCACATTGTTACTGATAATCGGCTGGCGTGTTTTAACCGATTTCCCCACCACACCGGCTCCTTTGGGAATCCGTTTGTTCTGTAATTCCGCAGCTACTGGGCCAATCACCAACCGAAAAACCAAATCATTAGTTTCTTCATCAACCATTAATAAACTACCCGCTTCGCAGTTTAATATTTCTACTGAATTTTTTAACACATTTTCAAGAATGGGTTCCAATTCCAGATTAGAAGATAGTTGGCGAGTAAGTTCATTCAGGGTTGCCAATTGTTTTGCTCTTTTTTCTGTTTCCTGCAGTAAACGAGCCTTTTCAATCGCACCTGCTACCTGATCCGCTATGGACTGCAACAACCTGGTTTGCTCTTCAGTAAACCGTTCATGCGGGTTGCGGCGGGCAATGATCATCGTTCCAATCGTTTGAGCACCGGTATTAAGTGGTGCGAAAATCATGGCATGAATTCCCTCACGGATAATCATTGCATTTTCATCCCGACAGGCTTGCACATAATCAACAACCGTTAAGGAGCGTCTGCTCTCCGTAACAATCGACTCTAAGGTAATACCGGGGGGCAAGGGACGTTGTTCTCGTTCAAATACTCGTTCGTCTTCTTCCACGCAAAATACTTGAATAAATGTATCCGTATGAGAGTCGCGCAGTACCAGGTAAAAATCTTCCGCTGGAAGTACCTGCGTGGTTTGGGCATAAATTAGTTCAAAAATATCATCCAGTTCAATTGTATAGTTCACACCTTGTGCCACGCGGGTCAAAACATTCATTTCGTTAACCCGACTCTCCAAATTACCAATTACCTGAGAACGTTCAATCGCTAATGAAGCCTGGTCTGCTAATGCATCCAGGTAATTAAGCTCATTAATTGAAAACAACTCACCAGATAATCTATCACCTATCGCCAGCCAACCTAATAACCGACTTTGCCCTTGAAGGGGAATAAATAACCCCGTATCCAGAATCTTTATTCTGGCTTCTTCATCTTTTATTTGAGTGGGTATCTGATTGGGAAATTTAATGATTTGTGGTGATCTTTCACCAGATAAAAATTGAACCAATGGTGAACTGTTGGAAAACCGCAAATCGGTGGTTGTTTGGTTTTGAATTTTTCGGGGTTGATAAAAACCAGTCATGGGATTATAGATAAACACGTGGATCTTATCTGGCTGGACAGCTTCTTTAATATCATTCGTTAATAAATCAATGATATCTTCCAATTTAACCAAACCGGTTAGATCTCCACTAAAGGTATTTAATCGATCTTGATAAGCCTGCTGGCTGCGGAAGAACAAACGATCCAGCCAGTCTTTTAACCAATTTCTTAAAGGGTTAAAAACCAAAGCCAATAGAAAAAAAGCCAAACCAATAATAACCGGATTATCCATTAAAAATCTTCCGCGAAAAACAAGTCCCACACCTGCCACCAACAAACCATATCCCACCGTGATAAAGAGCGCTAATAAAGCATATTGTGCTGAACGGGTTAAAACATAACTTGTTTGAAGAATGCGGAATTGGCGTACCAAATATCCCACGGCAATCGGAAAAACCAACAGAGGAAGCAACAACCAGGGCGTATAGGAAATATTAAAACCCAATCCATTTCCCATAAGCCAGACACCCAATGGTCCAAATGCCACAAACCCTGTCCATAAAATGACCGAACCACGCTGGCGATCTGCCGGGTTTTTAGCGGTCAACATGCCTTCTCCAGCAAAGACAAAAGCTATAAAATAAGCTGCACCAGTTATTAAAAAGATCCAACGGGCATATTGTGTAAACAAACCTTGAGCATTCTGGAGAGGGGTGATTATCGAATAAACATACACAATCCCGGAAAGTGCGGCTAATACGATCAGGATGTATTTTTTAATCTTTCCCTGGCCGATCATTACACTAGCCAACCACACCAACGATAAACCCGAACTTAACAATGCCAACAACCAGATATAAATGAGTTGGTTGGTTGTGACAACATCAAAAGACAAGGCTAAAACAATTGCAATGGAACTGGTGAAATAAGAAAAAGAATATTCTTTTCCCATTTCTTTTTGATTCCAAAAATTCCAAAAAGCCATCACAATAAACAAACCCGCTAAAATAAATGGGAAATAAAAATAACCCAATCGGTCATAGATGGAAAATGTAGTTTGCGTTTGGGAATAGTTCTTTGATTCGTTTTGAGCAGATTTTACCGAGATTTGGAGGGTATCATTCGATTCAAAACCATTTAAGATTTGTTGTAATTCCCCCTTATTCTGGACAGCCTCACCATTTATGGTTTCGATTGTTATTTGGTCATAGGCATTCAAGTCAGTGAATTCACTTTTTTCGACCTGAAAAAGTTGGTACGGGCTGATTTTTAAATTCGGTTCAATAAACCGTCCAAGAAAAGGATCTTGCATCCAATCTACACCCAAAAGCAAGCCATAAACCAATAAACCAAGTGTGATGAGTAAATAAGCTGCTACGCCGAGCTCAGAAATTCGGTTTTTGGATTTGATTTTTTCCATAAAAGCCTTCTTATTAATTTATTTTTGGGTGTTTTTTTTCTTTTTTTCAATATGTCCCACATGTAGTTCTACTGGAACATAATGGTCACTTAACATCTTCAATAATATCCGCACTCGTTCAGAACCTGTTAAACAAATATCAAAAATCGCCTCATACCCTTCAAATGGTCCGGATTTGATTGAAACTGAATCACCGTGATGAATATCCACAAAGAATTCTCCTCCCTTTTTTTGGATCTCACCAAGTTTTGTTTGAAGCTCTTTAATAAAATGGTCCGGGACAACAGGTGGGTCGCCACCAAAGGAAACCAAACTTTTCGCATACGGCATCCATTGGAAGGTAGAAACCCCTACCGATTCAATATCTACGCGAACAAAAAGATATCCAGGGAAATAAGGTCTGATCTTCCGCGATCGCGGATTAACCGGATTTACATTTATACGGGGATAAAAACACTCATAACCGCGTTGTTCTAATTGTTTCCACAACAAATTTTCTTTATTGGGATGGCTGTTAATGGCATACCATGCTAAAGACATTTAAAAATTCTTTCTTCTCTTATTTTTTATAAACCCAATGAGATAAACGACTAAATGTATTATACACGATCCAATTTTTCAAAAATCGATCCCGCCTTACAATGCTGTTAATTTTCATCAATCTCTGAATATTGACCTGTATATTTTGGGTTAATTTTGTTTTTAATGATCTTAAATAACACGCTGAAAACAAATAAAATCACAAAAAAAACCACTAAACTCAACTGCGGATTATATTCTTTAATCAAAAACAACGCTGGAGATGGAAGGGATGTTCCTTGAAATGTAACGAATGATGTGGCATATAAATTATTAAAAAAATGCACTCCAAGTGCCGCTTCAAGGCCATTCGTCCGAATTGTTAATACCCCCAAAAGAATTCCGATACCAATATAAAAAGGCATCGTGGTCAAAAATCCATACTCCGACACTTCCGTATTGGCTCCATGCAGCAGACCAAATAATAATGCTTGGGAAATCACAACAAACAGGACATTTGACCAGATCCTGCCAAATGCCTGCATTAAATAACCACGAAACAAAAATTCTTCCGCGCTTATTTGAATTGCAATTAAGCCAATGGCAACAAAAAAATAGACCAATACGGCAGGGAAATCCACATTAATCTGATAATTTTCCGGTTGTACCAAGCTCAAGAAAAGATCACCCCCGGCAGAAAGTAAAAACCATAAAGCACCAGCCGCAGCAAAAAATCGCCACCGAAACCTTTTTTCCGGGGATAAAACCGACCAAATGGTGCGCCTATGTAAAACTCTAATACCAAAAAATAAAACGATCAGGATTGCGCCAAATGGAAGCATGGTAATCCAGAGCAAAGTTGTTGGGGGATACGAAAAAATATCAAGATTGCCCTCAAAAAAGAAACCGACTCCCAATAACACTGCCTGAACCACAAAGGTCAACGCAACCGTCATCACGATCACTAGCAAATAAATCCAAAACCCGTTTTTACCCTGATTGGCGGCTTCCAAATATTTTGTTTTAGTCATTGGTTTCATGAATGTTTTTTTATAATTCCTTTTCTGAAAGCAAACGCGCGATTTAACCCATTAAAGTTTATTTATATTAAAAGATGAAGCTGTTTTTCCCGATTGGATTTCATCATTTTTTTATTAATATTTATCAATTACTCGTGCATAAATTTAACGATAGTAATTTTACCTATTTTTACTATACTTAGTGTAAGATGCCAAACCAAATTTCAACTTTTTCCCCGGGGACGCAGGAAACTCCTTCCATTCCATTAGAAAGGTATTTACCTCCTTATCAATTTGGGATGCTGCCAGCAATGGTAAAGAAAAAAGGGATTAATGGTGGCTGGATACTTGACCCACTCGGCAGCCAACCCCTGGCGGCGTTAGATCTTGCAAAATCCGGTTATTGTGTATTTGTATCCAGCAATAACCCTATTTTGACCTTAATGTACGAAGTCCTGGCATACGGTCTACCAAAGTCCGAATGGATTGCCGCATTATATACATTAGGTACCCTAAAAATTCATGATGAGCGATTTGAAAATTTTTTGCAAAAACCGTTCATTTCACAGTGCCCTAAATGTGGCAAAACAACGTCCCACGTCAGTTTTATTTGGAAAAAAGGAGCAGATCTACCCCATCTTAAAAAGATCGATTGTTCAATCTGTGGAAATACCTTTCAAGAACCGATCAGCCAAATGGATATTAACAACCTTGCACAAATTGGCAATCCAGCACTCCATCAATCCCGTGCAGAGCAGCGCATTTTTTCAGACGAGGATCCACCTCCTCAAACATTACAGTTCTTAAAAGAAGCCTATATTCCCAGAACTTTAGCTTCTGTTGTCACATTATTTAATCGTCTCGATGGGATTCAAACAACGGAAATTCGAAAAAAAATAATCGAATTATATATCGTTGTTGCTTTTGATTATGCAACAACCCTTTGGCCGCACAATCAATTTAAAACCAGACCACGGCAAATCGTCACGCCGAATGAATTTGAAGAATTTAATTTATGGTTAAAAATGGAGGAAGCTGCCAACCAATTTAGCTTGTTTACCGATAAAATTCCACTCACTTTTTATCCTGAATTTCCTCCGGCAAGCGGTGGAATATGTTTATATCCCCATCGTTATCGTGAAAATGAGATTGATCAGCGTCCAAGTTTTGATGTGACAGCCACAGTTTTACCTCGGCCCAACCAAGCACTTTGGAGTTTCTCAGCGATTTGGTCGGGTTGGTTGTGGGGCAATCAATCCGCCCACCAAATTAAATCAGCCCTTTCCCGTCAACGTTACGATTGGTTTTGGCTCACAAATGCTCTTAAAAAGATTTTTAACCAATCCTCTCAAAACATACCCTGGTTGGGGATTGGGCCGGAATTAACTTCCGGTTATGCAGTTTCTTATCTCGCAGCTGCTGCCGCAAACGGTTTTCGTCTGACGGATTATGCGGTTTCTCCCTATGAAAAAATTGCCCAATTTTATTGGAATAAGTCTTACCACCCCATTGCAATCGGTTCTCCACCCACAATGGATAAAATGCTTATTGAGTACTTGACGAGTAAAGGGGATTCCGCTAGTTATCAGGAATTATTAGATTATTATGTTTTACGAGCCGCAAAGGAAGGATTAATTCTAAAAAGTGGGATCATACCGGATGATAACCTGTACGCAAACATTCAAGTACGGTTTGAAACAAACTTGAAGAACACCAATCTCATAACAAAAATTGATCAAGACAGCCTCGAATTTGGTGAATACTGGTTAACCTCCCCTTCAAAAGAAATTATTCCACTAATTGACCGAGTGGAAGAACATTTTATAGACTATATAAATAAAAATGATTTATTCCGTTTGATCGATATAAAACAACGGATTGACAGCGTTTTACCGGCCTATTTACCCTCATCAGAAAATTGGTTAAGAAGATTGCTGGAATCTTATTGTGAAATGGATTCATCCCACGATTGGAAATGTAAACCAAAAGAAAAATATTCAATACGCAAAATGGATATCGAAGAAATTGAAACCATTTTAATAAAAATGGGGCAAGTTTTATCCTTTTCAGTAATCTCAGAAAATGGAATGATCCTTTGGAAAACCCAAACCAGTGCCCCCTCTTATCAATTTTTTATCACAGATTCCAGTATTCTGACAAACTTTACTCCGCAGATGAAGATCAACCAAGGAATAGAAAACGTAATGATTTACCCAGGAAGCCGGGCTGAACTGTTAGCCCATAAAAATAAAACAAACCTTATTTATCAACGCTTCTTAAAGCACCTTCATTTCGTCAAATTCCGGCACATTCGCCAGCTAAGCCAAAGTCCGGATCTTTCATTACAATCCTGGCAGGAAAAGATCGACTCCGATCCTGCTGAATGGAAGTTGGTTAACCAATTAACCATGTTTTAATAAGTACAATGAGCAAACCTATCAAAACCGAAGCGACAAGAACACTTAACATAACGATTAAAAGCGATTTGATCGAATAGGGTTGGATTTTGTTCCGAATCTGATAAATGGTTGCAGCTCCGCTCGATAAAACGACCAGTATAAAAAAATCCCAATTGGTTTGATGGAAAAGGATTGATCGAATCACAACAAGTATCATGGTGCCAAAGGCTAAAATCAAAAACCCAAGGCGATAACTGGCATTTTCGACTGCATAAAAACGTTCATCGCGAATATTAGGCTCGTTTTTCATCCTATATCTCCTTCCAGAAAAAACAACTCTTGCACTTGTTTATCCAATCTTTTTGCAATTAAAAAGGCCAACAAAGCAGAAGGTGTATACTGTCCTGTTTCAATCGAACTGATTGTTTGCCGCGAAACACCGGCCAGATTTGCCAAGTCTTCTTGAGACAAATTTTTCTCCGCTCGTGCTACTTTTAACCGATTGCCTAGTTGAACTTTTTTCATTAGGTCTCCTGATTAAGAGTATAACGATTTTCCAAGTAATGTCAAGCAAACTAGTCAAAACAACAAGCAAACTTGTCAATTCGCTTTGTTTTAACGCTGTTAATTTCCATGTCTGCTATCATCCACGTAAACACTGCCCACTGATAGATTAACTTCCCCCTATTTTTTCCCTTATTTTCCTTCCAGATCAGCGATCAATGTTTTCATCTCCGCAATCTCTTTGACCTGTGCGCTGATAATTCCATCGGCGAGTTCACGAACGCGCGGATCAGTAATATTAGCATTCTTACTGGTTAAAATCGCAATAGAATGGTGTGGAATCATGGCACGCATATAAGAGACATCACCAATGGTTGCCTGACTTCTTACCAACCATAGTGAAAGTACAAAAACCAGAATACTGCCGACAATAATTCCGGTATTTGCGCGTTTATTGGTATACATTTTGCCCATAAACAAAAGCATAATCACCGCCATGACTGCACCCATAATTAACGCCATATAAAGTCTTGTTTCACTGAAAAAGATATGATCCCATTGATAGGTGTTTAAATACATCAGTCCAAGCATAATCACTGTTGCCGTTCCAACCATTGCACCAAATCTCGCATAATTGTTTTTCATATTTCCTCCTCCTAAAAATACGGATTAATTCCCCATATCTTAAGTATAAAAAAATTAAAATACGATGGAAGACACTGTACAAGGAAATATGACAGCAAGAAGAAGGCGTCAAAACACGGATACGAACTAACTCCAAGCGATCCTTAAGGGGTTGCGGCAATAGTTGTAGGATCCAAGGTGGAACCTGTGGTCGGAACACCTGTGGGCTCAACCGTCGCGGCTGTTGTGGGGGCTGTAGTCGAACTAGGAGTTAAACTTGGTGCCACGTCTGCCGTTGGTTCGGGTGAAGGAGGTAAAGGTGTCGGACTAATTGTTGGAGCCGGCGGTGTTGGTGTGATAGTAGGCGGCGGGTTAGTGGCAGTGGCTGGCGAAGTTGGTGTCGGTGTAAATGTTGGGGTAGGCGTTAACGTCAGTGTCGGGGTTGGGGTAACCGTAAAGGTTTCTGTTGCTGTTGGCGTAGGTGTAGCTGCATTGATTCTAACCCTTATCTTTTTCTCAGCATAATAACCATCATTTTGATTTTCAATGGTAATTCGCAGGGTGTATTCACCTGGTTCGATTTCATCTTCAAACAAATCCCAGGTATAGATCTTTTCCACATCATTAAAAGATCGATCAGCTTCATATAACAATTTCCAATCATTTGGATCTGAACCACGCCCATATTCCAGGCGCATCTTTTTGTAGTTACTGGTAGCATTTACTACAGCATAAATATCAAAAGGATTAGCGGTGATTTCCTGACCTTCTGTTATACCGGCAAAAATAATCTTAGGACGGGAATCATCAATCTGGCACTCACGTTCCGGGGCAAACAATACCGGCGAGTCGAAACCTATACTTTGTGCCCAGGCCTGACCTTGCGAGGATTCTTTTATCCACTTAACTGCCAGTGGATCGGTGACATTTAAAACGAATTCTTCTTTCGTAAAATCACTGCAAGCAGCGGAAGCTTTCAATCCAGTCCAGGTATCGATATTCATTTTTTGCCACAAATCTTCACTTTGTGGTGCGGGAAGTTGGTCGTAAGCAAACATCTCACTACGTTGGCTTGGACACCACTGTGATGGTTCTGTACCGGATACACTGCAAATTACACGATCAACAACACCAGCCGGACGAACAAAACTAGAAGGATTTCCACCTGTAATTTGATTGATCATCATTTGCATTGCTTCCGCCCAAATCGGTGCGGCCCCACTTAAACCACTGGTATTTTGCATCGGAGAATAATCAGCATTTCCTACCCACACACCAATTGCGATATCAGGTGTATAACCCAATGTCCAGTTATCACGAAAATCATTGGTTGTACCTGTTTTTGCTGCAGCCTGAAATGGCAGATTTAATACAGAATTTGCACCAAACATTGGAGAACGAGCCTGATTATCCGAAATAATCGAACTAATTAAATATGCATGTTCAGCCCGCACCACCAGGTCACCAGCTGGCTGTTGATATTCATAAACAACATTCCCCAAATGATCAACTATTTTGGTAATCGCTACGGGGGGAACTTGGAGACCATTATTCGCCAGGGTGGCATAAACTTTCGTCATTTCTAACAAAGTGACATTACCACCACCTAAGGACAAAGAAAGACCATAATCATCACGGGTTAACGTACTGATACCAACCCTTTCAGCAAAATTAATAAACCCATCTTCCTGTGATGTCGTCGGATCATCATAGATTTTCACAAAATCCAAAGCCTTTACCGCAGGGATATTAAATGAATTTGCTAAAGCAGAACGCACGGTAGCTGGTCCATGAAAACGTCCATCATAATTAACTGGTTCGTATGGTGGGCGAGGATCATTCGGGTCGCCAGATGGAGAAAATCCGGTAGGTATATCCCAAATTAAGGTCGATGGAGTCCAACCTTTTTCAAAAGCAGCCAGATAAACCAATGGCTTGATGGAAGAGCCTGGCTGCCTCGGCGCAATGGACATATTCACCTGCCCAGAAATGGCTTCATTATTAAAGTCTGCTGAACCAACCATCGCCAAAATTTCTCCTGAAGCAGGCCGGATGGCGATTAATGCACCATTGGTGGCATTTTTATCCGCTAGTTGTGCCACCTGATTTGTGACTATTTGCTGAGCTTTTTCTTGTAAACTTGGGTCCAGTGTCGTATATACCGTGAAACCGGAACGGTAAATGGTCTGTGGATCAAACTGTTCTTCTAATTGAGCGCGAATATAATTCACCCAATGCGGATATCGCATGCTGTAATCATGCGGTACAAATTGATAGTTTTCAATTTCTTCCGCCGCAGAAGCCACTTCATTCACACAAACATCTTCCAACCCATTACCCACATAAATACAATTCTTTTCTGCCGATAAACGATACATTAATATTAAAACTTGTTTATGCCGGTTTAATGTTGCTTCACGATTTGTGTAAATATCATAAACAGCAGGAGCTTGCGGTAATCCTGCCAGGAAGGAAGCCTGAGCCAGGGTTAAATTTCCAGCAGTGGTATTAAAATAAGTTTCGGCAGCAGCTTCAATTCCATACGCCAAATTACCATAATTATTTTCATTTAAAAACAATTCCAGAATTTCTTCTTTACTGTAATTTCTCGTGATCTCTGCCGCTAAAACGATTTCTCTAGCCTTTCGTTCATAGGTACGGGTAAAACGTTCCGTATCATCCAATAAAAGCATTCTGGCTAATTGCTGGGTTATGGTAGAGGCACCAGAAACAATATCACCCGCTGTATAATTTTGCCAAAAGGCACGGGCGACAGCTACTGGGTCAAAACCGGGATGGTTATAATATTCCTTATCCTCCGTAGCGATCGTGGCAGCTATTAAAAAAGGTGAAATATCTTCCAAGGGGACATAAGTGCGGCGTCCTGCATTCGGATCTAATATTTCGTAGATTACGTTTCCATTTCGGTCTAAAATACGGGTTGTTTCAAATTTGGCGGCCCGTTCTCTTAAATCCTTTACATCCGGTAATCCATCGGCAATTTTAAAGTATTGGTAAACGCCAAGTGATCCGGCAATGATGGCGAGCAAAATCAAAAGAAATAACCCACCAACAGCCACCTTCAAAAAACATCCCAATCCGCTTCGAAAACCACCCCCATCGGATTCAGCCCGGACTTTCTTTTTTTTCTTCTTTTTGGAATCAATCACATTCGGTTGGGTCATCTCCGTATATTGCTGGGGCGGTGGATAACCTCCGTATGCAACCGGCGAAACCCGTGTTGCCTGCGTATCAAACTCATTTACCCGATTGGGCAAAAAAGGCTGGGTCGCTCCTGGCGGTGGTGGAATGGTTTCCATTTCATCAAAAGGCACAGCTGGTTTGGTTTTTTCCATTTCTGGTTCTGATTTGTTTTGTGAAGCGTTCTCAGATTCTACAGGCCAGGGACGTGAACCAAGATCATAACGCGACTGCCAAACTTGATCTGAATCACCGGATTCTGAAGAATCCGACGGAGGACCAGATTGTTCCTTTTCCGGTTTATCCTTTTGAAGATCATCAATATCCGCAGCAAACCAACCCGCTGTTTGATCAGGAGCTCCGGTAGGATGCCTTGAATCAATTGGTTTTTCCTTTGAGGTTTCTTGTTCTTGTGATGATTCTTGCAGATTCGATTCATCAGTTTTTGCAGTATCTTCATTCTCAATGGTTTCGTTAGGTTCTTTTTTCCTACGAATTGGTGGCGTTACCGCACCAGGATCTGCATTTTCTATGGATGAAATCAATCGGCGGAATCGTTCGCCGGCATCATCCGAATTATTTTGTTCAATGTTATTGTCATTATTTTCCATAAGTTTCACCACATACTTGATTGGCTTTTTGTTTTTTTGGTAATGCTAATTATAGTTTCTACTAATAAATTCTAGCATAAATCAATTGACCACTTTTAGTTATCCCCGTACAATCTATTTATGCACAATTGGCATCTTGGAACGAAAGATCCGTATAGTTTACTGCTTACCAGTGATTTTCGAGTGCACGGTACGCATGGAAAATATGATAACACTTGGGAATTACAATTGGAAGGTGGTGAACGGGGTGGAATTTCCATTTATTCAACGCTGGCTTTAAGAACCCTCAGCACTCGTTTGTTCCCAATTTTTTATAAGGAAAATCAGATCATTGATAAATCCTCTGATTTTAATAACCCCCCGGTTTTAAAAAAGTTTTTTTCAAATTATGCACTCATTGAATACGCTCCATTTGAGGGCCTCGATATTCAAACCCATATCTGGCTTCCTGATAACCAAACACTTCTTTCCAAATCAATCATAAAAAATAACGCCGGATCCGCATTTGAAGGTAAAGTCAATTGGGTTATGTCTTTGACGCCATTAGAAACAGGGATGGCAGCCCATTTAGAAGAAAACAATCATGAGTTCTTTTTACTCGGACAGGCACAAAACGCGTATGTTGCATTTCTCCTTAATAACGGCGCAAAACCCGGAGCCTTGTCCTATCCGTCGCTTTCTCTACCACTTCAAATATTACCGGAAGGTCTTTCAACTCATCAATGGGCTTTTACCTGTCATGAAGATAAAGAAGATTTACTTTCAAAATGCAAATCCTTAATTCAATCCGATTTCGAAGCCCTGACTGCTCGGATGGGTGTTTTCCAACAACGGGACGAAATAATAATTCAATCCAATCATGTAGAATGGGATGCTGCATTTGCTTTTAGCCAAAAAAACGCGTTACAGTTTTTTATGCCTGATATCACGGAAGATTTACCAGTCGCAATTTTAAAAAGCAGAAATCCCGAACAACAAAACTTAGTCTATCTACATGAGTTACCTCCAATTGAAAAATTATCTATTTTGGACGTATGGTACCTGGCTGGTGTTTTGCCTGGATCATTCTCATCGATAAAAGTGATCGTAGATCGTTATCTCCGTTTTATTAATGCTACGGAAGAGACCGTTACCATTCAACCTTATCCAATCCTGGCTGAAATGCTTTGGAAAATTTACGAAAAAACGGAAGATTTAGCCTGGTTAAAACAAGCATATCTCACCAGTATCAAATCATTAAATTTCTGGTTTACCGAAAATCAGGATCAAGATCAAGATGATATCCCTGAATGGTCACATGCGCTTCAATCTCAATTTGAACAAATCCCAATTCACAATTATTGGCATCCCGATGGAATTGGCACTAATTCTCGATGGATTGAATCACCATTTTTGGCAAGTTTGATTTTAAATGAATTAAACCGAACCAATCAAATGGCGGAAATTTTAGAAATTACGGATACAAAAGAATGGATCGAAGCAAAACAGAAAAAAATAAAAACCTATATTAACGATTCCTTTCATAATAGAAAAAAAATCTTCAAATATCGCGATAGCATCACCCATGCCAGCCCTAGCGGTTACAAAATTTTTGAAACAGGTCAATCCGGGATTTATAAAATAAACAAGAATCTCCGTTCAGATTTTCGATTAAATGTAAAAATCTTTTTTGAAAAAGAAACAACCCGGAAAATAAGAATTTTTATTCATGGCAAAACAAAAGAGGGCAATACCGTTGAAGAGATCTCAACCCGTCAGATTATGTGGAGTGATCAATTCGGTGTTGCCACCAGCAAACAAGTTTACACAAAAATTAATTCCATCGAAGTGGAAGCATTATCCTTAAGCGAAAAAGTCATCATATCTGTTTCGGATTATGCGGAAGAAGATATTACATCCATCTTCCCAATTTGGAACAACGATATATCTAGCCAAAGAGTTAACCATATTACCAATCGCTGGTTAATCCCCGAACTTCTACAGCCTTTCGGACTGCCCCTCATACCGGTGGATAAACAACCAAAAGGAAGTGATCTATTTAACAATGTAGATTTATATCTCAATCGTTTTATTTTGGAAGGACTTATAAAACATGGGCAGTTGGAATTGGCATCACAACTCTATACAAATTTGATGAATGCGGTTGTTAAAAATTTAAAGTTATTTAAACGCTTTTACAAAAGTTATGATGCTAGTGACGGATACGGTTCTGGCGACTATAATATAGTTAACGGATTGCTTCCTGTCGAAACTTTTCTAAGATTGATAGGAATTGGTTTCTGGTCAGAAAGTAAAATCGAATTTACACACTATAACCCTTTTGATGAGCCAATCCGAGTACAACATCGCGCAATCACTATTCTTTGCGATCGCGACCACTTTAAAATAACATTTCCTGGTGGTGATTTTTTCCAAATCAAGGGAAATCTTCCTCAACGTTTTTACTTGACAACACCCACGATAAAAAATTGAAAGGAGCCAAAATGCAAAAACCAAGCGAAGAAGGACTTCTTTTTTTAGCTGTCATCCAGGCTCAGGACATTGATCAAGCTGAAGAAGCACTGGAACGGCTAAATATTAACACTACCCGCCTTTCCAGCCTGGGAGGGTTTTTAGGACGCCGTAATGCAACCCTGTTAATTGGTCTGCCTTTATCAAAAAAAGAAGCCATCATGCAAGCACTGAAAAAAACCTGCCGTCAGCGGATTGAGTATATTGCAGTTCCTCTTGAAAGCGCCCCACTACCCCTGCCGGCCCCTACGCCAATTACAATTGGTGGAGCAAATATTTTTTCGATCGATGTTGAATATTTTGAGGAGGTATAACCATGAAACTAATTATCGCAATTGTTCGTGACCGAGATGCTGATCCGGTTTCCAAAGCCCTCACCACACACAATTTTCGGGTTACCCATATAGCCTCTACCGGGGGGTTTTTACGCCGGGGAAATTCCACTTTATTAATTGGTGTAGATGATGAACGAGTCGAAGCGGGTTTAGAAGTAGTTCGAAATAATCTTGAACCAGCAGATGATGTGGATCAAAAAAGAGCTACAATCTTCGTTGTCAATGTCAACCAATACTTACAATACTGATATTTAACAAAGCTTAACAGAAACAAACTTGATTTTTTATATCATTCACGGTAAATTTTAAAGGTCTGTTATATTTTCGTTTATTAAAAAATTTTGGGAAGGAGATTTATTCAAATGAAATTTGGAGATGCATTTACTTATGTTTTCCAAGATCAAGATTGGTTTAAAAAACTGATTATCCCCGGATTGGTCATGTTAATTCCTATTCTTGGTCAAATTGTTGTGCTGGGGTGGTCATTAAAGGTTACTCAAAACGTGATTCGAAATGACCCAAGCCCATTACCAGAATTGGATTTTGGCGGTGATCTCAGTATGGGTTTTAAAGCCCTTGTTGTCAGTCTCGTTTATTCTTTACCATTTCTGGTTATTTATATACCCTTTATGATTATCACGGCGGTGGCTGGAAACAGCGGTGACGATACGATGATGACCATCATGGGGATTGCTGGAGCTTGTTTTGGTTTGATTGCAGCCCTCTATGGCATTGTAATAGCTTTCATTATTCCTGCTGCTTATGCCCGCACCGCAGTTGAAGATTCCATTGGTGCTGGTTTGAAGTTTGGTGAAGTATTTGCAATGATTAAAAAAGCCTTTGTTCCTTACTTGCTGGTTGTTTTAGGAACAATTGTTTCCAGCTTTATTGGATCCCTGGGTTCAATAGCCTGCGTAATTGGTGTGCTCGTTACCATGCCTTATGCTATGGCAATTAATGGCCACTTATATGGCCAGGCTTATATGGAAGCGAAGGATTTACAAACCTTATAGTTCAACCAACAATCAAACACCCCTGGATAAATACCAGGGGTGTTTTTTTTATTCTTCAAATTCTTCAACCTGATAAATCGAAACATCTAGTTTTTTCTTCAACCACAGATCACCACTAGCACCCATTTTATGACATAAGGCTGTTAAAAAAGAGTCAACCTCAGGAATTTGCTCCCAAACCTGGGGCAAAAATGTTGCCCTTCGTTTTCCATCTTCAATCACCACCCCATCCACATGGGGGCTTATTTTTTTTTGCAGTTCTTCTGGATTGGCATATTCTACCTTCACCGGTTTTGTCAGTCGGGAAATTTCAATTTTTAATTGTGCCAGTTCATGACTTTGTACAGGAGAGAAACGGTAATCTTCCAATGCAGCAGCAATTGCATGATCACGTACATCTTCAATTAAAGGTTGATAAGCCGTTAAGGTACCAATACATCCACGAAGCTGCCCGGATGTTTTTTTTGTTAAGGTAACAAAAGATGCCCCATTTTCTCTTAAATTAGTTGATAAGTGTTGAATATCCAACCTGGGAAGGCGCTCCCCTTTTACCGCATATTCAATCGCTAATCTGGCATGCTGCAGCAATAATACTTTTTCGTCTTCTGACAGTTTGGTTCCCATAAAAAATTACGCTCCTAACGTATGGTATGCTCGATTGTAATATACCAGGGGTTCTCCTTCTGAGGTTTTTGAAGCAGTGACCTGCCCAATAAACATCGTCGAAGCGGGTAAATCAAATACCTGTACCACTTCGCACTCTACCCAGGCTAAGCCTCCCTTGATCAAAGGTATCTCTGTTTGTAGATAAAAAACATCAATACCTTCAAAACGATTCCCGCCTTCAGGGATCCGCCCAGCAAATTTGTCCGATAATTCATATTGATCTACGCTTAATAAACTGACACCAAACTTGCCCGAATCTTGCACTAGATCATAAGTGCGAGTATTTTTTGCTAAAGTCACAACAACCATTGGTGGTTCAATTGATATCGAGGTGAAAGAATTAACTGTCATCCCATGAATTTTACCTTTATAAGCACTGGAGACAATCGATACTCCGGTTGTCCAATGGCGCATTACTTCTTTTAATTCTTCCGATGAATCTTGCATGGTTTTTCTCCGAGTAAATAAATTCAGATTTTAATATCTGTACTATACTTAATTATAAAATGATCTCGAGCGAATACCATAAAATAAATAAACTTGTACAATTTAGATAAAAAAGACAATATTTTACTTGCAATCAAATTTTAACTAAGGTACTATGCTTAAAATGATTAAAAAATCAAAATCTTCTGGTGTTAATAAAAAATCCCGTTATCAATTCCAGGTTGGGAATGCCCTATTGAGTATTACTGGTATTGCCATCCTGGCGGCTACCATTTTTACCATGTGGACCCCAGCCAATTTATTCTCCAACCGGATGAAAAATATTTATGAGATATGGCAATCTCAGGAAACCTACACTGTACCGACACCTACCCAATCCTCACCTGCCAGAATTGGGATAGTTGCCGGACATTATGGTCATGATTCTGGAGCTGTATGTAGTGATGGGTGGACAGAGGCAGAAGCCAACTTAACAATTGCCTCCTTAGTAATGCAAAAATTAAAAGAGCGCGGTTATACCGTGGACCTTTTGGAAGAATTTGACTCTCGATTGCAACAATATAAAGGTTTGGTTTTGGTTTCCATTCATAACGATTCGTGTGAATATGTGAATGAAGGTGCAACTGGATTTAAAGTTGCAGCCCAAAGTGCTTACCCTGAAAAATCAGACCGGCTTGAAAAATGTATGATTCATCGTTACCAAACCATTACTGATATGTTCTTTCATGTCAATTCTGTTACACCTGACATGACCAGTTACCATACCTTTAATGAAATCCATACCGATACCACAGCTGCGATTATTGAGACTGGCTTTATGAATCAAGATGAAGATATACTCCGCAACCACCCCGATCTGGTTGCAGATGGCATTGTAGCTGGTATTGAATGTTATATTCACAAAGAGAACGTTCCTGATAATTACTTACAAGATACGCCATGACAATAAATAATCAACCTCCTTCAGAAGCCGAACTGGCCTTAAGAAAAGCCCGTACTGCACTACGGAATAAAAATATCAGCGAAGCTGTACATTGGGCTAATATCACCATTCAAAACGATCCCATGCAAGAGGAAGGTTGGTTAATACTGGCTGCTTTTGCACCTCCCAAAGAAAGTATTCGTTTTCTGAGAATGGCGCTAAAAATAAATCCCAAAAGTGAACGTGCACAACAAGGGTATTTGTGGGCAAAAAAGAGGTTGAGAGCGGAACAACCAGAAACAAAATTTGAGCCAAAACCCGAATTTAATGCCAAACCAAAAAACGAACCCCTT
Organism: Anaerolineaceae bacterium; assembly: GCA_002702705.1. Taxonomy (GTDB): domain Bacteria; phylum Chloroflexota; class Anaerolineae; order Anaerolineales; family Anaerolineaceae; genus UBA6170. Next base: position 21,089 of record PABH01000042.1, read on the forward strand.
TCAGAACCAAAACCAATCGTTGTAAAACCGGAATCATCGGTCAATAAACCGATTCCAGAAATATTACAAGAAGCACCAAAAACCCCTTCCAAGCCAGCAAAGAAAAAAAAGAGGAGCTGGTTATTTTGGATATTACCATCGAGTTTAGTTTTGATTCTTATTTTTGTGATTGCAGCTGCATTTTTGTTTGTTCCTCAATTTGAAACCGTTTTTGCTCGACAGCCTGCCGGAGAACGACCATCTGCAGCGCTCCTCAAGGTCACTATCACACCAACTGCAACACCTACCAGTACTCCCACTGCTACTCCAACACCAACAGCCACACCAACAAATACACCTACAGCAACACCTACCAGTACCCCTACCAATACGCCCACGCCAACCTTAATTCCTACCAATACACCACTACCTTCGCAAGATGGGGTTGTTATTCCGGAAGGGATTGAAGCAGACACCCGTTGGATCGACATTGATCTCAGCGAACAAATGGTGTATGCCTACGAGGGGAATAAGCGGGTTAATTCTTTCCTGGTCTCAACCGGCACAGCTGCCCATCCAACCGTAGTGGGACAATTCCGGATCTATGTAAAATACCGCTATGCTGATATGTCTGGCCCGGGATATTATCTGCCGGATGTGCCTTATGTAATGTACTTTTACCAGGGATATGGACTTCACGGCACATATTGGCATAGTAATTTTGGAACACCCATGAGCCACGGCTGTGTTAACTTTGAAACTTCCGAAGCGGGATGGATTTATAATTGGGCATCCGTTGGCACCCTGGTAAATGTTCATCAGTAAGATAAGGGTATTTTGTGTTTGAACTGATAAAAAACGATCTGTTATCTCTCAGTCGTAGAGATTTTCTAAAATATAGTGGGGCTGCATTTGGATCATTATTTTTAATGCCACTCCAAGATCGAGGCTGGCTGCCAAAAAAAGTTCAACCGAATGATGGACTAACCCATGCGTACGGGCGTGTCATTTCCGAAGCATTAAATGTTTACCAAAAACCTTCTCTTGAATCCAAGTTGGTTACTACCATTTGGAAAGATGAGGTTTTACCGATTGCTGGTGTGACTATTGGAGAAGAAGAACCTGCCTATAATCGTATATGGTATGAAATGGAAGGGGCTGGATTTGTTCATTCCGGCAGAATACAACCCGTGGATATTAACAAAAACCCTATCATCGAAAATTTACCTGAAACGGGAAAACTAATTGAGATAACAGTTCCATATACGGATGCAATTTGGCATCCAAAATCACCACATATCATCACATACCGGCTCTATTTTGGAACCGTTTATTGGGTTACCGAGATTGTGAAAGATCAAAAAGGGAAGGTATGGTATAAAGTTCCGGATGATAAGTGGGATATTCATTATTATGTCGATGCAGAACACGCCCATTTTATCGAGCCGGAAGAGATTACACCTCTTTCACCAAACGTCAGTCGGGAAAATAAATGGATTGAAATTCTATTAGAAGAACAAGCCGTCATCGCGTATGAAAACGAACGGCCCATTTTTTTTGCAAGAACGGCCACCGGAGCTCGTTTCATTGATGGCGATTTTCGCACCCAACCGGGTAATTATCTCACGAATCGTAAACGCCCCAGTCGTCACATGGCTGCGGGTGATCCAGCTGCACCTAACAGTTATGATTTACCAGGGATACCCTGGATTTGTTATTTAACCGAAAGTGGTATTTCCTTCCATGGAACCTATTGGCATAATGATTATGGAAAACCTCGCAGCCACGGCTGTATAAACCTTACCCCGGACGATGCACGTTGGGTATATCGCTGGACACTGCCAATCGTCCCCCCTGACCAGGAAATTCGCAATGCCGATCACGGCACATATGTATATATACATTAAAGAGTAAGTTTTTTTCTTCCTTCGTGTGCTTTTTTCATCATAATTATTTTTCAGTGGTTAGTTTTTTTAAAAAACTTTTCTCTTTTCATTAATAGTTTTTCACTCTTTTTAATACAGTTCATATAATACAATGATAAACTTAACTAATAAAAATAAGGAGCGATTATGTCGAAAAAAGCAGTATTTGCCGGATTAATCTTTGATGAATTTGATCGCCCTGTTGAAATCGCATTTGTAGGACAAGATCCATGTTACGTCGTCGATGACCAGGGTTTTCGACGTCATATCATTTCAGAAACAGTTGACCGCCAGGTTTTGGATCAAATGATGGAAATGGTTGAAGGCAATGAAGATGCCATCACGGATCAAACAGCCAAGATGTTGGGACAGGATGACATCTTTACACGGGCGATGATCGCTAATCAAATCAAACAAATGGATAAACAATTCGATCAACTTCTTCAAACTGGCATCCCTGAAGATGCGCGAGCATATATGGGGATGATGGGATTTAAAATTATTATTGATGTGCACGGCAACGTGATTAATGTCTTTCAGCCCGGAATGGGCATTGAAGGTGATGAAGATTAACCACCGAAAGGTGATAATATAAATTCACCTAAAATATGAAAACGCTATTAAAATAAGATTGGTGCAATTACCTGCACCCCATTTTTGATTAAGAACCATAGGATAGGTTTACCAAAATTCCTGGTAAGCGGAGAAAACTATGACCTCAGATTATATTATTGAAGTAAATGAAACCGATTTTGAGTACGAAGTTTTATCTTTTTCTCAAAACACACCCGTTGTGGTGGATTTTTGGGCCACCTGGTGTCGTCCATGCAAGACATTAAGCCCTCTGCTTGAAAATTTAGCACATGAAGCTATGGGTGCTTTTCGTTTGGCAAAAGTGGATGTGGATGAAAATCCTAATTTGGCTATCCAATTTGGTGTTCGCACAGTGCCAACCGTTAAAGCAATTAGTATGATGCAAGTGGTTGGAGAATTCGTTGGCAATCAACCAGAAGAACGTGTCCGAGCCTTTCTGGCGAAAATCACCCCGCCCAGTCAATACAGCCTGTCCATAGAAAAAGCGGAGAGTTTACTTGCAAACCAAGAATGGGAAAAGGCAGAGGAAACATTCAGTGAATTAATCGAACATCACCCTAACCAGCCTGATTTGCTTTTAGGTCTCGCCAAGGCTTCTTTAGGTTTAGGTGATGCATTTGAAGCATTATTAATCCTACGTAATTTCCCCACCAGCCGCCAATATGCCCGTGCAGAAATTCTATTACCTTATGCCGAATCGTTGGCTTATTTTAAAAAAGATCAACTTCCTCAGGAACATGATTTGGACTTTGCGTTTCAAAACGCGATCCGGTTAGCCTCAAAAGGCAATTTGCCCTCCGCCCTCGATGGTTTATTAGATATCCTGCGCCAAGAAAAACGTTATCGGGATGGTATTGCACACAAAGTTGTATTATCCTTACTTGAATTACTAGGGGAAGAGGACCCCCTCACCCGAAATTATCGAACAGAATTAGCGACAATTCTATTCTAACCAATATGAGATAAAAAAATGCCCTCAATCGAAAAATAACGATTGAGGGCATTTTTAATTCATGTAAAAATCAATTACTTAAGGTGATGACTGTCCAGGTGGTCGGATCTACCAGACTTCGGTAAGGCAAATTAGAAACCATCGACTGCTGTAATTTTTCTCCTGAATTATCATTATCCGAAACGGACAATCCAAAACCAAATTGTTTTCCACTCGATGGAGAAACACCAAATGCACTCCAAGGAATCGCAATTTCAATCCGGTAGATGCCGTCCTCTTTTGTGGAAGCAACCTTCGTGCCACTGACACCACCGGCACTACCGCTGGGGAACCATCGGAATACTTCTTTTTCACCTTCAATACTGCCTTTACCTGGTGAAATGCCAATTTGATAATCATCATTACTTAAATAGGCAGTGTTTAAATCACCATACAAGTTGGTATCTAACAAGATCTCAATACTATCCCCCTTATAGATGTCCATCCCGGTCGCATCCTGGACATATTTATCATCGTATACTTTGACCGCAACATAAAAATAATCATTGTCCCAGGCAGTTCGGAAAGAGGCTTCCAAATCAGCACTATCTTTCCATTCACTTTTGCCATAGACAACATAAGTCGCCGGATACTTTGTCGAATCCCACTCATCCCACACACCGTCAAAGGTTGGGGCAGTACTCATTTTTTTAGCATAGACCCATTGCCCACCTCGAATTGGCTGTGCGGTGTTGGTGGCGGCTGCCACTGTGGAGGTCGATGTGGATGCAGATGTTGCAGTTAAGACTACTGGGGTATTGGTTGCCTCAGCAGGAGCTGTCGTTGGGGCAGCAGTTTGTTCTACCTGGGTTACAACAACCACAGGGGGGGTGATGGTCGGCGGAATTTCTCCTTCCTGAGAAAATAAGGCCGTCATCGTGTAATTTGGGGTAGGGAACAGGATTGGGGTTGGGTTTGGTTTTGCTCCCGGCATATTACAAGCACTTAAAATTAATACAACCAAGATGAATAAAACCATCATCCTTAATTTTTTCTTCATAACTTCCTCCATACACTTATTCGGAACTTCTTTTTAAATTCAAAATGTTGCAACTAATATACCATCCCTGTAAAGACGGGTTTTAAGAATAATTTGTTCCAATGATTTATTAAAAAAACCTAGTCGAATCATTTCTTAACTTCTCAAAACAATTTATGTCCAATCTCATCCTTTTTGAAAAAAACCAATCTGTTCAATATGGTACGTCTGCGGAAAAACATCTACGGGGGTAACTTCTACCACTTGATATCCTTGTTCAACAAATCGTTTTGCATCGCGGGCAAAGGTGGCGGTATCACAGGAAACATACACCAGTGTTTCTGGTTGTTTGTTAATGATGGCATCTAAAACTTCGGGCAGCAAACCCGCTCGAGGTGGATCGACCAACACAACATCAGCGTTTCCTTCAATACCACCAAGAATATCTTTCACATCTCCCATATACAAACTGATGTGATCATACTCATCCAGGTTGGCTGCGAAGTCTTCACAAGCACTTTCGGAGCTCTCCACAGCGAACACCTCTTTAAAGCGTGGCGCAAGAAAAGCTGTGAATAACCCCACACCACTGTATAGTTCAATCAAACGATCTGCCTTTTGAGGCAGGTATTTTAATACTTGATCAACCATTTTCGCTGCCTGTTTGGTATTCACCTGAAAAAAGGATTGTGCTGAAACTTTAAATCGTTTCTCCTTCACTTGCATCACAAGATGGTCATCACCAGCCATTACGATCACCCCGGCTGGGCTGAGGTGAACGACGGAAATGGGCATATCTAATTCCATGGTGGGCAACTGATCGTGTTTTTCACTTTCAAGAATCACCATTAAATCATCCTCTTCACCACAGCGAAAATGTACCTGTTTCAACCCGGGATAAGTTTCCAAATCAAGTGTTTGCCACAGATCAAGAATAGCGGTTTGTGGTAAATGGCATTCAGATAAGGGGACTACCTGATAATCAAAGGCAGACAAAAAACCGGTTTGGCCTTCTTCTCCCACATGAAATTGCACCGAATTTCGGTAATAAAATTCTTCATCTGCAGGGATGATGGGGCTTATATTGGGGTTTTCAAATCCACCCAGGCGCGTTAATTGATCCAAGACGATTTGTTCTTTTATTTTTAGTTGATCCCCATAGGAAATATGTTGGTAATGACAACCACCGCAAACTTCAAAATGGATACATTTAGGGCTGATACGCTGATCAGATGAGGATAATAAGGCAATTTTTTTGCCTTTCATAAAACGTTTTTTTTCAAAAACCGGCCGAATCCGTGCTTCTTCGCCCGCCAAAACAAACGGAGTGAAAACCGCCCGGCCATCTTCCAGCCTGCCCATCACTTCTCCGCCATAGGTATACGTTTCAAACTTTACGTTGTAGTCTTTATTGTTTTTTTTCATATCACACCTGTTCGCCTTCCAAAAGGATTATATCAAATCAGGCAAATATTATTCACCATAATCTTTTTTAGGGTGGTGTTTCACGAGATCTGCTTAAAAACGCTAGTTCTTTTTTATGAGCATCAGAATCGTAGATTTTTTTTATGATTTTTACTGGTTTTTAATTGATTTCTCCAGGCTATGGACAAAAGATGTGGAGGCAAAAATTGAAAACTTTTTTATCCGCTTTGCAGTATGCCGTAAACTATTTCCAAATTGCACTCGCAATACAAAGTAAAAAGCTATATAATTCAGATAAAGTCAGTATTAATTATTTACTTTAATTAAAAACTCATTAGAATTGATATTACAAATCCATTTGTCAGTTCGCCGAAAGTTGTATAATGACAAATGGGGGGTTTCCCTGTTTATTGGTATATCTGAAACCCAATCTTCAAACCTTCCAAATCAGAGGAGAAGAATATGAAAAGGTTCAGGTTTTTGTTAAGCGCTTTTGTTGTTGTAACAATAACAAGTGGTTTGCTGCTAACAATCGTTTCCAATGGTATTGCACAAAAAGGCTTTCCTGACACGCAAGAAATTATCGCAGGCGCGCAATTATATGATGATTGGACGGTTGTTAGCGAAGGAGGCGAGATACCAACCGGAGATCATCCCATCTGGTCTCGACAATCTCAAAACACCCAAAGTGGATTGGATACATGGCGCTGCATTACTTGCCACGGTTGGGATTACCAAGGCAATGAGGGTGCGTTTCGCAGCGGAGCTTATGCTACTGGATTTCCTGGTGTTTTATCTGCTTCTGCAATGGATAATGAAACATTGGTAAACACCCTTAATGGAACCAAAGATCCACAACACGATTTCAGTACTTTTTTAACCGATGAAGAATTAAATCAATTGGCAGATTTTCTGCAATACGGATTAATTGACGATAATTTATATATTGATCCTGTTAGCCGAAAAGTTACAGTGGGGGATATCAATAACGGGCAAACAAAATATGAAGAAAGCTGCCTTTCCTGCCACGGAGAGGATGGGACACAACAACCTTTCCGATATGAAGGGAAACAAATCAGCCTTGGTACATTGGCTGTACAGGACCCCTGGCGGTTTTTACACCGTACTCGTTTTGGCACAGCCCGTGCGCCAGAAATGCCCGTTGGTGTTAATCTCGGCTGGTCAGAACTGGATGGTCGAGATGTTTTGATGTACGTACAGACCATTTTTCCAACCGGATTTGAAAACCCGGAACAACCTCCAGCTCAAATAGAAGAGGTAGAAAATCAAGGAGGACCGGCACAGAATTGGATCACTGGTATTTTAACCGCCTTTGGTGCCATGACGGTAAGCCTTGGATTCGCTCTTTTATTAGGTGCCGCATTAATCGGCATTATTTTATTATTGGTTTGGTTTTTAAGAAACCAAAAATCATAGCCCCATCGATTAATAAGGAGAAACACATGAAACCAAACGTACCTTGGTGGCAGCGCGGCAGTATCCGTATTTCTATTGTGCTCGTGCTGCTCATCCTCGTGGGTGGTGCAGGTGTAGGTATTTATTACACTCAGGCACCCCCGGAACAACCAATACCTTTCCCCCATAACTTTCATGTTGGGATCGGTGCCGAATGTATGTATTGCCATACTGGCGCTGCCACGGGTCCAAGCGCGGGATTGCCCACCACCAATAAATGCTGGGGATGTCACCAACAACTTGAACCTCGCAATGAAAACCTGAAACTGGTTGCAAGTTTTGCTGAAAACGAGGAATCAATTCCTTGGGTACCGGTTGCCTTACAACCCGATTTTGTCAAATTTAATCACCAACCACACATCACTGCAGGTGTAAGTTGTGAAACCTGCCACGGGGATGTGGCTAGCATGACAGTGGCAGAACCACAGCCGCGCCACAACATGGGTTGGTGCTTGGATTGTCATCAAAAAATGTCAACCCCAGAGGATTTTGTCCGTCTCTCGGATTGTGCGACCTGTCATTATTAAGCCAACGGAAAGGAACCAGTATGAGCAATAAAATCTCCAGGCGCGATTTTCTAAAAATTTCCGGGATCGGTGTCACCGCCGCAGCCGTTTTAACCGGTTGTGGTCCTGCCTCCCGTTATGTCGTACGACAATCTTATGTGGATATGCCGGAATATAACCAGACCGGAAAAAGCACCTATTACGCCACGACTTGTCAGGAATGCCCGGCGGGTTGTGGTTTGATTGTACGTACCCAAGAAGGTCGAGCCATAAAAGTTGAAGGAAACCCTAATCATCCTGTTAATCAAGGAAAAGTATGTTCCAGAGGATTAACAAGTGTGCAAGGATTATATAACCCAGATCGGATTGGCGGCCCCCTGCAGCGCACCCGTGGTGACCGCAGCAGCCAACCCCTCACCTGGGAAGAAGCCGTTTCAACCGTTCAAAACGGTTTATCCAATCCGGAAAAAACCGCCTTTTTATTAGGATTAATGCCGGATCATCTTTTCGATCTGGTTACAGAATTCAGTGAAACCACCGGCGCAGCTGCCCCGGTACGCTACAGCGCTCTCGGCACTTTAGAAGGGCGCGCTACCCTGTTAGCCGCCAGCAAAAAAATGTATGGCACGGATCAGTTCCCTTATTTTGATCTTAGTGCTGCCGATGTCGTTTTTAATTTTGGTGCAGACTACTTAGAAACCTGGCTTTCGCCATTAGCCTATAGCCGTGGTTATCGAAAAATGCGGAAACAGGAATTTGGCAAACGCGGTTATATTGTTGCCTTTGGGGCAAGACAATCCCTGACCGCTTCTAATGCAGATGAATGGATTCCCGTCACACCGGGCAGCGAAGGCCTGGTTGCTTTGGCTATTGGTCAGATAACCGCACGGCTCAAAGGCCAAACAATTCCAGCCTTATTTGCCGGTGTTAATTTACAGGCAGCAGCAGATGCAGCCGGGATAAGCCTGCAAAAATTACAACAATTAGGTCAATTATTTGCGAATGCTGAAAATTCATTGGCGATTCCAGGTGGTGCAGCGTTAACCACCTCAGTCGGTTACGAAACCGCTCAAGCTGTGTTGGGATTAAATATTCTGGCAGATAATCTTGGCAAACCGGGCGGTGTATTCCTTGCACCAGGCACCACCTCAACTGCCAGTATGGAAGCAGTTAAAACCCTTATTCAACGATGCTTAGATGGTGAAGTAGATACCCTATTCATTCATGGTTGTAACCCCATCTTTGAACTGCCCGATAAGCTTGGTTTTGAAAAAGCCCTTGAAAAGGTAAAAACCATTATTTCATTTGCTCCTTTTGAAGATGAAACCGCACTAGTAAGTGATTTTGTTTTCCCGGACCATACCGGTTTAGAGTCCTTTGGTTATCAACGCTTATTAGCTGGCACAGATCGATCCACATATTCTTCGATCCAACCGGTTGTTCAACCCGTCCATAACACCAAATCCACCGTTGACGTACTCTTAGCAGCCGCAGCAGCGATCCCCGCTTTAAGTGCCAATCTCAACTATACGGACGAAGTTGATTTTATCCAACAAAAAATTTCCAGCCTGATTCAGGCAGGTGGTTTTTTCACTGCTAGCGAAATGCCCACCTTCTGGAGTAAATGGCTCCAGTTTGGCGGCTGGTGGAAAAACGCAGCAAATTTTGGTACGCCACGAGACGCAACAAAACTAGACCTGGAACTGAACATGAATACACCGCAAAAAGTAACGGAAGGAGAAGAATTTCACCTGGTTACTTTTTCAACACAAATGGGTGATGGACGCGGTGCAAACCGCCCCTGGCTTCAAGAAACGCCTGATCCACAAACCACTGTCACCTGGAATTCATGGATTGAGATGCACCCGGCAACAGCGGAACATCTCGGCATTATGGATGATGATATTGTAGAGATAACGCCTATCGGTGGTACCAATACAATCGAAGCCATAGTTTATTTATACCCAGCTATTCGACCCGATACGGTTGCCATTCCATTTGGACAGGGGCATACTGCTTTGGGACGCTGGGCAGAAGGCCGCGGTGTAAATCCCGCTAAATTGTGGTCAGAAACGACCAACCAGGCTGGAGAATTAACCATCAGCGACACGTTGGTTACCATCACTCCAACCGGAAGACGCCGTCCATTAGCCCGTCAAGAAAGCAGGGTTGGTGTTTATGGCGATGGTGAACATTAAAGGTATTAGAAAATAAGGAGAACCATCATGGCTGAATTATTAAAAGAACAGGAAGAAACACAAAAATGGGGCATGGTTATCGATATGGATATCTGTTCCGGCTGTCAAGCATGTGTAACTGCTTGTTCTATGGAAAATAATGTTCCTTTCGTAGGTGAAGATGAAATGGCATATGGGCGTGGACTCCAGTGGATGCGCATCCGACGCTATTGGGAAGGAGAATATCCCGAAGTAACCCCAACCCACCAACCCATGTTATGCCAGCAGTGTGGCAGTGCTCCCTGCGAACCCGTTTGCCCAACTTTTGCATCAGTTCATTCACAAGAAGAACAAATTAACGTGCAGGTCTATAACCGCTGTATAGGTACCCGCTATTGTGCGAACAACTGTCCATTTTCTGCCCGGGTTTTTAACTGGTTCGATTATGAAACACCGGCTCCTATGAATTCTTATCTAAACCCGGATGTCTCGGTACGACGCCGCGGCATTATGGAAAAATGTACTTTCTGTGTCCAACGTATCGTTCATGGTCGTCAGCAAGCAGCCGCAGAGGGACGTGAGGTGGAGGATGGTGACATCGTCCCGGCCTGCGCCCAGGCTTGCCCCACGGATGCAATTGTGTTTGGTGATCTGAGTGATCCGGAAAGCAAAGTAAGTAAAATGTCACGCAGTGACCGTGCGTTTAAGGAATTGGAAGAACTCGGCACACAACCGAAAGTAATCTATTTGAAGGGAGGGAAATCCTATGGCGGCTGATGCAAAATCACTGCTTAATGGAAGAAAAACGGCTCACGTAGAAACGGAAGCCGAAGAATTAAGAAAAGAACACCTCATGCTCGATCCAATGCCCAGAGATGAAATGAACGACATGGTAATGGAAGCGATGACAACCACCACCAAAACCTATTGGGTTTGGGTGATTGGTTTTGGTATCGCGGTTGCCGTTCTCCTATTTGGCGCTTGGGGTTATATGATTGCAACCGGTATGGGTGTCGCAGGTATCCGCAGACCTATTTATTGGGGTATCTTCATCGTCACCTTCGTTTTTTGGATCGGTATTTCCCACGCTGGCACCTTTGTATCGGCGATTTTACGAGTCTTCAAAGCTGAATTCCGCCGGCCATTTACGAGAGCGGCTGAATTAATGACGACCTTTGGTTTAGCAGCTGGTGCGATTTATCCACTTGTCCACCTTGGTCGAGTTTGGGTATTTTACTGGATGATCCCTTACCCGAATGCCCGCTGGTTGTGGCCAAACTTCCGTTCCGCTTTGGAATGGGACCTGTTGGCAATCACAACCTACCTGCTCAGCAGCACCATTTACCTGTTTTTACCCCTTATCCCTGATCTGGCTATGGCCCGGGATCGATCAACAGGTATCCGCCATTTCTTTTACAAAACCTTTGCATTGGGATGGCGCGGCACGGAAGCAGAATGGACTCGATTACGTAAAGCGATTGGCATCTTCGCCTTTGCGATCATTCCAGTTATGTTCTCAGTCCATACCATCGTTTCCTGGGATTTTGCTGTCGGGCAAGTCGCCGGATGGCATTCCACCATTTTCGGCCCTTATTTTATTATCGGTGCGATTTTATCTGGTGTCTCTGCCGTTGTCACCATTTTATACGTTTTACGAAAAACTTTAAAAAATATGGATTATTTTATCCGGCTGGAGCATTTTGACGGGCTCGGAAAACTAATTCTCATCTTTTCAATGGCATGGGCTTATTTCTTCTTTAACGAATATTTGCTTTCCTGGTATGGTGGCGAAGCTGCTGTGAAGCAGGTTCTCACCCTCCACGCAACCGGACCCACCGCATGGGTGTGGTATTTGATGTTGATTTGTAATGTGGCAATTCCTTGGTTGTTCCTATGGAATAAAAAGGTACGCCGTACACCATGGTTAATGTTTATCATCACATTGTTGGTTAATGTGGGTATGTACGCCGAACGGTATACGATTATCCCCCTTACTTTAGGTCATCAACGTTCACCATTTGATTGGGGCATTTATAACCCCACCATTGTGGAAGTCAGCATTGCCTTGGGCACCTTATGTTTGTTCATTTTCCTGTACCTTCTCGCTTCCAGGGCCATACCATTGGTGCCGGTTTGGGAAGTTCAGGAAGGACAAATGGCCCATTCTATTCGCAAAGTTGGTAAAACGGAAGTTCCATCCGTTACCGAGTTAGAATAAAGGAGGAATCATGGATACAAGCATTCGATTGATCCTCTTTAAAGAAGATCAAATTAACCAAGCAAGTGATGCAATTGAAACGCTTCACAATCAAGGCATTCACGACAAGGATATTTCCGTTATTTCCGGTGTTCCCTTCACCGAAAAAATGCTGGGGCGTCCCATGGCATGGACACGGGTTCCGCTAATAGCTATTTCCGGAGCTGTGGTTGGATTTATCATTGCTAGTCTTTTAAACTTCCTCACACCCAACCTGTATAAAATGTATGTGGGCGGTATGCCTCTAACACCGATTCCTACTTCGATTGTCGTCACTTTTGAACTTACCATGTTAGGTTTATTAATTGCCACCTTTTTGGGTGTATTTGTGGAAATGATCTCTCCAAGTTATGGTCCCAAAGGTTATCACCCCAAAATCAGTGATGGATATATCGGCATCTTATTTAGCTGCCCAGCCCATATTGAAGAAAAAACCTGTTTGGAATTACAGGATTTGGGCGCTGAAATGGTAGACCCGGAGGAGGTAAAACAACCATGATCAAACGACTCATTATTGTAATGGCCTTACTTGCTGCCCCCTTAGGAATTGGTTTGTTATTTACCTATGACATAATCAAAATTGATTGGATAAGTTTTATGGAAATTCAATCCAGTTATCGCCCAATGGAAGACCCCTTACCGTTACCACCTCGTTCAGTACCGGTACAAGGTGTGGCTTATCTTCCTGAATTGGGTGTACCAGTTAATCCGGTCGCTGCTGAATCGGAATCCCTTACGAGGGGTAAAAAACTATATGATACTTCCTGTGCCTTATGCCATGGCGCTACAGGGGAAGGAAATGGTGGTTTTTCCAGTTTCCTGACCAAATATCCTCCCGCTAACCTTTTAGATGCGGATCGGAAAAGCTTGAGTGATGGTGCCATTTTTGTGACCATCACCGAAGGTATACCCGGGAGGATGCCCCACTTACGAGAAAACCTGCCAACACCGGAAATGCGCTGGGATGTCGTAAATTACATCCGCGTTCTCCAACAACAATCCGGAAATTAATTCATCAAGTTCAAAAATAACCTCTCAATAAACCGAGAGGTTATTTTTCTTTAACTTTTTATCAAACCATTGACAAACAAAAAAACTATGGTTAAATATAGTTATAGCGTTGTTGAATGCCCCCCTCATTCAATAGCGCTATTTTTTATTCCATAGAAACCAGATACTTTACCAAATTTTAGGAATTAATTTATATCGCACTTCTTTTGCATATTCAATATAACCGGGCAAATCCTCCCGTAAAGTCTCATCCTCCCAGCTCGTCCTAACAAAAACTAAAGCTATAAATATTAAAGCAAGCAACAGTCCCCAAATAGATTTTAAAACCAGTGGGGTCATTAGAATGAATATAACCACACCCAAATAACCAGGATGGCGAACGATACGGTAAGGGCCCTTATTGATAACCTGATGTCCACGATCCGATTGAATGCGTACTACGCCGGAAAAAAATCGATTGGAATACATCGCCCATTGGGTAAAACCAGAACCAGCTAGAATCAAAAGAATGGCGGCAACCCACAACCATAATGGGATTTGCGGGGACCAACCATTACGAGCATCAACTGCACAAAAAGAACCAATAAACCAGGAATTATATGCCATCATAAACGCCAAAAAAATATCCCGTTTTGAGGTTCCTTCTCCAATTTTTGATCGTTCAGCCAACAAATCGCCATGGTTAGGTAACAAAATCAGAGCATTCAAGATCTGTCCACCCGCAACAATGATCAAAAACACCCAACCGGCAGTCCATTGAAAATTTCCATATATCAACATTAAAATTAACATAAGCAAAAGCCAGAAGATCAACTGGCGAGCCCCCCAACGAATTATTCCGCGTTTTAAATCATTTTTTTGCTGCATTCATCCCTCCAAAATAACCATCAAAGTAACAAAAAAATTATTTTTTTAATTGTAGTACAGGAAATATTTTTCTGGTAAAATTTTTCTTCATGAAAACAACAATGCATCTCATTCGACATGGTCAAACCGATTGGAATATCAAAGGTCTGTATCAGGGACAGTTAGATATTCCCCTTAATCAAACTGGCATACAACAGGCTAAACAAGCTGCTTTATCGATTTCCGGAAAAAAATTTGATGCTGTGTATGCCTCAGATTTAAGCAGAACAAAACAGACCGCAGAAATTATCGTCCAGGGGTTAAACCTGTTCGTTCATACCGATTCCAGGCTGCGGGAAATTTATCATGGTGAATGGGAAGGACAACTTTATCAAGAAATTAAAGCATCCCAACTGGAGAAATTAATTTCCATAAGAACCAATCCTTTTCATGACAGGCCGCCTGGAGGAGAATCAATTGGGGAAGTTGCGGAGCGAATGATTGATTGTTTGGATGAGATCAATCAAAACCACCCCGATCAAGACATTATTATCGTTTCTCACGGGATGGCTATTGCAACCATATTATGTGTGGTTCAGGGACTGCATTTAAATCAGGCGACCACCCTTATTCCCGGCAACAGTATCATAAACACCATTCAATGGTGTCCAGAAAAAAGACAATCTTTTCTAAAAATAAACAAAAGATAACAAATCCCCCCATCGATTGATGGGGGGATTTTTGGCGGAGAGAGTGGGATTCGAACCCACGGTACCTTTCGGTACACCCACTTTCCAGGCGAGCGCATTAGGCCAGACTATGCTACCTCTCCGTGCGAACGATATTTTACCACTAGTGATGAACAATGTTAAGGATTTTCATCAACTTAATTTTTTAATCCACGACCAAATCAAATCAACCTGATCTCCCATGCGGTGATCACTATCCACTTCAACCAATGTAACTTGATTTGGATATTTCTTCACATAAAACCTGCTGCTGCGAAAGGGTACAACATCATCCTGCCGTCCATGCAAAATAGTGACCGGCACTGGCGGTTGAATATAATCCTTATACTGTCGAGCATCAATAGAAAAACTTTGGTATAACGGCAAATTCTGATTAAATGCGTAGTGAAATACTTCACGGTATCCTTTTTCTTGTGATTTTTTGGCTTCTTTACGATTCGCAAAATTAAACCGCAAAGCCGGCGCTAGTAAGAGGACATGTGGGATGCCGTCAAATAAGCGCGCATAATGCAAAGCCACCAACCCACCCAAGGAACTACCGACCAATAGTGGTTGTCTTATCTCAAAATCCAAAATATACTGCCGCAGCCGATTGATCATTCCCGTAATTGTCATATAAGAAAAATCTTGCTGAGTCGGGTTAAAATCAAAAGCATAAAAATTAACTGTTGGATCTAATTCATTTTTTTTCTGTAGCCATTCCGCCTTACTGTTTTTAGCAGATGATGCAAAACCATGCAGGTAAATCACATTGGGTTTATCGGTCATAATCACTCCCTATAATTTAAATATCCAGTACTTATGTTAAATATACCGTAAATTTTTTTATTTTGTTTTCCTTCAATAAGCCCATGCATCAGGGCTGTTCGCGAAGTAGCACTGAAAAAAGATTTTTGACCCCAAAATTTCTCTATACGCCATGTATAGCAATTCATGTCAACCTGCTTTGCGAATTTGGCCTATATATCACTTCAATTCTTCACAAATCCTTGCCTTTTGTTATCACGATCCACCATTATTTTTTTCTTAACTTTTCGTTTTTCACTTCGATTAAAACCATTGCAATATATAAACATGTCCTTTATAATATCGGCATGTTGATTGGGCGGTTAGCTCAGCTGGTTAGAGCGTTGCGTTGACATCGCAAAGGTCGTAGGTTCGAGTCCTATACCGCCCACTAAAAAACCGTTTGGAGATATAACCAAACGGTTTTTTCTTTCCCAAATTGATCCTTGCTAATTATTGTATAATCAACCTATGGCCTACAAAGTATTCCTGGTTGAAGATGAAATTGTCACGCGCGAAGGTATTCGGGACAACGTTGATTGGAAAGCAGCTGGCTTTGAATTTTGCGGGGAAGCGTCCAATGGGGAATTAGCATTACCATTGCTTGACGAATCTAAACCAGACGTATTAATCACGGACATTAAGATGCCCCATATGGATGGGCTTCAACTCAGTAAAATTGTGCGCAAACATATGCCGTGGATAAAAGTAATAATACTTAGTGGGCATGATGAGTTCAATTTTGCTCAATCCGCGATCAAATTAGGAGTCACCGAATATTTATTAAAGCCGGTTAGTTCCCATGATTTGCATATAACCCTTACCAAACTGGCGTTAAGCTTGGATCAAGAAAAACAAGAACGTGAGCAATTAAAATCATTAAAGTCCAAATTGGAAGACAATTTTGCATTAACCCAAGAAAAATTCCTGATCCGATTAGTAACAGGGGGGATTTCATCCACTGAAGCCGTAGAACTTAGTCTTCAATTAGGTTTGGATATCATAAGTAAATTTTATTTGGTAATGTTGATTAAGATTGAACCCCCTGATAAAACTTATCCATATGATTTCCAGGTTTATAAACGAGCAGAACAACTTATCTTTGATATGGTAAAAGATGATCCCGACCTGATTTTGGCCAAAAAAGAATTTGAAGATCTTGTACTTTTCGTTAAAGGGGATAGTTTGGAACAAATCACCCAAGAAAGTTTGTTCCGTGCAGATTTATTCAAGAACATTATTCAAACCCAAACCGGCTATTCGGCAAATATATCAATTGGCAGCCCACAAGAACGATTGGGTGCTATTCACCATTCATTTGCTGAAGCATTGATTCTCCAGAAAACAACTCCTGTTCAAGAAAGTGATCAATTCACTTCTTCAACAATTGAAATTCCTCCTCTTGACCATAAAGCGATTGAAAATTACCTCAGATACGGGGCCATTTCCAACTTTGACGATTTCTTTTCAAAAACTCTGGAAACGATCGGAAGAATTGGCTTACAAATACCAATCATCAAACAATATTTATTTGTTGATCTTATTTTGACCCTGACCCAATTTATTAGTGATGTTGATAATTCAATAATCCCCCCCTTCTCTGATATTAACTCAATACAAAAATCTTTGTCTGATATAACAACAATTGAACAAATTCAAGAAAGAATCAAAAATTTCTTTAATGAAGCGATTAATGTACGAAAATTAAATAATAACAATGATTATGAGTTGTTAAATAAAATAGAAGAATTTATTCATCAAAATTTTCAAAATGCAGATTTAAAAATGAGTGATGTTTCGAAAATTTTTAATCTCAGCCCCAGCTATTTCAGCGCTTTTTTTAAAGAGGAAGTCGGCGTCACGTTTCGTGATTATATCTGTGATTTACGGATTGAGCATGCTAAAAACCTTCTTGTTTCAACTCATTTAAAATCCTCAGTAATTGCTTACAAATCCGGATACAACGATCCTCATTATTTTAGCTTTATTTTTAAGAAAAAAACTGGAAAAACACCGAAAGAATTCCGAAACTCTTCAGAGGATGGCGCACATGCAAAATAATATTATGGACATGGGATATATTCCTGATTCTGCCTCTTCTAAATATTTAAATAAATTCATTAATTTGTTTAGCCGCATAAATATTTCACTCCATTCCAAGATACTCCTTTCTTTCATCATCATTATTGTTCTAATGGTTTTGATTAATACCATGATGATTGTGGAATTTCTGCACATTAATAAACAGTATGACGCTATCATTACGAATATAACCATCGCTAACGATTTAAACGCCTATATTAAACCAGCCATTGATACTGAAATGTGGAATATTGTGGCAGGTAAAGTTGAATTTAACAACGGAAATCAATTTGAAATCCTTCAACAAGCGGAAAGCCAAATTGAATTATTGGTCTCTAATACAGATTCTGATGAGTCGAAGATCAAACTAGATGTAATTCGGAGAACATTAAACACGCTTGCTCTATACGTTGATAAGTTAGGAGCGCAAATAACAGCTGGCAGTCGTGTTGCCGAAAACGAACTTGTATTAGAAGATATCCGGGGAGTTTCAGAAGTTGTAAAAGAAACTGTTCAGGATTATATGCTGTTTGAAGTCCAGCAAGCAGAATTAAAATATCTTGAAAATCAATCCAGGCTTAACCGTTGGATTATCGTTTATTTTGTTTTACTTCCAGTCATTGTTGCGTTCTCTTTTTCGGCGGCTTGGATTATTTCCGCAAGTATTTATTACCCAATCAAAAAACTACAGGATCTTACGACAACAATCACCAAAAACGACTTGGAAGCTCTTGTAAACCGTTCTAACGTAGATGAAATAACCGAACTACGTTTAAATTTCAACATTATTACCAGTAAAATCCGAGAATTATTAGACGCGAAGGTAAAAGAACAAGAAAATTTAAAAAAGGCTGAACTTAAAGCATTACAAGCCCAAATAAACCCTCATTTTTTATATAATACACTGGATACAATTGTATGGATGGCAGAAGCTAATAAATCAGCCCAGGTTATTAAAGTAGTTCGGGCATTATCAAGCTTTTTCCGCATTGCTCTTAGCCGTGGAAAAGATTGGATATCCATTCAACAGGAAATAGAACATGTTCGTAGTTATTTATATATCCAAAAAATTCGTTACCGTGATATTTTGGAATATGAAATTGATGTGGATGAATGCATTCTCTCCAGCACAATTTTAAAATTAACCTTACAACCGTTGGCTGAGAATGCACTTTATCACGGGATTAAAAACAAACAAAAAGGTGGTCTTATCAGCATACGCGCAAAAAAAGCAGAGGACAACTCCATTATTCTGCAGGTTGAAGATACCGGCGTTGGATGTACTCCCTTCAAATTAGCTAAGATACGTGACAGCTTAAAAAATCCATCAGATGAGGTTTTTCATAATGAAGAAGGGTTTGGGCTTGCCAATGTAAATAAGCGAATCAAGCTTTATTATGGTGATCAGTATGGTTTAAACATAGAAAGTGAATATCTTGAAGGAACGATAGTCACTGTGAGAATCCCGTTACAAGATGATTATAATACACCCCATTAGGATAAAAACATGTCCAAAAAATCACACCCATTAATAATTTTGGTTTTATTTATCATCATATTTGAAATTGCTGGTTGCCAGAATATTTCTAATCAAAAAACTCAATCCCAGACTATAGTCCCTAATCAAAAGACTTACCAAACCATGGTAGTTGGCTTCTCACAACTTGGTGCAGAAAGTGAATGGCGAACTGGCAATTCGGAATCCATTAAAGAAGCGGCCAGTGAACTTGGTGTTGAGTTATTGTTTTCTGATGCACAACAAAAACAGGATAACCAAATTAAGGCGATCCGTACTTTCATTGCACAACAAGTTGATGTAATTGGTGTCTCCCCTATTGTTGAAACTGGTTGGGAATCTGTATTTCAAGAAGCAAAAGAAGCTGGAATACCAATTATTTTGGTTGACCGTCGTGCAAACGTTCCTGAAAACCTTTATGCGGTTCATCTTGGTTCAGATTTTGTTGAGGAAGGACGTAACGCAGCACGCGTAATGATTGATTTGTTAGATGATAAAGGAAATATTGTTGAGTTAGCTGGTACGGAAGGATCTGCTCCGGCAAATGATCGTTATAACGGTTTCCGGGAAATACTCGAGAATCATCCAGACATGAAAATTATCGCTTCTGAATCAGCTGATTTTACCCGTGCTAAGGGGAAAGAGGTGATGGGAGATCTTCTTATCAAATATGGGGACCAAATTGATGCGGTTTATGCCCATAACGATGATAGTGCTATTGGTGCGATTAAAGCAATTGAGGAATACGGATTACGTCCAGGGGAAGATATTATCATTGTTTCTATTGATGCCATTCGAGATGCCTTTCATGCAATGATCGCTGGAAAACTTAATGCAACCATTGAATGCAATCCATTATTAGGCCCTAAGTTTTTTGAAGTAGCCCTCCAAGTTGTGAATGGAGAAGAACTACCAAAGTGGATTCCTTCAAAAGAATCAATATTTTTCCCGGATAATGCCGCAGAAATTTTACCTTCTAGAAAATATTAACTAAAATCGTAAAATAATTAACCAAATTAAAATTGTAAATATTTTTATATAAAAATTCCACAAAAAAATTAACTCATTCCTCAATGAAATTAATTGAGAAATGAGTTAATTTTTGTTAACCTAATGTTAATCAAATGTGTCCTCCGGCATAATTTTGGTTAACAAGTGCTAACCTAAACACAGGGCAGTAATAAAAAGGAGGTTATCAAAAAGAATAAAAGAATTTTAATAAAAAGAAGTGTTTGCCAGGTTATGTGTGCCCAGACAAACACTCCAGACGGGTGTAACTCAAATAAAGTTTATATGAATTACACACAAAAAAATTATACTTCAAAAAATCTCCCAAAGAGATAAATCCCAAAATCTATAATAAAAAATAATATTTAAGGAGAGAAGAATGTTCCGTCTAAAAACATTTGCATTTTTAGCTGTAATTGCTGTTTTAATTTTGTCAGCTTGTTCAACTGCCGCACCTCAGGAAACTGCAGAAGAAACCTCTTGTGCCCCCAACTGCGAATTTACAGATATGGTTTTTTGCTACCCGCAACTCGGTGCAGAAAGTGATTGGCGAACGGCAAACACAGCATCTTTTAAAGAAACTGCTGGTGATTTAGGAGTTCGTTTGATTTTCTCGGATGCTCAACAAAAACAAGAAAATCAAATTTCAGCCATGCGATCTTGTATCCAGCAGGGTGTGGACGTAATTGGTTTGCCCCCGGTTGTTGAAGATGGATGGGAACCAGTATTAACGGAAGCCAAAGAAGCAGGTATTCCAGTTATCATCGTTGATCGTTCCGTAACAGCTGATTCAAGCTTGTATGCATCTCATATCGGTTCCGATATGTTCCTTGAAGGTCAACGAGCAGCAGATGAAATGAACAAACTTTTACCTGATGGGGGAAAAATTGTTGAATTGAGTGGTACAACCGGTTCTGGTGCCGCTGTAGGTCGTGCCGAAGGTTTCCGAGCCAATCTGAATGACAATATTGAAATTGTCGATTCACAAACTGGCAATTTCACCACCGCCGAAGGAAAACCTGTTATGGAAGCCTTCTTGAAGAAATATGAAGGTGAAATTGATGGTGCTTTCATCCATAATGACAACATGGCAATTGGTGCTGTAGAAGCTATGAAATCTGCTGGTTTAGAGCCTGGAGACATTGTCATTGTTTCAGTCGATGGCACACGGGGCGGATTCCAATTAATGATCGATGGATGGGTACAAGCAGATGTGGAATGTAATCCCTTGCTTGGCCCTCAAGTTTACGACATGGCATTGGCTTTGATGAATGGACAAGATATTGATCGAGAAGTTCTCACCGATGAAACTGTTTACTTCCCGAATGAAGCCGCAGACTTATTACCAAGTCGGAAATATTAAAATCTCACCCAAATGAAAAAGGACTCCCGGGGATTAGGGTTTCCGAAATCGTTGAGAAGCGGTGTTTCCCGCCGCTTCTCAACCAAACTATTTTCTCAGAACACTAATCATTACGAAATCGAAAGATTAGAATTTTTATGAAAAATAACACACCTTTGGTTAAACGTTTTCGTCAAAGCCAATTGTTTTGGCCTCTTATTGCATTAAGTTTACTGCTGATTGTGGACGCTATTTTTGCACCAAATTTTTTTAAGATTGGAATTGTTCAAGGTCATCTATACGGTAATTTGATTGATGTAGTTAACAATGCGGCTCCATTAATGCTTGTCGCAATAGGCATGACGCTGGTCATTGCTACTGCGGGGGTAGATCTTTCTGTAGGAGCGGTGATTGCCATTTCTGCGGCAATGGGTACTGTTTTAATTAATCCTGCTTTGGGAAATGAATTAATCACAAATGATATTTTGGCAGCAAACGCTACAAATACTCCTTTGTGGTTAGTTGTAGTGGCCAATCTTGCAGCTGGAACTCTATGTGGTGTGTGGAACGGATTCCTTGTGTCACGAGGAAAAATTCAACCCATGGTTGCAACATTAATCCTCATGGTTGCAGGACGTGGTATTGCCCAACTCATAACAAACGGTCAAATCATGACTGTTTATTACAAACCATATTGGTGGTTTGGTAACGGGTTTATCTTGGGTCTGCCGGTTTCTATGTATATTGTAGCAATTGTATTTGTTCTAGCCTGGTTACTGATCCGGAAAACTTCAATTGGTTTATTTATTGAGATCGTAGGTACAAATTCCAGAGCAGCTTATTATTCGGGAATCAGCGAAAAAAATGTTAAGTTAATTGCATACACCTTCTGTGGTTTCTGTAGTGCCGTAGCTGGCCTCATCCTAAGTTCTTATATACATGGATGTGATGCAAATAACATCGGATTATTATATGAACTTGATGCTATTCTTGCAGTTGTAATCGGTGGAACATTAATGTCCGGTGGACGATTTTCCTTACTTGCCAGTGTTATTGGTGCACTCATCATTTGGACTTTTACAATCACGATGTATACCTTTGGTGTCCCGGCGAACGCCTTATTAGCTGGTAGAGCAGTATTAGTCCTTATCGTAATTCTGCTGTATTCCGATTATTCACGACGTCTTATCAACCGCTTAATCGAACGTAAAGGACAGACTCATGGTGCAACGAATTAAAACCTTTATCAGCGGTAACGCCCCTCTACTAACAACGATCGTGATTTTTATCATTGTTTATATCATTGGTGGCCAGCTCTACCCAAGTATGCAAAAACCCCAAGTTTTCTTTAATTTGTTTATTAATAACGCAAGTCTTCTAATCATATCAATTGGGTTAACCACTGTCATTCTGACAAAAGGCATTGATCTTTCAGTGGCAGGTGTAATTGCCATGATCTCAGCTGCTTCTGCAGCATTATTAAAGGCAGGTTGGAGTGCCGGTGTTGTTATTCCACTGATGTTATTAATTGGAATTGCATTTGGCTTCATCATGGGCTGCATCATCCATTATTTAAAAGTCGAACCCTTTATCGTCACTTTGATGGGACTCTTCTTTGCTCGAGGTATGGCTTATATCATCACACTCTCCTCTCTTACGATCACGAATGACACATACCGATACTTAGCACTCACAAAACTTCATATTCCATTCTTTAAAAGCGCTTACCTATATATTCCTTCACTAATAGGACCAATACTTTTGTTAGTTACATTTTATTTATTAAAATACACACGGTTTGGCAGAACCGTTTATGCCATTGGAAATAATGAGCAATCGGCCTGCTTAATGGGACTCCCAGTAGCACGTACAAAAATCATTGTTTATTCTTACGGCGGTTTATGCTCAGCCATTGGGGGTATCGTTTTCAGTATTTCATTACTTTCGGGTTATGGTGGCTATGCTCCAGGGATGGAGTTAGACGCAATCGCTTCCGTCGTAATTGGTGGAACCTTACTTTCGGGTGGTGTTGGCAATGTCATCGGAACTTTATTTGGTGTACTCATTAATGGCACCATTGTTTCTATATTGCAATTCAACGGGACACTAAGTTCTTGGTGGACAAGGATTGGGGTTGGCTTACTAACTTTGATCTTTATTGGAATTCAAAGTCTATTCTATATGAGAAAAAAGCATTCATAATTCTTCTTTGTTTTGGGAGTAAACATAAATGGTTGAAAACAACCAAGAAATCATAAAAATGGAAAAAATTTACAAATCCTTTCCTGGTGTTCAGGCATTAGAAAATGTGGATTTTTGTTTAAAACAAGGTGAAATTCATGCATTGGTTGGTGAAAACGGTGCGGGAAAATCAACCTTGATAAAAGTAATGACTGGGGTTGAACGGCATGATAGTGGTCACATTTTTTTTGAAGGGGAAGAAATTACCATACGCTCACCGCAGCATGCTCAAATTGTTGGAATTAGTACCGTCTATCAAGAAGTTAACTTATGTGATTACCTTACTGTAGCAGAAAATCTATTGCTTGGTCGTGAACCACACAATCATTTTGGGATTGATTGGAAAGCAATGAATGAACGAGCTAAACACATCCTTGCTGATTTAGGTATCCATATTGATGTAACGAGACCTTTGGGATATTTTTCAACAGCCATTCAACAGATAACCGCTATTGCACGAGCATTGGAAATCACATCAGCGAAAGTATTAATTCTTGATGAACCAACCTCAAGTTTAGACATCCATGAAACGGAACAGATATTCCGTGTAATGAAAAAACTTAAAAACGATGGGGTAGGGATCATTTTTATTACTCATTTTATTGACCAAATTTATGAAATCTCTGATCAAATAACAATTTTAAGAAACGGAAAACTGGTTGGCTCTTATGAAACGAATAACCTTCCAAGATTATCCCTTATCTCCAAAATGATTGGTCGAAACCTCTCTGATTATGACGACATGAAAGCTACAAAATTGGAAACAGCAAAAAATATCGATAAAGAACCCTTTTTTGTAGCAAATTCTCTAGGGTTACAAGACGCAATCACCCCATTTGATTTAACATTACATGCAGGAGAAGTGGTTGGCTTTGCTGGTTTACTTGGTTCAGGAAGGACAGAAATAGCCCGTTTATTATTTGGAATTGATCAGCCGGATCAAGGTACTGTAACCTTTGATCATACTAAAATTAAAGAATTTTCACCTATAGCATCTATTGAACGAGGGGTCGGTTTATGTCCGGAGGATCGTAAAAGGGAAGGGATTGCCGGAGACCTCACAATACGTGAAAACATCATTCTTGCCATACAGGCAAGAATGGGATGGTTTAAATATATAAGTTTACAAAAACAATACGAGCTGGCTAATCATTATATAAAATTATTAAACATCTCTACACCCTCCCCTGATCAACCCGTCAAAAACTTGAGCGGTGGCAACCAACAAAAGGTGATTCTTGCACGATGGTTAGCAACAAATCCCCGTCTTTTGATCCTGGATGAACCCACGCGCGGAATTGATGTCGGGGCAAAAGCAGAAATTCAAAAATTAGTGCTTTTGTTAGCAGAAGAAGGGAAATCTATCATTTTTATTTCATCCGAATTAGAAGAGGTTCTGCGTACCAGCCATCGTATTGTCGTTTTACGTGATAAAAAGAAAATCATTGAATTTACAGAAGAAGTAAGTGAACAAAAAATTATGCAATCAATTGCTGGCGGAGACTGATTGTAGGATAGCTTTTTCAACCTATCAATGCTATTTTTAATCACAGAGAACAAAAAAACTTATTTGGATTTGACGCGATTTACGAAAAAACATTGGATTAGATTTGAAACAATCCCTTGACTTTTACATCTTAACTCTTTATGATTGGGTAACAATAATTAAAACACAATGACCAGGACGAGTAGCTGTTAAGTCCCTGCCAGAGAAAAAAGGTCACCGGCTGAAAACCTTTTTGAGGAAGAGAACAGTGAAAACCCCCTGCGAGTGGAAACCTGAAATTGAGTAAGGCAACCGGCTGGCTCCGTTAAAAGCCCCAACGAGATACCCAATGTGGGTAATCTGGGTGGAACCGTGAGATTAACTCTCGCCCCAGTGGTGAGAGTTTTTTATTTTTTAATCAACTTTTAACAAATGCCGAACGGAGGTTCTTATGGCGAAACAAACAAATCAAGCTTATGAAAATTCAAATCTATTCCGCATCCGGCACTCAACTGCACATGTGATGGCTGAAGCTGTTTTAGATCGTTTTCCTGATGCAAAAATTGCAATCGGCCCCGCGATTGATGATGGTTTTTATTATGATTTTGATCTACCCCGCGCCCTAACTCCGGAAGATTTATCTGAAATCGAAAAACGGATGAAACACATCTTAAAGGGAAATCATAAATTCGAAAAAGAAGTTATTAGTGCAGAAGAAGCCAAGAAATTTTTTGCCGACCAACCCTTTAAATTAGAACTGATTGAAGGGCTGGAATCCGGTGGGCTGGATGAACACGGTAATCCATTGGAAGAAAAACCGGAAATCTCACTGTACAAAAGTGATACCTTTGTTGATCTTTGTCGTGGACCGCATGTTGAAAGCACAAAAGAAATCAATCCAAAAGCGATTAAGTTGCTTTCCGTAGCTGGCGCTTATTGGCGAGGTGATGAAAAACGTCCCATGTTACAGCGTATCTACGGAACAGCCTTCGAAAATCCGGAAGACTTAAAAGAGTATCTCTGGAAGTTAGAAGAGGCGAAAAAACGTGATCACCGTAAAGTTGGCAAAGACATGGAATTATTCTCTGTCAGTCAGGAAGTTGGTCCCGGGTTAATTTTATGGCACCCAAACGGCGGGTTAATCCGTCACCTGACCGAAGAATATTGCAAAAAAGAACATCTTGCCAATGGTTACGACATTGTCTATTCACCGCATATTGGACGGGCTAATCTATGGGAGACCTCAGGCCACCTTGGTTTTTACAATGAAAATATGTTCTCGCCGATGAAGATCGAAGAGGATGAATATTATGCAAAACCCATGAACTGCCCCTTCCATATCATGATTTACAACAGCAAACTTCATTCCTATCGCGATTTTCCAATCCGTCTGGCCGAATGGGGTACCGTTTACCGTTACGAGCGCTCTGGCGTGCTGCATGGTTTGCTGCGGGTACGTGGATTCACACAAGATGATGCCCACCTGATTTGCCGTGAAGATCAAATGCCGGAAGAGATTGATGAAGTACTCAATTTCTGTCTGCACATCTTACGCCATTTTGGAATGAATGAATTCCATGCTTATCTTTCCACCCGTGATCCCGAAAAATCGGTTGGAGAAGAAAAAGATTGGCTGGCCGCACAGGACGCATTAAAAGCCGCCTTGGAGCGGGCAAACCTTGCTTATGATATTGATGAAGGTGGTGCTGCTTTTTATGGCCCCAAGATTGACTTAAAGATGATCGATGCCCTCGGGCGAGAATGGCAGCTCAGTACCATACAATTTGACTTTAACCTCCCTGAACGATTTGATATGACCTATATTGGTGAAGATGGACAGCCTCACCGTCCAATGATGATTCACCGGGCTTTATTAGGTTCCATCGAACGTTTTATGGGTGTTCTGATTGAGCATTATGGTGGTGCATTCCCCGTCTGGTTGATGCCGGTACAAGTGAAGCTTATCCCGATTGCGGACCGGCATGTGGATTATTCACATGAAGTTGCAAAACAGTTAAAGAAAGCCGGCCTGCGGGTTGAAGTGGATGATGGAAACGATCGTATGAATGCCAAAATCCGCAAAGCCCAATTGCAAAAAGTACCCTATATGCTCATCATTGGAGATCAGGAACTGGAAGCTGGGGAAGTAGCCTTACGTTTACGCAGTGGAGAGAACCCCGGTCCAATGTCTGTGGAAACTTTTGTAGAACGCGCATTAAAAGACATCGAAGAATTGGTGTAAATTTTATTGACGCAGGTCTTTGGGATATGGTATATTAAGATCGGTAAGATTAGAACATTCTTAATATATTGTACGCCCTTCGTTAGCGCTTGAAAGGAGACACGCTATCAGTAACTCAGAATTCCGTGTAAATGAAACAATCCGTGTAAAAGAAGTTCGATTAATTGGAGCGGATGGAGAAAATGTGGGTGTTGTGCCCACCAAAAGAGCTTTAGAAATTGCGCATGAAGCCGAATTGGA
This sequence comes from Anaerolineaceae bacterium, assembly GCA_002702705.1. GTDB lineage: Bacteria > Chloroflexota > Anaerolineae > Anaerolineales > Anaerolineaceae > UBA6170. Next base: position 48,947 of record PABH01000042.1, read on the forward strand.
TTTGGTTGAAGTTGCCCCTGGAGCAAACCCGCCCGTTTGCCGGGTAATGGATTACGGCAAATTCCTTTACGAACGAACCAAAAAGGAAAGAGAAGCCCGTAAAGCCCAAACAAAAATTGAGATCAAAGAAATCCGCTTACGGCCAAAAACCAATGAACACCATCGGGGTTTTAAAACCCGTGACGCACGCAGATGGTTGGAAGATGGTATGAAAGTTAAAGTTACCATCCGATTCCGTGGCCGTGAAATCACCTACCCCGAAATCGCATTGGAAGATTTACGCGAAATTGCAGAAGAATTACAAGATGTGGCAGTTGTGGAGCAGAAACCAAATTTGGAAGGCCGCAATATGTCCATGATGCTTGCTCCAGCCAAGGGCGTTGGGAAAAAATAAACTTTTCGGAATAAATTTAAAACTTTCCGATTTTAGATTTTTATAGTATAATTCGTGGTCGCGCATGCTCTCATGCAGACCGCGAATTTTTTTACTATATTATTAATAGAGGAGTTCCAAAGTGCCTCGCAAAGCGAAGACAACCAAATTCAAACTAAAGACTCATAAAGCGACTTCCAAACGATTTCGCACGACTGGGTCCGGCATGTTGGTTCGTACCAAAGGCGGTAAAAGTCACTTACGACGCCGCACTTCAAAACGATCCAAACGTATGTTATCCGAAATGATCGAAGTTAAGGGTGACAAAATTGCCAAACGCATTCGCCTACTGGCCCCCTATATCTAATTAAATTAGATTCAGGAACCAGACACAGGCTGTTCGTCTAACCATTTTAGTGCGGCTGTTGGGTGTAAAACGGATGAGGAAATCATCGGCGCCCAGGGGTTCGCAAAGGAGTAAGTAATGCCACGTGTAAAAAGTGGACCGCAAGGTTATCGTCGTCATAAAAAAGTATTAAAGATTACAAAGGGCCAATACGGAACCCGCAGTAAGCTGTTCCGGCGCGCAAATGAAGCGATGTTAAAAAGCCTTTGGTATGCCTATCGTGATCGCCGCAATCGCAAACGTGATCTGCGCCGTCTGTGGATTACCCGTATTAATGCAGGCGCTCGCCTGAATGGTACCACCTACAGTCGATTAATCCACGGTATGCACCAATCCAACATCCTCATCAATCGCAAGATGCTGGCAGATTTAGCAGTCCGTGATCCACAAACCTTCACTGCTGTGGTTAATAAAGCCCTCGAGGTTTAAAACGCGGTTCCTGAAAGTGCAAATTAAACCGGTTGGAAAACAAATTCCAGCCGGTTTTTATTTTATAATTGATTCATGATCACATCCGATAAAAATCCAAAGATACAACGGGTAAGAGCCCTGATCGAACGCAGCAAAGAAAGAAAAAAACAAGCAGCGTTTGTAATTGAAGGCGTGCGTTTAATGGAAGAAACCTTGCTTTCCAGCTGGAAAACCGACCTCATTTTAATTTCAGATAACCTCTCTACACGTGGAATGAGTCTGGTTGATCAGTTTCGAGAAAAAGATGCTGCCGTTGAAGAAATACCACTTGCCATGATGCAAAAACTGGCCGATACGGAAACTCCCCAAGGTATTTTAGCCGTTGTTAACCAACCTTCACCACAAATCCCCCAAACGATGGATTTTGTATTAATTTGTGACGGCATCCGTGATCCCGGAAATTTGGGTACTTTGTTACGAACCGCCGATGCGGCGAATGTACAGGCTGTATTCTTAACCGCAGGCACTACCGATCCATTTGCACCTAAAGTAGTACGTTCCGGTATGGGAGCACATTTTCATATTCCCATTTTTAAAATGGAAGGTGAGGAAATTAAAACAATCCTCACAAATCAACAAACACCTTTAAAAGTTTATGCTGCTTCCGCAGATGCCAATCAATCCCTTTGGGAAACTGATTTAAAGCAACCTTCAGCCATTTTGGTGGGGAATGAAGCCTTTGGTCCAACGCAAGCCGGAAAATCGCTGGCTGATCAGGGAATCAGCATACCAATGCCGGGCAAAAGTGAATCACTGAACGCGGCAATTGCAGCCAGTATTTTATTGTTTGAAGTCGTCCGGCAACGACAGAAAAAATAGTATTAACCACAATTCCCCTTCGGAGCACAGGGCACACGAAGGGCACTAATAAAAAAGCCATTTATTTATATTTTTTATCAAATGAGAACTGCTAAGTTCTTCATTTGTTTTATCAAAGCAATTCAATATATTAAGAATTTGAAATAAATTTGTTTTTCTTTTACTCTTCTTGGTGTTCTTAGTGTCCTTAGTGGTTAATGTCAATGCCGAGCTACCGCACCTGTTTAAAGTTGATCAGGATCAAATTCCGTTCACAATCATCATATGTATCAAAATATACTTTATCAGAAATGGGAATCCCAGCCTGATCTAATAACTGCAGGTATAATTTTCCACTCGAATTAACAGGGGCATCTGCCAATGTGATTTCAAATCCGGAAGGGCCATAAGGAGATGAATCAAGGGTAAGGCTCAAATAATCAACCTGCTGCCCATTTAATGAGCCCCGCAACCAAACGCGAATCCCTTTTACCGGACGCCCTTGCAAATCAAAAACCTGTCCGGCTACACCTAACCAATTACATCCTAAATCCGGTTTAAATATCGCACCATTAATTGCATTGATCGAATTTTGTACTTTAAAAGAATAATAACCAACAAAAGGGGTAGCCGTTGGTTCAGAAGGAGTGACTTCTGCAATCGGTGTCCCATCTTGCAAGATCATTTCCTGGGTTGCCGTTGGTTCCGGCGTGTTAATCAATACCTCAACTACTTCAGGCGTTTCCGTCCAAACTTCCGGCAGTTCTACCGGATTTTCTGTTGCCGTGGGTAAAACAACTACCTCAGGCATTTCATACGGCGGAAAAGGGTTAAAAATCGCATAAGGATTAAAATAAATTGTTATCTGTACCAAAAGTACAGCACTGACCAACAAAAATACAAGCAGTGTTAAAAAGTTCCAGACGGCGTCAAAACTTTTTCGTTTTTGTTTTTTTGCCAATTTGATCACCTCCGATTGGGATCACCAAAATAAATTAATTCAAAATTTTAATATCACTTTGGTTTTTGTGTTCTTCGACCCAATGTCTAAGTGCTTGATTTTGATAAATTAATAACGCATCCTGAGTTAAATTACGGACACCACGTTCCATAACTTGAATGATTTGGTAACCGTAATCGGTTTCTAAAACGGGCGTATATTCATCTGGCTCCAAGATAAAAACCGCTTCTTCCACACCAGGGATAACCAGGGTGTTTCTCGGAAACCAACCCAGTTCACCACCACTAATCGGATCATATATCCTGGCTATTGTTGCAAAATCCGCGCCAGTTTCTAGTTGTTGGTAGATTTGGTCGGCCAGAGTTTTAGATTGGACCATGATTTGCCTTGCTCGCACTTGTTCAGCTTCCAATGGCACTTCGCCGATAATTTTTTCTTTCATCCATCCAGCTTCCAATGAAAGCCGGTACAATCGGTGAAAACTTTCTTGCGAGTAATGATTGTCACCAAGCCATTGATTAAAAACATCCTCTCCCCCTGCTTCCGAGATGACAAGATTTAAACGATCTTGATAAAATTCTTCCGTCACTTCATATCCTGCGGCTCGTGCATTCTGTGCCAATAGGGTTGTAACAATCATATCTTCCAGAACAATCGCTCTGCCGGTGTCTTCATCAATATCTTTTTGGCTTAGGGCAATTCCATCCAATAAACGCAAATATTCTTCTTCAAAGTCCGAAACCAAAACCGCTTCCCCATTTACCATGGCTGCTGCTGGTAAGGGAGTGCTGGTAGGGGTCGGCACTTCAGTCGCGATGGTTGCCACCACCGCCGTAGGTTGAATGCCTTCTGTTGATTCTATAACTGGTGTGGATTGGTTTGTTGTGCAAGAAGATAATCCACAAAAGGAAAAGACAATTAACGAAGTAAGTATTAAGGGTCGAAGTTTCATTCTGCTGATTATAACCAAAAAAAAGCAGGTCGTGTAGTTCACGACCTGCCAGCTTGTTAACAACTTTGGTTTAGTATTCAGGCATGGGAGGACCAGCGGGAGCTGGATTCTTTTCCGGAATATCAGTAACGAGAGCTTCTGTGGTCAGGATCATAGCTGCGATAGAAGCAGCATTTTCCAATGCGCCACGGGTTACTTTGGCAGGATCAATGACGCCGCCTTTTACCAGGTCGCCGTATTCACCGGATAATACATCATAACCAAACCGCGGGTTATCGTTATCTGCCTGTGATTTGCGAACGTTTTCAATAATGACGGAACCTTCTTTACCAGCGTTCTCAGCAATTTTACGCATTGGAACTTCCAAAGCTTTGCGGACAATATTAACGCCGATTTGTTCGTCTTCATTTTCCATCTTGACACCATCAAGGGATTTGATCGCATTGACTAATGCAACCCCACCACCAGGGACGATACCTTCTTCAACTGCAGCACGGGTAGCGGAAAGTGCATCTTCAACTCGATGTTTCTTTTCTTTCAGCTCAGTTTCAGTTGCAGCACCCACACGGATGATTGCAACACCACCGGCTAATTTTGCCAGACGTTCTTGCAGTTTTTCACGATCGTAATCGCTTGTGGTTTTGTCAATTTCAACTTTGATCTGGTCGATGCGGCCTTTAATACCAGCTTCGTCACCTTTACCGCCAACGATGGTGGTATTGTCTTTATCGGCAACAACTTTTTCAGCTCGGCCGAGGTCTGCCACAGTGGTGGTATCCAGTTTGCGTCCGGTCTCTTCAGAGATGACCTGAGCACCAGTCAAAATTGCAATATCTTGTAACATTGCTTTACGGCGGTCACCAAAACCAGGAGCTTTGATGGCTAAAACGTTCACCATACCGCGAATCTTGTTCAAAACCAGGGTGGCGAGGGCTTCACCATCAATATCTTCGGCGATGATCACCAATTCACGTTTGCCAACCTGAACCAGTTTTTCTAAAACCGGAACAATATCCTGAGCGGCGGAGATTTTCTTGTCATAGATCAAAACATAAGGTTCGCTGATAACAGCTTCCATGTGTTCGGTGTCAGTTACGAAATAGGGGGAAATATAACCTCGATCAAACTGCATACCTTCAACATATTCCTGCTCAAATTCCAAACCTTTGGATTCTTCAACAGTGATCACACCGTCTTTACCAACTTTGTCCATCACATCCGCAATCAGTTCTCCAATGGAACGATCTTGGGCGGAAATTGTGGCAACATTGGCGATTTCGTTCTTTTCGCGAATTTCAATTGCCTGACTTTTAATTTCATCAGCAACGATCTTGGAAGCAGCTTCAATACCGCGTTTTAAGAGCATTGGGTTGGCGCCTGCGGCTAAGGTTTTTAAACCTTCGGTCACAATAGCGTGTGCCAATACGGTTGAAGTAGTAGTGCCATCACCAGCGATGTCGTTGGTTTTTGTGGCGGCTTCTTTTAATAACTGGGCACCCATATTTTCAAAGGGATCTTCCAATTCAATTTCTTTTGCAACGGTGACACCATCGTGGGTAATGGTCGGGGAACCGAATTTGCGATCTAACGCAACATTGCGGCCTTTGGGTCCTAATGTTGTAGCAACGGAAGTAGCAACAACATCAATACCATTCTTAAGTTTGCGGCGAGCTTCTTCACCAAAAACAATCTGTTTGGCTGCCATATCTATTAAACTCCTTAATTCGTATAAAAATTATTCTTCAACAATAGCAAGTAAATCACTCTCGCGCAGGATGAGCAGTTTTTTATTTTCGACTTTGATTTCAGTACCAGAATATTTGGCAAATAAAACAACGTCGCCTGCTTTTACATCCATTTCAACACGTTTTCCCTCGTCATTGTGTTCACCAGGGCCAACAGACAAAACTTTACCCTTTTGGGGTTTTTCTTTTGCTGTTTCGGGCAGAACGATACCACCTGCGGTAATTTCTTCCACATCGATCGGTTCAACCACTACACGACTACCAAGCGGTTTTAAATTCATTATTTCCTCCTGCTTTTGCATAAAGGGTTAGGTTTTTAGTTTTTAGCACTCTTGTCAATAGAGTGCTAAACCGATACAAATCTTACCGTTCTTTAAGGAGCAAGTCAAGAGTATTTTTTGAATTCTAATAAATTTCTGATATGTTTTTTATAATTACTTTATTATTCCCGACAAATTTCTTCACCAGTTAAAACAATTGACATGACGTTTGGATCATCTTCAAATTGGGAACGGATTTGGGTAAAAATATCCATGGCACGTTCACAATAATCATCAGTTCGTAAGTGCATCGCTGAAAGCACAGAACCATAGGTAAAATAATACAAAACCGTATTCTGTGTCAAAGGCAAGCCTGCGATCTCTAATTGTTCGGCTCCCTCAGGACAAAAATCAGATTGGTTCCGAATCTTACAGCTCTCTTCACCAGTACATCCGACGGTTGCACATTTTAACACTTCAATGGCACTTTCATAATTTCTTGATTTAAAATAAATCACACCCAATTGTCCATACACATCGGGATCAGCAGGTGTAAATTCCAATGCGGCGTATGCATTAAACGAAGCAGCAAAAAATTGTCCCATTCGGCTGTAGGTATTGGCAATTGCCAAATATGGAATCGGATCATTGATTTTGTTTTGTTCATTGATCTTAACTGCTTTTGCAAACCATTCCAAGGCTAAATCATATTTTTGTAATTGGCGGTAATTCACCCCAATCGAAATATATAAAAAAGTTAAATTGGGCGTAATTTCAGCTGCTTTTTTATATTGTTCGATGGCTTCTGCATATCCATTACCCAACGATTCCAAAACATATCCCATCACACGGTGAACATCCATTAAACTATCGTCAGTTGCCACAGCTTGTTCCGCGAATTTAATAGCATCCTGATACCGTGCCTGGTCCATATTAATTTCAGCCATATAAGCCATAGCCAAAGCGTTTTGACTGTCAAACCGTAAGGCATTCTGAGCAGCGCTTTTGGCATCCAGTAAATATCGTTCCCTATCTTCACCTGAATAGACGGGGTTCGAAAACCAGTCATAAGCTAAAGCCTGAGCTGCATATGCGTTGCTGTATTCCGGGCCTACTTCCACTGCTTTATCAGCCGAAGCCATTGCATCCATTAGACGTTGTTTTCGTTGAGCATCAGTGGTTAATAAGGTCGCAGAATAAACCTGAACACGAGAAAGTTCTGCCCAAATTTCCGGGTTATTGGGTTCTAATCGGGTTGCTTCTTGAAAAGCGATTAGTGATTCATTTAATTTCCCAGCCTCAAAAGCAGTTTCCCCTTCAAAAGCATACGAATTGGCAGTACGTGTTGGAGTCGGGGTAGGCAAAAATAAGGGCTTGATTTCCTCAGTGACTAGCACCTCTCGACTGATGAACAAACCAATAACAATTAACAATAATAAAAAGTACATCCGCACATAATTATTGCGGCCGCGTTTTGATCGGAAGAGATCCCGTTCCTCAGGAATCTTAGTACCCATTGTTTTCCTTTTCTTTAAAACTAAGGCGTCGTTGAATCCGCATTGGCCGAATCGCCGTCTGTTTCTTCCGGCGTGATAATTAATTCTCCATCAGCAACTTGTTGGCAGATGTTCACAATTTCTTCAGCATTAAACATCGCAAACTCATCATTCGCTACATTTTGGATCAAAGCCTGGGATAATTGTAATGCTTCACCACATTCCCCAGCTTTTGCCAGTGCAAGCCCGTAAGTATAAAAATAAGCAGCAGTATCATAACTTAAAGGTAATGGCTCCACTACCACACCATCCTCGGTCTGCCCGCCTTTAATTACTAATCCCAATTCAGTTATGGCTTTCCCATATTCACCATTTCGATATAATAATGTGCCTAAATTACCATGCCAATCAGGATTACTAGGTTCATCCCGGACAGCAGTTTCCGCATATTGAATTGCAGTGGTAAATTCACCCTGTGTAAAATAAACTCGGGAAAGCAGAAAGTCTGGCATAGGATCCGTCGGATTAAGATTATCCGCCAATCGAAATTCATCCGTAGCTAGATTATATTCAGCCAATTCATTGGTACGGTACACTCTACCCAGTGCCAGATGAAGATCAGCAATATTCGGATTTAGATTGATTGCTTTTTCATACTGTAAAACCGCTTCCTGATACTGTCCATATAAATAGAGGATATACCCGCGCGCGCGATAAGTTTCCAAAGCATTTGGAGACAGTTCTTGCGCCTTCTGGGAAATACTTCTTGCCTCTTCAAGAACCGTAAAGTCACCGTCCTGAATATATTGCAAGCCATACACTTCTGCTAAATGTGCATAATGGACACCATTGTTTGGATCAATGGCGATAGCTTGATCCAAAGCGGATTTTGCATCCAAAAATTGACCGGTTAATCCCAATGCCCAACCCCTTAATGAAAATGCCATTGCATTTGCATCATTTAACAACATTGCGTTTCCTAAATTTTCAAGAGCATCATCATAGGACTTTAGATAAATTTGCAAACGCGCCAGTGAAATATAGCTGCCGGCATTATCCGGATCAACCCGAATCGCTTCCTTATAAGCATTCACAGCTTGAATTAACTTACCTTCATTTTCCAGAGCTTGCGCATCCGTCAAATAAGACTCTGGCGCTTTGGTAGCGGTAGGCGTTGGTACAAAAGGCGGTTGAATGGTTGTGCCAATTAATTGATTTAAATAGACCACACCGCCAATTAATACTAATAAAACAAATACACGAATCGGATTCATCCGCCTACGGCGGCGATTCATGTGAAACCCTTTCTTTTTAATATACATAATTCGATATTATCATTAGAATTTTTTGACTGTCAAGTTCTACAATAGCAAATTTGGATTAGGATTTATTAATCTATCCATTTTTCGGCTTGCCTTTCCCAACTGATAAAGCTAGAATCAGCGCATGCGTTTTGACATCTTTTCTTTATTCCCTTCTGTTTTTTCACCCTATTTTGAGGTATCTATTCTTCAAAAAGCAATTGAGAAGAATTTAATCGAAGTCAATGTTCACAATATCCGCGATTGGACAATGGACCGACACCATATCACCGATGATACACCCTACGGCGGCGGTGGCGGCATGGTGATGAAAGCTGAGCCAATCTTCACCGCGGTAGAGGACGTTCTCGGACAACCACCATCCTGCCCAGTCATTTTAATGAGTCCGCAAGGTCGGCCTTTCACTCATAAAATTGCCGAAGAACTAGCCCAACTCCCCCAGATCGCTATTGTTTGCGGCCGATATGAAGGCGTGGATGAACGGGTTCGGCAGCATTTAATAACCGATCAGTTATCCATTGGTGATTTTGTTATTACAGGGGGAGAGTTACCCGCCTTAATGGTCGTTGATGCCGTTTCACGTTTCATTCCCGATGTTCTGGGGGATCCAACCGGAGCGGTGGATGATTCCTTCGCCAGTGGTTTATTGGAGTATCCGCACTATACCCGGCCAGAAGAATTTCGAGGTTGGCGTGTTCCTGATGTATTACTCTCCGGTCACCATGCCAAAATTATCGAATGGCGGCGGGAACAAGCCTTACAGCGCACTTTTCAACAGCGCCCAGATTTATTAAAAAACTATCCCTTAACAGAAAAAGATAAAAAGTTTTTATCCGAACTTAATAAAAAAAGTTAAATCAACTCCCTTTGAAAATAAACCATACAACCATAAATTAGAAAGGGCTTTTATACGATGCAGCAAAAATTGAGTTACCCAAAAACATTTTTACTTGGCTTTGGTTTTTTTGGTGTCAGTGTCATCTGGTCGGTTTACAATGCCTACGTGCCCATCTTTTTGGATGGCCGGTTTGGGTTAAGTGCCGGTTGGATTGGTTTTTTTATGACATTAGACAATATCGCCGCTTTATTAATTCAACCCCCTATCGGTGCCTTATCTGACCGCTTACGTACACCGATTGGTAGGCGGATGCCCTTTATTTTAATTGGTGCACCCATTGCCGCGGCTGCGTTTGGTTTAATACCTGTTGTCAGTTTTCTACCCTTGTTTGTTGTTTGTACCAGTTCCCTCTTGTTAAGCATGGCCTTGTGGCGAACACCTGTGGTTGCCCTCATGCCTGATATCACTCCTTCTAAATACCGCTCACAAGCCAATGGTGTCATTAATTTTATGGGTGGTGTCGGTGCCATTATCGCCTTTTTGATTGGTGCGAACCTATACGAAATGAATCCGGCTTATCCCTTTTGGCTTGGTTCTGTACTGGTGGTTGTCTCATCCCTATTAGTATTTGCCTTCATCCGTGAACCAAAAGATTATGTGATCACGGAAGAAGAAAAACCAAGTTTGATCAAAGCATTGGTTACAATTATTAAAGAAAAAGAAAAAAGCCCCTTGCGAATTTTATCTGCCATTTTTTTCTGGTTCCTGGCATATAATGCAATCGAAGCATTCTTCACCTTATATGCAGTCAAACATCTTAACCTCTCCGGTGCTGATGGTTCCCGCTTATTAGGACAACTTTCATTAATTTTTGTTATCATGGCTCTGCCATCGGGTTATATTGGCGCCCGCTTTGGTCGGAAAAAAACCATTATGACCGGTATTTTTATCATGGGTTCTGCTATTCTGACCATGTTCTTCGTATCACCCGAAGTCCTCACTATTTTATATACAAAATTACCCGTGATTGGCAATTTTTACACCGTTTCGATTGTGTTAATGGTGGCTGGTTTCTCTTGGGCATTAATTAATATTAATTCCCTGCCAATGGTGGTTGATATGACAGATGATGTCCACATCGGCACCTTTACCGGTCTGTATTACATGGCATCGACCATGGCTGCCATCCTTGGACCAAATTTAAATGGTTGGTTGATTCAATTAAGTAACGATAATTACAGCCTGATTATGTTATTTTCTCCAATATTTATGCTGCTAGCTTTCATTATGATGGCTGGTGTTAAACGTGGTGAGATCAAAACAAATGACAATTTGTCTGACATTTCTTAACGTTTGTAGGCTTGCAATTCAATCCCCACAAATGTTATACTATTGAACGTGTGAATTCTCACACAATACTAACCATTTTTTCCGGAGGAGTATCAAATGTTTAAGAAAGTATCACTTTTGCTTGCACTTTTGGTTGTTGCTTCCATGGTGTTAACTGCTTGTCAGCCCGCCGCACCAGCAGAACAACCTGCAGCAGAACAACCGGCCGCCGAAGAACCAGAAATGAAGTTCAAGGTTTGCCAAGTCACCGATACCGGTGGTATTGATGACAAATCGTTCAACGCCACAGCATGGAAAGGCGCAGAAGACGCCGTCGCCGAATTAGGTGTTGAAGCCAAATATTTGGAATCTCAAGAAGTTGCCGATTATGAAAAAAATCTGAATGCATTCATCGAAGAAAAATGCGATTTGATCATCACAGTCGGTTTCTTACTGGGTGATGCAACCAAAGCTTCCGCCGAAGCCAACCCGGATTTCGAATACACCATTGTGGACGTTTCCTACGATCCCGTAATCCCGAACGTTGTGGGTCAAGTTTTCCAAACCGATGAAGCCGCTTTCTTAGCTGGTTACCTGGCAGCCGCCACAACCCAAACTGGTAAAGTTGGTACCTTCGGTGGTTTACCAATCCCCCCAGTAACCATCTTCATGGATGGTTTCGCCCGTGGCGTGATGTACTACAACGAAGTTAAAGGTACAAACGTGGAAGTCCTCGGTTGGGACATCAATGATCCCGAAGGTGGTTTATTCACCATGTCCTTTGATGATCAAACCAAAGGTAAAGAATTTGGTATCCAATTAATGGACGAAGGCGCTGACATCATCATGCCAGTCGCCGGCCCCGTTGGACTTGGTACCGCTGCCGCCATTACCGAACGTGGTTCTGGCTACATCATCGGTGTGGATGCCGACTGGGTACTCACCAATCCCGATTACGCACCCATCATCTTAACCTCCGTCCTCAAGAAGATGGACGTTACCACATTCAACGTCATCAAAGACGCAATGGAAGGTAACTTCACTGGTGGTATCACCGCTGGTACCATCGAAAATGGTGGTGTTGATTTAGCACCTTTCCATGAATTAGACGGTATGGTTTCCGATGAATTGAAAGCCGAATTAGAAGATGTCCGCGCAAAATTAATTGACGGCACCATCACACTCAGTGACGCTTTCAAAGTTCAATAATTTCTAAAAATAAAAAAACAGCGTGCTAAAAATTAGCACGCTGTTTTTTTATTTTAAAGGAGATTTTTTACTTGTCGTTTTCTAACAAATAGTTCTCTGTTAGCAGAATTGGGCTAAATATACAAAAAGTGACATTTTAAAACAAATCAAGTGAACAAAAAATAAATTTAATTGTCTGACATTGTACTAAATATTTCACCTTATGGTAAAATAAAATTTATTAAGTACTTCCCCACACAGGAGCCAAAACAACCAATCATTTCGCTCCTTTGTGTCCCAAAAAATTTTAATCCGGAGAAATAAATGACTCCCGTACTCGAACTCAAAGGAATTACGAAGCAGTTCCCTGGTGTTCTTGCAAACGATCATATTGATCTGACACTCAATAAAGGAGAGATTTTAGTCCTCTTGGGTGAAAATGGCGCAGGGAAAACAACACTCATGAATATCTTATATGGGTTGTATCAACCCACAGAGGGGGAAATTTGGGTAGAAGGAAAAAAGATTGAAGTCCATTCCCCCACAGACGCCATTAACGCCGGGATTGGTATGGTACATCAGCACTTCATGTTGATTCCCGTCTTCACCGTCACTGAAAACGTCATGTTGGGCGATGAATCGACCAAAGCAGGCGGTTTTTTGGATCCGGAAACGGCGGCACAAAAAATCAGACACATCTCTAATCAATATAATTTGGCCGTTGAACCAAGTGCCTATGTCAAAGACCTGCCGGTGGGCGTGCAGCAGCGGGTGGAAATCATCAAACTGCTTTACCGTGAAGCAGATATTCTCATCTTTGATGAACCTACTGCCGTTTTAACCCCGCAAGAAGCAGATGAATTATTTGTTATCATGCGGGAGTTGGTCAATCAGGGCAAATCAATCATCTTTATTACCCACAAGCTCCGTGAGATTCTCGATGTGTCAGACCGTATTATGGTTGTTCGCCGCGGTAAGATTGTCGGAGAAACGACCCCACAAGAAGCCGATCAAAATAAACTGGCAGCGATGATGGTAGGACGCGAAGTTCAATTAGATCTAGAAAAGAGTCCTGCTCAATTGGGGGAAACCGTTTTAAGTGTCACGGATCTAACAGTTACTGATGATCAAAAACAAATCACGGTTGATAATGTTTCACTTACCGTACAAAGTGGTGAAATTCTTGGAATCGCGGGTGTACAGGGCAATGGACAAACGGAACTGGTAGAAGCCATTACTGGTTTACGTAACCCCATTGATGGGAAAATCGAGATTCTTGGCAATAATATTACCCACGCCACACCCCGTCAGGTTACGGAATTAGGTGTTGCGCACGTTCCGGAAGACCGGCAAAGAGACGGATTGGTTTTGTCATTCCCAATTTATGAAAACCTGGTCTTAAACACTTATTACCAGGAACCATATGCAAAAGGCGTCAACTTGTATTATGACCGTATCTATAAAAATGCGGATCAGTTAATTGAAGATTTTGATGTCCGTACACCCGGTGCGAGTACCCCAGTAGGATCTCTTTCCGGTGGTAATCAACAAAAAGTGATTATTGCTCGTGAATTATCTCGCCCAATAAAATTTTTAGTTGCTTCTCAGCCAACCCGCGGTCTGGATGTGGGTTCTATTGAATATATCCATAACCGCATTGTTAAAAAACGCGATGATGGCTGTGCCGTTATGTTGGTTTCCCCTGAGCTTGATGAAATTATGAAATTATCTGATCGAATTGCGGTCATGTATCGGGGAAAAATCATCGCCGTGCTTGACGCAAACAAAGTCACCAAAGAAGAAGTTGGTCTTTGGATGGCTGGTATCAACCCGAATGATAGCAAAAATAACAATCGGGAATCAGCCAATAACCAGAAAATTTAACGAGGTGTTGTCTTGACACAAGATAATGAAAACAAGCATAACTTCAATAAATTGAATCATGTCGCAGAAGAAGTGCTGGCTGACTCAACCAAAAAGAAGTCCATTTGGCAAACCATGCTCATTCCGGCGCTTGCCATCCTCACCGGCCTAATTTTAGGTGCGGTCATTATTATCTCCACTAGTGAGGAAGTTTATACTGGTTTCCAACAATCTTTTGGCGCAGGGTTATCTGCTTCATGGAGCGCTGTTGCCAATAGTTACAGCTCCCTTTTTAAGGGTGCATTTGGTGACCCGGCTTACATCATCGAATCCTTACGTAGTGGTGATGCATTGGAAATTCGCCGGGCTTTAAATCCTTTCCTGGAAAGCCTCGTCGTAGCAACACCTTATATATTTGCAGGTCTAGCCGTTGCCCTTGGTTTCCGCGCTGGCTTATTCAATATTGGTGTTGAAGGGCAGTTATTCATGGGTGCCATCGCCGCCACTTACGTTGGCTATTCAATCAAAGGTTTACCCGGTTTCATTCACATGCCGCTGGCCTTATTAGCTGGAGCTGCGGGAGGTGCCATTTGGGGGTTTGTTCCCGGTTGGTTAAAAGCAAAAACTGGCGGGCATGAGGTAATCAATACCATCATGATGAATTGGATTGCTTTCCGATTAACGGAATGGTTATTAACCGGACCAATGACTCGTCCAAACGCAGGACGAATTCCTGTCAGCCCAATCATTGAAAAATCTGCTGAAATTCCACAGTTTTTCAAAGCACCAATTCGTTTTCATTTAGGCTTTTTTATCGCTTTAGCAGTGGCATATCTCATCTATTGGTTGTTATTTAAAACAACATGGGGTTTTAATCTCCGAACAGTCGGGGCAAACCCGCGCGCTGCAAAATATGCCGGGATGAATATTGCTCGAAATACGATTATGGCAATGACCATTTCTGGCGCATTGGCAGGTTTAGCTGGGGCTAATCAGGTTCTGGCAATTAACCGTTCCATGGCCATTGGTCTTTCCTCTGGATATGGATTTGATTCAATTGCCCTGGCTCTCCTCGGTAATAGTCATCCATTTGGTGTTATCCTCGGGGCCCTCTTCTTTGGTGTATTACGAAATGGTGCAACCAAAATGATGGTTACTACCGCAATCCCGATCGATATTATTTCCATTCTGCAGGCATTAATTCTCATGTTCGTAGCAGCACCAGCTATTATTCGGGCAATTTACCGCATTCGCAAACCAAAAGCTGGTGATGAAGCGGTTGTATTTGCCGGCAGCTGGGGAGGTAACAAGTAATTATGGCATCTACGATTATTCAACGTAAAAAAATTGAAACCGTTTCCCCTACCCGCAAATTAGTGATGGGTATTGTATTTGTTGTCATTTCGGGGTTGATCTTACTCTTTTTTGCCCTTAATTCAGAAGCCGAATGGATCACAACCTTTGTTATGAATCCAGGAGGTTTGGAGCGGGGTCTAGCAGGTGATTGGGTTCTACCTACTTCACTGACCTTGTATGTGTTAGTTGGACTAACCCTCGGCATGGGTATTTACCAATTACTGCGGGGCTTTGGCAAACAAACCAACGCTATACTTGGCGTTGTAGTAGCATTGTTTGTTTTTGCCTTTTTAACCTGGGCCGCTGGTGGAAAATCACTGAACCTTGGTGGAATGCTCAGTTCTGCAGTTTTACTTTCCGTACCCATCACTTTGGGTGCTTTTTCAGGGGTCTTATGTGAACGTGCTGGTGTGGTCAACATCGCCATTGAAGGAATGATGTTAATGGCCTCAATGGTCGGGGCGTTAGTAGGTTCCATAACACAAAGCTTGATCATTGGCCTCTTAGCCTCTATTGCCGCAAGTGTTTTATTGGCTCTGGTACACGCTGTTTTATCAATCAAATATAAGATTAATCAAATCATTTCCGGTACGGTTATTAATATTTTTTCTGCCGGTATGACGTCTTATATCTCTGCAAAGTTTTTACAACGTTATGAATACTTGAATGGCCCACCCATTTTTCCAAGATTTCCTATTCCATTGTTAGCCGATATTCCGATCATTGGTCCCATTCTTTTTAATCAAAATATTTTTGTTTATGCCATGTTCATTCTGCTAATTGTGCTTCAAGTAGCCCTTTTCCGTACTCGGTGGGGTTTACGATTACGCTCAGTGGGTGAACACCCCAAAGCAGCAGACACCCTTGGTATTAATGTATTTCGCACCCGTTATATGGCCGTTTTATTAGGCGGTGTGGTAGCAGGTATTGGTGGAGCATTTTTCACCCTGGGCTCTGTAGGACGTTTTGATGAAATGATGACAGCCGGTAAGGGTTATATCGGTCTGGCAGCGATGGTTTTTGGTAATTGGACTCCGATTGGTTCATTTGGCGCAGGTATGCTGTTTGGTTTTGCAGATTCAATCGCCACCAAATTATCCATTCTCGGAACAACCATTCCGCCCCAATTTATGAGTATGGCCCCATATATTACCACTATGATTGTTCTGGCAGGCATTGTCGGCAAAGGACAAATGCCAGCCGCCGATGGTGAACCATACGAGAAAGAATAATCTAAGTTATCTTGTCCCCTGGTCTAAGATAATCCCGTCCGAACGGACGGGATTATTTTTTTATAAGGTTTGTTATAATTCATCCCGGTAGTCATTAACCCAGCTAGAAATCATATAGTTTCACCATTAGAATTGAGGTTGTTTGTGAGCACGATATCTGTTAAGTCAATTACAAAAAATTTTGGCACACAATGTGCTGTCGATCATGTTTCTTTTGATGTTTACCCAGGGGAAATTTTTGGTTTATTAGGTCCCAATGGCGCAGGAAAAACCACATCAATCCGGATCGTACTAGATATTTTTGAACCCGACTCCGGCGAAGTAACTGTTTTCGATGGACCAATGACCGAAGCGAAAAAAAATAGAATTGGATACTTACCAGAAGAACGAGGTTTGTACCAAGATATTCCATTGGAATATTGCCTGCAATATTTGGCATCTTTAAAAGGGATGGACAAAGAAGTCAGTCATAAACGCATTGATGCTTATCTCGAACGATTTGATCTTAATCAAGCTCGTAAGAAAAAGGTTAAAGAGCTTAGCAAAGGAATGCAGCAAAAAGCTCAGTTGATCAGCACTTTAGTTCACGAACCGGAATTAATTATTATTGATGAGCCATTTACCGCATTAGACCCGGTTAATACCCAGATGGTAAAAGACATCCTAAAAGAACAGCGCAGCAAAGGCAAAACAATTGTTATGTGCACCCATCAGATGCACCAGGTCGAACAGCTCTGTGACCGTTTGGTCTTAATTAACCAGGGTAAATCAGTACTGTACGGCAGCTTGAATGAAATTCGAAAAAACTTCACTGGGAATGTTGTGGAAGTCCGCACCCACGAAACCCTGCCAGAAAACATTCCAGGGGTGACAGCGATTCGTCACACCAATCAAAATGGTGACTACATGTTAACGGTTGAGGAAGGCATCACACCACAAAAGTTATTAAAGACATTAATCAATCTGGATATCCAATTAGAACAGTTCGAAATCGCCTCCCCAACCCTGGACGAAATTTTCATCAAGATTGTGACCAAACGGGATGAAGGAAATGAATAAAACCTGGCTAATTATCAAACACGAGTATTTACGACATGTAAAACGGAAACGATTTATCTTTGCCGTATTAAGTATGCCGTTTTTTGTATTATTAATTGTCGGAATTGGGATGTTAACAGCCATTTTTTCCACCAATAATAGCCCGATTGGATTTGTCGATCATTCCGGCTTATTTAAAAATCCTGTTATGCCCGAATTTGAAGCATCTCTACCGTTTACAAAACCAATGCAAATCCTTCCCTATGCAAATGAAGAAGAGTTAAATGCAGCACTAGAGGCAGAGCAAATCCAGGCATATTTTGTAATCAATGAGAATTATTTCGAGAATGGATCGATTGTATTGGTTGCAAATGAAGAACCCGATAGTACAGTTTTAAGGGATTTTCGTGAATTCTTAAACTTAAATTTGTTAAAAGATTTCCCTAAAGATATAAGCAACCGCTTATTAGAAGGTGGAACGGTTGAAGTTCGTTCTACGGACGATGGACGGGAAATGAGCTCTGACAATATATTTGCTTTTATCCTGCCATTTTTAGCCGGGTTTTTATTTATGATTGCTGTCCAAACCAGCGGTGGTTATCTTTTGCAGGCAGTGGTTGAAGAAAAAGAAAATCGCACGATGGAAATCATCCTCACATCCAGTTCCCCCAATCAAATCATGACCGGGAAAGTAATTGGCAACCTCAGTGTTGGTTTAACCCAATTGGTGATTTGGATCATTGTTGGTATTATCGGCGTGGTCGTTTTACAATCCAACTTCCCGGAAGTCCAGCTTGCACAAATTGACACACGGTTCCTGGGATTAATGGTCCTAACTTTCTTACCTGCATTTGTAATGATTGCCGCCATGATGGCAACCTTAGGAGCCACTGCAACTGAAAGCAGGGAGGCACAGCAAATTGCCGGTTTATTTACCTTGCCAATTGTCGTTCCATTCTGGTTTTTTGGTGTATTGATTGAATCTCCTAACAGCCCCTTGGCGATCGGATTAAGTATTTTCCCCTTTACGGCACCCGTCAGTCTTCCACTGAGAGCCGCATTTACCACCATCCCTGCCTGGCAAATTGTTTTAACGGTATCGCTCTTGTTCGTTTTGGCAGCCGCAGCCTTATGGTTGGCAGGCCGGGCATTTCGATTGGGTATGCTGCGATATGGAAAAAAACTTTCTCTTAAAGAATTATTCAAAAAGGCCTAACCGAAAGAGCAGATTATGAATAAAACCTTTCTTGTTTTCAAAAACGAATTATTAACTACGATTAAACGTCGTTCTTTCATACTTACATTGATTCTTATTCCATTAGGTGGATTTATCTTGACCTGGATTATTGGCGGTTTTGGCCGGAATACTCAAAGCCAACAGATTTCCGAGTTATTGGTTCCATCCTCCCCACCAGAGCAAGAAGTGTATGGGTTAATTGATAAAAACAACTTAATTGATTCCATCCCGCAAGATTATGAAGATGTCGTTCTACCCTATGATAGTGAGGCAGAAGCACTTTCCGCTCTAAAAGAGGATAAGATCACTGCCTATTACATCATTGAAGAAAACTATATTGAGGATGGAAAAATTACCCTGGTTCGTCCAGATTTTAACCCCCTGGGGGGCAATAATGCCAGTTACATGATTGAGGATATTCTTACCAGGGCTTTATTATCGGATGACCCTGATCTTGCCAATAGGATCCAATTTCCAATGGATCTGGAATACAGAATTTTGGCTCCCGAAACCAGCCGAGACCCAAACAGCAGCTTAACTTTTTTCCTGCCCTATGTTGTGACCATGCTTTTTTATATGGTAATTTTGGGTAGTTCTAGCCTGATGTTAAACAGTATCACCAATGAAAAAAGCAACCGAATCATTGAAATTTTAATGACATCCATTCAACCCAGGCAAATGTTAATGGGTAAGATCATCGCCCTGGGATTGGTTGGCCTCCTCCAAACCATTGTCTGGACTTCCTCTGGTTATTTTCTGCTCCTTCTTAGCGGCAGAAGCATTAATTTAGGTGAAGGATTTATGTTGCCACCCAGCATTCTAATTTGGGGTATTCTCTTCTTTTTAGCTGGTTACGCTTTATACGGCAGCTTGATGGCTGGCTTAGGTGCGTTGGTACCCAATCTTCGCGAAGCATCCCAGGCTACAATCTTCGTCGTCATACCGATGGTCATTCCATTGGTGTTATTGAGCCCCATCATCGAAAACCCAAATGGTGCACTGGCAATCATCTTTTCCCTGGTTCCTTTTACAGCGCCAATTACGATGATGACACGATTATCCGCCGGAAGTGTCCCCATTTGGCAATCCTTATTATCATTGGTCTTAATTTTTACGACAACCTACTTTGTCATTCGTTCCGTTGCCGGATTCTTTAAAGCTACAAACCTGCTCTCTGGATCAGCGTTTAATTTAAAACGATTCGTCCGGGCGTTTATAGGTAAAAATTAATCATCAGTAGGCGGCGCAAAACGCCGCCTACTAAAACATAATGAAACAAAAAACGAAAATATTTTTATTTGCCTGGATACTGATTCTGATATTGCCGATGGTATGGGTTGTTCGAATCAACCCTCGCCTTGATTTATGGTTTAATACTTTTTTTGCCCCGGAATGGATGCATATCGTTGCTCATATTCTCTTATTCATCGTTGTGGGGTTTTTAGTTCCTTGGGTATTGTTTGATCAAAGCCCTATTAAAACCACTTTAAAAAATACCGTTTGGGTTGTTCTTGGCATTGGTTTGATTCAGGAAGTATTTCAACTGGTTGTAAAACAAAGGGGGTTTGGACGAAATGAGGTTTTTGATTTATTGATTGATTTAATTGCTAGCCTCACCGGCTTTTTTCTATATTGGATATTTTTTAGAAAAATCTCTGCTCGAAAATAAAAATCAACCTTGTACATTATTTGTAAGCTGCAAAATACTTTCTTGCTGATGGTTTTCTGTCATGTTATAATCGATTAACGTTAATTCGTTCTATTACGTTTGTAACAAATCCCACAAAATCAAATTAAATATCTTAATTCTATACCCCAATACATTGGGGTCTATTAAACTGCCTTTGCGCATTCTTAAAATAAGCAAGGAAAAAAATATGATAACTATGCAAGAGCTTGAAAAAAGTTCTCTCAGCGAACTTAGAAAAATCGCTGAAGATTTAAATGTACCGAATTCCAGAAGGCTTAAAAGGGAAAACTTAATAGTTCGGATCAGTGAACACCAAAGCGAAGAAGGGGAAAACGGTGAAAAAGTCCTTGGGGGTATCCTCGAAATTATGCCGGAAGGAATCGGCTTTTTACGGCAAAACTATAAATTGGGAAAAGATGATGTTTATGTTTCCCAGGCACAGATTCGTCGCTACAACTTACGTAGTGGTGATCTTGTTATTGGCGAATCTCGGCCTCCACGTGAAAATGAACGTCATTACGGCATCACAAAAGTCAATTATGTTAACGGTCTCGAACCAAGTGATGTGGATTCCCGACCAAATTTTGATTATTTAACTCCAATCTTTCCGGATCAGCGCTTTGACCTTGAAACCATTCCTTCTATATTGTCCACGCGGTTAATTAACCTGATTGCCCCGATTGGCCGTGGTCAACGCGCAATGATCGTTTCTCCCCCAAAAGCAGGGAAAACAACCATACTAAAAGAAATTACCAATGCCATCGCAACCAACCATCCGGAATCATATAACATGATGTTGCTTATCGGTGAACGCCCGGAAGAAGTGACCGATATGGATCGTTCCGTTTCAGCAGAAGTGATTTCATCAACTTTTGATGAACCGGTTGCCTCCCATGTCCGAACCGCAGAGATCGCTTTACATCGCGCCAAACGACTGGTCGAATTAGGCAAAGATGTTGTCATTGTCATGGATTCTCTCACACGATTGGCACGGGCATACAACTTAGTTGTGTCTCCATCGGGAAGAACTCTTTCCGGTGGTATGGATCCTTCTGCTTTATATCCGCCAAAACGTTTTTATGGTGCCGCAAGAAATATTGAGGAAGGCGGATCTCTGACCATTATTGCCACCGCACTGGTAGATACAGGGTCTCGCCTGGACGATGTAGTTTATGAGGAATTTAAAGGCACGGGAAATATGGAACTACACCTGTCGCGGCGTTTACAGGAACGAAGAATATTCCCCTCAATTGACATTGAACGATCTTCGACACGAAGAGAAGATTTATTATTAAGCCCGGAAATGTTACAACGCGCTTGGTTAATGCGCCGTATGTATATCCAAATGATTAGTTCACCACCTCAAGGTGCCAATATGGATGCTGCCGTTGCCTCCGAAGCTATTCTACAACGCTTGTCAAAATCGAAAAATAATGTAGAATTCTTGGAGAGTCTAACGGAGGATTCGTGAACAAAAACAATTTAAAAGAAAATAACCAACAAAAAAATATAATATTTTATCTTTTTTGGGTTTTGGCAGCTTTAATGGTGGCTGTGTTTGTGTTTGTAACCATTCAGTTTTTTGAACCGCAGACCAACCGATCTGTTTCGGCCATTGGTCAAGCCGCGGTAGATGTCCCCATAACTACCGGATCGGCGACACTACCCGAACTAGCAATTTCCGGTACAGATACCTTATTAAGGTATGCCAATCCCAGAACAATTATCCCCACTCGAGCTCGAACGGAAGCAATTACTTATACGATCGAAACCGGGGATTCCATATTTGGTATTGCGCAGCAATTTAATATCAATCCGGAAACCATTTTATGGGCAAACAAAGATGTATTAAATGATGATCCCCATATGATATCCGTTGGTATGGACCTGCGGATTCCCCCAGTGGATGGTGTTTATTATAAGTGGAAAGAAGGCGATACCCTCGAATCGGTTGCCAGTCAATTAAAAGTTTCACAAAAAGATATATTAAATTGGACTCCTAATAAACTGGACCGAACCAATCCCCAGATTGAGCCGGATACATATGTTATGGTTCCCGGTGGTCAGCGAGAATTTCAACAATGGGTCGTTCCCACCATTCCGCGTGGTCCAGCCGGTGTGAACAGCACCATTCCTGGCGCGTGTGATACCTCTGGTGGCGGCGCTTATGGCACAGGAACCTTTGTCTGGCCTTCAGCCAATCACTTTGTATCGGGTAATGAATACTGGTCAGGACACTTGGCAATTGACCTTGGCGCGATGTTGGGTGATGCAATCTACGCTTCTGACAGTGGTGTCGTCGTATACGCTGGCGGTATCAGCGGCGGTTATGGCAATATGATTATGATCGACCATGGCAATGGCTACCAGACCCTTTATGCCCACCTCAGCGCCATTAATGTTCGCTGTGGACAAAGTGTTTACCAGGGCTCAGTAATTGGTGCCGCAGGCAGTACGGGTAATTCCACAGGTGCTCACCTTCACTTTGAAGTACGCTACTTTGGTGGTTTTATCAACCCGCATTACGTTTTACCCTAATTTATAGAAATTCATCAGAGGCTGACCCAAAAGGTCAGCCTCTTTTCAATTAACATAGTGTATATAACAAGAAGTTATTTCTCATTTGCTATAAAAACACCAATCTAATTTACTGAGCTTTCCTAACCTACTCACTATTCACCGCTGTTAAAGTTTAAGGAGACCTGCTTTTAATCTGTTAAACACTTGTCCAATTTTTTAGGCAAAGCGCATAACTTTTCGTTTTTAACTATTCGTTTTTAACTTTTTACAGCAAATTCACCGGATCAACGGTAACAATTGCACCCCCCAGGTCTTTTCCTTCAATAATCTTTAAAGGGGCAGGTCCTCGGACAATTAACTGCCAACGATAATAACCGGATACACGTTGGTAAAAACAAGGCACCGGACCAATGATCGCACTTTGTTTGAAATTACCCGTCTCAATCCAATGTTGAATCTTCATTGCGGTTCGTTCCGCATCAGATTTGACAACTCCAGCATTCTGATTCCGAAATTCCAAACGAATCAGCCTTGAAAAGGGTGGGTAAACCATTTTACTACGTGAAATAATTTCATGTTCGTAAAAGCGGTTAAAATCGTGTTTAGCGGCAAACTGTATCGGATATTCATCTGGCTGGTAAGTTTGAAAAATAACCTTTCCCCCCAATGGGCTGCGGCCTGCCCGGCCAGCCACCTGGGTTAATAATTGAAACGTGCGTTCAGAAGCACGAAAATCAGGCATATTTAATCCCACATCGGCTAAAACGACACCCACCAGGGTAACAAACGGTAAATCAATCCCCTTTGCTAACATTTGTGTACCGACCAAAATATCGGCCTGTCGGTTTGCAAATTGTTTTAACAAAAATTCGTGGGCTCCTTTTTGACGCGTAACACCGGAATCCATTCGCAGCACTCTTGCGCCAGGAAAGGTACTGCTAACTTCCTGTTCCACTTTTTCAGTGCCGGTTCCAAATTGACGAACTCTTGTGCTGCTGCATTGGGGGCAAGTTTTCGGGATAAACCGGCTGTAATTACATAAATGGCAAATTAATTGATTTTTATCTTGATGAAAGGTCAAGGGAATATCACATTGAGGGCAGGTCAAACGATAACCACAGTCCCTACAAAAAACATAGGTTGCCGTGCCGCGCCGGTTTAAAAACAATATCGTTTGATAACCCTGTTCTAACGTCTCTTGAATGGATTGGTGCAGTTCTCTGCTGAACATGGAACGATTTCCTGATTTTAATTCGGAGCGCATATCAACAATAGAGACCTTTGGCAGCGGCATATATCGAACATCACCTTCTATATCTTCTACTGAACTGGATTCTATTTGTTTGCTTACTGCAAGTCGATGGGCCAGAACTCGACCAGGCATTTCCAAAATTGGCCAATTTTCTCTTTTAGCACGATAAACCATATCAATACTTGGTGTGGCGCTGCCATACAGAAGAAATGCATCTGCGAACCGCGCATAGGCTTCCGCTGTTGTGACAGCATGGTAATGAGGTAAAAAGTCGTCCTGCATGTAGGAATCATCATGGCTTTCATCTAAGATTATTAATTTAAGGTTTTCAAAAGGGGTAAACAATGCACTTCGTGGGCCAACCACAACCGACAAATCTCCATTACGTGCCCTGCGCCAGGTATCGTACCGTTCACCCATCGAAAGTTTGGAATGAACAATTCCCACCTGACCAGGAAATCGAGCATGAAAACGTCGAACGGTTTGTGGTGTCAAACTAATCTCAGGAACCAGCACAATAGCTTGTCCACCTTGGTTTAGGACTTTACCAACCATCTTTAAGTAAATCTCTGTTTTTCCAGACCCTGTCACCCCATGCAGCAGATATGGTTTTTGGTTATTTCCGGTCTTTAAATTTTCCTCAATTCGCTGCCAGACCAGTCGTTGGTCAACCGTCAACGTTGGAGGTGTTTGTTTGACCCACTCGTAATTTTCCATCGGATCACGAAAGATCTCAGTTTCAGTAAATTGAATTAAATCTTCTTCAGCTAATTTTTTTAAATCAGCCAAACTGCCACCAGTCATGGCATACAAAACAGATGCGGAAACACCCCACGGCTCCTCCAATACAAGGTCCATGATTTGTTTTCGGCGTTCAGCAGCTTTTCCTTGCCTTCCTATGTCTTCTAACCTATCAGAAATTCTCGCTGGATCACAAGCCAACTGCACCATCTTGATTTTTTTGGGCTGCACTTTTGGCGCTGGTAAATAAGCATCCACACGAACCATTCCATGAGATTGAAGGCGTTTGATCGATTCCCTCCATGAGCGGCGTGGAAAGGCTCTTTCAAGTTGTCTGCCCCGCTGCGGCCCTTTTTCTTCGAGTCGAGTTATCAACAATCGCTGTAATGGGGAAAGCGGTACTTCCACTTCGTTGGAAATTAATGTGAACAAACGATCTGCTTGTTGATTAAGACCCGGGGGAACCATCAATTGTAAACAAGTGGTTAATGGAGCAACGGTTTCTTTGGCCATCCAATTTGCCAATTGGAACTGAGCCTCTGTCATCACAGGTCTCGAATCCACCACACCGATGATCGCTTTGGTCTGCGAGACTTGTGGCTGATGAATTAATTGAGTAATAATCCCTTGGACGATCTGAGAGCCAAAAGGTACCAACACTAAAGAACCGATCTGAACTGATTCCATCTCTTCAGGAACATGGTAATCAAAAGCCCCATCAACTTGGGGCAAATTAACTACAACCTGAACATATCGAAGCATGAAAAAATCAAACTCCCTGCACTTTGGTCTGTAAAATTACTGCTGCCCCGTAACCGACCACAGACAACAAATCCCCTGTTTCTTCCGCCGAAGTGGTATGGTGTAATATTTGAACTTTATCTGCTCCCATTTTTTTGGTTAATTCGACTGCAGCCATCACAGCACCTGCCCCACAAGCAAATCCTTTTTGATCCCGTTCCGTTTCGTAAATTTTTTCGGCACTTAATGATTCAAACGCCTTTAACATGGTTGCATCATACCGGTTGGCTTCTTTTTCTGAATAAAAATGTGATAAATCGGTTGAAGCAACAACCAAAACGCGTTTCATTTGGACTTTGTTAAAAATAATTTCTACTATTTTTTTAATAAACCCAGGTTCAATCGTTCGAATCATTAATGGTAATAGTTTAAAACCAGGTTTTAATCCACATTGTAAAAAAGGCAATTCAATTTCCAGCGAATGTTCCCCATCATTTGTGATTTGAACCAATGGTGTATTAAATATATTCTCGTAATCTTGTCGAAAGGAATTTAATAATTGATGGTCAACCGACACTTTTCCTAACGGAGTAGCGTAGGCTTGATGTTCCGTACTTAAAAGCGGAGCGGGATGATATGCATGATAGGGAGAAAAAACGATTACCAAATCAAAATTCTGATTTACAATCGGTTGAAAAGCAATCCCCGCTGTTATCCCTGAATAACGATATCCCGCATGTGGTGCAATAACACCGATTACTTTCCCCTCAATTTTTTGTTGGCTGGTATTTAAATAGGAGGAAATCTCCTCTCTTAATGAAACCGGATTATCTCGATACCATTTTCCTGCAATTGGAGATGGTCTTATAGATCCACTATCTTTACTCACAATTTTCCTCCAATCTAATTATACCGTGATCATTCGTGATGCGGATAACCGAGTACAAAGATCAAATTGTGAGCATTCTTAAAAAGATTGGAGAGGTTAAGACCTCTCCAATCATATTATTTGCTTTTTTAGTCTTACTGTTTATTCAAACAGCGAGAAAAAATTTTCATTCTAAGTTTATTTCTGAAGGAATAAATGTGGGTTGACCCGACCATACTGTGTGCTTTGCATTTCAAAGTGTAAGTGTGGTCCGGAAGAATTCCCGGTACTGCCCATCAGACCAATGGTGTCACCCTGAAATACACTGGCACCACAACCGGAATAAATCGTGCTGAGGTGTGCATACAAAGTCTGCCAACCATTTCCATGATCAATAACGATCACATTCCCATAACCCCAGTCATTCCAACCGGAATAAACCACCACACCGGAGTCAGCTGCGTAAATAGCATTTCCAAGTGTACCGCCAATGTCAATAGCATAATGGTTAGTGGACGGCGAATAATCATAACCTGATATGTATTGGGATGTTGAGGGCCAAACAAACGTGGCATTTCCCACAGCGCCGGTTGTGATGACACCACACCAACCTGGGCCTTGTACTTTCGCAACAGCCGGATTTGAACGCGGAATTTGCTGCCCTGTCCAACTGATAAATTCGCGCACACCACCAGGGATAAATAACACCTTTCCGTCTTCAATATTCGGATTAGCATAATCTCCAATGGTTTCAGGATCAAGACCATTTCCAGGCCAGTTGATGATATCTTCAGGAGTCACTTTAAAATACTCGGAAACTGCGTTCAAACCATCACCAGCGTTCCAAACATGCAGTAAACCATCTTGAGGCAAAATATTCAAAACCTGATCCGGATTAAGTCGATGAGGGTCATCAGCCAATACGGTAAAGTTACCCCATAAAATTGACTTCGGATCTAAATTAAATTTCTCACCAATCCCAATCACTGTATCACCCGGTTGAACGACATATTGAGTGATTTCATATCTTGGACGATCTGGTAAGGTTGTATTTAATTCCGTGTAACGCGATAATGAAGTCGTCGCATTTTGAGGATCAGGCAATTCAAACGGTGGTAATTCAGCCGCTTGAGTAGCAGTCGGTTGAACGGACGCTGCATCTGCTTGAATAATGGTGTCATTATTGTTACCCTGCAGATAAAACCGTCCCATAACCCAGACTACGATCAATACTAAGGCGATAGAGGCGATGGATGTACCTACACGTAAAAAAATTTCCCCCATACCAAGACGTACAATATTTTCCCATCGTTCACGCCAACTTCTTTTTGAAGTTTTAATTTGTTCCAACTGAGGTTCTTCTTGGAGAGAACCAGGTTGTGGATTATTAAGTTTATTTTCGTCCATAATTTATCTCTTGCGCGCCATCATAACATAATAAAATCTATGGTGTCAAGAAGCTACACATGAACAAAAACGAATATCAGGATGGTTAATTATCCTTTTCTGTGCTCTTTTGATTAAAAGGAATCATCAATAAAAAACCGATCGCTATAATCGCTTCACCAATTTCAACACCCCGCGCCTGCCAAGCACCAAAATAAGGCACATCAGGTAAAGGATGACTGCCGAAACCAAATACATCAGCCATCCCGGTGAAAACTGCAATAACATAACCCGTTGCCACCAACCGCAAGCCAATGTCCGCAGCAATACTTAATTGTTGGTTACGCCATAAAGTACGCATGCTCAAATATCCACCGACACACATCATGCCCAACCCAATTAAAAACATGGCAATTTGAACAAACCCAATTACGGGACTACGATCTAAACCAAAAATAGAAGGTCTTGCCCCTAACAAAAATAACAAAAATCCAATAATCGTGACGGCCAACCCAACCCGAATCCGAATCATTGAAATGGGTTGGTCATTTAAATTTTCTCCCACCTCTTTATCTGAAAATTGGTCATATCCTTCAGAATTCATTCAGGAAGAATCCTTTCTAATGCCGACTTGACGTTTTCTCCAAAAATTTTCTTTATGTCTGCTTCACTATAACCACGTTCGGTTAAAGTGCTGGAAAGTTTTTGAATATCCGCGATGGTGTTAAATTCAAGGGGGATTTCCGGATAACCATATCCACCATCAAAATCAGTTCCGATGCCGACATGATTTGCACTACCGGTAATTTGGCAAATTGCATCAATTTGATCAGCCAAATGGCTTATTGTTACTTTATCACGGGGAGAGAATTTTGTCCAATTAGTAATCAGAAAGAAATTTAAAGGTACTACACTCATTACGCCACCCCGCTCAGCCAATCGCCTAATGGTTCGATCTGTAAAATGTCGTTCTGAATCGATTCCCTTTAACAAAGAGCGTACATTTACGTGGCTGGCAATAATCTCACCTTCATAACGATCCAAAGCTTCCAAGGCGGATTCTTCTGTCATGTGCGCTAAATCTAATCCCATTCCCAAATCAGCCATGATAGACAACAACTGTCGTCCCTCATTTGTAAAGCCACCTCGTTCAATAGTACCACCGCAAAATCGACCACCAGCCCATACAGGACCAACAATCCGAACGCCCTGCTCCCACCAAAATTCAATTGCTTCCGGGCTGCGAATTCCTTCAGCGCCTTCCATGCTAATTACCAATCCAATTGGGTGATCTTCTCCTCTTAAGGCTGCCTGCCATAACGGCTCAATTTGTTTTTTTGAATGGATGATGGAAAATTTATCCGGAAAATCTCCTTCCAACCTTCGGTAAATATCAATTTCAGCCATTAAGATTTTTTGGGCTTCATTTAAATTTTTATACCCAACAATTTCCCACGCCCCTCTTTCATAGCGTTTGGACATAGAAAATAATGTACAACAAACCATTACCGTATTTGCTTTTTTCCAATCCAACCATCCCAGAGTGGCATCCCCCACCCAATCCGGAGTTTCCGAATTTTGTTCATTAATTCGGATTTGTTTTGCTGAGGTTGAATAATCCCTTCCAAAACAATAAATGTTATAAGCAATATCTTCATGGGAATCAACAAATAAATGAGACATTCTGATTTCCTGCTCTTTTAGTAAAGAAAGCGCACCAATTGGCGCGCTTTCTGAGTTCGATCAATAAAGTTCAGAAAAAACTATTCCGCTTTATCTTCTTTTTCTGTCACTTCAACGTTAGTTTCGGTTTCAGCTTCTTCTGTTTCGGAATCATCATCATCTTCAATATCATCAAAGACGATATCTTCCAAAGTTTTCCAATCCATGTCCGCATATGCCATTGAATCGACACGGCGGATAGAAAGACCTACCCGATGATTTTCAGGGTCAATCTTAATAACACGCAAGGTAACTTCATCACCTTCTTTGAGAACTTCTTTGGGATGTTCAATCCGGCGTTCGCTAATTTCGGAAATATGAATCAGACCTTCTAAGTCTTCCTCAATCCGGGCAAAAGCACCAAATTTTGTCAGGCGGGTAATTTTACCTTCTAACAATTGACCGACTTCGTATTTTTCAATCCGAGAAATCCAGGGATCTGCTTGGGTCTGGCGAAGGGATAAACCAATTCGTTTTTTGTCACGATCAATACTGATGATCTTAACATCAACTTCCTGGCCAACTTTTAATACTTCGCTGGGATGATTAATACGGTCCCAAGAAATTTCTGAAAGATGCACCAAACCATCTGCACCGCTAATGTTTACAAAAGCGCCAAAATCTGCCAGGCTGGTTACACGACCTGTGCGGGTTTCGCCTTCGGTCAAATCATCCAAAACTTTTTCTTTTACGGATTCCCGTGTTTCTGTGCTTGCAGCGCGTTCTGAAAGAATCAAGCGGCGGCGTTCGCGATCAACTTCAATCACACAAACATCAACCTCTTCACCAACCATGCTGCCCCATCGTTTTTCCGGTGTGTCACCGCTGACATTCACCCGACGGGAAAGGCTGACTTGAGAGGCTGGAACGAATCCATTTAAGCCCTCAACAGGGACAATCAATCCACCTTTGTTGTATCCTCGAATTGTGCTGCTATAAGCTTTTTTGGATTCCAGCAGATCTTCTACTGTTTTCCAAGATTTCTCTTCTAAGGCACGCATCAAAGAAAGCACTAAGTTGCCGTGGGAATCTTCCGGGTTAAGTACATAAACCGAAATTTCTTGTCCCACTTCTAGTTTTTCCAATTCTTCAGGAGGAATCTGGTCATATTCACGACCACTAATAATTCCTTCTGACTTTGCGCCAACACTTACCAGGATTTGACCCTGTGAAATGCTAGCCACTACACCTTCGCGTATCTCACCCCGTGATGGGAAGTCGATTCCGAGGCCTTCTTGCTCGAGCAAGGAAGCCATGTTGTCTTCGACCTGCGAATTTTCAGGCTTTTCAGCCTGCTCGAGTTGGGCGTCCTTTTGCTCCATACGATCAACATACTCCAAATATAAAGATTTACAAATTATAAGGAAGAAATGCTTTCTTGGCAAGTGCGAGGTTAAACAATGGGGTTTTTTCTCACTTTAATGCCTTAATGACGCTTTCTTCGCTTCTTTTTTGACTTTTGCGACTCTGCTGGAGTGTTGTTTTCCACTAGAACCGCATTTGGTGACGACAATCCAGCTCTTTCAATCGTTGCTCCAGCTTGTTGGCTGGGACGATACGTAAACATTCGGCTGATCAAACCAGATCGAATATCCGAAAGCAGGTCTTTAAACATTTCTGAAGCTTGGCCTTTGTACTGTACCAAAGGATCACGCTGTGCATACGCTTCCAAACCAATCGAAACCCGCAGGGCTTCCACTTTGGTAAGGTATTCCACCCATGCTTGCGAAATGATTGAAAGCAGCAGTTCGCGGTAAATTTCATTCTGCAGGCGGTCACCCAAAACAATTTGGATTTTTTCCTGATCATCTTCAGATAATTCGGTCAACTGTAAATACTGGATTTCTTCAAATTTTTCGTTACCAAATTCATTCTTTAAGATTTCCTGCCGTTTTTTATCGATCTGAGAAAGATTCCCTTCGGATTGAAGTAATCTTCGAAATTCATGAATGCCCCATACCTTCTTCATGACATCAATTGCACCTTGCATATGGGATAAGACAAATTCTTTTACATCAGGAATATCCATTTTTAATAAACGGTTGGAAATCCAATAGACATAGTTCAACCGCATATATCTTCTTTTTACCTGGCGGTGAGTCTTTTTATCAAAGCCGATCTTACTTCCCTGAACCATCAAAATCAATGCTCGATACAAGTCCACTTCAGACAATTCCTGATTACTAAGTTGTCTGAAATAATTGTGAAGGTCGATCGACAGGGATCCATTTTCACCCAATAAAACTTTTTCACGGTTTTGATAGGCTTCTTCAATGGCATCTAAAACCAGGTCTACTTGCTCGGCCCAAGGTTTTCCCTGAACATCATTTTGACTAAGATTAAATCCATCGACCCGGATAGCAAACGTCCCAATCACCCGTAAACTATTTATCGAAACCAGGAAACCCTCAATTTGATCTCGAATCTTGTCTTCAATTTCTTCATCCATTTGTAAGAATTGACTGATCTCAGAACCGCTCAATCGCAGCGGTGTCCGAACCATATTGGATAATTCTGTCAGTAGGTCTGCACCACGTGGATTTTCTTCCTCCAGACGGTCCTGTAATCCATCCATAAAGGAATCCAACGTGTCCAGTCGTTCCTGCTTTTGGGCCTCCATTGATTCTTCTACACGCACAAGAAAATCCTTAGCAGCAGCCATAACATGGTCATATTCGGCTTTTAAGCTTTCTTCTGCGACCCACAACAATTCTGAAGTTGCACTATCCTTATCCAAAGGGAATTTATCAGTGTGTTTTTTGATTTGTTCCATTAATAACCGCAAGGAAAATGATGGATAAAAAACGCCTTCATAATCTACCGGCGGTTGTGTATCAGAGACATAAGCAACCAGTTTCCAGGGCCCCTCTTCATCAA
The DNA here is from genome assembly GCA_002702705.1 of Anaerolineaceae bacterium. Taxonomy (GTDB): domain Bacteria; phylum Chloroflexota; class Anaerolineae; order Anaerolineales; family Anaerolineaceae; genus UBA6170. Next base: position 81,609 of record PABH01000042.1, read on the forward strand.
TCATCGCTGGTTCAACCCGTCGGTTTACTTCCGCTTCCAGCATTTCCATTACATCTTCAATTAAATTATCCTTGGTGAAGATTCTATCCCGTTGTTCATAAATTCGTTGGCGCTGCATGTTCAAAACATCATCATATTCCAGAAGATGTTTCCGAACATCAAAGTTTGCACCTTCGACCCGTTCTTGTGATTGTTCCACCAACCGGCCAACAATACCGGATTCTATGGGCATCGATTCGTCCACTTTCAAACGCCGCATCAATCCTTCCACCTGTTGACCACCAAACAAACGCATTAATTCATCTTCAAGTGATAAATAAAAGCGGGAAGAGCCCGGATCACCCTGACGGGAGGAACGACCACGCAGCTGGTTATCTATTCGACGAGCATCATGTCGTTCAGAACCAATGACATGCAACCCACCCAATTCACGCACCTTTTCCATATCTTCCATCGCTTGTAAGAATTCTTTCACCGAATCTTCATAGATCCCATATTGGTCCGGGGAAAGATTCAATAATACATGACGTTTTTCCTCATCTTTCATTTCATAAGGATCGGTTTGATTTCTTTTTAAAACTCTGGCAATATCCGCATATATTTCTTCACTAATTTCACCCCCTAGTTTAATATCAACACCACGACCTGCCATATTAGTCGCAATGGTTACTGCTCCAAATGCCCCAGCTTTTTGAATAATTAAGGCTTCTTCATCATGCTTTCGAGCATTTAAAACTTCGTGTTGTACCCCTGCATTAATCACACCAATTAATCGCTCTTGATGTTCCGGTTGTAAATCAAGTATTCGCAACAAACGCTGTAAATTTTCCTCATCGGTTAACGATATTGAGTTTAAACCAATCGAGCGTGAGAAACTTCTCATCTGAGCCGAATTCAAAGTTTGCAGCGGCTCATTTAAAAAGGCTAATTCGGGAATTGCTTGTTCAATGATGTCACGACCATTTTTTTCCATCCAGTACTCACGAATTAAAAGCACCTGTAATAAACGGCGAACCATTTCAGTCGATAATCGGGTTGATAAAATTTCGGAATGCTCAACAGAAGTTGTTCCAAGCAACTGGGGGCGCCCAATCACTTTAAAACGAATGGCTTCTTTCACAATTGCGCGTAATTTAGCTTCTTCAGTTCGATAAACAATATCGGGATAATCTTTCCGCTTATAAAAAACAGGCGTTTTTTGATCGTCATCTCGATAAGCATAGTATGTATATTTATAACCATATTCGTCTTTATCCTGAACCATCGACATGGTCGCATTTTTACCCATAGCTTGATATTCAAGATTCATCGGAATCGGCAACACTTCCAATTTGTAAATTTTATTAAATTCTTCCGCTTCTGTTAAGGCAGTTCCTGTCATACCAGATAATTTTTCATACATCCGGAAATAATTTTGGATCGTGATGGTGGCATAGGTCACATTTTCGGGTTCAACCTTTACTCCTTCTTTAGCCTCAACCGCTTGGTGTAAACCCTCAGACCAACGCCTGCCCGGCATCAAACGCCCGGTAAACTCATCAACAATAACCACTTTGCCACCCTGCACCAAATAATCTTTATTTCTCTTAAATAAAAATTGTGCTTTTAATGCTTGCTCCAAATAACCCAATATCTTTGCCTGTTCAGGATTGATATCTTCAGGTCGTTCGGGGTCACGCAGTGGCATTTGCAGTAATTCTTCTACGTGCGCTTCACCAATTTCTGTCAGTGCAACATAACGATCTTTTTCGCTGATTTCATAATCTTCCGGATTTAATTGGCGGACAATTTGAGCCATCTTCACATACCATTCGGTATCATCCGAAGCAGGGCCGGAAATGATCAAAGGTGTCCTTGCTTCATCGATTAACACATTATCAACCTCATCAATGATGGCAAAATAATGACCACGTTGAACCCTGTTTTCTAACCGATTTGCTAAATTATCTCGCAAAAAATCAAATCCAAATTCGCTGTTGGTCCCATACGTCACATCAGCCAGGTATGCTTCTTTACGATCGACCAGCTCCAGCTGGTCCTGATCCTCAAAAGAGGAGGTTTTTTCAAGGTCGATTAAGAATGCTTTTCTGCCATTTTCAGTTCGGTTAGCCATTTGCAGTACCCCAACGGATAAGCCTAAAAAGCGATAAATCGGTGCCATCCAGCGTGCATCACGGCGTGCCAGGTAATCGTTTACAGTGATTAAATGCACCCCACGGCCGGTAAGTGCGTTTAAGTAAATTGGCAGAGTCGCAACCAGGGTTTTTCCTTCTCCGGTTCGCATTTCTGCAATAGTCCCGCGGTGCATGGCAATTCCACCTATCATTTGCACATCATAATGGCGTAATCCGAGCGTCCGTTTGCTAACTTCCCGTACAACAGCGTAAGCTTCAACCATTAAGTCATCCAGGGTCTCACCGTCTGCCAATCGTTGACGAAAAATATTGGTCTGGTTTGATAATTCCTGGTCAGAATATTTTTCAAATTTTGGTTCCAGATCGTTAATCTCTGCCGCTATTTCTGACAGATCTAATATTTCTTTTTTCTGTGGATCATATCCAAATGCTTTTGCGATTTTTTGCAACATATCTTTATCCTTAATACACCTTTCCGGTGAAAAATTATAGCACAGTGATAAATTTTCCAATTAAAAATGAACACCCTGCAAGTACTATTTTACTCGCAAGGTGTTGGTATTTTATTAATATTTTTAACAAATACTACATGTGGATCATATGGCCTTCAACATCATGGGCAGCTTCCATCAATACTTCACTCAATGTTGGATGTGCATGCACGTTTCTGCTGATTTCTGCAGCAGTGAGCTCCATATTTTGTGCCAGGGTTAACTCTGGTAATAATTCCGAAACTTCCGGACCAATCAGATGTGCTCCTAAAATCTCACCATACTTCACATCAGATATAATCTTAACAAATCCGGGTGATTCGCCTAATCCAAGTGCTTTTCCATTGACCTGGAAAGGGAAGCGCCCAACTTTGATTTCGTAACCTTCTTCTTTGGCTTGGGCTTCCGTTAGGCCAAAAGAAGCTACCTGCGGGTGGCAATAGGTTGCGCGGGGCATCATACGATAATCTAATGTCACTGTTTCAGCACCAGCGATATTTTCGGCACAAACAATACCCTGTGTGGAGGCGACATGAGCTAATAATAATTTTCCTGTCAAATCTCCAATTGCCCAGATACCAGGCACATTGGTAGCCATACGGTCGTCAATTTTTACAAAACCGCGGCCATCCAATTCTACGCCAATTTCTTCTAATCCCAACCCTTTGCTGTTGGGGCGGAAACCAATCGCCATTAATGCTTGTTCCGCTTCGAGAACGGTTTCTCCTGAATCATTGGATACGGTTACGCGGACACCATCGTCTGTCTTCTCAACTTTTTGAACGCGATGATTGGTTAGTGTTTTAATCCCCTGTTTGTTAAACGCTTTCCCCAATTCAATACCAATTTCTTCATCTTCAAGCGGAACGACTCGTGGCAACATTTCCACAATCGTCACATCAGTACCATAACTATTCCACACAGTGGCAAACTCTACCCCAATTGCACCTGCACCAATAATCACAACGGATTTTGGCTGGTGAGTTTGTAAAATTGCTTCCTGATATGACACCACTTTTTCGCCATCAACCTCCACACCAGGGATGCTGGCGGAATGCGCCCCTGTCGATAGGATGATATTTTTTGCACTTAATGCCTCGGTTTTTCCTTCTTCATCCGTCACGACCAGTTTGTCTTTAGCGGTCAACTTCGCTGTTCCCATAAAAACATCAATATTGTTCTTTTTCATTAAAAAGCCAACGCCTTTAACCAATCGATTGGAAACCTGGCGGCTTCTTTTGACAGCAGCGCTAAAATCTAATTCTAAATTGTCGAATTTAAAACCGAATTCTTTACCTCTTTTTCGTAATGTATGGGCAACATCAGCATTTTTTAACAATGACTTGGATGGAATACAACCCACGTTTAAACAGACACCACCCAACCATTGTTTTTCAATAATGGCTGTTTTTAAACCTAGTTGAGATGCTCGAATTGCAGCCACATATCCACCAGGCCCTGCCCCAACGACGACGACATCATACTCGCTCATAGTAACCTTCTTTCATGATAATTTATAGGAATAATTTCCTGTAGTTTTATTTTGACCTCTGCGATTATAACAAATTTAACCTCGGAGTTGTTATTCATTGTCAACCATTTATTACAAATCTACTTACAAATTGCTGAATATAATCTCCACGGTTCTTTTTATGTCCAGGTTTCCAAATTTTTAACAATTTCTGCTAAAAACCCGTCCGCCGAAGCACCATCCAGAATTCGATGGTCAAAAGTTAATGATAGGTATACCATAGGCCGGATGGCTATCGCATCTTGAATCACGACAGCCCGCTTTTTGATGATGCCCACGCCTAATATCGCACATTGAGGTTGGTTGATAATGGGGGTTGCAAACAAGGAGCCAGATGTACCATGATTGGTTATGGTAAAAGTACCACCTAATACTTCGTCTGGTTTGAGTTGGTGGTTTTTAGCTCGATCGCCCAGGTCATTCACCACCCTGGCCATTCCCATCAAAGAATAATTATCCGCATGTTTTATTACAGGCACAATTAAACCCTCTTCACCGAGAGAGGTAGCCATACCCATATGAATTGCCTTGCGAAGAAGGATACCATCTTCCTGCCAAGAAGAGTTCACCATCGGATAGGCTTTTAATGCAGCCACACTCGCTAACATAAAATAAGGGGTGAAGGTTAAGCGAACATTCTCTTGAGCGTATTTTTCTTTATAAAACGCACGATGTCGTACAACTGCACTTAAATCTGCTTCCATCACCGTTGTAACATGGGGAGCGGTGCTAACACTCTTTACCATGTGCGCCGCGATAGAGCGCCGCATATTTGAATGTGGAACAAGTTTGTCTTCTTTTATCGCAGCATGTGATAAAACCTGTGGTGAGATTTTATCTTTTTGTTCTTCTTGGGAAGATTTTTTGAATCGATCGGGGAATTGTAATTCTGTTGGTCGGAATAAGTCACCTTCTCCCGGCGTCTCCCAAGCAGCAACTTCAGGTTCCGTGGTGGAATCCTGTGATTTGGTTTCCAGAAAATTTAACACATCTTTTTTGGTGATCCTACCGCCCTGTCCAGTCCCGTTGATTTGATATAAATCAACATGTTTTTCTCGAGCCAATTTAGCCACAACGGGAGAAATAAAACCTAAATCCCTATCTCGACCCACTTTTTGTTCTGCCGGTCTGACATCTTGTGAAGTTGTTGTTTCTGTTTCCTTTTTGGAAGGTTTTTCCATCATAGATTGAGGAGAAGGTTCTCCAGATTCCTCCATTGGAATAACTTCTCCAGGTTCTCCCACCCAGGCAATGATCGTACCCGCGTTTACCGTTGTCCCTTCTGGAACAAGAATTTTTAAGAGCACACCATCGGCAGGGCTCGGAATTTCGGTATTAACTTTTGCGGATTCCACTTCTAACAATGAATCAAATTCTTCAATGGCTTCCCCTTCCTGACGAAGCCATTTCATTACAGTTCCTTCAACAACCGATTCGCCCAGTTGGGGCATAACCACTTTGGTTGCCATATTTTCTCCTTTTACCTTTGTTTTAACCGGCGGGTTTAATATTGCGCCAATTTTCGAGCAGCATCAGCGATTTTTTCTTCATTGACCATAAACCATTCCTGCATCGGATGACTAAATGGTACCCCGGGCACATCCGGCCCTGCTAACCGCCGCACAGGTGCATCCAAATCGGTGAAAGCGTGCTCCGCAATTATCGCGGCAATTTCTCCACCATAACCACCTGTTAAATTATCCTCATGGACAATCAATGCTTTACCGGTTCGTTTTACTGATTCTAAAATCGTTTGGCGATCCACCGGATAAAGTGTCCGCAAATCGATCACTTCGGCAGAAATACCCTCTTTTTCAAGTTGTTCTGCTGCTGCCATCGCATAATAATGCATCATCCCATAGGCAAAAATCGACAAATCACTACCAGACCTGCTAATTTTAGCCGGCCCAATTGGCACCAAAAATTCCTCATCAGGCACTTCTCCGCGTATTAAGCGGTAACCTTTTTTAGGTTCCATAAAAATAACTGGATTTGGATCCCGGACTGCAGATTTTAACAATCCCTTTGCATCATACGGATTTGAAGGAATAACAACTTTCAGACCAGGCACATGGGTAAAAAATGCTTCAATACTCTGGGAGTGATATAATCCACCCCCAATACCTCCTCCATAAGGGGCGCGAATCACCATTGGAACTGTCCACTCCCCATTAGAACGATAAGTCATTTTTGCGGCTTCGCTCACGATTTGATTCATGGCTGGGAAAATAAAATCACCAAATTGGATTTCAGCAATCGGTTTCATTCCATACAATGCAGCCCCAATACTCACCCCTACGATGGAAAGTTCAGCAAGTGGTGAATCGATAACACGCTCCCCACCATATTTATCAAACAATCCCACCGTAGCACGGAAAACGCCGCCCCGTTGTCCTACATCCTCACCAACCACAAACACGTTTTCATCTCGGGCCATTTCTTCATCCATGGCATCTCGCACAGCTTCAACCAAAGTTTTTTCAGGCATGCTGCACCTCCTCAACATACACAGGGTAGCTAGCCTCTTCAGCATTGGGATAAGCGGCTTCTTCCGAGCGTTTTACGGCTTCTGTAACCATATCTTTTGCTTTTTTATCCATCTCGTCAGCTTCTTGTTCGGTTATTATGCCTTCTTCAATCAGGCGGGTTCTGGCTAATAAAATCGGATCTTTCTTTTTATTTTCGTCCACTTCTTCCTTGGAACGATAGGTTCGGTCATCATCGTCAGAGGAATGCGGTGTAATACGATACATACGTGCTTCAATCAAGGCAGGGCCTCCCCCTGAACGTGCTTTTTCAATCACACGATGAATCGTTTCGTAAACAGCAAAAACATCCGTTCCGTCTACTGTTTCCCCAGGTAAACCCAGACCACAAGCTTTATCCGCAGAACTAGGAACCGCCATTTGTTTTTCTGGCGGAACAGATATCGCATATTGATTGTTCTCCACCAAAAAGATTACTGGCAAATGATGAATAGCCGCCCAATTCACAGCTTCATACCATTCTCCTTGCGACGTGGAACCTTCGCCAATGGTGGTTAATACTACCTTGTCTTCCTTTTTCATTTTGATTGCTAAACCAATACCGGCTGCGTGAGGAGCCTGGGTTGCCACGGGTGCAGAATGTGAAACCGCATTGGCTCGTCGTAATCCAAAATGACTGGGCATCTGCCTGGATCCGGAGCTTGGTTCACCCACTTTTCCCATCAAACTAAGCATGAATTCCTCAGGCGTTAATCCCAAACAAACCATCAAAGCTAAGTCACGGTAATAAGGGGTTACCCAATCGTAACCACGTTTTAACGCATAAGCAGCGCCAACTTGCGCTGCTTCATGACCAATACCAGAAATATGAAATGCAATTTTTCCCTGTCGGTGCAATATCCAAGCTCTTTCATCCAACTTGCGAGATAACACCATCATCCAGTACATCTCTTTTTTAATTTCACTGGACAAACCCATAAATTTTATCCTCCTGTGGTCAATCAATTGATCGAACCTGCTTCACTCTAAGCAAAGTCCGTAGTGTGTTGTATGCTTTATAAATAGTTTAACCAAACAAATTTTTGTTTACAAACAGCACCTTTTACAATAATTCGATGTTTTTTTTGTTCAAAAGTTACAACCGGCAAGATGAACCTCATGAACAAGCAATTTTTCTCACAAAGATCTAATTAAAACTTTGGGGCATTTTTTTGGCATCAGAAAATACATACTACAAAACCGTTCGTTTCTTCATGCCTGAAATAGGATTGTTCACATTAAAAAAATACAGAAAAACAGATCATTCTCTGTTCCTCTGTTTTTTTCTTAATTTACTGCTGAGACGTCATCTACCGAATAGGTTTTTTTATTATGCAAGTACCATTGATTTTATTTAATGGTTTATAGCTAAAACAATCAAGAGGCAACTTTATGCTTAATCACGGATATCATTTCTGCATTGGTTGAAAATTTGTAAGAAGGTAAACCACGTTCCGCGGCAATTCGCATCTCTTCCAATTGTAAAGTTTTTAAGTCCAATTCCGTAACGATGGTATCTTTGTTTTCCAAGAATTTTTTGCGGATTTTATCAATATCTTTTGGCGAATTGTTTGGCTTTTCCTCTAAATATTTCATCATACATTTAACTGCCGTTACCCCATCCCTGCGTGCCGTTCCAACCAAACCACTACTTGCTTCTCGAGCCCATCCTGCCAGAAAAACACCTTCTACATTTTCATTTAAGGAGGGATCAAAACTCTCATAGGAAACACCATCACAAGCATATTTCGGTTTCATGTTTTTAAAATATTCTGTGTAGTTTACTGGTAATCCAAAAGAAGGATCAACCTTATCACCAATCGCAAAGATGACGGTATCGCACGGTAAAACGGAGAGTTTTCCTGTTCCGCGAGCTTTGGTATCACCATTTGCCACAACTAAGGTATTTTCTTCCACAACCATACCATTGACACGCCCATCTTCATCACCCTGGATACTCTTAGTAGAAAGTAAAAATCGAATTTTAAATTTTGTGTCGGAATTTGTTTCTTCGGCTTTTATCATTGCCGAATCAAAAAAGGAAATTATTTTTTGCGGATCTTGACCAATCGACTCCATTAATGGCGTAAAACGGTTTATCTCTTGATGAAAATCGTCAAAATCCAAGTTTTGGATTACATACTCAAGTTCTTTTTTAGTGAATTTAATTTCCGCCGGACCACGTCTGGCAATTGCAGTTACCGACTCAACATGTTTTTCAGAGATTAGATATCGGGCGATATCCATCATCACATTACCAACGCCAATAATGGCAACATTTTTTCCAATTGCATAATCGCGCATACTAAACGGCGGAAGTTGGTTGTAATAATAAACAATGTCCTTGGCGTGGTACACTCCCTCCAAAGATTCACCTTCTAGCCCCAACCATTTTGTTCCCTGTGCCCCAACAGCCACTAAAACTGCATCAAACCCCATATCTCGCAATTCATTGAGCCGCATATCCCCATGTTCTCCGATTTCAAAATTTCCAAAATATTCAACTTCTGGCATTTCAATTATCGAATTAAATTGTTTTCGCAAACCATCTTTTAACTTATGTTTATCAGGATAAATGCCATATTCTGCTAACCCGCCTGGTTTTACATCACGATTTAACAAAAATACATGAACACCTTGTTCTGCTAACTCTTTTGCTGCAAATAATCCTGCTGGTCCTGCACCGATAACGGCAACACAAAAATTACTAGCTGGTTTCATAATGAGCCTTTCATAAAGGGGATAATTTGGAACTGTTGAGTTATTGGATTAATTATAACCAAATTTCACAATTCTTTGAAACTAATCGTAATATGGTTTAATTACACTTCCAACGATCTCATTCGTTTCACATAATCACATTAACAATTTGAGATTTTATTCTGCTGTGATGGGATGCATTATTTTATCAAAAAAAAGAAATTCCTGTGACCGGATTTACTTTTATAATTGGTCAACCTTATGCTATATTGAAAGCAAAGTATAAACTCAGGAAAATTATTATGAATGATAAAACCCCTATTCAATCGAGAAGCGCCTTTGTAAAACGGTCCGCCAATCGTACATATCGATGGGGTCCGCCATTCTGGACCATCGTAAGTATCATCTCATTGTTCATCAATGCCATCTTAATCGCCATTTTATTAGGGCTTGGCAGCCAGATTTTTGAAATTAAAAACTTGGTTCAAAATCAACTTTTAGGGGGATTGGCAAACAATTTTGCCGCTATGGATGAAGCCCATATCACAACTACTATTCCTGTCGAAAATCAAACTGTTCGTGCTAATTTTGATCTGCAAATTCAACAGGAAACCGTAGTGCAGTTAAGTCAGGATGTCTATATCAATAACGCGGAAATTTATGATCTCTTTACACCAAACAGCGGTTTAAAAATAGATTATGCGATGGCAGATATTCGTTTACCAGCTGGTTCAACCTTACCGATCAATTTGACACTTGTCGTTCCGGTGGATCAGGAAATTCCGATTGACCTCGATGTTGCTGTCGATATCCCCCTTAACCAATCCGACCTTCACACCCCTTTTACTGGCCTTCAGGAAGTTGTTGACCCATATCTTCAAACCCTGGAAAAACTGCCGGATTCTTGGATGGAAGTTTTTTGTGGCAAAAATCCCGGAGCATTTTGCGCCTGGCTTTTCCAGGCGTATGATTGAGGAAAAATGCAAAATCCCGTTGTAAAAACAACCCTGGATAATGGGTTAACCATTTTCTTAAAAGAAATCCATACCGCACCAATCATTAGCCATTGGGTATGGTACCGGATTGGTTCTCGTTATGAAACACCCGGTAAAACGGGTATCTCCCATTGGGTTGAACATATGCAGTTTAAGGGCACCCATCGATTTCCAGGTTCAAAAATGGACCAACTCATTTCCCGAGAAGGTGGAATCTGGAATGCCTTTACTCACCTGGATTGGACCACTTACTTTGAAACGATGCCTGCCGACAAAATAAATGTCGCAATGGAATTAGAGGCTGATCGAATGTTTAATAGCGTTTTTGACCAGAAAGAAGTTGATTCCGAACGAACCGTAATTTTGTCTGAAAAAGAAGGGAAAGAAAACGAACCAATCTTACGCTTAAACACTGCTGTTGTGGCGGCTTCATTTGAAAATCATCCATATAAACATGAAGTTATTGGTACAACAGAAGATCTTAACCGAATCAACCGAGATGATCTTTACCAACATTATCGCCGCTATTACCACCCTGGCAATGCACACATTACGATGGCTGGAGATTTTGATTCGCATATTATGATTGATAAATTAAATTCCTTATATGCTGATAAACCAGCCAGAGATTTGAAGCCACAATTTATCCAGCCTGAAGAGATTATAAAAAGCAAAAAAGAGATACTAATCAGTGGCCCTGGCGATACCTGTTTTGTTCAAATTGCATATCGTGCCCCTGCCGCAAACCACCCCGATTTTTCGGCTTACACCATTCTTGATAGTCTTCTCAGCGGACCAGCCAGCTTAAATATGTTTGGTGGTGGAGGAACCACCAATAAAACCAGTCGTCTTTACAAAAGTCTGGTAGAAAAAGATTTAGCGATCTCCATATACGGCGGATTACAAGCTACGATGGATCCCTTTATTTACGAACTGACCATAACGATCCATCCGGAACAAAAACCTGAGACCGTGATAAAAGCGCTTGATCAAGAGGTGGATCGTATTATCAATCGTCGAATCCGGCGGCCGGTGATCGAACGAGCAATCAAACAAGCGCGGGCACTATTTGCTTATGGTTTTGAGAACATCACCAATCAGGCCTTCTGGTTGGGTTATTCCGAAATGTTTGCAAATTACGAGTGGTTTACGACTTATCTTAATCGGCTCGAAGCCATTAAACCAGCGGATATCCGTTATGTGGCTGAAAAATATCTAAACCCGGAAAATCGAGTGGTAGGAATATATATTCCTACGAAAGAACCCATAGGAGAAACTGCATGATGGAAATTAATTGGAAACATCTTCCCGGTGAAGATACCATCAACCGCACAGTTTTACCCAATGGTATTACGGTATTATGCAGTGAAAATTTTAACAGCCCTTCAGTTGTTATCAGCGGATATTTGCAAACCGGAAGCCAGCTTGATCCACCGAATAAGTATGGTCTGGCATTATTCACTTCGTATGGATTAATGAATGGCACTATTAATCGCCGTTTTCAACGGATTTATAGCGACTTGGAGTCGGCCGGAGCTAGCTTTGGGTTCGGAGCCAGCGTTCAAACGACAGGCTTCGGCGGGAGAGCATTGGTAGAAGATTTGGATTTATTGTTAAACACCTTATCTGATTGTCTTCAATGGCCTGTTTTCCCGCCCCGGCAATTCCGGCGGTTAAAAGCACAATTTTTAACCGGTTTGCAAATGCGCCAGCAGGATACCGCAGACCAGGCTTCAATGAAATTTGATGAGATTTTATTTAAAGATCATCCCTACGGCATTCCTGAAGATGGTTATTTCGAGACCGTATTGAATATTACTCGAAACGACCTTTCACGATTTCACAAACAAACTTACAGTCCCCACGGAATGGTCATCTGTATTGTTGGTGCAATTCACGCAGCACAAGCAACGGAATTGGTGTATAAAATCCTAGGTGGATGGAAGAACCCTGAGTATGTGAATCCGCCTGAAATCCCTTCCATTCCAGTCATCACGGAACCTGTTAGAGTACATCTGCCGATCCCGGGAAAAGTACAAGTTGACTTAATTATGGGAAATTATGGTCCTTCACGCACATCGGAGGATTTTTTAGCTGCTTCCCTGGCAAATAATATTCTGGGACAATTTGGTATGATGGGCAGAATTGGCTCCGCAGTACGTGAAAAATCGGGATTAGCCTACCATGCTTCTACCAGTCTAAATGCCTGGACACAAGGTGGTTCATGGGAGATCTCTGCAGGGCTGCACCCGAATAATGTTGAAAAAGCCATTTCTATTATTAAACAAGAAGTTTCCTCTTTTGTTAACTCAGGTGTCACAGAAGAAGAATTAGCAGATGCCAAAGCAAATTACATTGGGTGGCTGCCGCTTTCTGTAGAATCCAATAACGGTGTCGCCAGTGCTATTATTAAAATGGAACGATTCCAATTGGGATTTAATTACTTAAGAGAATATCCTCAGAGAATTGAACGATTTAGCCAGCAAGATATTCAACAAGTTGCAAAAAAATATCTTGACCCTGAATCAATGGTAATCATAAGTGCTGGCCCTCCGTTAACTGGAGAATCTTCATGAGTATTTCAATACTACGAACAGGGGTTGATCTGATCGAAATATCCCGTCTGGTAGATTTGGAACCAAAAATAAAAACAAGGTTTTTGGACCGAGTTTACACCACACGTGAAAAAGAAATATGTGGGGAGAATCAGGCAACGTTAGCAGGAAGATTTGCAGCGAAAGAAGCTGTCTCTAAAGCATTGGGGAGTGGTATCGGTGAAATTCACTGGCAAGATATTGAGATTCTTAAAGGAGATGAAGGGGAACCAATTCTTCACCTCCATCAAAAAGCATTGGAGCGCTCTAACCAACTGGGAATAAAAATATGGTCGATCAGCATTAGTCATAATAAGACCACAGCAGTCGCTTATGTGGTTGGAATTGGATAAGAAGTTTCAGGTAAAATAAGTGAATGAAGATCCTGGCAGTCAGTGACATTGAATTAGGTTATATTTATCAACCTCGGATCAGCGAACGTTTTTCTGATGTAGACCTGATTATCAGCTGTGGTGATTTACCCCATTATTACCTGGAATATATAATTTCTATGTTAAATGTTCCCCTATATTATGTTAATGGAAATCATGCCAATAAAATTGAAATCACCACTGCTGGGGAAAGAAGTTATCCTTGGGGTGCTATTAATGTTCATAAAAAAATAAAAATCGATGATACAGGTGTATTAATCGCCGGTATTGAAGGTTGCTTAAAATATAACAATGGACCCTACCAATACAGCCAAAATGATATGTGGGGAATGGTATTTCAATTGGTACCGCAATTGCTGCTTAACAAGGTCAGATTTGATCGATATCTCGATTTATTTATCAGCCATGCTCCCCCGTATAAAATCCATGATCAAGATGATTTACCACATACCGGAATAAAAGCATTTAATTGGCTTAATCGTGTATTTCAACCAACCTATCATTTGCATGGACATATTCATGTTTATCGAAATGATGCGGTTGTCGAGACAAAACTTAATAAAACCACCATTCTAAATTGTTACGGGTACAAAGAAATACTTTTTGATATGTTGCCTGTCATTAAAGGTTTAAAATTAGATTAATTACTCCTTCACACCGAGCCATAAATGATTTGGCTGAATGCTTCCAGTATATAAAATCTCAATATGAAAATTTTCAGTAAACCCGGTAAATTTGTTTTCCGGGTTTAAATAACATACCGTAGGAAAGATACCGAACTTTTCTTGAAAGTAAATCGCTGCGTTAAAAATCCGTTCCTGGATTGATTTAGATTTTTCTTGATCGAACCAAAACATACCTGTAGTCATTTTTTTGCCTCCGCATGGTTTAACTGTGCAATTTTGGTACCCAAAACTGAATCCATTCAGAACCAATTCTCGTCATAAAGTTACGGTTAGGCTTTAGTTGGTTGATCAAGGCAGGTGGGAATGCTTTTTTATATGGCAACAATACTTTTTCATCAGTTTGCCCGATAATCCGTGTTTTAAATTGCTGACCATATTTCTCCATAACCAACTGATTTTCTAAATTAATCCCTGCTAAAGGCCAAACTTGGACTTTTGCACCATTTCGTACTAACCATTCATAATTAAGACGAACCTGAACATCCAATTGTTCCAATTGGTTAAGGTCATCCATAAAAAACAGAATGGTTGGACCTAATTGCCTTCCATGGTGACGGGCATCTGCCAATTGCGACAAATACAATACCCAATCCTCTGCCACGGTTTCATATCCACCCACGATTCCACTACAAAAATCAAACTGCGGATCAAATTTTTGAATATATTCTGTCCATTTATCAGGATACTCTGAAACAATTAAGTATTGGATTTGATCCGGGCGATTGTATTGAGTGATCGAATTAATCATCACCATCATTAATCTGCGTAAAGAAGGTAAATGATCATTAGCAAAAAGAATTGACTGCGGTTTTGTATCTTCTAAATCAAATAATACAGGTGAATCTTGGCCTGCTAGTCCCAAAAGAGCAGTTTTTTCTGGTAAATGTTGGTATTTCGTCAACAAATCATCGAGTGAATACTCACGATAATCTTTCATGAGATTATTTTTACGGACATAATCGAGAATTCTCTCGTTTTTCTTCACAAAATTTTGATCAAAAGTTAATTCAGTCATATCTCACCTTTCAGAATATTTGTTCTATTATAGAACAAATATTCTTGAGAGTCAATAACTGATTCGAAGTAACTTTATTAATAATTTTTTTAATTTTAAATTGGGTTTTTTTCTGGACATTTTGTTTTTGTTACTCAAAATGAATTGACATTTTTCTATCGATAAATATACTTTCCATAGGGGCTGATCGTTCAAATCGAATTTATATTAAGGAGCCGATTCATGAAACATTTTGTTTTTAAGTTGGTCTTAAGTTTAACCCTGCTTATCGTTGTTGGGGTGGCCGCGGTCCCCAAGCCAGTTTCTGCTGAGGAAGATGTGGGGATAACAGACGGTCCCGGATGGGTTATTGTAGCCAGCAATGAAAGTATTATCGTTAATGAGCGTGAAATTGATGCTGCGGCTATTTATGTAGTAAATACAGGCTCGAATATTAAATATGGACCGTTTTTAATCGATGAACTGATGGTTTATGATGAATCCCTTGATCCTAGAGTTCCCACGGGGAGTCAAATTTTTGATGTGACCCTTACTCCCGATGGGTTTACAGCATTGGTTTCAGATTTTGGCAATGGACTCATTCATTTTATTGATGTATCGAAGCCAATTCCCAGGCCACCAGTTTATTTGGGTTCCGTTAAACTTGATATGTTTGCGGAAGATATCGCCATCAGCAGTGATGGAAAATATGCTTTGATTTCCGATGGCGGATTTACCAAGTATGTTTACGTAATCAATATTGCCCAGCAAGAAGTAGTTTATCAAATGGTTTTACCAAGGGTGGAGAGTTCTGTACCAAACGTATTTTTTGATGCTTATGCTAATGCAGTTGCTGTAAGTGACAATGGAACAGTGATTATTGCCGATTATTTTGGTAATGCTGTTCATTCTTTGCTGCTGGATGAAGATGGTCGTTTAACATACTTGGGTTCCCACCAATATTATTTGAGCAAGACCGGAGAAGTGATTTTTAATCTAACAAGTGATGACTTTCGAATTGGTCCTGTTAATGTTGCTATTGCTCCGGATGGGGTTACCGTTTTGGTTTCCAATGCGACCGCATATTATGATGACAGCCTGGATATTTATGATCATCAATATAGTGTCGGTGTATACCGCATTACCTCACCGGGAGTAATTGAGTTTGTCGAGGTGGTCAACGGACTTTCCCACGCCATGCAGAGTATTGTGTTTAATGAAACCGGTGACAAAGCCTACATGCATGGTAACGGTAGTGTTACCGATTGCCAATTCGTGGATTCTGTTTTCGGATGTACGAATCTAAATGATGGATTGTTTGTGATGGATATCTTAGGTTCCGGGAACGTTCAATTTAATGACACCCAATCAACAGAACTCTCTCATTACACATCCAGCCAATTATTTGGGGTGGATACGATCGCTTTTTTTGATCAAAAAGCTTACCTTACATATCCCACCATAAGTATTATGCTTGAAGAATATCCTAATCGCACTTTATCTGTGGTTGATTTGCAGTCATTTACATTAACAGATGTGGATTGGGGTCTTACCGAAGAGATTACCCCCATAGGGCTTACGGTACGGCAGTTTATTCCGGTTGAAATTTATCTGCCAATTATTTCAAAGTAAATACGAATTATTTTAATAAAAGTAAAAAATCATATCCGATTATCGACAATTCTTGAGGAAGTGAACTAATGAAACCTGTATTAAAACAGAACATAATGATTAGAAGGTTGTTTGTGATCTTACTGCTTCTTTCTTTTGTATTACCATTTCAAACCACGGTGGTTCAAGCCTCTGCAGGGATCTTGTCCGGTCCGGGATGGGTGGTTGTCGCCAGCAACGAAGAGATCATTGACCCTATTTATGGTGCATTGGTTACACCAGCCATTTACACAATCTATAGTGAAGACCAATCTGTGTACGGTCCATTTTTGGTAAATGAATTACGCCAATACGACGAAGGAAGTGGGTTTCCTATTAATTCTTCAGTTTTTGATGTATCCGTCACCCCAGACGGGCAAACGGTTTTGCTTGTTGAGCGCGATCTGAGATTGGTGCATTTTATTGATCTATCCGATCCGACTGCACCGGTTTACCTTGATTCGGTTCAATTATTTTCCTCAATTAATGATTTGGCAATTACCCCGGATGGCCGTTTTGCCCTCGTAAGTGCAGAAAGTGTATCTGTAGTAAGTATTCATCAGCGCAAATTAGTATACCAATTAGTTTTACCTACATTTGAACGTGATATTGATAATGATCCGGTTTATGGATATGCCAGCGCAATTGCTGTAAACAACGCAGGAACGATTGTGGTTGCTGATGCCATTAATCATGCTGTCCATACCATTCGTTTATGGTCAAACGGCGCTATGACATATTACGGAAGTCACAAGTATTTCTTAAATGTAGATGGAGACGTCGCTTTGAGTGATGAGGAAAATTATCAACGGTTTAACCCAATAAATGTCACCATCGCTCCGGATGAAAGCACGGTTTTGGTTTCGGATGGGTTAAATTATGTTGATACGACTCAAACAACTTATCAAAACCTGTATGCCGTTGGTGTTTACCAAATTACCTCTCCTGGTCAGGTGCAATTTATCGATGTCCTCAGTGGTTTGCCACGGGTAATGCAAAGTTTTGACTTTAATCGGGACGGCAGTAAGGCCTATGCATTGGGAAACAATGGCGCTTCTTATGACGAATCTGCTTCCCCTCAAACGACATTGCTTAATGACAGCCTGTACATGTTTGATATGAATGGCACCGGAGATATTGTGTTTGATAACAGCCAATCTGTTGATTTATTGTTCAATACCACCGATCAGTATCAGGGAACAGATTGTCTAGCTGTCTATGAAGGCATAGCGTATATGACATATGCTAATGACAGCCTGGATAGCACATCATTCCCTCAGCGATTTGTTTCTATTGTAGATTTGAGTGATCTTTCTCTTCAGCAACTTAATTGGGGATCAACCTCGCAAGTAACACCAACAGGGGTAGGCGTGCGCGTCTTTATCCCATTTAAGACCTATTTCCCATTGGTAAACAAGTAATTTCTTTTCATAAATCAGGCCCAACCAGAAGTTTGAGTTGGGTCTTTTTAGGTTGATGAATCCAACTGAACATTTTTACATTCTTCAATTGCAGTTCGTCCAAACTAAAATTAGTTGTTAAAAACTCTGTAGGTACTGATAATAAACCACTTGTAATTTAGAGTACGTCTGTATTGAAGACGTGTCTGCAGTTATAATTTCATCCCATGATTGAAATATTATCTGCTCTTTCCTGATCATTCAAATTCCATTTTTGTAGATTTTTTTTAGAAAATAAGGTATCCTTAAATTGTTGTGAAATTGGAGATAGTCCTCCAATTTTTCTAAATTCAAACTAATAAAATCATAATCGTGTGCATTTATAAGGAGGTATCGTGATTAAGGAAACAATCAAAGATGCTGAATCACGCATGCAAGGAGCTATTAAGAGCCTTGAAGATGATCTTTCAGGTATTCGTACCGGTCGTGCAAACCCGGCCCTCGTTGATAAACTTGAAGTGGAATACTATGGTGCACCCACCCAATTGAATCAATTAGCTACTGTAAGTGTTCCTGAACCACGTCAATTGTTGATTCGCCCATTCGATCCTTCCACTATCAAGGCGATTGAAAAAGCGATCATCTCATCTGACCTGGGTATTAACCCCAATAATGATGGTAAAGTCATCCGATTAATGATTCCTGTTATGACAGAAGATCGCCGTAAATCATTATCAAAATTAGTCAGCAACCGTGTTGAGGATGCAAGGATCTCCTGTCGTAATGTGCGCCGTGATTTAATTAAAGACTTGCGGGATTTTGAAAAAGAAAAAATGATTTCCGAAGACGACCTCAAACGAGCAGAAGAAGAACTGCAAAAAGTTACAGATCGTTTCATCGAACAAATTGAAGAAATCGGACAAAAGAAAACCGAAGAAATCATGGAAGTATAAACTTATCAATGGATGAACTAACGGGTTTAATTCCAGAAAAAAAACCAAATCACATTGCGATTATTATGGATGGGAATGGCCGCTGGGCAAAAAACCGCGGCCTACCTCGTTTATCAGGACATCGAGCTGGGACTGAAAATTTACGCCGCACAATCCGCGCTTTTGTTGAATTTGGCATTCCTTACCTTACCATTTACGCTTTTTCAACCGAAAACTGGGAACGTCCTAGCGATGAAGTAGAAGGATTAATGCACATTCTGGAAGAAGTCCTAGATAGCGAACTGGCAGAACTTCACCAAGAAGGCGTCAGGTTAAAACACATTGGACGGTTAGAGCGGCTCGAAAAAGGGCTCCGTGAAAAAGTCCAACAGTCGGTTGAATTAACTGAAAACAACAAACGCCTAACCCTTTGTATCGCTTGGAATTATGGAGGGCGAGATGAAATTAATTGTGCTATCAAACAAATCATCAAAGATGGCGTTTCTCCCGATGATGTAACAGATAAATTAGTCAGCAGTTACTTATTCACTGCCGGCATTCCTGACCCAGACCTCATCATTCGCACATCCGGGGAAATGCGTATCAGCAACTTTTTAATCTGGCAATCATCCTATGCGGAATGGTATGTTACCCCCACCTTATGGCCAGATTTTGACCGAGAAGAATTGTTAAAAGCATTGATTTCTTATAGCAATCGAGATCGAAGATATGGAAAAATT
The DNA here is from genome assembly GCA_002702705.1 of Anaerolineaceae bacterium. Taxonomy (GTDB): domain Bacteria; phylum Chloroflexota; class Anaerolineae; order Anaerolineales; family Anaerolineaceae; genus UBA6170. Next base: position 101,374 of record PABH01000042.1, read on the forward strand.
TCCGTCTGTGGTGAGGATGTAGAAAAGAATGCTCAATAAGCGGTTACTGACCGCAGCTATCATCATCCCCATCGGTGTCGGTTTTATCGTGCTGGGGGGATGGTTCTTTACCTTTTTTATAGCAGTTGTTTTGGCAGTCGCAGCCTGGGAATATTGGCATTTATACCAATTGGGGGGATATTCACCGAATGCTCCCGTACTTTTCGCAAGTGTTATTTTATTAGTTTTTTTTCGTTATCTTTTTTCCTTTGAAGGCAGCGATATTATTTTAGCGCTTTCCATTATGGCTGCTATGGCTTTTCACACCCTCAGTTATGAGCTCAAACGAGAACACGCTTCAATTGATTTTGGCATTACATTGGGTGGCATATTATATATCGGCTGGTTAGGCAGCTACTTGATTTCATTACGAATGCTGCCTGATGGATTATGGTGGATATTATTAACGATCCCAACTGTGGGCATCGGTGATGCTGGAGCTTATTTTATTGGAGTGCGATTCGGTAAAAATAAAATGGCACCTCGGGTGAGCCCAAAAAAATCTTGGGAGGGCTATTTAGGGGGTGTTTTATTTAGCATTATAGGCGGAGCAGGGTTGGGCTTATTATGGCACACCCAAACGGATGCGATAACGCTAACGAATGGGTTGATTTTGGGAACTGCCTTGGGCATACTAACACCACTCGGTGACCTGGGTGAAAGTATGTTAAAACGACAATTTAATGTAAAGGATTCCAGCAATTTACTGCCTGGTCACGGCGGTTTTATGGACCGAATTGATTCCTGGTTATGGGCGGCATGTATCAGCTTTTATACCATTCTCTGGTTTTTTTAAGAAATAGAGATGTCCTTTTGGTATAGAACTTTTTAAAAAGGACGATAAATTTTTCGAGAATATCCTATTATTATTCGTCTTATTTTCCTATTCCGTTCTTTGCGATATCACCCTAAAAACTCACAAGGGGAAAATACGCTGGAAAGATTAACGAATTTTATTATAAAAAGCCGGTGATTTTCTCACCGGCTTTTTTATGTTGTGTTTTGTTTTATTTATTTTATTTGATGCTATAGGTCAAATTTGCTTCGGCAGTGATCAGCAATTGTCCTGAAGCGATCGGAGCCGCACTCATATCTGCTGAATAACCTCCGCCTTTGCTTTCATACATTGGTTGGGGATTGCCATAAGAGTACACGTTCAAATTGATCAAATCACCCAAACTTACTCCTGCAGATTCTGCCAATTCTTCTGCTTTTTGTTTGGCATCAATCACAGCCAAGCGGCGGGCATCAGCTTCTGCTTGTTCTCGATCTTCAACATTAAAGGAGATGCCATTGATTTGGTTTGCACCATTCCGTACAACAACATCTAACAGTTCACCAAGTCGTTGCAGTTCACGGACTTTAATAAACACCGTGTTTTCAACAACAAATCGGGTTTCCATTGGCTCTCCCTCAGGACCATAATTTTGAACAGGATAAACATTAAACGCTGTGGTTTGAATATCCTTTTGATCCACACCCATGTCCGTTAATACCTTCGCGATATTTTGAGCCTGTTGGTTATTTTGACTTAGCGCATCACCAACCTCTACCGCTTCACTGCGGGTACCAATATACACATAGGCAATATCCGGAACCAGATATACTTCACCCGTACCAGAAATGTTCAACTGACGGGTCTGTTCATTGTTTGTTGTTTGCAGACCACAAGCACTTAATAAGCCAGCCAGCAAAACAAACACGATCATTAAATTTAGTTTCTTACTCATACGACCTCCGATAAAATTATTTTGGTTTTGTGTTGATAGGACGTATCAAGGTTTCAATTTGTTCCCAAATTTCTTTAAATCTGAAAAATAATCACAACCCCCAAAATCTGCCGTTAAAATAAAAGATTCTCGACACCTAAGAAAAGAAGATGTTGAGAATCTTTTAACGAATAAAAAAGTTTATCGTACAGTTTCAATCCGTAATGAACCAATAGCAACTTCAACAAAAACCGTATTTAAATCACTCTCAGCTTTATTTTGATCTGAATAAATCACATCACCTTCGCGATAAAAACCTGAAGGAAAATCCACGGATGTAATAGCTGTATCTAACACAAACTTAACCGCCATATTCTCAGGAACACGGATGACCATTTCACCAATCGAACATTCCAAATCACCTTCAAATTCGCCTTGATCCGGCAATGTAATCGTCAATTGCCCAACACCCAAATTGGAAATTAAACTTTGCAGATTCACATCCTGAAGATCCAAAACCTGCTGACCGACACCCTGTTCGATCTCTAGTTTCAATGGAATTTCATCATTTAAGGACAAGTCCCACAAAAATCCATCCTTTTTGGTTTTAGATGGCAAAATGACGGTTCCTTGACTGGATAAATTCAAATGACCTGTTTTATTGCTAACAAAATAATCATCCGTCAATGTCTCTTGTTCCGCTAATTTTACAACGCCAGTTAAAACTTGTTCCTGGTTTGGTTCGGAATCGATTTGCAGTTCGGCTACAGCGGGTTGGATACGCATCTCAACCAGCTCCGCTGAATCCGGAGCATGAGAGATATCTAGTGCCTGCTCATTTCCCACCAATGGGCCTTGCAAGGCAAACCATACCAACGCTCCCACTACAACAACGGAGATACTGACACCAATTAATGAACCTACAATTGATTCACCTCGGAAAACAATATCCAAACCCAACGCAATCAAGAAAATCGGCCACAATCGGAAGATCATTTCCCAAGCCGTCCATGGAAAATATCCAAGGTTGGCCAACAAAAGCACACCACCAATCCCGATATTAAATACTGCGCCTACCCACTTGTAGTTCAATAAATCATCAATAGCCCCTAACAGGAATAAGATCGGCCAAAATCGGACAACGAGTGTCCATGCACTGCCAGAAATCATGTTCAAGTTAGATAACAGGAAAAATGCACCAATTATTATCAGTAAGACTGGAAAAAAGACACTGCGATGTCGGTGATGACGTTCATATTTTTCGTTTTCAGACATGCAAACCTCTCTTAGGATTTTTTAGGTAAGAAATTACGAAAGATCAGGAAAAGCCCTGCCACAATTAATAGAACTGCCCAGAAAAAACTAGTCCAATTTAAGGTGGTAAATAATGCTAAGACACTGATCACAAACAAAATACCGGCAGGAATCCAAGGCCATTTTTTGCTGCCGGGTAATCCGGGTAATAAAGCTACCAGCGCAAAGGTTAGTGCCAAACCAAATAAAAAGAAGATTCCGCCATCCAATCGGGTAAATCCATCAAAAAAGACAGTAGCAGCTAAGGCAGTTAACACACCAGCCGGGATAATCGCCCACCAGCGTCTTGTATTCATGGCATATACCATCCAAAAAGCAAGACCAATCCCGCCTAAAAAGATGATACCGCCGACATCACCATCAACATTCGGGAATAAAGTGTCAATTAAAATCAAGGCGGATAAACTAACCAATACAACACCCGGAATAATTGCCCACCATTGTGAGCGATTACCGATCAGGTAAATCAAAAAAGCTAACCCTGCCGCACCCATCACCAAACCCCATAACACACCAGTGAAGGGGAAAATATTTAAGGTTTCCAATAAGGTCAGCAAACCGACCAAAATCAACAAACCACCACCTAAAACACGCCAATTTGTATTTTTCATCATTATCTCCAATTAATTTACTGTAAATGAACCAACCCCACCCGAGATATTTATTTGTACACGGTGTTCAGCTGACTCATAATTTTCACTACGATAAAGACCACTACCCGTTGGTATAAAACGTTGGGTATTTACTGAATTGCCAGAAAGACCACTCTTCATGCTGATTTCTGCCGCTACCCCATCCGGAACTGAAATTTCTACAGAAGCTGCACCAGCGTTAATATCGACTTTTGTGAAATCAGAAGAAGCAGGCAGTACCATCATGGTTGAACTTGCGCCGGTATCCAATGAAATTTCAGATACATTCAGGTTTCGAAAATTAAAATGATGTTCCCCAGCACCCGTTTTTAATTTAAAGCGATAGGAAACTCGCTCGTTAAAACGAATTTGCCATTTTAAACCCTCCGTATTTTTACCCCACATTGAAGGTGCAAATACATCTACCGCAGGTTTAAGATCCAAATCGACGTTTATGCCGGAATGATGGTCTTCGTATTCCAATCCACCTGAAAACAAACCATCGAATAAATTATCAGCAGCACTTCCTGATTCAAGATATAATCGGCCGCCGCCATGTTTTAAGTCGATAGATGCAGTTTCAATATTCCCTAATGGATAAGAAGCCGTTTCTTCTGTAAATGTTTTATCCGGAGAGAAATTCTTATAGATGATCCATCCACCGATAACGATGATTACCGACGGCCAAAACAAACGCCACACATCAAACCGGAATAGGTTGGTCCGGTCTAAAAGCAGTAGTACCCCAGCCAAGATAAGAATTGCACCCCAAAAAATACGATTTCGATTCATTATGATTCTCCTTCTTTCGATCAAACGTTCACTACATTTACGTTTATAAACATAAAAAGTTGCATTATTCATTAGCTTATCAATTTTTTTGTATCTCTATTCTCCATAAACAAAACTCTCTAATCTGTTTTATTAATTCCATATTTCTATGGTTTTCCTCAACTTAAATTAACCTGAATTTTGGATAACGATCCAATTTATTGGACTGTCATAAAGGAGCTAAAACAAAACTGAAGTTAAATTATAAAAATTCAAATCGATCACTTCAATTAGTATAAATTAAGCAAGTAATCCTACTCCCCTCTTTCTAGTCGATTTTTACCTGACCATTTGTTCAGGAAAACTCAATTTAAGTTAAAAAACAACATTAAATAATGGAATCAAAACCCCTTCTTTGTTTTTTGTCACAAATTTGTTTTATCGTGAACTATGATTGGAACTTTAAGCATTTGTTAATCGTCTTGTTTTCTGGAAGACCGATAAAGGTCAATTTTTTTACTAAAAAGAGGAAACAAATCATGTTACGAATCACGAATCATAAAAATAATTTACGTTTTTCATGCGCGGTTTTATTTGTAATTTTGCTGCTGACAGCATGCAGCCCTACACCTACCGCATCAGTTTCACCTCAACCCGAAACGATTGAGACTCTCCCGTCGGTTTCTTCACCGGAATCAACTGCGGATTTACCAACCAGCGAGTCTGCGACCGGTCCTGAGAACCTAACAGTATCACTGGACCTAAACGGCATCGGTCAAAATTTTACAACAGAGGTTATTGATACGAGCTCGGTTGATAAGGAAAATGCACCCTATTGGGAGATATTACCTCAATATACGGTGCTTACAATCAGTGGTTATCCAATTACCAATCACCTGATGAAACCACAAATTTTTATTTATCCGGTTAACGAACTAAAAAACACTAATGAAGAGGCTGGAAAAATTGCAAATAATTTGCAGGCTTTGTTAAAAAGCCAAGAACCTGGTGAGAATCTTCCCTTCCTGCCTATGTTTAATGCAGCACAGGTGATGTCTGCGCAAGTAAAATTTATGGATTTCCAAAACGGACAGGGAGTTCGTTTCATCACCCAGTTTGATCAAGCTCCTTTACCCATTAATAACTACGAACTGATTTACACCTACCAGGGTCTGACAAAGGATGGTTTGTATTATGTGGCAGCTGTACTGCCAGTAAATCTGAGCGGTTTACCTGCGGATCAACAAATTACTGATCAAGACCCAACAGATTTTGTAAATAATTTTCCAGCATATCTGGAAAACACCATTCAGACAATTAATCAACAAGCTGCTGGTGATTTCAGTCCCACGCTCACAAGTTTAGATGAAATGATCCAATCAATCGAAATTAAACAAAAATAAGGAGCCTTAACTTATACAACCGGTCAGAATTACCTTGACTTGATCTTGTAATAACCTATAATTGGACTAAATTTGATCGGTAAATTAGGAAAACTATGAAATATACATATTGCATATGTCTAAGGCGGGGTTTGTTGTAACAGCCGCCTGATTATAAAAAAGATAAAAGCCATCTGATTCAGGCAGCGGAAACAACCCCCGCAGAATACCCCCCGTTTTTGCGGAATCAAACCGCCGTTTAACATCGGATGGCTTTATTTTATTAAAAAAGGAAACTTACATGAAAATAGCAAATAACATTACAGAATTAGTCGGCAACACGCCTCTTGTTCGTTTAAATCGTATATCTGCAAATCTGCCCGGAGAAATTGTCGTTAAACTTGAATATTTTAATCCTGCCCATTCCGTTAAAGATCGGATCGGGGTAGCCATGATCAACGCTGCTGAAGAGGCTGGTCTAATAAACCAAGATACAATTATCGTTGAACCAACCAGCGGAAATACGGGTATTGCACTCGCTTTTGTTTGTGCAGCCAGGGGATATGCCTGCAAGATCATTATGCCAGATACCATGTCCAATGAACGGAAAATGCTGCTGCGCGCTTTAGGTGCTGAATTAATTTTAACACCAGGAGCAGATGGGATGAACGGTTCCATTCAAAAGGCGAATCAAATGGCAGCGGAAGACCCGCGGGTCTTCGTGCCCCAGCAGTTTAAAAACCCAGCCAATCCGGAAATCCACCGAAAAACAACAGCGGTGGAGATTATTAATGACACCGATGGTAAAGTAGATTATTTTGTGGCTGGTGTAGGAACAGGGGGCACAATTACCGGCGTTGGAGAAGTATTAAAACAGCACAATCCCGAAGTTAAAATCGTTGCAGTCGAACCAGAAGGCTCTCCCGTTCTTTCGGGCGGTGAGAAAGGTAAACACCCAATCATGGGAATTGGTGCCGGCTTTATTCCGGATGTATTAAACACCGAGGTTTACGATGAAATTATCCAGGTCAGCGGTGAAAATGCCTTCCAAACAGCCCGCGATATGGCCTCCAAAGAAGGTCTGCTGGTCGGTATTTCCTCTGGAGCAGCAGTCTGGGCAGCGCTCCAAATTGCTGCCCGCCCAGAAGCAAAGGGGAAACGTATTGTTGTTATTATTCCATCGTTTGGTGAACGATATTTAAGTACTCCTTTATACGCTGATCTGGCGGATTAGGAAGATCCTGAATGAATAAGTTTTTTCGCACCTTTTTAGAGGACGTAGATGCCGTATTTAGCCGCGACCCAGCCGCACGCAGCAGGCTGGGCGTGGTATTGTACTACCCCGGCTTACACGCCATTTGGAGTCACCGCATCGCTCATGGGCTGTGGCGCAGGAAAATCTATTTTCCTGCGCGCTGGCTTTCACAAATTACCCGCTTTTTTACCGGTATTGAGATCCATCCCGGAGCGATCATTGGTAGATGTTTATTCATTGATCACGGCATGGGCGTTGTCATTGGTGAAACCGCAGAAATTGGAAATAATGTCACCCTTTATCATGGCGTCACACTTGGCGGAGTAAGCACAAAAAAAGGAAAACGCCACCCCACTATTGCTGATGATGTCGTGGTAGGTGCAGGCGCAAAAGTATTAGGTGCGATCCATATTGGCAAAAAAAGCCGTATCGGAGCCAATGCAGTGGTCGTTAAAGAAGTTCCAGAAGATTCCGTTGTGGTAGGCGTTCCTGGACAAATCGTCAAACGCAGCCATCCGCAGCTTGAAGAGAGGTTTGACTTGAATCACAATAATTTACCGGATGCCATTGGGCAATCCTTGTTAATATTAATGGAAAAGATGGATAAATTAGAATCAAAAATAGATATTAATCTTACCCAAAAACAGCTGTATATCGAGGAAACTGAGTTAACCGTTGAGTCAGATAACAAAATCCACTCCCCTGTTGATGGGGTTTGGTCAGGTGAAGATTTTAGTATTTAATTTTTATTTTCTAATAAATCCAAAATAGGCAACTGTCAACAATCCCAAACCACACAAGGCTACCAGTACGATACCGACTGTGGAACGTTGGCTCTTTTCCATGTTATAAACGGAAAACGGTGGTTTTGGCGTAATAGTTGGCGTCAGTGTAATAGTCGCTGTCGCTGTCGGTGTTTTGGGTGTCATGGTTGGCGTCGGTGTCCTGGTTGCAGGCACCGGGGTGAGTGTGATCGTAGGCGTAGTCGTCGCGGTTGGCTGTGGTTTGACCAGTAGACGTTCACCAGGAAATATCACTGGGGTTGGCGCAAGGTTATTCCATTGGATGATTTCCGCAATGGTAATCCCGTAAGTCGTGGCAATACTCCATAAGGATTGTCCATCTAACACTTCATGGATTATTGAACCATCCAATTGGGGTGTAACGGTTATCACTGGATTTACCAATTGTGGATCAGCAGTTACATTATAATCCGGCGTGGGCTGCCCTTCTAAACCGGTTTGCACTTTTTTAACCTGCAAAACGTAATAGACGATGCCGTCTTTTTCAGCCACACCAACACCTGCTTTACCAAACCGCATACCCACCATCGTACTCCAATGGTCTGGATCAGACCAGAGCGAATAAATGGCAACTTGAATGGTCAGGTTTTGCCCACCGGCGACATTTTCAAAAAAGCCTAAATCTTCTGGGCCGCTGCCATCTGCGCGGACATGGGTAATCTCTCCGATTTCAGCCATATAGTCAGCATGGATCTGTGCCGATGCCATTAACCCGGCATCAAATTCATACGGACTCAGTCCGTTTTCCTGCCGCAGTGCATTCACAGCATCCAACATATCAATTGGGCCTTGAACGGCCCCAAATACCGGTGAAATGCCCCCAAAAATCCCGGTTAGTATTAATGTCAAAAAGGAAATTAATAAAAATAATCGACGCATAGTGGCTGCAATTATACCCGATGCGTCGATTTGATGACAACTTTCATTTTTATTACGAATCTAACGTTGAACGATTAGTTTTAAGAAAGGGAACGCTCCTCAAAATTGTTTCCCATCGCTTCCGCAATCACCAAAAAATCACTGGCGGAAATCATACCAACAATTTGTCCGTCTTCATTTTCAACCGGAAGATGGTGTATATGTTTTTCCTTCATCAATGCTGCACAATCTTTTATAGAGACATTTTGTTTTACCGTCACCAAAGGGGATGACATAATATCTTTTACCTTTATCTCTTTTGGATTTCGATTTTCTGCAACAATCTTATCGCTGATATCACGGGATGTTACGATACCATACGTTGGGCTGTCTTCAGATTTTTGAACCATCACACTGTTAATATACCGCCGGCGCATCATGTTTAACGCTTCAGCGACCGTTTGTTCCGGTTCCACGAACACAACAAGATCCATCATCCAGTCTCGCACAGTATGTTTTTCGCGCATAAATTGCTCCTTTTCCCTTCGATTAAAATGAGTTATTTGGGTGTTTGTATTAGTATAGCCGATTGGTAAAAGCAAAATCAAGCAGTTTATCCACCCTGCTTATTCCAATCCCAAGCAGTGAGGGTCTCAAAAGCTGAATATGCTGACAAATCGAGGTGAAGCGGGGTTATTGAAACATATCCGGTTTTCATCATGCCATAATCCGTTTGATTTTCTTCCAAACCCGTTGGAAATTCTCCGCCGATCCAAAAATATGGTTTTCCACGAGGGTCTGTTCGTTTTACCAATTCATCATGATAAATTCGCAATCCCTGGCGGGTGATAGAAAAACCTTTTAAGTTTTCTTCTGTCAAATAAGGCACATTTATATTTAATAAAACACCTTTGGGTAATCCATGTTTAAAGACGTTTAAAACCGCACGTTTGGCCGCTTTAGCCGCCGTGGAATAATCCAAATCACCAGCAATACCCAACGGTGAATCCAAAGAAACTGCAATCCCAAAAACACCCCGAATGGTGGCTTCCATCGCTGCCGTAACGGTTCCCGAGTAGGTAATATCGTGTCCAATATTTGCATTTGGATTAATACCGGAAACAACCATATCAAATTTTCGGTCCAACGCACCCATTAAGGCCAACGAAACACAATCTGATGGAGCACCATCTGAATTGTAGGCTTCAATATCCGGATGGATCGAAACTGGTTTCACGCGTAACGGTTTGTGTAAGGTCTTTGCATGACCGCTTGCTGACCAATTCCGGTCTGGTGCAAGAACAGTCACCTTACCCACTTGAGTCATTTCTAATGCCAATGCCAGTAATCCGGGTGCCGTCACCCCATCATCATTCGTTACCAATATATTTTTCATACAAAACAGACCCCAACCAACAGGGGTTTCCTCCCAAGATTAATATGCTATTTTTTTTGCCAATTTCTAAAGCTGGATTTAAACTTTTCAAACAAGTCTTTTTTCTGATCTTCCGGTAAAAATGCTGCTTGAATGGCTGCATTTGACAGGAAAAATAAACGTTCGATAGAAAGATCAAATTCCCGATTGAGGATTTGATATTCATCACTCAATGTGATCTGCGAAATTCCAGGATCATCTGTGTTAATGGTAACAAATAAGCCTGCATCAATCATCTTTTTGACAGCATGCTGTTCCAACGCTGAAAATACACCACTCTGAACATTGGAGGTAACACAAACTTCAAATGGCACATTTCGTTCAAGCGCCAGAGCAACAGTGTTTTCATCCTCAATGACACGTACACCATGCCCAATTCGATCCGCATTTAACTCTGAAATTGCTTCATACACATTTGATGGACCAGCCCATTCCCCCGCGTGAATGGTGATGAATAAACCTTCTTGTTGCATCGATTGAAATAAACTTTGAAAGGGAATGGCTGAGAATTGAACTTCATTTCCTGCCAAATCCACCCCCACGACACCCTTATCACGATAATTCAAAGCATGTTTTAATACTTCTTCAGCTGCTTCAACCGATTCGTGACGATTAACACTGACAATAAGGTTTGTTTTAACATCAAAAGCCCGACTGGCTTCTGCAACACTTTCCGTTACCCAATCCATCACATCCGTAAGAGGAAAACCTTCCACCCGACTTAATGCAATCGGTGTGAAACGTAACTCCATATAATGGATATTATCTTCAGCCGCATCTTCCACAACCTCACGCGCCACACGTCGAATGACATCCGGTGATTTATAAAATTGACGTAAGGTTTGAAATTTGGACAAAAAGTTTTCAAAAGTTAAAGGATCACTCAATTGAACTTGAACCAGCCGTTGAAAATCCCTCTGGATGGGCAGCGTGATGCCATGTGTCCGGCTGATCTCAACCAGGGTAGAATACCTTAATGAGCCTTCCAAATGGCGGTGTAATTCAATTTTTGGCATCTTTCGAAACCATTCATGATTATCTGTTGGTGTGTACCAGCCCATTCATTCTCCCTTGCCTTGTTTATGGTTAATCTCTCTCATTATATACCAATTTTAACGCATGGAAAAATTTTTGAATTAAACATGCATGGTTTTTTTAAAAAAATTCCGTCAATTGCAAATCATTATCCCAAGAGAAAGTTTTTCCCTACATCTCCTTAACAAGGCTAATTTGTGAACAGCCCTGATTAAATAATCATTTTTCCTGTGCAGATTTTTGACCATTATGGTATACTAGGCAGGCTGCCAGCCATGGCAGCAAAAAATCACACACGCTTTCCGACTGATCCAGCGTGCACTGAAAAAGTGTCTGGGTAACTCAGGTAGAAGAAGGCGGAGGCTAAACGCAAATTTAAAGGAGTATTTATCAAATGGCATCTGTAATTTCTATGAAAGCCCTCTTAGAGAGTGGTGTTCACTTTGGTCATCGCACCAACAAATGGGACCCACATATGCGTCCGTTCATCTTTACCGAACGTAACGGCATCCATATTTTGGATCTTCAACAAACGGTAAAAGCAATTACAACCGCATACAACCTGGTTCGTGACACCGTCGCTAATGGCGGAACTGTTTTATTTGTGGGCACAAAACGCCAAGCACAAGAAACAGTCCAAGAAGAGGCTACTCGCTGTGGTATGCCTTATGTTACCGAACGCTGGCTAGGTGGCACATTAACCAACTGGTCAACCATCAGCCAACGAATTGGCGAATTGGAACGTCTCGAAAAATTAAAAGAAACCGGCGAAATCAAAAACTACACCAAAAAAGAAGCATTAATGATCGAACGGAACATTAACCGTCTCCTCATCCGCTTGAGTGGTGTACGAAATATGAAACGGACCCCAGATTTGCTCTTTATTGTGGATGTCAGCCGTGAAGAAACAGCTGTTCATGAAGCAAATTTGAAAGAAATCCCGGTCATCGCCATGGTGGATACCAACTGTGATCCAACCAATATTGATTATGTCATCCCTTCGAATGACGATGCCATCCGCGCCATTAAATTAATGGTTGCAAAAATTGCTGACGCAGTTCTCGAAGGCCGCGCTATGCGAAAAGATGACGGCGAAGAAGAATTTGATTTCACCGACAGTGAAGGTAAACCTGCCGCCCGCCCACGAATGGACGAAGATGCTGAATTGGATGATGAAACCTTGTTAGGTGCATCCACATTAGCTAAATTAGAAGCAGACAAACCTGACGAAGTTGAAGCAGAAGCCGTTGAAGAATTTGAAGCTGGTGATGAATATACAGACGAAATTGTAGAAGAATTGGAAGAAGAAGAAGAAATTAAAGTAAAAAAACCAGCAAAAAAACCGGCCAAAAAAGCCGCTAAAAAAGCAGTTGTCGTCGACGAAGAAGCAGAAGAATCGACAGAAGAAAACGAAGAAGAATAATTAACTTTTTAATTATTCTGAAAAGAAAATTAAGTAGAAGGAAGAAAAAATGGCAATCTCAACCGAAGATATCAAAAAATTACGTGCATCAACCGGGGCTGGAATTCTGGACTGCCGTAAAGCTTTGGAACAAGCAGATGGCGATTATGATAAAGCTGTCGATTTTTTACGTGAAAAAGGTTTGGCAACCGCCGCAAAACGTGCCGACCGCAATGCATCTGAAGGTGTTGTGGAATTATACAGCCACGGAAATGGCCGCGTTGGTGTGATGGTTGAACTTAATGCAGAGACTGATTTTGTGGGCCGTTCTGAAGCGTTCCGAAAATTAGCGCACGAAATCGCTTTACAAATTGCTGCTACCTCCCCCCAATACATCAAAGAAGAAGACATTCCCCAAGAAGTTCTGGACAAAGAAGAGCATATTGCCGCTACCAAAGCTCGTGAAGAAGGCAAACCGGAAAATATTCTTCCCCGTATTGTTGAAGGTACTATTAAAAAATTCAAAAACGAGGTTGTTTTATTAAACCAACCTTACATCCGAAATGACGAAATCACCATTCAACAACTGATTAATGAAAACGTTGTTGCCTTGGGTGAAAATCTTATTGTTCGCCGATTTGCTCGCTGGGAATTAGGTGAAACTACATCTGAGGAAGAATAATTTCATAATAAAAAAGCCAACCAATTGGTTGGCTTTTTTTTTGGAAAGGAATTTTTATGGAACGATTAAAATACCACCGCATTTTATTAAAACTCTCCGGTGAAGCGCTGGGCAGCGATAAAGGAAATGGGATAGACCCGCAACAAGCCTTAGCAATTGCCAAACGAGTAAAAGAAGTTCGTGAAATGGGTGTGGATGTAGCCATTGTGATCGGAGCTGGCAATTTATGGCGTGGACGCCAGGGGATCGACCTTGGGATGGATCGTGCAACTGCTGATTATATGGGCATGTTAGCTACAGTAATGAACGCATTAGCACTAATGGATGCTCTGGAATCAGAAAATGTGGTTACTCGGGTACAATCCGCGATCGAAATGCGCTCCGTCGCAGAACCGTACATCCGCCGTCGAGCCATCCGCCACATGGAAAAAGGTAGAGTGGTTATTTTTGGTGGAGGAACGGGCAATCCATATTTCTCAACCGACACAGCCGCAGCATTACGTGCAATGGAAATTGATGCGGATGTTGTCATCAAAGCAACCAAAGTTGATGGGGTTTACGATAGTGACCCACACATCAATCCGGAAGCGGTCAAATTTGATGAGTTAACCTATATCGAGACCTTAAACCGGCGTCTGGAAGTGATGGACAGTACAGCAATTTCTTTATGTATGGAAAATAAACTTCCGATACTGGTCTTAAACCTGTTTGACCCCACCGCCTTAAGGCGGGCTTTATTGGGAGAAAAAATAGGCACGCTGGTTAGTGGAGATTAAAAAAATAATGGCTGGTTTCCCAGCCATTATTTTTATTTAATTTTACGCTTCCTCAAATTCACCTTCGACTACATCATCTCCAGCTGGTTCTGCGCCATTACCACCGGGGGCAGCGGCATCTCCACCAACATTAGCCTGTGTTTGTGCCAGGCGGGAGAATGTATCCTGTAAGGTTTGTAATTTTTGTTTGATCAGGTTTGCATCATCCTGCTTGCTGATCTCTTGTAAGTCGCGAATTTGGTTCTGTAGATCACCAACCGTCGCTGAGTCATAAGATTTGTTCGGGTCTTGAATTTCTTTTTCAACCTGGTAAATCACCTGATCCGCCTGGTTGCGGGTTTCAATTAATTCGCGTTTCAACATGTCTTCACTCTTATGTTTTTTGGCTTCTTCAACCAATCGTTCAATTTCTTTTTGATCCAGGTTAGTGGTAGCCGTAATCGTAACATGTTGTTCTTTTCCGGAAGCTTTATCCTTCGCGGATACATTTAAAATACCGTTTGCATCAATATCGTATGTCACCTCAATTTGAGGTAATCCTCTTGCCGCAGGCGGAATTCCTTCCAGTCGGAAGCGGCCCAGGCTGTTATTATCTGCAGCCATCTGACGTTCACCCTGAAGCACATGAATGTCTACAGCAGATTGATTGTCTTCTGCTGTTGAGAAGACCTGTGTCTTTTTCACCGGAATGGTTGTGTTACGCTCAATGATGGGGGTCATAACACCACCTAATGTTTCCACACCTAAAGATAAGGGGGTCACATCTAGCAGCAAAACGTCCTGCACATCACCAGCCAGGACACCACCTTGAATGGCGGCACCTACAGCAACAACTTCATCCGGGTTAACCGATTTGTTCGGGTCTTTTCCGGTCAATTTTTTAACCAATTCCTGCACCATCGGCATTCTGGTCGAACCACCCACCAATACCACTTCATTAATATCATTAGTGGATAAGTTAGCATCATCCAATGCTGCCTGGAATGGTAATCGTACCCGTTCAAGCAAGTCTGCGCTCATTTGTTCAAATTTGGCTCGTGATAATTTTTTCACCAGATGCTTTGGTCCAGTTGCATCTGCACTAATATAAGGCAGATTCAATTCGGTTTCCATCATGGTAGATAACTCAATTTTCGCTTTTTCCGCAGCCTCTCTTAATCGTTGTAAAGCCTGCCGGTCATCACGTAAATCAATACCGGTTTCTTTTTTAAACTCGTCAGCAGCCCAGTTGACAATCAATTCGTCCCAATCATCACCACCCAGGTGAGTATCACCACTGGTGGATTTGACCTCGAATACACCGTCACCAACTTCCAAAACGGATACATCAAACGTACCACCACCCAGGTCAAAGATCAAAACTTTTTCGTTATGTTTTTTATCCAAACCATAAGCAAGCGCCGAAGCAGTTGGTTCGTTGATGATTCTCAAAACTTCCAAACCTGCTATCATACCAGCATCTTTTGTAGCCTGCCGCTGACTGTCATTAAAATAAGCAGGCACCGTAATAACAGCTTTGTTAACTGGTTCACCCAAATAAGCCTCGGCATCTTCTTTCAATTTGCCAAGGATCATGGCTGAAATTTCTTGTGGGGCATAGGTTTTACCGGTAACGGGAATCGAAACCCTGGCATCACCTAATTTACCCTTCACAATTTCATAAGGCACCATTTTACGTTCTTGTTCCACTTCATCATAGCGCCGTCCCATAAATCGTTTAATGGACGAAATTGTATTTTCCGGGTTCACAACTGCTTGTCGTTTAGCAGTCTGACCCACCAATCTTTCTTTATTTTTTGTAAAAGCAACCACACTTGGTAATAAACGTGAACCTTCTGCGGTTGTAATCACAACAGGATCGCCGCCTTCCATAACGGCAACAACACTATTCGTAGTACCTAAGTCGATACCAATAATCTTTGCCATAATATTCCTCCAAAGTCTAAATTACACTGTAGGTTAATATTACTCTGCGAGTCATAGAGGCGTATTAACAAGATATAAGAAAAAAATTAATTTCCTAATCTTGAATTAACATTTTTCCCAACTTATAATCATAATTAGGTGTCATTCTAGAGGAAGGTGTTTCCATGACAAAAAAATTATCGGTAATTTTTCTTCTGGTTTTATTACTGGCGGGTTTATTTCCATCCATTACTGGGCAAGCTCAAACCCAAACAGGGATAACAATAGAAGTCAGCGGACCATTAACACCTACCTTGGTGAATTATATTGAACGGAGTATCCGGTACGCAGAACAGAAAAATGCCGAGGTCTTAATTATTGTATTAGATACCCCTGGGGGGAGTATCGATCTAATGAACACCATCATACAAAATATTCGGGCAAGCCAAGTACCTGTCGTTGTATACGTCAGTCCACGCGGAGCAATTGCTGGCAGCGCAGGCACATTGATTACCTTAGCGGGACATTTTGGCGTAATGGCACCAGAAACAGCCATTGGAGCCGCCAGCCCTGTTGGTGCTCAAGGGGAAGAAATTGCCGAAACCTTAGCCACAAAACAAAAAGAGATTTTAAAAGCTTCTGTTCGCTCCTTAGCTGAAAACCGCAGTGAAGAAGCCATTTTACTGGCTGAGGAAACCATCGAAACCGCCAGAGCAGTATCAGCAAATGAAGCTTTGAGTGTTGGATTAATTGACTATATTGCTACCGATTTGAATGATTTGCTCACCTGGTTGGATGGAAAATCGGTAACACTATTATCCGGTGAGAAAACAATTCAAACGGATCAAATGATATTAGATCCGGTAAGAATGACCTTTATTGAACAATTACTTCAACTGCTTACCAACCCCAATATTTTGTTTTTATTATTAACCATTGGGGTACAGGCTGTTTTTATTGAGTTATCAAATCCGGGCGGATGGGTAGCTGGCTTTATCGGTGCCGTTTGCTTAATTCTTGCAATCTATGGTCTGGGCATTTTACCGGTTAACTGGTTTGGTATTTTGTTTTTAGTGGTTGCCTTTATTTTATTCATTTTGGAAATTAAGACACCCACCATGGGTGGATTAACCGTCGCGGGGGTTGTATCCTTTGCAGTCGGTGCTTTGGTTTTGTTTAATAACGTAGAAACCGCTGGCTTTCAAGGTGTTTCGATACCCCTCGTTGTGGGAACCAGCATCTTTTTAGGTATAGGCATATTTATTGTCTTATCCTTTGCACTGCGTGCCCTACGAGAACCAGTAAAAACTGGTATGGAAACATTAATTGGACGCTCGGGTTACGTGGTTGCTGAAATCACAAACCGTGGTTCAGTTCAGGTAGCAGGTGAACAATGGAGTGCCATCTCATTTGATGGAAAACCAATCCCTGAAGGAGCACCCATCATTGTTAAGGCAAAAGATGGTTTAAATCTTATTGTCAGCCAGGTGGAAATTTAAATAAAAAATGGGCTGCTTATTGAAAAGCAGCCCCAAGGGTACTAATTCTTATGATCGCCAAAATCCGCGCCGTAAAGGGCGTACTTCCTCAGCAGTAATAAATGCTTCAGGATCATTTTCCAACACAATTGTCTCTACATCATGAACTTTTTTTCTCAAAACATCAATATGCATAACGGTTACCATACCATGCAAACCACGCCCGGAAATTTCGGTGACAGCGTATCCGTTGGAACGTAAAGTCTCCACAACGCGTGGGCCACTGATTGAGCTGATAACCGTCATATGGATATGACCAATTGCCAGTCGATTTTCAATCGTCATACCAACCACATTGCCAGTGGCAAATCCTGCCGCATATCCCACAACACTTAACACATTATCTAAATTGGATAATACTGTCGTGATCGCAATGACAAACAGTAACGATTGAAAAAAACCCAAAAGCCAAGCGAGACCGCGTCTTCCACGAAAAACAAACAATACCCGGATCGTGTCTAATGACATATCCGATACACGTAAGGCAAAAATGCCAATTGCGGTTAAAAATGCAGATATTGAGAGTGTTAAAGCCACAAGATCACCTAACTTCTAGCATTTTTCATGGCGTTAATATACATTTCATCCATATATTCTTTCACCATTCGGCGGGTAGAGAATTGTGGTCCATTGGTACGAATGGTGTCTTTTAATCGTTTTACCCATTCACCTGGAATTCCGTCTGGTGTGCGCGATTGGTAATACATGGGGATAATATCATTTTCCAATGTATCGTATAACTCCCGTACATCGGCTTCATCTTGTTGGTTTGGATCATGGTATTCTGTATCATCACCAATAGACCAGCCATTTTTACCGTTATACCCCTCACGCCACCAACCATCCAAAACGGAGAAATTTAATACACCATTTAATGCGGCTTTCATACCGGAAGTGCCGGATGCTTCATTGGGGCGGCGAGGAGTGTTTAACCACACATCAACACCTTGCACCAACAAACGGGCTACATTCATATCATAATCTTCCAAGAAAATTAAACGGCCGCCGGTTTTTGCATCTTTCACAGCGCGATATATTTGTTGAATGATTAATTTTCCCGGTTCATCTGCAGGATGGGCTTTACCGGAAAAAATAATTTGTACTGGCATACGGGCATTATTGATCATGTTAATTAATCGTTCATAATCCCGCAGAATTAAGTTTGCTCGTTTGTAGGTTGCAAAACGGCGGGCAAACCCAATGGTTAATGAATAGGGTTCCATCAGTACACCACTTGCAACAACCTGAACCGGATGGAATCCACCTTGCTGCCACATTTTACGAGCGCGTTCGTTACAAAATACGGTTAATTTTCGTTTCAGGTGGCGCCGTACCGCCCAAATTTCATGATCGGGAATGAGATCAACTCTGGACCACATTTCCGTATCATCGGCATAATCCTGCCAATTAGGGTCGAGATATCGTTGAAACAAAGAATCCATCTGGCGTGCAACCCAGGTTCCGGTGTGAATCCCATTGGTAATATGCCCAATCGGGACTTCATCATCCGCATATTGAGGCCATAACCAATTCCACATTTTTCGAGAAACAATACCGTGCAGTTCGGAAACTGCATTCCGTTGTTCTGAAAGTTTTAAGGCCAAAACGGGCATCACAAATGATTCACCCCATGTCTGGGTCTGGCGGCCTAATTCAACAAATTCATCCCGCGTTAAGTTTAACTGCGGCCACATGTGCGCGAAATATTTATCAATTAACCAGATCGGGAATTGGTCATTTCCAGCGGGAACTGGTGTATGGGTTGTAAAGACATTATTTCGTTTCACCAATTGGGTAGCTGCTTCAAATTCGACCCCGGACTCTACGAGTTCGCGAACCCGTTCCAACGCCAAAAATGCGGAATGTCCTTCATTCATGTGCCAGACTGTTGGATTAATATCCAATTTGCGCAAAACACGAACGCCGCCTACACCCAACAAAATTTCCTGAGAAATACGTACATCCAGGTCATTACTGTAAAGACGTGAAGTTAATTGGCGGTCATTGGGAGAATTTTCTTCCAAATCTGAATCCATCAAATATAAATTGACCCGACCAACATTCACCTGCCAAACACGGGCATATACCTTTCGACCCGGAAGATCAACATTGACCATAATGGGTTTTCCATCCTGATCCATTAAGGGAATCAATGGAATTTCGTTGAAGTTCAGATAAAAATTGCTGGTTTCTTGCCAGCCATCTTCCGTGATTTTCTGTTTAAAATAACCTTGTTTATAAACAAAACCCACACCCACTAACGGCATACCGAGATCACTGGCAGCCTTTAAATGGTCTCCGGAAAGAATGCCTAATCCACCAGCATAAACTGGCAGACTTTCGTGCAGTCCAAATTCAAATGAAAAATAAGCGATGGTATCTTTTCGATAATCATCATAATTTGTTTCAAACCAGGTTTCTTGTGACTGCATATAATGGTCAAATTTATCCATGACGGCATCATATTTATCAAGAAAAGCGGTTTCGTTTACAACTTTATTTAACAACGGCCGCTGTACCTGCTGGAGAAACGCAATCGGATTATGACTGACCATATCCCATAATGGTTTATCAATCATTCGGTATAAAGCCTGGGCATCGTGATTCCAAACCCACCAAAGGTTGTAGGATAGTTCACCAAGACGCTGAATTCTACGCGGCAGGCTAAAGGAAGCTGGTGTTTTTCTGCGAATTTCTTCCATAATTTCTCAATAATCTCTCTTTCGAAATGATTTAATTCCAATTGGAACAGCTACCTAACACGTGTTACCTATCTGTTCCACAATAACTTCATAAAGATACCCTACCCTGAACCGAAAATCAAGTTTTTATCACAAATGTTAACAACTAACACGTGTTAGGTAGCAAAACGTTAACATAACCTGTCATTTTTTTACTTTCCACCAGACTTTTTTACCGCTTGTTGGATAATTTTCCAGGGATGAAGTTTTCATTATTGAATCTGAAAACTATTTTTTAATGATCACTCCAACCATTTCTTATAATTTTTCTCGTTGTATCAATTTCAGGTGATATAATCGCTCTATGAAGAAAAAAATCGGATTGATCATTTTCTCCAGTATGGCGGCCATGATCCTCTTGGCCGGTTTGCTGGTTTTGTTTATTCCCCGCATGCGGGAAAGTGTTGCCTGGCGAATTAATGAATACCGTATCCGGATTGATTACGCTTTAAACCCCCCGGAAGAGGCTGTTTTTGTACCGGATACAAATCCTTTACCGACACCTATTTTCACCCAAACCCCCACACCCACCGTTTTACCCAGCCTTACACCTACCCAGGCGGATATCACCAATACACCGTTACCAACGGTTACTCCTTTGCCATCCGCGGTTACATTGACAGGTATTAAATACCAGGATCAACACGGTCTGTGGAATTACTGTGCCCCAGCCAATCTGGCAATGTCCCTTTCGTATTGGGGTTGGGAAGGGGACCGGATGGATACGGGTAATTATCTTAAACCGTTTGAAAAAGATAAAAATGTCATGCTGTATGAAATGGCAGATTACGTAAATACCCAAACCAATCTTAAAGCAATCGTTCGCAGTGGTGGCAACCTGGATTTATTAAAAAAACTAATTGCCGCAGGTTATCCTCCTTTGGTGGAAAAAGGTGTTTTTATCCGAGATATCAGCGGGAAAAACAGCTGGATGGGTCATTACGCCGTTGTTTCGGGTTACGATGACAGCACCAATTTTTTCCTCACGCAGGATTCTTATTTCCAACCGGATTATCCGGTTGCATATGATCAGCTTTATACACAATGGCGTGGATTTAATTATTTATTTTTGGTAACCTATAAACCCGAACAAGAAGCGGATCTCTTTAAAGTGCTGGGTGAATATAAAGATGAACAAGCTGCAGATCGTATTGCCTATGAAAAGGCCAACCAGGAAATCTACCAGACCGAGGGCATTGATATGTTTTTCGCCTGGTACAACCGCGGTACGAATATGGTTTATTTGCAGGATTACGCCGGTGCAGCGGAATCTTTTGATCAAGCCTTTCAGGTATATGGTTTGATCCCGGAAAATCAACGCCCCTGGCGCACAACCTGGTATCGCACCGAGGCTTACGCCGCTTATTATTTTGTTGGCAGGTATCAGGATGTAATTAATCTGGCAACGTTAACCATTAATAACGCCACCGAACCCTATCTGGAAGAAAACTTCTTCTGGCGTGCCAGGGCTTATCTGGCAACAGGACAAAATCAAAAAGCCTTGGATGATGTCAATCAGGCCCTGGAATATCACCCAGGTTATGCTCCAGCCCTCAGTTTATTGGATCAAATCGGATCGTGACAATCCTGTGAAAAACGAAACTATCGCATGTTAAAAATTCTACATTTCTCAGACGCACATATCGACATGGCAAATCACGGCAAGCGTGATCAAGCCAGTGGATTGCCCATCCGTGTCTTAGATTTTTTATCTGCCCTGGATAAAATCATTAACTACGCCATCGAAAATCAAGTCGATCTGGTCTTGTTCACCGGTGATACCTATCGTGACCGCACCCCTGCCCCTACCTTCCAACGGGAATGGGGCAAACGAATCAAACGATTATCGGAAGCCAAAATCCCAACCATCTTACTGGTTGGCAACCATGATACCTCTCCTGCTTTTGGACGAGCACATGCCTTGCAAGAGTTCGAGACCTTAGCCATTCCCTATGTCCATGTCATCAGTAAACCTGTCTTTTTCACACCACCCGATTTAAATGATATCCCAGTTCAGATCATTGGTTTGCCATGGATTTCCCGCAGTTCTTTTATATCCAATGCGGAAAAGGAAACCACTGACCTGGAATCAATTTATGGGGACATGGAACTGCGCTATTTAAACTTTATTGAAAATTGTCTTGATGAATCAAATCCTGATTTACCCATCTTATTCACAGCCCATGCCACCATTCAAGGGGCAGATTACGGTGGTGAACGGTTTGTTATGTTAGGGAAAGATCAGGTTATTTCTGGCAGTTTGGTTCGCAACCCAAACTTTGATTATGTTGCCTTGGGCCATATTCACAAACCACAAAATTTAAATGAAAACGCTCACCCACCTGTTATTTATCCAGGCTCCATCGAACGTGTGGATTTTGGAGAAATTAATGATGAGAAATTCTTCGTGGTTGCTTCCGTCGAAAAGGGTAAAACACAAATTGAATGGGTACCGCTCAATGGACGGCGTTTTCTGGACCATACCATTGATCTGCGAAACATCAACAAACACGGTTTTTCAAACGAGTCCATACCTACCCCTCAACAAATTCGGACTTATTTTGAAGAATATCTACCGGAAACGGACGAGATTGCAGACACGATTGCAAGGTTGCAGTTAAAATATCCCCGTGATTGGGAGGTATTAATTGAAGATCACTGGATTCGCGAACGGTACCAATCCGCACTGGAATTTCAATTCATTCGTAAACCAATAGTTGAAGCAAGATTACGTTTACCAGACGACCAGGAGATCAGTTCGATCCCTCCCGAACAACTTTTAAAAATTTATCTGGAAAATCAATCCTACGAATCAGAAGAAATTGAAATTTTACAGGCTTTGGCTAAAGAAATTATTCAGCATCATGATAAAATGGAAGTAACAGAATAAATTACAAAATTTGGAGCTATGAATAATACCTTTCTCGAAATCTTATTTCTCTTCTTGCTGCTGGTATTAAACGGCGTTTTTGCCATGTCGGAAATTGCATTAATCTCTGCACGCAAAATTCGTTTACAACAAATGGCAAAAGAAGGTGACACGAGCGCAAAAGCCGCTCTGGAAATTTCCGAAACCCCGAATCGCTTTTTGTCCACTGTCCAAATAGGCATAACTTTAATTGGGATCATGGCTGGTGCATTTGGTGGTGCCACTTTATCCGATAAACTGGCGGTCACAATAGAAAAAGTTCCCTGGATGGCCGAATACAGCGGTGCGATTGCCTTTGCGATTGTGGTTTTATTAACCACCTATTTCACCCTGGTTATCGGAGAACTTATTCCGAAACGTTTGGGAATGAATAGCCCGGAGAAAATCGCCACCTCTGTGGCATTACCAATGAAAGCGATTTCTTGGTTAACCTCGCCGGTGGTTAACTTATTAAGTGCCTCAACGGAATTGGGTTTAAAATTGCTGGGCGTTTCCAAATCAACAGAACCCCCCGTCACGGAAGAAGAGATCAGAATCTTAATGAAACAGGGCGCCCAGTCCGGTATCTTTGAAGAAGCGGAAGAAGATATGGTCAGTGGGGTCTTTAAGTTGGGAGACCGGTATATTGACTCGATCATGACACCCCGAACGGAACTGGAATGGATTGACCTGGATGAACCATTCGATGTCATCTTACGCCAGATTCAAGAATCAAAACACACTCGCTTCCCGGTGGCTACTGAAGAACTGGATCGCGTGCATGGGATTTTATCCAGCAACGATTTATTAAGTGCCTGTCTAAATGAAACCCAACCGGACATTAAAAAATTAATCCAGACCCCTCTTTTTGTTCCCGACAGCACCTCCGCCTTAAAAGCGCTTGACTTACTCAAAGAAGCGGGCGTTCATGCCGCCCTCGTTATTGATGAATTCAGTGGCGTTTTGGGCATGGTTACGCTCTACGACATTTTAAAAGCGATTGTTGGTATTATTCCAACCGCAGGTGAAGAAGAAGAAGCCCAGGTTGTTCAACGGGAAGATGGCTCTTGGTTAATGGATGGTTTATTAGCCATTGATGAAGTGAAAGAAGCCTTGGGGCTGGAAGAATTACCGGAAGAAAATCGGGTCGGATTCCAAACCTTGGGCGGCTTTATGATGACCATGTTAGATCATATTCCGGAAGCCGGGGATTCGATTGATGTTCTGAGCCTGAGATTTGAGGTTGTGGATATGGACGGCAGACGGGTTGATAAGGTACTTGTTTCACCTGCGCCAAAACAAAATGACGAACCACCAACAATCATCATTGAACAATGATCCCATTAAAATTAAGTATTACCGGATTTCTTTCTTACCAACAACAGGTTAACATCGACTTCCAGGATGTCCACCTGGCCTGCATTTCCGGTGCGAATGGTGCGGGAAAAAGCTCTATTTTGGATGCAATCACCTGGGTACTGTTTGGTTTTGCAAGATCGAAGAACGATGCAGTTATTAATCAACGTTGTCAAGCAGCAGAAATTTGCCTGGAATTTGAATACGAACATCAACGATACCGAATCACACGATCTAAAGTGGAGAATAAACCCCAGGTTCTCGAATTTAATCTTTATCACTCTGAAAACCATACCTGGCGCCCTCTGACCGAACACAATATCAGTGAAACCCAAAAACGAATCATTTCCATTTTAAGAATGGATTATGATACCTTTACGAACGCCTCCTTTTTTTTGCAGGGAAAAGCAGATCAATTCACCCAGCTTTCCCCGGGACCGCGCAAAGAAATTCTTTCCAACATCCTCGGCCTTGAAGTTTGGGAAGAATATCGAATCGATGCCAGAGAAAAAAGGCGTTCCCTGGAACAAACGCAGCAGCGTTACCTCAACCTGATTGAAGAAATTCGCAAAGAACTGGCAGAAGAACCGGAAATTAAACAGCGGATCAAAAAGTTCAAATCCGATTTGCAAAATGCACAAACCCTCAATACAACTCTCGGCCAACTGGTAGAACAATCCAAACAGTTACAAAACGCAAAAGAAACCGCCCTTCACCAAATTGAAAATCTGAAACAGTCTCTCCACAATAAAAACAAACAACGAACGGAATGGTCAGAAAAACTGGCAGCCCACCTGGATGATAAACAAAAATACGAAGTTATTCTGAATAACGAATCGGAGATTTTGCGTGAATATAACCAGTGGAAGACCTACCGGGATCAACTGGAAGAGGTTCAAAACCAGGCCGATCAATATTACAAATTAGAACAATTATCAAATCTGGCAAAACAAGAGATAAATACGGAAGAGGCTCGCTTAAAAGCCGATTTTAGAAATCTTTCTGCAGAATCAGAACATATTCAAAAAATCCAAACTGAACTCCCCATTTTGTTGGAAAAATCTACTGCTTTAACTGAAAAGATAAACTCAGCAGAAACATTGTTGAATCAACGAGAAGAAACTCAATCCAAACTCGAAGATTTGCAAAATCAATTCTCAACAAAACAATCCGAATTAAAACAAACAACCTTGGCCTATCAGAACCTACGAGACCAATACCAGGATTTCCACCAGGCCGGACCTGAATGTCCATTCTGCAGCCAACCGCTTACACCGGATCATCGGGAAAAGTATGAAAAACATCTTACTGAGATCGGGCAAGACTTAAAAGTACAAAAGACCAATCTGGAAACAGAAGTCACCGCCATTCAGACTTCCATTAAAGAATATAGAGAGACCCTTCAAAATTTAAATCGAGTCCAACAGGAATTTCACCAGCTGCAAAACCAACGGACTGCCTTTCAAACCCAAATCACCCAAATCCAGGACACGATAAAACACTGGTTGGATAACAAAGCAGCGGTTTTTAAAGATGTCTCACAAAAATTGGAGAAAGAAAATTTTGCAACCGAAGCCCGGTTAACATTAAAAGACCTGGCTGAACAAATGAAAACATTAGGGTACGATGTTGAAACCCATCAAAACCTGAAATCACTTGAAGCAAACCACCGCAGCAGTGAAAATCAATACCGCGAGCTTGAAATCGCCAAAGCTGCACTCAACCCCATTTTGGAACAAATCAAAGACCGTGAAGAAGCAATTCAGTTATTGAAACAGGAAATCAATCAGGATCAAACCCACCTTGTTCAGCTCGAAACGGAGTTCGATACCCTTTATAAAGATATTCCTGATTCAAAACAACTTCAAAACGAATTGGACCAAAACCAGATTGATATCAATCGTCTCCACCAATTTATTGGAGCCGAAAACCAAAAAATCAATTATCTACAACAAAAAAGAGTTGACCAATCCGATTACCAACAGAAAAATGATGAAATGGTGATTCAAATCAGCCGTTATCAAAAACTGGAAGAAGCTTTTGGGAAAAACGGTATTCCGGCTTTATTAATTGAACAGGCCTTACCGGAAATTGAAAACCATGCCAACGAATACCTGGAAAGACTTACGAACGGATTGATGTCCATCAAATTTCAGACCCAAAGTGAATACAAAGATAAAAAACGAACGGATAAAAAAGAAACGCTCGATATTCTTATCAGTGACCAAAGTGGTGATTACCGGGCCTACGAGTTGTTTTCCGGCGGGGAAGCCTTCCGCATTAATTTTTCCATTCGTTTGGCACTTTCACAGGTTTTAGCACGTCGGGCGGGTGCCCGCTTACAAACCCTGGTGATTGATGAAGGCTTCGGCAGTCAGGATTTGGAAGGTCGTCAGCGATTGGTGGAAGCCATCAATCTGGTGCAAAAAGATTTTGAACGGATTTTAGTCATAACCCATCTGGAAGAGTTAAAAGATGCATTTCCTACCCGCATTGAAGTGCAAAAAACGTTACAAGGTTCTTTTGTTGAGGTTACTACCCGCTGATGAAACCAATTCAAGTTTTCCTGCAACAACGGGTCATCCCGGTTTACCGGATTCCCTTTTTAGAACTGCTGGCGGCGCATGAAGGTATAAATCTGACTGTATTTGCAGGACAACCCCGTCCGGTAGAATCCATTAAAACTGGTCAGATAATTAAAGGCGCACAGTTTATTCAAACCCGTAATATTCATATTTTGCAGGATAGTTTTTATTTTTGTTATCAACGCAACCTGACAGCAGCCCTGCAAGAAATAAAACCGGAAGTTATTATCCTTGAGGGAAATGTGCGTTATTTATCTACTCGACATGCTTTTGGTTGGGCCCGGCAGTTTCACGCTGGTTTAATTGGCTGGGGCTTAGGGGTTCCACCCAAACAAGGCACCATAAACAAATTATTAAACTACTCCTGGAAAAGTTTCTTATCCAATTTTGATGCCATGATTGCCTACAGCCAGACCGGAGCAGAACAATACCAATCGGCTGGTTTTTCAGAACAACAAGTTTTTACTGCGGTCAATGCGACTGTTCCCAGACCAGCTCAGCCTCCAGAACGACCGGTAACCCTGACGGATGGAAAAGCGACTGTTTTATATGTTGGCCGTTTACAAGCCAGAAAACGCCTGGACGTTTTGATCCGTACCTGTGCCCAACTGCCGCCCTATTTACAACCCAACTTATGGATTGTTGGAGATGGGCCAATGCGGGAAGAGCTCGAAAAAACTGCCGGTCTGTTTTATCCCAACACGCGTTTTTTTGGCGGTTTGTATGATCGTGAATTGGCTGAAATTTATTCACAGGCTGATTTATTTGTTTTACCAGGCACCGGGGGTTTGGCCGCTCAACAAGCCATGTCCTACGCTTTACCGGTTATCATGGCTGCCGGGGATGGCACCCAGGCTAATTTGATTAAACCGGAAAATGGATGGACAATACCTGCGGATGACGATTCGGCTTTATTTAACACCTTGAGTGAAGCGTTATCAAACCCGGTTAAACTACGCGAAAAAGGCCAGGCCGCTTTTCATACGATTCAAAAAGAAATTAACATTGAAGCAATGGTACAAGAGTTTCTTAACGCCATTCAATATACCGTCGAGTCAAGGAAAAACCAATGAAGCCCATCCATATTCTTTTGATTGCCGATGGTCGCAGTCCAATCACCCGCCGCTGGATTACCATCCTGAACGAAATCAACATCAAAGTCAGCCTGGTATCTACCTATACGGTTCAAGAACCATTACCCGTTGATCAATTTTTTTATTTACCGGTGGCTTTTAGCCGGTTTATTCAATCAAAAGGTACTGGGGAACCTTCCCAAACCGCCGCCAATAACAAATCCAGTTGGAAAAGCGGTTTAATCCGGCGTTTTCGTTTTCTTTTTCTTAATTTAAGATACAGTCTTGGTCCCCTCACGTTACGTCCGGCTGGACGGAAATTACGAAAAATCATTAATCAAGTTCAACCTGATGTGGTGCACGCCCTGCGTGTTCCCTTTGAAGGCATGTTATCTCAATACACCCCCACTGAATATCCATTAATTACATCCATCTGGGGAAATGATTTTACACTTCATGCCGACCGGACTACAGCCATGCGCAAACACACCACACAAACCATGCAGCGTTTGAATGGCCTCATGGCGGATGTTCAGCGCGATATCTATCTCGCCCGCCAATGGTCTTTTGATCCTCAAAAACCAGCTTTGGTTGTGCCGGGTGCAGGCGGTATTGACCTGAATTTAATCAACAAAGCCCGCCAACCCATTCTGGATCAATATCATTTACCCTGGGATTGTCCTCTGATTATTAACCCGCGCGGCATCCGCGCTTACACCCAAACCGATGTATTTTTTTCATCCATCCCAATGGTCTTGCAGCGTTTTCCAAACGCCCATTTTATTTGCACCGGGATGAAAGGGGAAAAACAAGCCGAGGATTGGGTAAACCGCCTGAAAATTCATAAAAATATCACCCTGTTACCATCCATCCCCCAAAAAGATTTGTGGGCCATCTTCCATAAAACGCGTATCTCCATTTCACTCACCGAACACGATGGCACCCCCAACACACTCTTAGAAGCCATGGCATGTGGCAGTTTTCCGATTGCTGGTGATATTGAATCACTCCGCGAATGGATTACACCCGGTGTGAACGGTTTGTTGGTAGAACTCCATAAACCCCAGGCATTGGCTGATGCTGTCATCCGGGTTTTAAATAACCCCAAGATGATCCCCTCCGCAGCGGAAGAAAATACCCACCGCATTAAACAAAAAGGTGAAGTCCACTGGGTTCAGCAGCAAGTTGAGTTATTTTATCGCCAGTTTATACCGGAATCAGCAGACTAAACGATCTTCCCTATTGTTTCCTTCGTGATATTCGTGTGCTTGGTGGTTAATTCCAACTTTCCGTTTTTAACTATTCCCTTTTCACTTTCTTAAGTTGTAAGGTGGTTTGATTATGCTTTACAGTCCCCTAACAAGCTCACAAAAACGGAATTTTCTGTGATACCTTAAGATAAGATTTATCGAAAAAAACGCCGGAGAATGAATGCAGAAACTTTCCCATTATTTACAAAAATTCGCAGGTTTTTTATTAATCCTGACCTTATTCACCAGTGTTAGCGCACAACCTGCTGCCGCTGCCCAAGAGGGAGAACCATTTCTTACAACCCTGGCAGTTCAACCCGCTTATGACCTTAAACCACAACAAAATAGGCTCGGCGCTGTCCGGGTGCAGCCTGTCACATTCAGGGCTGATGTCTTAAATCAAGTTAAAAGAGATTTGGCTGTTTCTTCCCAAAAACTCTCCATGCAAATTTTCTCCGATTTGGAACTCGAGATTACGTTTGAGGAACAAACTACCTCTTTTACAGGCACAACCCTCTTATCCGGCTCTGTTATGGGTGATCCCCAGGGATGGATTCACCTGGCGGAAACAGATGGTATGGTCAGCGCGGATTTGGTTTATCAAAATATTCAATACCAGTTACGCCAGAAAGACGGCTTGTATGTTTTCACGGAAATTGACCAAAGCCAATTCCCGCAGGAAGCAGACCCGATTATCCCGGAACTTTCATTCGCCAACCAGACACCCCAAGCCCTTGATGTGGCCTACGATTCCGGCGCCTATGTGGATGTGTTGGTTGTGTATACTGCTACTGCCCGAAGTTACGAAGGTGGAACAACTGCTATCCAAAATCTCATTAATCTAGCCGTAAAGGAAACGAATGATGGCTACGTTGCCTCCGGCGTAAACCAACACATGCGTTTAATGCATACCGAAGAAGTTGATTATTCTGAAACAAATTTTGATTGGGGTACAGCACTAAATAATCTAAAGTATGTTGATAATGTAATCGATAATGTTCATGACCTACGGGACACTTACGGTGCTGATTTGGTGGTAATGATCGTTAGCAATACAGATTATTGTGGTATTGGCTATTTATTGCCAGTTAACTCATCTACTTTCTCACAGTTTGGATTTTCGGTTGTGTCAAGCAATTGCGCCACAGGTTATTACTCTTTTGGCCACGAAACCGGGCATAATATGGGCGCCCACCATGATAGAGAAGTTACAGAACCGGCTGAAGGTTTATTTGAGTATTCTTATGGTTATATAGCTTCAAATGATAGCTTTCGAACGATCATGGCGTATGGTAATTTTTGCAACAGTTGTTACCGGGTTAACCGCTGGTCTAATCCAGATGTAAGTTATAATGGGTTGCCAACCGGTGTTTTATACACAGCGCCAGACAGCGCAGATAACCGCAGAACATTAAATAATTCTGCTAACGCTGTTGCCAATTTCAGGCAATCAAAATTAAATGCGGCTTCGAATCTTACAAAAACTTCATCGGGGCCATTTTCTGTAAGTTTGCAATTTACAGATAATAGCAGCATTGAAACAGGGCATTTATTGCAAAGATCATTAAATGGATCTGCATGGACAACATTAATCGATTTACAACCAAATACAGTGTCTTATTTAGATACGAACAATGTAAATTGTCAAACGCAATATTATTACAGAGTTATTACCCATAATCTTTATACCAATACGGAAGCAAGCAATATTGTTCCTGTCGTTACAGGAACTTGCGTCGCTCCGGATGCTGCAGTTTTTCCAAGCGCCATCCCATCTCTTACCCAGATTACTTTAATGTGGACAGACACCCTCGGTGAAACAAGCTACACCATCCAACAATTGCCAGATGGCTCCTCAAGTTGGGTAAATGTAAGTGGTCAAACCTTGCCAGCTAACACCACCCAAACTACCGTAGTTAATTTGACCAAAAACACGACCTATTATTTCCGCATTGCGGCAACCAACGCCTATGGAACTAAATACACCGCACCCCTAACGGTCAAAACCCACTCCCAGGTGGTTTATATACCCTTAACCGTCCGTTAAATCCTTATAATAATCAGACCTTTTTAAGCCGGCTTAAAAACCGGCTTATTTTTTACCTGATAAAATCTCTTTTTAAAACTACACACAAACTTGACTTAAATTCTCTTAAATTCGATAATAATTTTACAAAATACATTTCAAACCATCAAAAAAAGGAGCAGGATCATGGCAACTGTAAAAGATTTATTAGCCCAAAAAGGCACGGAAGTATGGGTTACCCAACCGGATGCAGTTATCCGTGACGCATTAGGTATTATGCGGGATAAAAATATCGGTGCCATTCCGGTTGTGAAAGATGATCAAGTCGTGGGTATTTTTTCGGAACGTGATTTTGCCCGTCATGCCATTGATGATGATTGTTTTGATATGAATATGCGGGTTGACTCTTTAATGATCCATCCCGTTTATTTTGTTGATCCATCTCAAACCGTTGAAGAATGTATGGCAGTTATGACCACCAAAAAATTAAGACACCTACCCGTGTTGGATGAAGGAAAATTAATCGGTATCGTCTCTATTGGCGATGTAGTCAAACATTTAATGCAAGAAAAAGAAGAAACCATCGAACTACTAGAGCACTTCCTCTGGGCAAATATGATCTAAGGTTTAATCACCAATAATGGAAAAACGCGGGGTTTGTTTTTACCCGCATTTTTTATTTAAAACCCATACAATACTTGAGATATTTTCCGACTTGATGTTATCCTATCAGGGTGAAATTAAATTTAAATCCAATCTAATGAAAATATATAGGAAACAATGAAAAACAATATCGGTCCAATCTTTTTAAAAGTAGCTTTGGTTATTTTCGTTACTGTTTTAATTTTGTTGTTAATCTTACCCGGGTTCTTGAACCAAAATCAAAGAACCCTGATCGATCCAACCACCCAATATGGGGAAGAAACGACAAAAGCCAGGGTCATCGCAATTAATGAACAAGGAACGGTTACCCTAGGGAATGTGGAACAAATCTATCAAGTACTTGATATTAAGGTCTTATCCGGTGAGTATGCTGAAAATATTTATCGAATAGACTACGGCAGACAACAAGTATTGGCTGGTAATTACCCATTAAAAACCGGTGATACCATTTACGTTTCGATTGGTGTACGCCCGGATACTGGTGAAACGCGTGCTTTTTTCACCGATTTTGACCGCACACAACCGATTCTGATTTTATTTCTGGTGTTCCTGTTTTTCAGTATCCTGATTAGCGGCTGGAAAGGGGTACGCAGTGCAGTCGGGATCGCATTTAGTATGTTGATGATCGTGTTTTATATCATTCCCGGCATTCTGGCGGGAAAAGACCCTGTTTTTGTAAGTATCGTTGGTGCTTTTTTATTCCTTGCAATCTCACAATATCTGGTATATGGCTGGACATTAAAAACCCATGCCGCTGTGACAGGTATTTTGTTATCTTTAATCATTACAGGTTTGCTTTCCGTTATCTTTATTAACTTCACAAAATTAACCGGTTTTGGTGACGAAAACGTATTATTCCTGGCTCAAATGACTCAAGATATAAATATGCGCGGCTTGCTGCTGGCAGGCATGCTGATTGGTTCGCTGGGTGTTTTGGATGACCTTGTCATCAGTCAAGCTTCCGCTGTGTTTGAACTACACGCTGCCAATCCGGCGCTCTCACGCCGCTTTTTGTATAAACGGGCAATGAATATTGGCAAAGATCATGTCGCAGCCACAGTGAATACCTTGGTTTTGGCTTATGCAGGTGCTTCATTGCCTATGTTACTCCTCTTCACCATCAGTAATCAAAACCCCGCCGTTTTAATTAACCTGAGTTATATTGCGGAAGAAATCGTCCGCACATTGGTTGGTTCAATTGGTTTGTTTTTATCCGTTCCCATCACCACCGCATTGGCGACTTTCATCGCTGTTAATCACGCCAAGGTTCCCTGGATAACAAAATATTTTGGACCGGATAACCAATGGAATGAGATGGGTCATCATCATTAATAAAGAATCACTCGTAATAAATGCTATTTATCAGTATACAGACCATCCTTTGGATCATTATAATAAAAAAGAACGCTAAATTTTTTTTAAAAGGAGAAAGTTAATGTCTGATCTAAAACCCACCCACTGGGATGTATCCAATGTTTTTCCGGGATTGGAATCAGAAGTCTTCCAAGCCGCTATTGTGGAAGCAGATCAATCGATTGAACGACTAATGACGTTTTTCCAAAAAAATCTGAAACCACTTTCTTTGGAAACCGACGATGAACAGCTGAACGTACAGATTGGCGCCTATTTGGATCAGCTCAACGAAACGTTGACCCTGCAAGGCAAAATTAACGCTTATTTGTATGCATTTATCTCTACCGATTCCTACAATAAACTGGCCCTGCGGATTCTCTCAGAATTTGAACAAATCACCTTAAAGACCAACAAACAAGATATTTCCTTCCAAACCTGGCTGTCTCAGTTCAGTGATCGCATCGATAAAATCATCACCTACGGTGGTACCGTTCAATCCCATGCGTTTAACTTAAAAGAAACCATTCACTACAGCAAATTCTTAATGTCAGAACAAGAAGAAGGCCTGGCCGCAGAGTTGAATCTGAGTGGTGCAAATGCCTGGGAAAAATTACAGGGAACGCTTACTTCTCAATTAACCGTGGACTTTGAAATGGATGGGGAAGTGAAAAAAATGCCCGCTCCAGCTCTCACGAACCTGCGCGCTCATCCGGATGAAGATGTTCGCCGGCGGGGATACGAAGCTGAACTGAAAGCCTGGAAAACAATCGAAGAACCACTGGCATCTGCAATGAACGGCATTAAAGGGTCTGTCATCACCCTAAACAAACACCGCGGCCGGGATGATGCCCTCCATAGTGCCCTCGATGCAGCCCGCATCGACCGGGACACCTTAGATGCCATGCTTTCCGCCATGGAAGATTCCTTCTCCATGTTCCGCAAATATTTCCGTGCCAAAGCCAAACGATTTGGTCAGGAACAGCTTCCCTGGTGGAACTTGTTCGCCCCGGTTGGTAAAACAGATACTGTTTTCAGCTTTGGTGATGCCAGAGACTTTATCGTTGAAAATTTCGGAAAATTCTCTCCCGACCTCGCCAGTTATGCCAAATATGCTTTTGATCACAATTGGATCGATGCCGAACCACGGGAAGGCAAACGCGGTGGCGCTTTTTGTATGGAAATCCCCGGAATAGGCGAATCGCGGATTTTATGTAATTTTGACGGGTCATTTGACCAACTTTCCACCATCGCCCATGAATTGGGTCACGGGTTTCACAACGATTGTAAAATCAAAGCTGGCCGCACCCGGCTGCAAAAACGTACCCCCATGACAATGGCGGAAACAGCCTCCATCATGTGCGAAACCATTGTGGGGAACGCCGCCTTAGATATGGTTACAAACCCACAAGAAGAATTAGCCATTTTAGAGAATATGATCGTTGGTGACTCGCAGGTAATTGTGGATATTTATTCCCGCTTCTTATTTGAAAAAGAAGTCTTTGAACGCCGTGAAAAAGCCGAACTCTCCGCAGATGAGTTAAATGATATTATGGTGCGTGCTCAAAAAGCCACTTATGGCGATGGTCTGGACGAAAAATACCTGCAAAAATACATGTGGACCTGGAAACCCCATTATTATTCCGCTGATCTCTCTTTTTACAATTTTCCATATACCTTTGGGTTATTATTTGGGATTGGCCTTTACGCAATTTACCAACAACGCGGTGCTGCCTTCATTCCCGAATATGTCAATTTGTTGGCCTCAACCGGTTTGGACAATGCCGCCGACCTGGCTGCTCGTTTTGGTATCAATATCCGCGATAAATCTTTCTGGGATGATAGTATAAAAGTCATCGAAAAACGTGTGAACCGCTATCTGGAGCTTTAAATTAAGCGATTTTTAACCTCTTGTGATTTAATCTCGCCAAAACGCACATAAAAATTTTTAAATTTCTTCGGAAGGATTTGGTCTCGGTATCTCATACAAAGACCATCCTTTCGAAGATTTTTATTTTATGGATGTTTCCTCAATTCATTTTTTGAGGCCTGGTTATCGAACTGGCTCGTCTCTTAAAGGTGATCGTGAAAACGAACAACCATTCAAAATGAGTGAATGAAATTCTCGAGCCGTTTCATTATCAAGGAAGTAAATTAAACGATAGGTTTAGATCAGATCGTGCTTTATCTGCATTATGATGATTAACTTTTTTAATTACAATCATCTTTGCAACTTTTTTTATCAAAACCCGTACATAATAATAGCAAAATAAAACTGCAAAACGCAGATGAATAAATACTGGAGGTATCTCATGGGAATTTTAACCGGAATATTTGGTTTAGTTGTTGGTTTATTAGGTGGGCTGTTTGGATTAATTTTCGGATTATTAGCCGGGGTTTTTGGCCTTCTTGTTGGTGTTTTTGGCGGCTTAATCGGTGGATTATTCGGCTTAATTGGTTTGTAAGTTTTTTTTCTACGAATGTAGAGGCTGGCTCAATCGAGTTCAGCCTCTATTTATATCCGGTTAAATCGATGTCCGTGTTAGAATTCATCAGCTTTTGAAACGAGATGGGATTTAATGTTATGGGTGAATTTGCCGCACTGATCACAGCCTTTTTATGGGCAGGAACATCGATTTTTTTCACATTTGCCGGTAAACAAATCGGTTCACAAGTCTTAAACCGGGTTCGTCTCACACTGGCAGTTTTGTTATTAAGCCTGACACATTGGTTTGTTATCGGAAATCCTTTTCCAATAGACGCTTCACCGGAACGGTGGTTATGGTTAGGTTTATCCGGTTTAATCGGACTGGTAATTGGAGATGCTCTTTTATTCCGTTCTTTTATTTTAATTGGTCACCGGATTGCCATGTTAATCATGTCTTTGGTTCCTGCAATCAGCACCATTTTTGCCTGGTTACTATTAGGAGAAACATTACTTTTCACCCAAATTTTGGGTATTGGCTTAACCATATTTGGGGTGGCACTGGTGGTAACGGATTGTAAAAATAAAACACCCACTCAGATTAATCTAAAAGATCACTGGTTAGGGCTTTTACTTGCCTTCGGCGGTGCAGTAGGTCAGGCTGTTGGTTTAATTTACGCAAAAAAAGGATTGGTAGATAATTATTCAGCCCTTTCCGGTGTTTTAATCCGGATGATTAGTGCCATGTTAATTGTTTGGATTTTGGCATTATTCACAAAACAGGTAAAAAAGACTTTCATCCAACTAAAAAATCACCCGGACGCAATTAAATTTATTACAGCGGGAGCCATCAGTGGGCCATTTTTAGGGGTCTGGTTATCCCTTATTGCAGTGCAGTCCTCCAAAGTGGGTATCGCCTCTACCCTAATGGCCTTAACCCCCATTTTCCATTTACCCATTGGTAAGTATCTTCTTAAAGAAAAGATCACAATCCAGGCCATTCTGGGTACAGTGGTTGCTATGGTCGGAATCGCAATTATTTTTATATGTTAATAAATAGGACAATTTACCGATAGTTTAGATGACACCCGCAACTTGTTATCCAAAATCAGCCCAGGTATCATCAACGTATACATCCTTCGATTATGGAAATACACCTAAAATTATTTGCAAATTACCGTAATTTATTTCCACCAGGAACCGACGGGTATCAATTAACCCTAACCATTCCCGATAATTCTACCGTGAATGATGTGTTAGCTATGTTTTCGGTTCCACAAGCGCCGGAGAGTGTGGTTTTGGTTAATGGCAAAACTCATCTACCGGATGAATTATTAAAAAACGGAGATGTAATCAGCGCGTTTCCGGCTATGGCTGGAGGAAATCATTAATACCAGGGAGAGAAAAATGAAAGCGTGGCATGGCAAGGTTTTAAGAATTAATTTAAAAGATCAAACCAGTAAAGTTGAAACCGTAACACAGGAATTTGCATCCAAGTATTTGGGCGGGCGGGGTTGGGCCGTTAAATATTTGCTGGATGAAATGGATCCAAAAGTGGATGCCTTATCACCGGAGAACATGATGATCTTTGCCACTGGGCCTTTAACCGGAACCGTTGCACCCACGGGAAACCGTTATATGGTTGTAACGAAATCTCCATTAACTGGTGCTTTAACCAATTCGAATTCGGGCGGTTTTTTTCCGACTGAAATGAAAAAAACCGGATTTGATTTATTTATTTTTGAAGGGAAAGCAGATAAACCGGTTTACCTATGGATAGATGAAGATCAGGTAGAAATCCGTTCCGCGGAACACCTTTGGGGTAAAAATGTACCCGAAACAGAAGATACTTTACTGGCAGAGACCCATCCCAAAGCCAAGGTTGCCTGTATTGGACAGGGTGGGGAGAACCTGGTTTTATTTGCAAGTATCATGAATGATAAACACCGCGCTGCCGGAAGATCCGGGGTGGGGGCAGTGATGGGTTCTAAAAATTTAAAGGCGGTTGTTGTAAAAGGATCACAACCAGTCGAAATAGCCGATCCGGAAGGTATGGACCATATTTGTCGTGAAATGAGCAAAACGGTGGGAAATGTTATGAAAGCAGGCGGCGCCATGCGCGTTTATGGCACTTCTTATGTTCCGCCAATAACCAACGAAATGGGCATTTTACCCACCCGCAATTTTCAATCCGGTCAATTTGAAGGCATCCAGGGTATTACTGGCGATGTAATTAATGAAAAGTACCTCAAAAAACCAAAACCCTGTTTTCGCTGCCCAATCGCCTGTGGCCGTGATACCAAAGTTGATGATCCAAAATATGGCGGGGAAGGAGAAGGCCCCGAATATGAAACAATTGCAGCGTATGGTAGTGCCTGCGGTGTCGATAATATGGCAGCCATTATCAAGGCCAATTATTTGTGTAACGAATATGGCTTAGATACCATCTCCGCCGGGATGACAATCGCCTGTGCCATGGAATTAGCCGAAAAAGATTATATTCCCCAAGAAACCATTGGTTTTGACCTCCATTTTGGAGACCCGGATGCCATGATTGAACTTACGCATCAAATCGCGAAACGAGAGGGTTTTGGGGATGAATTAGCTATGGGTAGTTATCGTCTGGCAGAAAAATATGGACACCCGGAATTAGCGGTCACAGCGAAAAAACAGGAGTTTCCCGGTTACGACCCGCGCGGTTCTCAGGGAATGGGCCTGTTATATGCCACCTCCAATAAAGGTGCTTCGCACATGTCCGGTGATATTGCTTACAGTGAAGTTTTTGGTGTGCCTGAAAAAATTGATCCATTATCACTTGAAAACAAAGCCGAATTGGTTAAACGCTTTGAAGATGCGTTTACCGTGATTGACTCAACCGGTTTATGTGTATTCCTAAGCGTCCGTTACATGTTTGATCCACAGGTCGAACTTTGGCCCACACCGATGTCGAAGGTAATGCAGTTTGCAACCGGTGTTCCTTATACCCAACAAACTTTGTTAGAAGCCGGAGAACGGGTCTTTAATATGGAACGGCTCTTTTTATTACGAGCTGGGATTACGCATGCCGATGACACACTGCCGCCGCGTATGTTAAATGAACCCCTGCCCAGCGGTCCTGGCAAAGGCCATGTTGCGGAGTTAGACAAATTGCTGCCCAGATTTTATGAGATTCGTGGTTGGAATGAAGTTGGCATTCCTGATAAAGAAAAACTTATTTCATTAGGTATTTCTGATTACTACTTCCAATAAGAGAATCCTATTGTAATTTTTCAGCCCCCCTTCCCGTAGGTGAGTTTTTTGATGTCGGAGTTTAACAACTCACCCCCGGGAGGGGTTTTCTGGATTTTCAGAGCAATTAAACCTTATTTTCTAAATATTTTTTATATTTATTTAACCCTTTAAAATTATTAAACACTCTATAATTTATAGTATGTTAAGTGTTCTTGCTACTTTGCCAATGATCTCCGCTAGCATAACTGGCGCTATTACTGCCTTTTATCTCGTTTTAATTTTAAAGAAGCCAGACCATAAGATATATTTAAGATTTGCAATTACCGTGATGATGGTACTGTTTTACAGTTTAGCCTCCGTCGGTTTATATTCCAGTGCGGAAATCCTGGATGCCCTGATTTGGCGAAGAATACAAACGACAGCACTAAGCCTGTTCACAATTTTCTTTTTGGATTTCATTTTTATTTATATTAACTATCAAAAAAGATCATTCGTCCGTATCATCCAAATCAGTGCATTAATCTCCATTGTTTTACAAATTGTGATAACAAATGATCTCACCTGGAAATTTTCAAATGAAAAACTCACTACCATTCAGATCTTTAATCAAACAGCAACCTTCCCCGATATTTCTCCAGGAATCATTTCGATTATTTTATTTGCGATTGGTATTATTGCATATTTATATGTTTTGTTTATCACATTCAAACATCGTGCGTTGATATCAGGTTATAAACAAAATTTTATTGTCGCATCGGTCATTGTCTTTTTCTTGGGATTCCTGAATGATACATTAATCAGCTTTAATGTCATCCAATCAATTTATATGCTATCCATAAGTCTCTTAATTTTAATTTCTCTTATTACTTACTCCATGATAGACACAATAATAGTCGATGCAAGTTTAAAACAACAACTCGTAACCGCAAATCAAAAACTGGAAGAAATAACCAGCCAGTTAGAACACCGCATACAGAAC
Organism: Anaerolineaceae bacterium; assembly: GCA_002702705.1. Classification (GTDB taxonomy): domain Bacteria; phylum Chloroflexota; class Anaerolineae; order Anaerolineales; family Anaerolineaceae; genus UBA6170. The sequence goes on from PABH01000042.1 coordinate 141,497, forward strand.
CGCACGATTGAGTTACAAGACCAGGCTGAATTTTTCCAATCCTTAATTAATAATAATCCGGTTGGTATTGCAATTATGGATAATAACGAAAAGATCATTCAAACCAACGCCATGTTTACTGAAATCTTTGGATATGAGCAGCACGAAACACCGGGACAAGCTTTAGATAGTTTAATCGCTCCTCCAGAACGTTATGAAGCAGCAGTGGGTTTTACACAGCAAATAATGAATTTGGAAAAAATCAATGTTGTTGATGTGCGCAAGACAAAAAAAGGAGACCGGGTAACAGTAGAAATATTAGGTGTACCCGTGGTTGTTAAAGGGAAAAAAGTTGGGGGACTTGGGATTTACCAGAATATCACCAACCGCATAACTGCAGAAAAACAACTCAAAGAAAATGAAGCCAGTTATCGTAGTTTGTTTTATGATTCGCCCATCCCATTAATCGAAGAGGATTACAGCGAAGCCAGGAAAATATTACTCGAACTCAAAGAAGAGGGTATTCAGAATATCCATGAATTCTTGGTCCAGCATCCGGAACGATTAAAAGAAATTCTGTTAAAAATAAAAATTATTAAAGTAAACAATGCCGCCATAATGTTATATAAAGCCAAAAACAAGTTTGAACTACTTTCGAATTTAAATTTCATCATCCCTGAATCAGCCTATCCATTAATAGCAAACCAATTGGAAACCCTCTTATCAGGATCAGCACAAGTGGTATCAGAACTTGATAACCAGGATCTAAATGGGGAAATAATTCACGCCATCATTCATATCACCATCGCACCAGGATATGAAGACAGCTGGGAAAAAGTATTTGTATCGATTATTGATAATACGGAAAGAAAAATAAACCAGCAATATCTTGAATACTTATCATCACATGATCAATTAACCGGACTGGCCAATCGTAATTTATTATTTGAACGACTGCAACATGCCATCAAAGTAGCTCATCGAAATGAGACTTCAATCGCCGTGTTTTTTATTGACTTGGATGGCTTTAAGACCATCAACGATCTTCATGGCCATTATATTGGAGATCAATTATTGATTCAGGCTGCCAAACGGTTAACCGCTAGTCTTCGTGATTCCGACACAATTTCTCGGGTAGGTGGAGATGAATTTGTATTAATTCTTGAAAATTTTAAAGAACCAGAAATCTTACCGATGGTTGCCGATAAAATTCTAAAAATCATTTCTCGCCCTTATGAAATTGAAGATTTACGCTGTCAGATTACCACCAGCATCGGTATCAGCCTTTATCCAAAACACAGTAAAAACCCGGAAGAATTGATTTCTCTTGCCGATACCGCCATGTATGAAGCAAAACACAAAGGCAAAAATCAGTATTATATAGCACATTAAGATTAATTCATGATTTGATAATGGTTTATAAATTTTACGAGGGAAATTCCGATATAAAGGTTATGGCTGCGATTAAGTTTGGAATGGTTTTTCATTCAATAGTTATTTTTTATGATTCAAGGTTATACTAATTTGTAATACAACAATTTTATGGAGTTTGAGTAAATGCATATTCTAAGCGCCGCGCAAGAATCACTTCTTCAACGGGAACGGATCGTTCTGAATGACCTGCAATTATTAGTTACTTCTTTTCATGGCTCTAAAGATGATCTTTTTACATTAAAAACTTCCATTCAACAAATGGATGACTTTTTCCTTTTGGTTATTGTGGGAGAATTTAATGCCGGAAAAAGTTCTTTCATTAATGCTTTACTCGGTGCGAAAGTTCTCAAAGAAGGGGTTACACCCACAACTACCAAAATCAATATCATTCGTTATGGCGAAAATCATTCCGAGCAGGTTATTGATGAAAATACCTTATTATTAAAAGAACCAGCAGCCCTTCTAAGTGAAATCAGCATTGTTGACACCCCCGGCACAAATGCCATTATCCGTGAGCATGAAAAGATCACCAGCCAGTTTATACCGCGCTCAGATTTGGTCTTATTTATCACTTCAGCAGATAGGCCGCTCTCTGAAAGTGAACGCACTTTTTTGGAAACCATTCGAGATTGGGGTAAAAAATTAGTCGTCATTATTAACAAAGTTGATTTGGTTGAATCGAGTGAAGAGATTGAACAAATCGAAGATTTTGTGACTGAAAACATTAAATCCTTACTAGGGATACATACGGAAGTATTTCCAATCAGCGCTAAAAAAGCGCTCAACGCAAAACTTGGTGAACCAAAATTGTGGCAAGAAAGTCGATTTGAAGCAGTAGAAAATCATATTCGTTCCATCCTCGATGAAGAAGGGCGCATTAAACTCAAACTACAAAATCCCCTGGGTGTGGGTTTAAACCTCGCAAATCGTTATCAAAAAGTGATTCAAGAACGTTTGGTTATCCTAGAAGATGATATTGAGACCATTCATAATATTGAAAATCAGTCCAAACTTCACAAAGAAGATATGCTGCACGATTTTGAATTTCGCATGGCTGATATCGAAAACATTTTATTTGGAATGGAACAGCGTGGGCAGCAGTTTTTTGATGAATACCTACGCATTGGGCGTATTCCTGATTTAATCAACAAAAACAAAATTCAAGACGCCTTTACCAAAACCGTGATTACGGATGTATCCCGCCAAATTGAAGTAAAAGTAGATGAATTAATTGATTGGATGATTGACCGGGATTTTCGCCAATGGAAAGCAATTATGGATCACCTTTCCAAACGCAAACAAAAATATGATGAAAAAATTATCGGGGACCCAATTAATACCACCTTTAATTATGATCGCAGTTTTTTAATAGAAAGCGTAGCCAAAGAAGCAGAACGAATTGTTGCAGATTATGATAGGGAAAAAGAAGCTTCGGAAATTGCTTCTGGAGCTCAAAATGCAGTGGCTGCGGCGGCTGCTATTGAAGTGGGTGCCATTGGGCTGGGCACGTTAATTACTATTTTGGCAACCACCCTTTCAGCTGATGTGACCGGCATTTTGGTTGCCAGCGGTGTAGCCATACTAGGATTATTTGTCATTCCTTCCCGGCGCAGAAAAGCAAACCGGGAAATGAGCAGGAAAATCCAACAATTAAAAGTTAACCTAACCACGAGTCTACAAAAAAAGTTCAGTACTGAAATCGATCGCAGTTTGGATCGAATCCATAACGCAATTCTCCCGTATACCCGATTTGTTCGGGCAGAACGAGCCAACCTTGAAGAAACGCAGTTAGCTTTAGAGGAAATCCAAAAAGAAATTCTGGATATTCAAAATCAAATTAACCAATGGTAAGTTTTTGTTCAATCCACCTGGACACATCTGTAATTATAGATATATCTTACTCACGCCAGGCTTTTTCTTTCTTTTCTTCATAATGATCAAAAGCCTGTTTCAAGCCGCCGATCACTTCTGCAGCTGTCTCAAACATGGCTTCCGCCTGGGGGTCCTCAAATTTATCAATATCTTCCCGTAAGTGATTGATCAGTTCATCAAATTTTTCTTTCACATAATGGGTATGATGATGCACTGTTTGTTCAGAATTCTTATTTTCTTTCATTTCAACCTACTTTCATAATGGATTTAATCCATTATTTAAATTAATACCACTTTCTAAAAATTTAATCGATACGCAGTATGCCTACATTGGATTAGGGGTTTTACCCAGATGACGAAAGCCGTTCATGTTTACCGAATAAACCATGGAAATAATCCTCATTATAGGTAAAGGTGCAGCAGCAGGTGTACACACTGATACATTTCCTTTCTATTTCAAAACTTCGTTCTTAAGCAAGTTTGGTAAGTCCATATGTTTTAATAAATAGAGGTGCAAACTCTTTATTCCAAACAGCATATGCTTGTTCGGATAGGTGGCATTTCATCCAATTTTGATTTACAATCTAATAAGATAATTAGTCAAGTCACCGAAGAAAGAAGGGTAATTCATCTTTTATTCGGCAGCTCAATACTCAAATAAGGAGTCACAAATGATTGTCAGCACGAAAAAATTATTTGAACACGCTTATGGTAAATACGCTATCGGCGCATATAATATTAATAACCTGGAACAAACCATGGGGTTGTTCCGTGGAAACATGGACAGCCAGGCCCCCTTCATTATCCAAATCAGTAAGGGTGCTCGATCTTATACGGACAAACGAATGTTGGAAGCCATTATTCGGGCTGCTGACGAAATTTTCCCAGATGCAGTGTTTGCAGTCCACTTGGACCACGGTGATGAACAAACCGCATATGATTGTATTGAATCCGGATTTTATAGTTCAGTCATGATCGATGCCAGTCACGAAGACTTTGAAACGAATATTGCCATTACCAGACGGGTTGTTGATGCAGCCCATGCCAAAGGAATTGTCGTAGAAGCTGAACTTGGAATGCTGGGTGGAGTGGAAGAACATGTGGCAGTCAGCGAAGCCGATGCCAAACTAACCGATCCTGATCAAGCCAAAGAATTCGTAGAACGTAGTGGATGTGATTCTTTAGCTTGTGCCATTGGAACCAGCCACGGGGCTTTTAAATTCTCCGGCAATCAAGGCCTGCGCTTTGACGTTTTATCCCAGATTCAAAATCGTCTGCCCGGTTTTCCGCTGGTGATGCATGGTTCTAGTTCTGTACCTCAAGAGGAAGTGGAGCGTATCAACGCTGCTGGTGGTCAAATTAAAGGTGCAAAAGGGGTGGATGCAGACCAATTCAAACGAGCGGCAGAACTTGGCGTTACCAAAATCAATATTGATACCGATGGAAGGTTAGTCTGGACTCGGGTACACCGCGAATTTTTCGCTAACAAACCGGAAAACTTTGATCTCCGTCCGCCAGGAAAAGAATTTATGGCTGAATACGCAAAGTTTATTGCCGGTAAAAATGAAAAATTAGGGAGCGCTGGCCAATTACCCGCAGTCAAGAAGATGCTGCAAGGATAAGTTTTTTAGGAATACATTAAACGGCGGTGGATAAAACCACCGCCGTTTTTTATCAATGGTAAAATAAGATTTATGGAAATTGAACGAAAAATAGAAACTACTCTACCACTTGATATTTTAATTAAACCGATTGACAATCTGGATCAAGATTGGATACCTTTTGAACAAGGACCTGGTATTTTTCTCATTCCTGAAAACCATGTAGCCATGGTAGAAATTCAAAATTTACATGATGATGTTGTTCCCACTTTGGTAGAAGAGATCGCTGATTGTTCCGTCCTTCTGGAATTAAACTTAAGTGAAAATCGCAATGTCGGCAATGAAGGCATGCGCTGGATTAAAAATCTGACCTATATTAGCCGCTTAAACCTGAGTGCCTGCGGAGTTAATGATCGTGGTTTAGACTGGATTATCCCGATGCGCAACGTAACCTTTTTAGACCTTAGCTACTGTACCCGGATAACCGACATTGGCATTAAAAAATTAGATCAAATGCGCAGCTTGGAAGAACTATACATACGTGGGATACCAAGAATTACCCATGCTGCCGTTAAAAGAATAGAACGCCGAAATTTATTGATTCGACGTTAACCCAAAAGAACTTCCTATATAAAGTGTTCCAAAATCTGGCATGTGAAAACACCTCTTCGTTCTTTCCATTGTGGTCTTAAATAAAACTCCCGCTGGATAGGTTTCCACTCTTAACGAACGGATTTGTTTCCAGCGGGAGAAGAGATTACTTAAATTTGTTTTCTTCGCAGCCTTAAACTATTACTGACAACAAACACACTGCTAAACGCCATTGCCCCTGCTGCTAACATGGGATTTAAAAAGCCCAATGCTGCCGCCGGAATCAAAATGATGTTATAGATAAAGGCCCAAAACAAATTTTGTTTGATGGTTCGTAATGTGAAACGCGATAACTTCACGGCACTTGCAACACTATGCAATTCACCACCCATCAACACAACAGGAGCAGATGCCATCGCTACATCCGTACCGGTCCCAATTGCCATACCCACATCAGCCTGAGCCAAAGCGGGAGCATCATTGATACCATCCCCTACCATAGCGACAAATTCACCTTGTTCTTGTAACTGTTTTATCTTGGAAGATTTATCAGCTGGCAGCACTTCTGCAATTACCTCATCAACACCTACTTGTGCAGCTACCGCTTTAGCAGTTTGTACGTTATCACCAGTCAGCATAATCGTCTTTAAACCTAATTGTTGTAGCTCAAGAATTGCTTCTGCAGAGCTGTCTTTGACTGTATCCGCCACTGCGATTAAACCTCGGATGACACGGTCAATCGAAACGACCATTACGGTTTTTGCCTGAGATTGTAAGGTATTTATATCAGATTGGATGCGGCTGATATCCCAGCCTTCTTGATTTGCCATACGCAAATTACCGATCTGAATTTCAGAACCATCGATTACCGCAGAAACACCGGAACCTACCACCGCAGTAAATTGATCAGGATCACTTAATTTTAATCCACGCTGGTTGGCTTCCGCCAATATCGCTTCACCCAGCGGGTGTTCACTACCTTTTTCTACGGATGCTGCCAACCGTAATAATTCGTTCTGATCACCATCAAATTCAACCAGGATGATATCGGTTACTGCGGGTTGTCCGCGGGTGATCGTGCCGGTTTTATCTAAAACGATACTTTGTAAACGTCCAGCACGTTCCAGTGATTCACTGGATTTAAACAAAATGCCGCGTTCAGCACCTAAACCAGTGCCCACCATCACTGCGGTCGGGGTGGCTAAACCCATCGCGCACGGGCAGGCAATAACCAGCACAGCGACCATCCGAATCAAAGCTCTTGTAAATTGACTCACTTCTGCATTCGCAGCCTCTGGCACAATAAAAAACCACACCAAAAAAGTGATTAATGCCAAAACAATGACTGCGGGTACAAATACTGCGGAAATTTGATCCGCCAGTTTTTGAATAGAAGCCTTACTGCCCTGGGCTTCTTCCACCAATCGAATAATCTGTGCTAAAACCGTATCTTTGCCAATACGCGTTGTTTTGAATCGGATTAAACCCAATTTATTTAACGTTGCACCTGTTACCATATCACCTGGATGTTTATCAACCGGCAGAGATTCACCTGTTAACATCGATTCATCCACACTGGTTTCGCCTTGAATCACGATACCGTCCACCGGAATTTTCTCTCCAGGGCGTACGATGACTTCATCTCCAACCAATACATCTTCAATCGGAATATCGGTTTCGACGCCATTTCGCACAACTCGGGCTGTTTTTGCTCGTAAACCCATTAGTTTTTTAATGGCTTCACTGGTTCGCCCTTTCGCTCTGGCTTCCAGAAATTTTCCCAATTTAATCAGGGTAATAATCACGGCTGCTGTTTCAAAATAGACATGGCCAGGGATTAACCCAAATACAATGGGTAAGGAATATAAATACGCCGCAGAAGAGCCCATCACCACCAATACATCCATATTGGCTGCGCCATTACGCAAAGACTTGTACGCCCCCACGTAATACTGCCATCCAACGTAAAATTGGACAGGTGTTGCCAGGACCAGCATCAACCAGTTCACCCATTCTGCATGCGCCCACATACCCAATAAACCAAAATCTCTCCCCATGGAAAGTAAAAAGAGGGGCACAGTAAAGATCAGGCCAACCGTTAATAAATGACGCTGCTGGTTGATTTCTGCTTCACGGGCTTGGGCTTCTACATCCAAATCCTGATCCCCCATCAAAACTGCTTCAAATCCGGCAGATTGGATTTGCTGCCGGATTTCATTGTTACTAATAACGGTAGGGATAAACTGGATTCTTGCACGTTGCGTCGTAAATTGAATGGAAACTTCAGTGATACCGTCAATTTTGGATAAAGTCTTTTCCAAACGGCGGGCGTCATTATCATCACTCATCCGTTTGACCCAAAACTCTGCTTCACCAGATGCAACCCCATAACCAGCTCGTTCTACCCGGCCAATTACGGATGATAAATTAACCAGGCTGGGGTCGTAAGCAATGGTGGCCCTCTCGGATGAAAGGTTAACTACTGCTGAATCGACCCCTTTTTCCTTTTTTATATTCCGTTCAACAGCAGCAACACAATTCGCACAGGTCATCCCGGTAATCGGTAAGACTATATGTTTTTGTTCTGCCAAAACTACTCCTTTATTTTACGAAGCGACTGGATAATTGATCTCTTTCAATAAATCCTTAATCTGTTCTTCTGTTGCGGGATCACCAAAGGTAATCGTTGCCTGTTTGGTATCGGAAGAAGCTTTCACTTCCTGCACACCTTCTAAATCGCTAACTTCTGTTTCAATCGTGTGGACACAATGTCCGCAATTAATACCGGGTATTGAATAAGTAACAGTCTTCATGAAGATCACTCCTTTGTTTATATTTTTTGAGTAGCATCAAAAACTTCACTGATCTCTTTTAACACACGTTCTCGTTCAGATGGATCTTCACCTCGAACCGCGGTAATTAAGCAGGAATTCAGATGCTCGGTTAATATTTTGGAACTTAGTTTGTTTAAGGATGCTTGCACAGCCTGAATCTGACGAATGACATCAATACAATACGCATCATCGTCCACCATCCGTTGAACGCCGCGCAAATGACCTTCTGCCGTTTTTAATCTCCGTATGATATCTTTATGGTTGTGCATAAATCCTCCGTTTCCCCAATTTCTGGGGTTGTACCCCCCCCAGGGGGGATGGGTATAAATAATCATACCATTTATATAAATATTGTCAAGTGGTGTGATAACTTACATTACACATGTTTTTTATTTTCCCTTCCCTTTATTTCAATTCTTAATGTACAATGCGAATAATTAGCAAGTCATAAATAAGATAAAATAGGAATCTATGAATAACTTAAACAAATCTTTTCATCAACAAGATACGCAGCCAATCCAACGGGAGCCTTATCCAACATCAACGGATCAGCATAATGAAGAATTTATTCAACCCGTGGTTATTTCAAACTCTCGCGCCCCAATTCAACGCACCCCTCTCCCTAAGAAAAACAGAAAAAAGCCGGGGTGTTGTGTTTGGGGTGTGATTTTACCGGTTCTTTTTATTGTCCTGATCTATTTTTTGTTCCCAGCTCGAACCAACATCCTGTTATTAGGTATAGACCGTGCCCCAGAAGGAACGGATGTCAGCCGGACTGATACCAATATTCTCATCAGTATCATTCCGCTTCAACCTGTTGTTAATATGCTCTCCATTCCCAGAGATTTATGGGTGCAAATCCCCGATGTGGGCGAAAATCGGATCAACACAGCTCATTTTTTTGCAGAAGCGGAACAGGCTGGCAGCGGACCGAATGCAGCGATGCAAACCGTACGACAAAATTTTGGTGTAACTGTTAATTTTTACGCCCGCGTGCGTTTTGATGGTGTTAAGGATATTATTGATGCAATGGATGGAATTACAATTCAATTGGACCAACCCATGTCTGGTTATAATGGCGGCACCCATTACTTAAACGGAGAACAAGCCCTGGCATTTGCGAGAGACCGGCAAGGATCTGATGACTTTTTCCGAATGCAGCGTGGCCAGATAATTATCCGTTCCACCATTAATGAACTGCTTAAACCCTCATCTTGGAGCAAAATTCCAAAAATTATCCGCGTTATGAATCAGGTTGTTGATAGTAACATACCCGCCTTTTTGTATCCCAGACTTGGCTTAGCACTCACAAGAGCTGCTATCAGTAATAAAATTAACAGTGTAACCATTAGTCGAGAAATGGTTACACCATTTACCACGGATCAGGGCGCCAGTGTACTTTTGCCGAATTGGGAAGCGATCAACCCAGTATTATTAGAGTTGCTGGGTGAATAGGGATAACTACCCCTTTAAATTTTGTTTCTGTTTTAGTCGTTCCCAGGCTTCATCATCTTCTAAAGTGATCACTTTATAGGCTTCGGCATACTTCATATCCAAACCTTCGGCGCGTTCCGCCGCCCATTGGGTAATCATCTCGCTGGGGTCCCAACCATTAAATTGGCTGGTATGTGCCTGCAAAGCATGTAATTTAATGGGCAGTGTTTCATCAATGGAAACAAATGTATCCGGTGTTAATGAATTTGTAATATACACTTTCCTGGTTTTATGGGCGTACAAACCTTCTTCGCTTAATTCTTGAAACAAATTAGGCTGACCAGCTGCGGGAAAAACCGCATCCAAAGCCGCAGTAGCAGCCGCCCGATGATCGGGATGGTTAATATAGGTGTCATTAAAAAACACAATGGTAGGATCACCGGTAACTACAACTTCCGGCCGGTAACGGCGAATTTCTCGAACAATCTTTTTTCGCAGTGCCAATGTAGGTTGTAATAAGCCGTCCGGTTCGCGCAAAAACTCAACCAGGTTTACTCCGGTACGATGGGCCGCTTCCAATGTTTCTGCTTCGCGAATTTCTGCCGCTTTTTGATTGGTCATCCCTGGTTCTGCAATACCAACATCCCCACTGGTGCATAATACATAAACAATCCTACAACCAGCTTTAGCCCATAAAGCCATCGTGCCACCACAAGTAAATTCAATATCATCGGGATGCGCAACAATTACCATTGCACTTTCCGGTATATATGTCTGAGTTAACATTATTTTCACCTTCTTATGAAATTTATTAAATTTTAACCCCGCTCATCTTATTCAGCAATTATAAGTAAAGTGTCAAAGCAAGTCCATTTTGTTTTTTGAAAACAGACCGTTCATACCATAGGGATCGCTCCACAAATGAACCCGGTTACGCCCACTTTGTTTAGCACGGTATAAAGCCTGGTCCGCCTGGTCAAGCACCTGTTCCAGCGTTAGATTACAATCGGCATCCATGCTGGCAACACCCAAACTTACGGTGATAGCAACTTTTAGATTTTCAAGCAGGATAGGTCGATCACTGACAACCAAACGAATACGATTGGCTGTCTTTTCAGCCATCTCAATAGGAGTCTCAGGCAAAATAATCACAAATTCCTCTCCCCCGTATCGTCCAATTTTATCCGATGAGCGTAATACAGTTTGGCAGCGATCTGCAATGGTTCTTAAAACCTGGTCACCAACCAAATGTCCGTAGGTGTCATTAACATTTTTAAATAAATCAATATCTAACATAATCACAGAGATTGGGTGTTTGTACCGGCAGGCGCGCTCAAACTCCAGGTGAGCAAGTTCAAAAAAATAGCGGCGGTTATAGAGTTCAGTGAGCGGATCAAGGTTAGCCATTCTTTCCGCTTCCTCATACAGCCTTGCTCGTTCAATCGCTGCACTATATTGATCTCCAATGGTCTGTAGAAGTCGAATTTCATCACCGCTAAAAACAGCATTGGGTGACATTACCAAATTTAAGACACCAATCTGTCGCTCAGCCAACCGCAGTGGGATACTGATTAATCCTGGGTAGGAAATAGAAAATTCATCTAAAACTGCACAAGGTAAAAATGAAACGGGTTCCTGGTAATCACCATTCATAAATTTTTCGAAAACTTTACAGGTAGGGCAAAAAGTATATTTCTTAAACGCAGCTTCTGCGATAACTGGCAAATTATAAGACCCGGCTAAATAGGGGCGATAATTTTTATCTGCCAAAACAATATAACCAAATCGAGCTCCTAAACGGGAAATAATCTCTTGTAAACCATCCTGTGTTACCCGATCAAAATCCACTAAGCGATTTAATTTTTCTGCGATAATTCTGAGAACGTCCAATTCCATCGCGCGGTTTTCTGCAATGGTTCTGGCTTCTTTTTCTGCTTGTTCCGCTTCATATGCCGGGGTTACATCACGAATAATAATTAATTTCTGTTTCCACAAATCGTTATGAATAGGCAAGAATATTTGTTCCGCTTCATAATGGATTTCACCAGTTTCAGTAAGAATAATTGCTTCAGATTGTTCTCCTATTAAAACCGGGAACCAAACCGAATCTTGCGATACAAAGTGATTGACATGTTTTCCAATTTGTTGTTTGGAATCAACATTCAACAGATTCTCAGCAGCCAAATTTGCAAAAATCAATCGGGATTTTTGATCAAAAATGATTAACCCATCCCGAAAATTTTCTAAAAGCGTATGGTATGTAATCATGGATAAATCAAACAGACGATATTTGTAAATCCCAAAAACCACCAGCAAGCCTGATCCAGAAAAGCTGATGGGAAGAATATGATTTATCATCATCGGAGAAGGCCAAAAAATAGAACCAGCCACTGATATTGTTGGCAATAAAGCACTTATCAGTATAAATCTGACTTGATCCTGATAAAACACACCTCGGATCCGCATATATTTAACAAATACAAAAACCGAAATAAAGAGGCAAATATAAAAATAAAACCAGAAAAAGAGATATAACCAACCATAAGTATACGTCTCCACTCCCGGGGAAATAACCTGAAATTTATCCCACAATAATTCTGTAAACGGTTGAGTCCAACCAAAATAAATAATGATTAAAGGGAAAACAAATAAGAATAGCTGCCGCCATGATCGAACCCAAAGTTTTTGGCCGGTAAAATGTAGTGTGAATAACAAAAAAGACCCTGGAAGGAGCCCTTGAAACAAAAGAATAAAACGGTATATACCAACATTCCCATTCCCCACAACTGGTATGATGTTGATCAGATTAATCGTTAACCACCCTAAAATCCCCACCATCCACAGCATAAAACTTAACGAACCTGGCATCTCTCTTTTTCTCCAGGCATAAATAATAAATGCGGAAGTAAAAATCAATGCTATGGATTGGAGTAATATACTCGTTAAGAAGAACAATTTTTCCATCCGCCCCCTTTTAAGCCACCTTTTTTGTCAGTAGATATATTTTTGTTTTTCAGTTTAGCAATTCAAATAACAATTTACGATTAGTCTTACAAAACTGTTAGGTCATTATTTTATTTTAGTTGACCTGGCCGCCTTGATCGCGGGGGCAATACAGGGCTCTGACCAGATTTCAGTTGATGGTCAACCGATTTACCAACACCTTCCTGAAGTAAGATTTTTAATTGTCCAATTGCTTTTTGGTCATACTGAAAATGTTTGCAAGAATCACAGACCCAGCACGGAAAATCGGGTACGGTAACCATCGTATCCCCCACCCAGGTGTAATACGTTGTTAATTTTAGAAAATAACTGCCCATCTGACATTCCGGACAGGTTACATGACTGTTTTTTAATGCGTTTTGCATCGCCACCTATCTTTCTTATTCATTTGCTGCGGTTACAACAACTGGGCGGTTCACAATTTGAGGGTGGGTTAATACTTTTATTTGGTCAACCGGCCAATAAACCACTAAAGCTTTGCCGACCAGGTTTTCAAACGGCACAAAACCCCACGAATGGGAATCAGATGATTGATTACGGTTGTCACCCAAAACAAAAATCTGTTCCTCTGGCACTTTCCAAGATCCCCTATAAGCAGGCGGAGCAGAAATATAGGGTTCTTCTAATTCAGTACCATTTACGACCACTTTGCCATCTTGAATTAATATTTCATCTCCAGGAATGCCAATGATACGTTTGATGTAATCTTCTTGCGGATTCCCTGGATAATGAAAAATAACCACATCACCGTGATCCGGTTCACCCAAACGATACGCCAATTTATTAACCAGTAATAATTCCCCGGGTTGTAAGGTGGGTTTCATGCTAATATTTTCAACACGAACCCGAGGGAAAAAACTATCAATTAAGAAGTAAAACACCAACGCTAAAATTAACGTTTGTGACATTTCAATGAGAAATGATTTAACTTTTGATTTGGGTTGTGGTTGTGTTTCCACATCCACAACAACCGGCTGTTCCGGTTCATGATAATTCAAATTAAACCTCCACACACCACTGCGTGTTAAATTGATTATAAGACTGCTTGATAATGACGGCAAGGGCTTAAGATTGACTTTAATAATCTTTATTAAGGCCAGCCTGCTGAAATCTTGTTGCTAGTCCTATTGAATTATTATGATTCGATTAAAGGATACAGCTTAATTTTATGACACTCTTAGGCGTGTTCCACATGACCGGCAAAACACATCACCTGAATTGGCTTTTTTACCACATTGATGACAAAAAATCACGCCCTCTTGATCTGTTTTATTTACGGCACGAGGTGAATGCCTTTTCACTGCTGGAGCAGGCTGCCTTTGTTTATTTTGAATGTACCAAAATGCACCAATGCCTATCACAATTACACCCAAAACAGCCAATAATATGGGTAAAATTTGAGCAAAAGAAGTTCTGCCTTTTGTTTGTGGTGTAACAGGTTGGGCTGCCACGACAGATTGTTGATTTTGGTTCTGGTTACTTAAAATATCATCATCTTTTATATATGAAAAATCCAGTTGAAAACCGGTACCAGCTTTTACTTCGCCAACATTATTTGTAAAATACACCATCCCATCATTACCATTGATGGGACTACCCATACTTTGTTTAAACACCATATCTGTTGCGGTATAAGGACGCTGAACTTCAATTAACATTGAATCAACCGTGTAATTACCCGGCCATTCATAAGTGAAAGACCTCACGTCAGAATCCACTTGAATGCTGGGATCATAATATTCTAACCAGACTTCCGGATAGGGGGTCGTAAAGGTTAAGTCCAGCCAATCTCCATTGTTTTGTTTTTCATAGTCTAATAAATACAGCATGCCATCCAGCTCGCGCACAGCAACGGAATGTGGTTCACCTACCACCTTTGGAATTTGGATTGTTACACGGGCAGGTAAATCTACCGTATCAGCCAAAAACATGTCCATAATCACCAATACACCAGGCTGATCATATTCGGGCCAAAGTTTAACTTGCATTTCATCAAACGAAATCGGGTTTTGAGCCTGAACAGGAATTACCAAACTGCATAATAAAATCAAACAAAATATCCAACTGCGCCGCATAATGACTCCTGAAATTTTTTAAATGAATGGAATTTCTTTTTTTATATTACCATGAAACAAGCAACAATTATAACAAACTTAGTCTTTAATTAAGCGCCATTCTTTACGAGCCCTAAAAATAATTCTTTTATTATCTATTTTGAAAAATATCCGATTAGTACATTTTAGGTGAAGTAGATGCCAGACTTCTTACAGTCCTCCTGTTTCACCAGCTTGTGTATACTATAATGAAAGAGGTTTAAAACAATTTCAAATCAGGAGGTTTTCCTATGAACGGTAAAAAATATGTCGGGGTATTGACTTCTGGTGGTGATACGCCAGGGTTAAATGCTGCTTTACGCGGTTTAGGGAAAGCCTCTCTTCAAAATGGAATGCAATTGATTGGTTTTTATGACGGCTTTCGTGGATTAATGCAAAACCGTTTTTTAAGACTGGATGAAAAAAACCTATCCGGTATTCTTACCATGGGTGGCACCATCTTAGGAACCAGCCGAGATAAACCGCATAAAATGCCATTTGGTGGCAAAATGTTGGATATGACCGATGTTATGGTGGACAACTACAAGAATCACCATTTGGATGTTTTGGTTTGTATGGGCGGCGGCGGCACACAAAAAAACGCCCATCGGTTAATGCAATCTGGATTAAATATCATCACCCTACCAAAGACAATCGATAATGATATTGCTAAAACAGATGTGACCTTTGGGTTCGATACCGCATTGGGCATTGCTACCGAAGCAATTGACAGACTGCACTCCACAGCACACTCTCACCACCGTATTATTGTAGTAGAAGTTATGGGACATAATGCGGGCTGGTTGGCTTTAGGTTCTGGTTTGGCAGGCGGAGCAGATGTAATCCTCATTCCGGAAATTCCCTATAACGTAAAGAATGTTGCAGACGCAATCTTACAGCGCAGTCGCAGCGGAAAACGTTTTTCGATCGTGGCTGTTTCTGAAGGAGCCATGTCAGATGAAAACCACAAATTATTAGAAACGCTGCAAACAAACCTGGATTCAGCAAAAAACGATGGTGAAAAAGACAAAAAAGAAAAATTGCGACTGGAATTAGAAACATTTAATAAAAACATGACCCAAAGCACGCTTTTATTATCCCAAAAACTCGAAGAATTAACCGGATTAGAATCCCGAGTTACCATCCTGGGTCATCTCCAACGTGGTGGAACTCCTTCTGCTGCTGACCGGTTATTGGCGACCCGTTTGGGGACTGCGGCAACACGGTTGATACTTCAAGAAAAATATGGCGTCATGGTTGCTGCCCGAGGGGAGACCTTTGAAGCAGTAACATTAGAAGAGGTGGTCGGTATCCGAAGAACGGTCCCACCTGACCATGCCTGGATCAAAAGTGCCAGGGCTGTTGGCACTTGTTTGGGTGATTAATCTTTATGACAAATCCCTAAATTTCAAGTACAATAGCCAAAATATAAAGGAAATTATGGCCAGTAAAAAAAACCGAAAACCAGAAGAATATTCAATCAATGAACTACGCCAACTGATCATTGATAAAAAACGAAAAGAACGTTCTGACCGCCTTTCCCGTTATCGCCGGACTGGTCGCAGTTACCAGTTGGAAACGGCTCAAAAGGAAAATCCCTTTGAGGAAGTACCGAACACGGCTGCGTTTAATATTGAAACCGAAATGGAACAACCGAAGAAAAAACGTGGAAAGCTGGATCATTTTTTGGTAGCTGTTGAGGTGTTGGCAGTTTTTGGTTTATTGTTTATTTTATTCAACGGCATGAATATTCTTCGTAATCTGAATCAAGAAGTATCAGCGTCCTTGATTCAGCCCACCATTACACCAACGGCAATTATTCAAGCCGTTGTCTTGCCTTCCGGGCATACACCTCCCAATGAACCGGGGGGTGCCCAACCCAATGAATCGGAAATTCCGGTCCATCTGCGAGCCTATGTGCAATCCTTGGTTGACATTCCTCTGCCTACCCCCAGCCCGGAACAGGCGATCCGTATTCAAATTCCTGCCATTTCTGTTGACGCACCTGTTGTAATGGGTGATGGTTTTGAACAACTAAAAAAAGGAGTGGGCCAATATATTGGCAGCAGCAACCCGGGAAAAAATGGAAATGTTGTGCTTTCAGCGCATAACGATATATTTGGAGAAATCTTCCGGGATCTAGATAAATTACAAAATGGGGATGAAATTATTGTTTTTACCAATTTGAGGTCTTATACCTACGTGGTTAACAACCAACAAATTGTTGAACCAACGCAGGTGGAAGTAATGGCCCCCACAGACTCCCCCGTTGTGACCCTTATCTCTTGTTATCCTTATTTAGTCGATAATCAAAGAATAGTAGTTACTGGATCCTTAATTGAACAATAATTAGAATTTGTGGTATAAATAAGGCGGTTCAAGCATTACAAGCGCTGGAATCAAATGTTATTGATCAGGAGAAAGAAAATGGCAAAAAAACAAAGACGAAGTGTGTCTAAATCTAATACAACTGCTGCCGATCCCGCACAAACCAGCAGCGGGATGCGTTCTCGCTTAAGCAGTACGGAATTTAATCCAGATTATTCAGATATTATCACCGATTTAAAACGGATTGGTGTTTTAGCTGGCAGCTTTTTTGTTATCTTGATTGCGCTTTCTTTCTTTCTCAGATAATAGCCCTACCGTTTTGACAATTAAAAACATACGTCATAAAAGGCGTATGTTTTTTTATTATTATACCTTGACACAATATTCATCGTCCGGTATTATGGACTTAAGTCCAGGATATAGTACGATATGAATACCCCTTTATCAAATTCCCCCACCGAACGAACCCTTTCATTGATTGAATTGTTTTTAAACAAATCCGATGGTTTATCACCAACGGATATATACGACCAGTTAAATATTTCTCGCAGCACATTATTTACATTATTAAAAGAATTAAAAGACCTCGGCTACCTGGAACAAACCGAAACCAGAGGAAGATATTATCCAGGACCAAAATTAAAAGCATGGTCTGGCTTTTCCGGTCCAAATTTTCAAAGTTTATTAACGGGATTTGATAATGAAACCCGGCATACCAATTATAAAGAAACGATTGCCCTGGCTGCTCCCAATAAGAATGGAATAATCTTACTGCAACAAGTGGAGGGAAACCAATCCATCCGAGCAGTTTATACTGTTGGCGGTCCCCTTCCAATGGATCACTGCGCTTTTCAAATTTTTAATCCAAACCCCTCCCTGGCTGTCACCCAACACGGATATGCATTTCAATCCTTTGAGGAACGTTATGAACTGGCACTTCCCATTTGTCAAAATGGAATAACTCCGGATGCAATCCTTCTATTAAATGTACCTGCCTACCGTTGGCAGCAACCTGATCTGTTCAATACCTGGCTGCCTGTTTTACGATCCATGGCTGCCCGCTTGTCATACCGTCTCGGCGCAGCAAGTTATACTCCCTTCCACACAATCGATGAAAAAGTTAGTTTTCCTACCGTAAGCCTTGAAAAAGATCAGATCAACGAATTTTTGCAAGGCCCTTGGGCCGCCAGACTGGCGTGTATCCGCCCCGATGGCAACCCCCATGTTATCCCCGTCTGGCAAGAATGGGATGGAAATGCTTTTTACATTCTGGCATGGAATGGCAGTCAGTGGGCAGAATTTGTGCAAAAGAACCCAAATATTTCCTTAACGATTGATGAACCCTGGCTGCCCTTACGACGGGTTGTGGCTCGTGGTGAAATTTTCCCACTTTCCGATATGCCGTTGGAAAAGCAACATCGCCTTATCAACCGTCTAACGGAACGATATTTAGGGCAGGCGGCTTCAGAGGATTTTTCTAAACAAGTAGAAACTATCTTTCGTTTTAAACCAACCACCCAACGTGGTTGGAAAGGGTTAACCTCATCCAATAAACCATGATTCAATTTTCTCAAATTTCACATCAATACTTAAATGGTCATCTGGTACATGCTTTGGAAAAAATAAATCTGACCATCCAAAGTGGACAATTCATTGCTTTAATCGGCCCGAGCGGATGCGGTAAATCTACTTTGTTAAGATTGGCGGCCAATCTGATCCAACCCACACAAGGTCAAATTCAAATCCATGGTGAAAGTCCCCAACAGGCTGTACTGAATAAACGGATCGCCTGGATGGCACAACAACCGGCTTTATTACCCTGGTTGTCCGTTCAAAAGAATATAGAATTAGCATTGAAATTCCAAAAGAAACCCTCTTCTATCCAAAAACAAACAGAACAAGCCCTCCAGGCCGTTCGATTAACGGAAGCTGCTCATCAGTTTCCAAATACGCTTTCTGGTGGAATGCAGCAGCGGTTAGCCCTGGCGCGGCTGCTGGTGCAAGATGCGGATATCTGGCTCATGGATGAGCCCTTCGCCGCATTGGATGAGTTAACCCGTGAAAATTTAACCATTGAGTTGTATAACTTGTGGTCATCCTACCAACCAACGGTATTATGGGTTACGCATAATATTTATGAAGCGGTCAAATTATCAGACCGTATTCTGGTATTTTCTCCCCCGCCAGGACGGATTGTTGGTGATATCAACATCAATTTATCTCAGCCGCGGCAAGAAAACAGCCCTGAATTTCAAAAGTTATTAAATCAATTACGAAATATTCTCCACCAGGATCAAGAATTACACCAATGAAAAATCAAACAATCCACAAAAAACAAGGAGACCTGACCGCATGGTTAATCGTTTTGGTGTTTTTTATCCTATGGGAGTTTATTGTCCGAATTAACAACACACCAGTTTATTTATTACCAGCACCATCTCGAGTAATATCCACCATGATTGCCTTTCCATTAACGTATGCACAGGCTAGTTTTATTACCATCGGAGAAGCACTCGCTGGCTTATGTTTAGGTGTAATGGCGGGCATTCTGATTGCCTCTCTTCTTACCTTACTCCCTGGTTTAGAAGATGGTGTGATGACCCTTGCTATCCTCATCAAATCCACACCACTGGTTGCAATCGCACCCTTATTAACGTTATGGCTTGGCTTTGGCATCTTCCCTAAGATTATTATCACCGCTTTGTTAACCTTTTTCCCAGTTCTCGTGAACATCCTAAGCGGTATGACTCGTATTGATCCAGCGCTTCATGATCTCTTTCGATCATGGAATGCCAGCCGGTGGGAGATCTATCGTCATTTGCGACTTCCTTCTGCAATTCCCTATTTATTTACCGCCTTAAAAATCGCTGCGCCACTTTCGCTGATTGGGGCTGTCGTAGCGGAATGGACTGGTGCTTCCGGCGGTTTGGGTCGCACGATGTGGTTAGCCTATACCAACCTCAATCTACCTTTTATGTTTGCAGCCATTTTTATTCTGGCTGCTGCAGGTATCAGCATTTATCGCCTTATCTCCTGGGCAGAAAAACATTTTGTGTTTTGGAGTCAAAATTCCATTTTGGATTAATACTTTTTATAAGGAAGAACCATGCGAAAATTTATTTTATTTTTTACGAGCTTTGCTCTAGTCTCTCTCCTCCTCAGTGCTTGCGCCAAAAATGCTGCACCAACAATTACCCCTTCTGAATCAAAAGAAATGGTTTTCATGGCTGGGTATAAACCGCAGGCTAACTTGCCATTTGTGGGCGTTTATGTCGCCCAAGAAAAAGGTTTTTTTGCGGAAGAAAACCTGACTGTCCAAATTGAACATTCGCCTGGTGGCGGTCAACATTTACAATTAGTGTCACAAGGCAAAGTACAAGTGACAACACAAGACGCAGCTATTTTATTAAAACGCCGCTCTGACCCTGGCCTGCCGTTGGTGTCCATCGCTTTGATTGGTCAAAAAGGGCAGCAGGCATTTGTCGCTTTAAAGGATAAAGGATTTACTTCACCAACCGATTGGGCAGGCTACCTGGTTGGATATAAAGGGGCACCCCCCCCTGAACTATTTGCCTTATTAAAAGCGGCTGGTGCCGATCCAAATCAAATCGAATTGGTGAATGTGGGTTTTGACCCGCGTATCTTAACCGAGGGAAAGGTCGATGTATACCCGGTTTATAAATCCAACGAACCATACATGATTCAACAGTGGGGTTATGAATTGGAACAATGGGATACTGAGGATTATGGTGTCCCATCCCTTGGATTAACGTATGTCACCAGTGAGGAGACGCTTCAAAACGATCCTGAAGTTTTACGACGTTTCTTAAGTGCATCCTTAAAAGGAATCCAATATGCAAAAGAACATCCTGATGAAGCGGTAGATATTGTTTTGAAATATACGGGACCCGAAACGGACCGGGATCACATGGCGTTTATGTTACAAACCGAATTAGCCGATGCCGAAAATGAAGACACAAATATTCATGGAATCGGTTGGCATAATATTGACCAATGGCAGGCGCTGGCCGATATGTTGGTGGAATTTGATGCCATGCAGCCAACTGATGTAAAAGCTGCTTTTACAAATGAATTACTGCCATAAGGAAAACCAAATCCCGGCTTTGGCGTCCTCTTCATCCGCGAGAATCCCCAACATCGAGATTTTGGATTAAAAAGTCAGACGATGGACGAGGTTCGATAGGTTAAGAAGCTACAATTTTTGCAAGGATGTTAACTTGAGGTCTGATCTTTCCCAACCTGAAAGAATTGACCTCTTATCTCCTTAATGAACTATGTTAAAATAAAACCAGGACCCAAATAACAAATGAAAAGGATCGTTTGATCATGAAAAATGAAAATTTAAAAACTGAAACAGCAGAAGGATTGGTAGTATCCATTCGTTTTAACGAAATGGGCGAAGTTTTATCCGCCGGTGCCGGAAAACAAGACCAAAAAACAACCAAATCCGGTCAGCCAGATTTAGCCAGTTATATTGACCATACCCTATTAAAACAAGACGCAACGACAGAGCAAATTATTCAATTGTGTAATGAAGCTAAACAATACCATTTTGCCTCCGTCTGCGTTAATCCAACCCATGTCAGTTTATGTGCGGAATTATTACGCAACACCGGGGTAAAAGTATGTACCGTTGTCGGATTCCCTCTGGGTGCAACAACCACTGAAACCAAAGTTTTTGAAACCTACGAGGCCATTCAAAATGGCGCAGATGAAATCGACATGGTTATCAACATTGGCGCATTAAAATCAGGAGATTACACCCTGGTAGCCCGTGACATTAACGAGATTGCTTTTGCCTGCCAGGAAGGAGACGCCCTGCTAAAGGTTATTATAGAAACCTGTCTGCTGACCGATGAAGAAAAAGTTATCGCTTCCTTATTGGCAAAAGAAGCTGGAGCTGATTATGTTAAAACATCCACAGGATTTTCTACTGCCGGTGCAACCGTGGAAGACGTTGCTTTAATGCGTAAGGTTGTCGGTCCTGAACTCGGTGTGAAAGCAGCCGGTGGTGTCCGTTCCAGAGAAGACGCATTAAAAATGATCGAAGCGGGTGCAACTCGCTTAGGTGCCAGCGCTGGTATTAAAATAATCGCAGGAGAAACTGTAAAAAGTGACTATTAAGGGTTTCTTTA
The DNA here is from genome assembly GCA_002702705.1 of Anaerolineaceae bacterium. Classification (GTDB taxonomy): domain Bacteria; phylum Chloroflexota; class Anaerolineae; order Anaerolineales; family Anaerolineaceae; genus UBA6170. The sequence goes on from PABH01000042.1 coordinate 163,822, forward strand.
CAGAAAACAAGGCCTTTGATACAATTTTGAAACGATAAGCGCGGCGCACACAGCAAACAAAAAGAAACTTTCAGCCTCAAAGGTGCAGCCTTTTATTAAGGTGGTTGTAGCACTTGAGGCTGTTTTTATACCTCGGGAAGGAAATCAATGCAGTGGGTTCGCAAACAAACCGTCGATAGACAAAAAACAATCCTGTTTCGTAAAGCCATGTGGCTTACGTTAACCGGAAATATCATTCTAGCGGTCGCAAAAGCAATTATTGCATATCTTAGTGGCAGTGTAGCGCTTTACGCAGATGCTGCCAATTCAGTTTCTGATGTCATTTATTCCATTATGATGGTATGGGGATTGTGGGTTGCGCAGCAGCCCGCGGATATTTCTCATCCACAGGGACACAGCCGCTTTGAGCCATTGGTTGGATTATTAGTAACATTTTCGATGGGTTATGCGGGTTTTGAAGCGGCGAAAGCAGCTATTACCCGGTTAATCAGTGGGGGAATAGCGATTGACCCTGGTTTGCCTACCTTGGTTTTGATTTTCAGTGCCATCATTAAATTGGGTATGTTTTTAATTATTCGAGATATTGCAAAAAAGGTTGTCAGCCCTACTCTCAATACCACCGCGAAAGACAACCTGTCCGATGTATTAACCTCTTCAGCCGCGTTTATTGGTGCCTTTTTATCCTCATTTGCTCATCCCATTCTCGACCCAATCGCCGGTTTGTTTGTATCCGGCTGGATTTTTAAAAACGCTTTCGATGCCGGGCGTGAAAACCTGACCTACTTAACGGGTGGCGGTGCCACAGAGGAACAGCGCAAAGAATTTGTCACCATTGCAAAAAACATCCATGGCGTAGTGGATGTCCACCACTTAATGTGCGAATATGCCGGGCCGCAATTAGTTTTAGATATGCACATTAATGTCAATGGGAATCTGACGTTAAATGAATCCCATGCCATCGCAGATCAAGTCATTGACGCATTGGAAGCACTCCCGGACGTAGATCGGGCATATATTCATGTTGAACCCCATGACTGGGTTGAAAAAACTTAAATTAAATTTAAAATTTTTTCTACTGCTGGCCTTGGCTTTGATTATCTCTTGGGTGGGTTTGGTGCTTGTTTTAAGTAACCGTTATCTTAATTCCATGTTACATCCTCCCTGCCTTACGGCACCAACACCACCAGCGGGTTTTGAATTGGTTAATATCCCTTTCTAGGATAAATATTTAACCGGTTGGAGGGCTCAGCCCAAAAACGGAGTTATTATTCTTATGTTTGGCGGGCATGGTTCTAATCAGGCTGCATTAATGGAAGAAGCTCAATTTCTGGCAGGGGAAGGTTATGGAATTCTTACCAGTAATTATCGCCACTGCTTGGGAGAACCTGTGTCATTTGGCTGGTTGGAAGAGGAAGAATTTGAAGCCGTATTTAATTTTGTACATCAACTTGATCCAAATGCAAAAATAGGCGCGTTCGGATTTTCTGCAGGGGCAATTACAGCTATTCGTGGTGCTTCGCAGCATTCCGAAATTCAAGCATTAACTGCAGTCGGAAATTATGCTTCTTTAAAACATGAAATCATCACACCCGATGAACCACTTTTGACACTGCGTTGGCAAATCGGACGAGGTGTTTATTTTTTGTATTGGCTTAAAACCGGCTTATCCCCTGCACAAGTGGACATACTAACAGAATTAAAAAAGATTAACCCGCGTCCCATTTTGTTAATCCATGGTGAATATGAACAAATAGAAAACCAAGCCGTTTTACAACACCAGTCAGCAGGTAATAACGCGGTATTATGGATTGCACCACACAGCAGCCACGGAGATTATTTAACAGAAGTTCCACATGACTACCGGAAAACTGTGATAAACTTTTTTGAGCAAAACCTACCATAACCTTTCGCCAAAAGGACAAAATTATGACAGAAACCCTTTATGAAACCAATAGTTACTTAAAAACAATCGAAACAATAATTACTCAAACTGATCCAGATAAACACGCCGTGTCATTGCAAAAAACCATTTTTTATCCAGGTGGAGGTGGGCAACCCAACGATACAGGGTGGTTAACTTTTGGAGGCCAACAACTGGAAGTGTCTAAAGTACAAAAAATTGGTGGTGAAGTATGGCATTTTCTTCATCCACAACCACCTTTACCTGAAATCGGAACCCGGGTAACGGATGAAATTAATTGGGAACGGCGATATCAACTGATGCGCACGCACTCAGCCATGCATGTTTTATGTGGTGTTGTTTTCCGTGATTACGGTGCTTTGGTAACAGGTGGGAATATGGAACCTCTTGAAGGCCGCATGGATTTTGAATTTGAATCGCTTACAAAAGATTTGGTACAAGTGATTGAGGATGCCGTTAACAAGGAAATCCAACAAGGGCGAAATATTAAGGTAAACATTCTTCCCCGGGATGAAGCATTTCTTATTCCTGATTTAATTCGCACAAAAATCAACTTGCTTCCACCTCAAATTCAGGAAATCCGTACAATTGAAATTGAAGGTCTGGATTTGCAAGCGGATGGTGGAACCCATGTTAATAACATTCAAGAAATCGGCCCAGTAAAGATTACCAATTACAAAAGCAAAGGTAAGATCAACAAACGAATCTATTTATCTCTAACTGCCTAAATTCACAGGAGTATTCATCCATGCGCATTAGCCAACTTTTCAGCCAAACATTAAGAGAAGCACCCGCGGACGCACAAACGCCCGGCCACCAATTTCTGATTCGCGCCGGATATATCCGCCAAATGGCCGCCGGCATTTACACCATGATGCCCCTCGCCAAACGCACCATTACAAAAATTGAAAATATTCTACGTCAGGAAATGAACCGCATTGGCGGACAGGAATTATCAATGCCAGTCACACTACCAGCGGATATCTGGAAAGAAACAGGCAGATGGTATCAAATTGGGGCTGAAATGGCTCGCTTTAAAGATCGAAATGATCGAGATATGGTTTTAGCCATGACTCATGAAGAAGCTGTCGCCGATTTGGTTCGTCGAGAAATTCGGTCCTACAAACAATTTCCTAAGTTAATTTATCACATTCAAACAAAATTCCGTGATGACCCTCGCCCCCGCGCTGGATTAATTCGAGTTCGTGAATTCACAATGAAAGATAGTTACAGCTTGGATCGGGATTGGGAAGGTTTGGAAAAACAATATCGTGCTCACTACCAGGCGTATTTTAATATTTTCCGGCGCTGCGGATTGGATGTAATCGCTGTAAAATCAGATACCGGCATGATGGGCGGCAAAATAGCTCATGAATTTATGTTCCTTAATCCCATCGGTGAAGACACCCTGCTTCTTTGTAACAACTGTGGCTTCTCCGCCAATCGACAAGTAGCATCATTTCGCAAACCTGAAGCGGTTTCCATGGAAGTTAAACCATTGGAAAAAGTACATACTCCACTGACCAAAACCATTGATGATCTGGCGAAATTCCTTAACATCAAACCTTCACAAACCGCCAAAGCAGTTTTCATGACTGCTACCCTTCAAAAAGATGATATTGACGTACAAGAAGTTGTGATGGCTGTGGTTCGTGGTGATATGGAATTAAATGAAACCAAATTAAGTAATCTCATCAAAGCCAAAGAAATCCGCCCAGCCACTGAAGAAGAGATTAAATCCATCGGCGCTGTGCCAGGTTATGCTTCGCCCATCGGTATTACCAGAGGATTAATCGTTGTTGATGATCTTATTCCAACCTCGGCAAACTTGGTGGCAGGTGCCAATGAAGCCGATTATCATTATTTAAATGTGAACTTTGGGCGGGATTATCAAAGTACCTTCGTTGCTGATATCACCGCAGCCCGCGAAGGAGATGGCTGCCCGGAATGCGGTCATCCACTTACAGCCAGCCGAGGGGTAGAAGTTGGGAATATCTTCCAACTCGGCACCCGTTATTCAGACGCAATGGGATGTACTTATCAGGATGAAAATGATGCTCCCCAACCCGTGATTATGGGGTCTTACGGCATTGGTGTCGGCCGTCTTTTGGCCTGTATAGCGGAGCAGCATAATGATGAATATGGACTCATTCTGCCGGTAACAATTGCCCCTTATCAAGTCCATCTGGTTGTTTTACAAAGTAAAAAGTCAGATCAACCGGGGAAAGTTGCAGATCAACTGTACCAGGATTTACAACGAGCTCGCATTGAGGTACTTTATGATGATCGTAAAGAAAGTGCTGGCGTAAAATTTAATGATGCAGACTTGATTGGAATCCCTATGCGCATCACCGTTGCTGAAAAAGCACTCAATGAAGGAAAAGTAGAATTAAAATACCGCGGTGCCAAAGAAAAAACGCTGGTACCAGTCGACGAAATTATACCTACTGTGATGGAACAACTGCTGTTGTTAGACCGTACCATCGCTCAAACCGTAGTTCAAGAAACCTTTAAAATATAATTTTGCGGTCCAATATTCGTTAAATAATCAGGCAAAGTTCGGCATTGAACTTTGCCTGATTTAATGATTAGGTTAATTCGACCTCGAGATGATGAATCAAACCATCTCTAAGGAAAATATGCCTGCTGTTTGCAGGATCCAAAATATAGCCTGGAATTTTTTCAATCCTGCCATCCTCAAAATGGACATGAATATTTTGATCTTTTGAAGACCGAAGGATAACCGGCACCTGGCATATGGAATAAGCCAATGTATCCTTCTCTAAAACCAGTTGTTCTTCTTCACCATCAATATTCCAATAATGATATTCCGATTGATTCGTTAAGAATTCATTTCGATCCAGTAGAAGAAAATCAAACCCTATTACCCCATTTTTAATTCTCAGACCCAGTTCAACCAGCCGAGCAAGGATCTCTTCTTTAACCAAGCCTGTCATTCCCGGTTGTTTTGCACCCTGCCCTTTTGGTGTATGAGAATATGGATCGGTAGGAAAAGCGCCATACGATTCAGGGGTTTTATTAAAACTTTGACCCGCTCGAATATCCTCATATTTTTTTATTAACTCCATAACACTTGGTTCGTCTTTTGTACGAAAAATTGTTTCCTGGACTGCCAATAATAACTTGGATACCATATGCCAATAAATACTTCCTAACCCTTCGTAAGCAAAAAAAGTACCGGATCTCCCTGTAAACTCATCATGATGGAATATTTCCTCAAATAAAGCCAAAATCTTATTTCCGTCAATCTTTACCAACTCAGCATACCGGGGTTGTTTTTTCAACAAATCTAAAAAACGATTGATATCTTTGTTATTACGAATTGCTCCATTAAAATGGTATTTTCCTTCTTCATCCATAATGATCAAAGATTGGTCACCAGCTTTAACAAGCGCTTCAATTAATGATATTCCACTTACCTGTGTGGATGTCATTGTATTTTTTTCAAGAAACCCTTGCAGTTTACGATCAGGATAAAGGATATAACTATGTTGATCAGCTTGATAAAGACGACTGTCCCTCAAACTTTGCAATAAATCTAACGATTCTTCTCCTGATAACATTCCTGATGAAAGAATAGCCACCTGTCCTTCTAACATTTCATATAAATGACTAATCGTTGCATGGGAATCATAAAAATGGAAAATATTGTAAGCATGGTAAAGATGATCAAACCGTTTATTCGCTCTTAATGAATGTTCGATAAATTGCTGCGCCAAATCAAAAAATGAAATTAAGTCTACAGCTGGCACCTGAGTTTGTTCACCAGAAAAACCATTCGTATAAAAATTCCAACGATAATTACTTCCTGCCAGCCCCAATGCATTCACCATCTCAAGTCTTTGATTATCTGTGAAGGAACCACCTAACACTTCTTGGTATTGTAGAAAAATCTCGTTTATATTAGAAAAAAGTTCCTTCACTTCTCGGCTGATTTGTACTTCAAAAATTGTATTAGCAGTTGCCAATTCCTTAAGAAACGCTACATAACGACGTAGATAACATAGTGTGACAACCGATACCCCTTTTCCAACCAACGCATTATTTGCATCATTCCACTCGGGTCGCTGCGTGTTCATCCAGATTCCGCCCTCAGGAATAAAATTGACTAACTTAGCAAGCAGTAAAGTCATTAATTTCTCAGCTAATGTGGCTTTGAGCAAACTACCGTTTTTTTGATGAACTAGTTTTCCATCTGATCCGATTTTTTTCACCCTCGTTTCAATCTCTCGTTCTAATTCCCAATTAAAATCAATCGTATTATGAGAATCTAACAATAAATCAGAATACGGTTTAATGCGATAGGGCACATCAGCATAACAAAACATCGGTTTATTAAGAAATGTTTCTAGTTTGCCGGGATGTAAATCGGAACTAATTTCCATCAGCTTTTGAAGATAAATAATTTGATGGTCACTCCAATATCCAATATTAGCCCAGGGATTATTTGGCTCTGGCAGTTCCCAGTCAATTCCATTTCGAGTAATTCGATAAGGGTTATATCCATCCACTGTCGTTGCATTCAGAAAAGCACAAATCATGTTTTCTATATATTCGGGATAAGAATAGGCCAAGGGTTCCCAGTTTTGAAAAATATCCCGCCAGTTTCCTTCATAATCCAATTGTTTTGAACCATCTTCTTTTTTGATATTTATTGCAAATCGATTCCAAGGACGGCTGGGATCACCATGTCTTCTACTAAAAGAAAGTGGCAAATACACATAACTCAACCGGATTAAGTCCATCACATTGGTTTTTTCACATGCTTCTTGAAGAGAAGATATATTGATTTTCTGAGGTAATTGAGAAAAGAATGCTGTGTTTTCACTAAGCATAGCCTGGTTATGAACCAATATAAATTCGATAAAATCATCTTTGTTTACCCAATACTGATCATCAAAGACGCCACCACGCATTACATTAAACATCACATTTGCAAAATGAAATGCAGTCCGAATTTGAAGGTTTGAGGTTTGTAAACCATCGGCTCTGGCAACAATCTTTTCCAAGTTTAGGGTATTGTCACTGATATCATCCTCAACCATTTGAATTAAATTAGATCCATTGTTTTCCAGAAGATTACGTAACCGAATGATCGCTGCACTATCCTGGTAAACATCTGCAACAAGGTGCCAGGATTTTTCTTCATTGGGAGCCAGTTGAATATTAGCATGCACAAAATAAGCGCTGCGCTGTCCGCGTACTTCTGTTTCCATCTCCACACGTTTTTTTGTTCGAAAGTTATCAAGCTGACAAGAGGAAAGCAAATATGATGTCGGATCTAATCCAAGCTGCGTAACCGTAGTTGCAAGAAGGGACTCACTTGGTTCTGCCAAATCCGTAAGCGTAGAGCTTAATGAAAATATCGCTAACCCGCTATCTGGAAGCAGTTCGCTATATTTATAGGCATCTAGTAAGATACTTAAAGAATTTTGCGTATGCATAGAAACGTTCGCAGGCAAAATGTTTTGTAACCCATCGAGAAACTCAATATCGCAAGTTTTTTCTGACAAATTATGCAACCAGGATGTCTTTACAAATCCAAATGCATCACTAATTCGCCAGGCGTAACGGTAAACCAAACCAAGACTGTAATTGATCTCTTCAAAAATAACGGAAGTGCCTGAAATATTTTTATAAATATTACGAACTAGATTGTAGATCCCCTCGAATCGAAATGAAAATGGTTCCCAAAGATAATTATGGTCTTCATCATTAACAAATAATATTGCTTTATTTCCCGTGTTTTCACTGTTCTCAGTCAACTTATCGACCGTATAGTAAGGAAAAAGCGCCTTTTCAGCACTTACTCGACCTGCCGATAATCCTCCGGTTGATGATATAAAAAGCCAGTGATTTGAACTACTCACAATGCTCATGAAAAATGGTTCCATGGCATCATAATTTTCTATTTTGTAGTATGTTTCACCCAGCAAAGAGATATATTCTCCCTTTATGTCCTTCTCTGGACTTTTAAAGGTTGAGTCACCGATAAAAATGGGGAATGGTTTTTGATTTTTCATATTAAATCCTTTACTGAGTAATCTTTGTTAACGGAATCGTTATTAACGATAACCTTTTAAAAAAATCGATATAAATAAAAGGAAAACATATTTTGATAGATTTTTATTAGAAGTAATAAATCATTGGTTATGATAATACCGTTAATTTTACTTTTTATTTGCAATTACTCATTGTCTTTTCATAAATTGTTGAAAAAATCTTTTATAGTTTGGTTACCTTGACCCAATCAACCAGCATTTTGGCTTCATTATTTTGAACCAATCTCACAGTTTCTTCAGGAATTCCCAAGTAGGGAAAATTGACACCATTTGTTTTATACGGATATGTACCCCCAAGGGCACAATTTAGAATTAGATATTTACTGTCACTGAATACCCATCTACCGTAATAATCAATCATAGGCGGTGTTACACGGTATAGGAGTTCCCTATCAATTCGGAATACAAAACCGTCTGAAGGGGTGAGTTCTACTGAATAAATGTGCCATGTAGCTGTAGAATGATCTGCTGAAAAATACTTTTTATTAACGATTGGTGTTTCTCCGAAATAACCTGGGCCATGGACAGCTACACTTGCCCAATCGGTTTCACCAACATTTTCCATAATATCAATCTCACCACATTGAGGCCAGGGTCCTTTTGAACCTAAAGACCAAAAAGCCGGCCAAAGGCCACTTCCAGCAGATAGTAAAATACGGGCAGAAACAACACCATAAGTAAATTGAAACTTACCTCGTGTGTTGATTCTGCCTGAAATAAAATCAAAAGACTTCCCTTGAGGACTCTGAAATCCAGATTGAAAACGGGGGTGGATCACAAGAATGCCGTTTGCCTCTTTATTTCCAGGACTCAAATAAATCGTTTCCTCAGAATCGACATAAGCCTGTTGTTCATTGTTTACAACCTGTCCGGTTACTTCCACATTCCAATTAGATCGGTTGAGATCTGAAGAAGTAAAATCATCAAAAAAAATAGTTTCTGTGTCGTTGTTATTAATGTAATTTTGTTTGGTATTCATTTCAATGGAAACTTCAGTTTTCACCTTTAATTGTTAATTTTTTCGTAAACACGAACATAATCAATCTGATATTGCGCTGGAAAAACTGTGTCAGGACTGATTAAACCACCTAATGTACCACCAAGGGCAAGGTTAAAGATAATGAAAAATGGTTGGTCAAATGGCCAATCTCTTATACCCACATCGCTTTTAGAAACCGAATGGTATTGAACCCCATCATAAAACCAATTAATTTGTTCAGCATCCCATTCAATAGCATAGGTATGGAAATCGTCAGCGATATTGTATGTTTGGCGGTTCCATTGAGTAAAGCCCAATGCGCCAGAATAACCAGGCCCGTGTAAGGTACCCAAAATCACATCGGGATCTTTTCCAACATATTCCATGATGTCAATTTCACCACAATCGGGCCAACCAACCTCAGTAATATTGTCTCCAAGCATCCAAAATGCGGGCCACATACCTGCACCCTCTGGTACTTTAATGCGCGCTTCAATACGCCCATATTGAAAACTCTGTTTTCCCTGTGTCTTTAATCTAGCTGATGTAAATTCAAAGCCGCCAGAATCATTCTCTTCTTTTCTTGCTTCAATTACCAGATTCCCTTTTTCCAATCGAGCATTTTCTTTAAGATCAGTATAAATCTGCGCTTCTCCATTACCCCAACCACCACCGCCTAAATCATAGTTCCAATTATCGGAATTAATCTGTTTACCATCAAATTCATCATGCCAGACCAAATTCCATCCTTCAGGTACATCAATCGGGGTGGTGGCTGTGGTTTGGCCACAACCTGTTAAGGTTTGCAAAAAGACAGCACAAAAGGTAATCCAGCTAAAAAATATGCGAAATTTCATGAGTCTTGTTATCCTTTAACAGAACCTGAAGTCAAACCGGAAATAATATACCGCTGTAAAAAGAGGAACAGTATCAACATAGGTAATGTCAACATTAATACTGCCGCAGCTAAATTAGGCCAGTTACTTCCATAAACACCCTGAAATACGATTAAACCTCGTGTGATCGGGTAATATTTTTCACTGGTCAGGTAAATCGTTGGTGCAATAATCTCATTCCAAATGCCAATTGCATGTAATACAACTACGGTGGCAATGGCTGGTTTAATTAAAGGAATAACAATTGACCATACAAACCGGAAATACCCGCAGCCATCCAATGCTGCCGCCTCATCAAGTTCCTTTGGCACGGATTTAATATAATTCACAAGAATAACGATGCCAATCGGATTAACAATGAACAACATGATATATCCAATCGGATTGTTATACAAACCCAAATTTAAAATAAGTTGGAATTGTGGAATTAAAGCCGGAGGCAAAAACAAAGCGATCACAAACAATGTTAACAATGGTCCGGAAAATTTTACGTAATTACGGGCGATCGGAAAAGATACAAAAACCGCGGTTATGATATAGATCGTTGTTGCAGAAACGGTGTAGATTAGTGAATTAAACAGATACTTGGGAAAATTTGCTTTTGTCCACGCTTCAACAAAATTTTGAAAATGCAATTCTCTCGCTAATCCAGTGGCATCCTTCATAAAAGACGGCATTGTTTTTAATGAGGTGTTTACTAAAACCAATAAAGGTCCCAAGTAAATAATGGCAAAAATGATCAAGATCAGATAGGATCCAATTCTGCCCCAATTTACCGGTTTTTTATTCCTAACGGATTTTGTCATAGTACTCATCCCATGATCCTCTCTTCTCTACGTTTCAATATATAATTCACACCCAAGCCAATGACCAACACCAGCAAAAACAGAATGATCGAAGCAGCAGCAGCATACCCCTGCCTGAAGCTTGAGGTCACGCTACCTGAAGTTTGACCAAAACCAACGGCATAAATTAAGTAACCTAATACTTGGGTTCCATTCCTATAACCTAAAAGGACTAAGAAGAGCTGCCAGGCTTGAAGGCTGCCAATAATGTTTAAAGTAAGGTTGGTATTTACACTCGGTGTCAACAATGGCCAGGTTACATTTGCAAAAACCTGCCACGAACTGGCACCATCAATTCGTGCCGCCTCATACATTTCAGCACCAATGGTCTGTAAACCGGAGAGGAAAATAATCATGGTTGTACCCATGTTCGCCCAAATCTGGATAACGATAACCCAGGCAAAGGCTTCTGCGGGTTGACCACCTAAAAATTCAGATTGTGCGCCAAACAGCTCAAGGATTCTTGCCATTGGGCCACCTAGAGGAAACAAGAAGAGAGACCAAATCAAACCTTGAATAACTGCGCCAAGAATTACTGGCATAAAATAAAGGGTACGAAAAATATTTCGCCCCTTGAGATTTTGATTAATGATCACTGCAACCAACAGTCCTAATCCAAATTGAATTGTAGTCACAAAGAAACAAAATATAAGTGTGCGTCCTAGAGCTGCGAAGTTATCTTTGGCTGCCTGGCCCATGAAAAGGAATTCTTTATAGTTATCTAACCCTATCCAATCAATCTGAGCACCCTTCAAACCCGTCGCGTTTGTAAAAGAGTAAACAGATGTAGCGATAGATGGTCCGAGGGCAATCAACACATAAAAGAAAATGCCAGGTAAGAGCAGTAAATAAGGTGTCCATCGAGATCGTTTAGATCCAAAATAATATGCCATGATATCCAAGCTCCTTTATTAAGAAAAAGCCCTAGGCTTCCACTTATAAGTGGAAGCCTAGGGAATTATTGGGAGTCTACTTTACAGCATCAAGACCGGATTGTAAATCAGCTTGAACTTTATCTGCAAGCACTTTGGGGTCATCATCCGTACCAAAAGGTTTGAAGTATGAAGCCCAAGGATTTGCGAATTGTCCAGCACCTTTCGGGGCAATCCAGTATTGTTCATATCCTACCCGGAAATTCTCCAAATAAGGAGCAACCTCTTTACCGATGGCTGTATTCAATTGCGCTGTCGGCTGGGTTGGAATGAAACCAACTGCATCAACGAATGCTTGATAATTTTCAGGATCAGAAAATTCTGCCAAATACAACATTGCTGCATCTTTATTGGGTGTGTTGGCTGCTACCGCCCAACCCTGATCATATTTACCAAACAAGTACTTATTATCGTCTGCATTATCTGAACCGGGGAATGGGATGTATCCCCATTCAAAAGAAGGTTGTGCTTCTTCGATTGCAGGACCGTACCAGGTTCCACCAGGGAACATCGCCACAGCACCAGAAGCAAAACGTCCGGGTGCAGCATCGCCACCAATACCACTCGCGCCTTCTTCCATCATATCGCGTGCATAAACCTGCATTTTCTCCCACATTTCAAGAGATTTTGCATCATTCCACTTTATGGTTCCATTCCAAAGTCCCTCTACAAGGGCTTCTTGATCAGGATAAATTGAACCAATTAAGCCGTAGGCTCCAACAAAAATCGGCCAACCATCTTTACCGCCAGCGGTCATACAGGGGATATCGATTGATTTGAAGGTTTCACAGGCAGTAACAAGTTCACTCCAAGTGGTAGGAACTTTGACGTTGTTCGCAGTGAACAAGTCTTTATTGTAATAAATGCCACTGTAGGAGACACGTCCAAGATTGATCTCATAAACTTTTCCATTATATGTTCCTGCATCTTGGATCGCTGCTTCATCGTAGTTTTTAACAAAAGGCTGATCACTCAAATCCATTAATAGACCAGCATCAATTAACTGCTGCCAGTTCGGCGCATCTACTTGTGACATATAAGGTTGAGCTGCATTGGCAAACCCAAACATATCAACCACATCAACGTCATTTGCTGTTAAACGAGTCTGGGTAACTGTACTCAGATCATTGGCATTAACGACTGACATATCTACAGTAATGTAGGGATATTTTTCTTCAAATTTCTTGTTAAATTCCTCCATAAACGCCACCATCGGTGGATTTTGGTGAACCAGTACCTTGAGCGTTAGGTCTTCGGGTGTATCAGAACCAGTGCTTGGGGCAGGGGTAGATGCACATGCACTCAAGATCATCGACAAGACCATTAGTAAGGCCAACATGGAATACATTTTTTTAAACATCGGACAGTTTTCTCCATCTTCTAAAAAATAAGTTTAGGGGTTATTTGACAATCAATCAAAATTCAAGCAATTCAACCAATTTTTTAATCTGCTTACAACCACCTCCTCGAATCTTTAACCTTTTTTGAAAGCGCTCTCAAAAAACACTACAAAAAATTCCAGAAATCTTTGGATTAAGAAACCGGATTCTTATTTTTAGGAATACGTTTTGATGCTAAATTGCGTGCTGTTTGATTTGGCTGATAGCCGGACTCTTTGATCACTTTCTTAACACGTTCACGGGTCTGAGGACGCACACCAGGATAATCATTAATCACTCGAGAAGCGGTTGCTAACGATACGCCAGCTAATTTTGCGACTTCCTTTAAAGTGATTGTCATAATCCTTCTGCGACCTCATTTTCATTCTGAAAACGCTTACATTTGTAAATCTATACTATAGGATTCAACAATCGCAGACATGGAGAAAAGAGAGATGATTATGGACATTTCATTGAATTTTTGAAATACCTGAAAAAAACTAATTCTTCACAGGGTGCACTTAATATACGATCAGGAATATTCCACCAGGCATTAGCGATACCTGACTTGATGGAACACGATTTTTGATCAAACGATAATCAAATACCTTAATATGTTTAACATTCGAACTTCATCAGCATATTGCTTCAGAAATTGAGACGATTTCGGGACCTATTACCCCAGAGTTTTTATATAAAAATAAAAAACGATTATATTGTCACTAGATTAATAACCAGGGAAAAACAACTTAACCTGAAGAACGGAAATCTTCCGGTGACATGCCTGTTTCACGATGGAATATTCTGCTAAAATAACCGCTGTCCGTAAAACCTACTAAAAAAGCAATTTCGGTAATACTTTTTTGGCTTGTTTTAATTAATTGTTTTGCCTGATTAATCCTGAATCTTTGAATGTACTTTATCGGGGTAATTGCCATTTCCTGTCTAAAACAAAAAGTTAAGTAATCTTCAGAAATGTTTACATATTGGGCAATATCTTTACGTGTAATTTGCTCTGCATAGTGTTCCTGGATAAAAGCCATAGCCTGCCTAACCAACCTTTGTGCTGCTTGACTCAAATTCCGTTTGCGATCCAGGGCACTACTGATATGCGCTGCTGTTTCTTTAAGGCTAAACATACCTTTGTTCAGCACGGTAGTCACTCCCTGATTGATGCGGTCCATATCTGATTCTGTTAAAAGTTTCCCCGTCACAACGATTACAGGGATATCTCGTGTTCTTTCATTTGACCGCATAAATTCTAAAACCTCAAAACCATCCATGACGGGCATCTGTAAATCCAATAAAACAACATCGACTTTTTCTTGTTTAAGGATATCCAAGGCAATATTTCCATTTTGAGCTTTTAAAACACGGTAAGAAGAAGATTGTGATTGCACAACGCGGGCAAGCATCTCGACTGCATCCGGATTATCGTCAACAATAAGATAGTTAATGACTGGTTGTTCTGAATCAATCATTAATCTGACATGGTCAAAGGTTTGTGTCAGGTCAGAAAGATCAATGGGTTTTGTAAGATAATCCAGATTTAATATTCCCTCCCCATTTGGCGATGAGGAATAAAACATAATCGGAATGCCTATTGCTAAATGATTGCTTTTAATTCCTTTAAGCGTGTTCCATCCCATCTCAGATTGAATGCTTACATCCAAAATAATTGCGTCCGGGGGTGACTTGACCAACATGGTTTGCCACTCTTTTTTTCGTTCCATCATGAACTTTTGCACATTGATTCCGGTATAAGTTAAAAGATCACATAAATTGGCACAGGTATTTTCATGAGTTAATAAGACCATCACAGTTTGTTGAGAAACTGATTGGTTGTGCTCATTCGATATTTGTTTTGCTGGGGGTTGTACAGTTGGTAAGTTGAAATAAAAACAAGAACCCTCACCTTCTAATCCAGTTGACTCCACACCAATCGTTCCATCATGCATTTCAATGAGTATCTTACTAATTGCTAATCCCAAACCCAACCCCGGATAACCGCGTGAAATGCTGCTTTCTAAGCGGCGAAATTCACCAAAAATTACCGCCTGATCTTCAGGGCGAATTCCCAATCCAGTATCACATACACGCACGGATACAGTATTAATCCCTGCTTCAACGAATAATGAAATTTCACCTTCAGCAGTAAATTTGACTGCATTATTAATAAAATTTAAGACAACCTGACGTAGACGGGTACTATCGCCCCAAACCCAAGGGCCGGTTTCTGGTAAATTTGCCTTCCAGGAAAGTCCTTTGTCGGTCGTTAATTGGGCTCCGCTATCAATAACCATTCGAAGCGTTGCGCTTAAATCAATTAATTCCATATTCAGCCGTAGTTGACCTGCATCCCTATTAGCCAGATCAAGCACATCACCAATCAATCCACCCAGGTGTTGAGCATAAGCATTAATTCGCTCAACATCTCTCTGAACAGGCTCGGGAAGAAGTAATTTTTCCTCAGCGCTTTCATCCAATAAGATTCCACTTAATCCGACGATTAAATTTAATGGTGTACGTAATTCGTGGCTTATCGTTGACAAAAAACGACTCTTCAATCGATCAGCTTCTTCAGCACGTTGTCGTTCCGAGTTAGCTTGCTGATATAACCTGGTGGAGTTAAAAGCACCGCCCAATTGCTGAACGATAGAACCATAAAGATCAAAATTCTCTACACCGAATCCCACAAAGCCAATTTGTTTTGTTGGTGTAAGAATAGGAATTAAAGTTAAAATAAATGGCTGAGATTCCTCAATTATTTCGGATGGAGGAAATTCTTGAGTCTTAAAACGGATTGGGTTTTGTTCCACATCCAATACATTGCGCAAAATACTCCAGGCAATAGGGTTTTCCCCATCCGATTCAAACAGGACTAACATTGCTGTATGAATGTCTAAATCCGGTAAGTGGGTTGCTAAAATTTCATAAATCTGAGATTCATCAAGAACATTAAGTAATCTTGCGGTTAACAAACTCAAACGACTGGTTGTCCACCGTTCATTAATCACATATTGTTGGTGATGGTGCTGTAAATGGGCACTGATCACAAGTCTCGCATCACTTAAGATTTCATTCACCAAATTGGATGAAAAAGAACTGGAAAACGACACTGCTCCCCAATTTTTTTCTAAGAGTGAGATTGCAACTTGCCATATATGGGTGTCATCATCTCCGGATACGACACGATCAAGCAGCCTCGTTAATGTGTTATGAAATTCTTGACGATCACCGGAATAGATTGTTTTTGTAAAAGAATTAACTAATTGTTCGCTAAAAGCGTAACATTCATCTTCAGTTAAGTTGTAGGTTTGATTTATGATACTTTCTGCAATGTTCTGAGCCAGTTCCGAGGTTTTTTTATCGGAAGATAAAAAATGAGATGATTTCTCAAATTTATTACTAGTAGAAGAAATCTTTTGTATACCACAACCACAAGATTCACGAACCACCAAACGAGCATTTATTTTTACAATTTCTGGTAATGAGATACCCTCTTCCAGGTGGTGAAAAAGCAGTTCAACAGCACGATAACCAATACTAAACAAAGGGACATGAATACTGGTTAAGCCGGGTTTATGAATCGCGCCATCTAATCGATTATCAAAACCAATAACTGCAATATCCTGTGGAACTCGTAATCCAACTTCAGATAAAGCCTTCATTGCACCTAAAGCAGATTCATCATTACTTGCAAGCACAGCCGAAAATTTAGCCCCGGTTTTAATAATTTTCATCATGGCATCATAACCGCCACTAAAAACATGGTTCCCATAAGCGATTAGATCTGGATTTCCATCCAGGTTGTAATTATCACGCGCAGATTGGTATGCTCTTAGACGTTCTCCGGTGTCCCCCATTAAATCCATAGGAGAACCCGCAATAAAAGCAATTTGTTTATGGCCATGACCTATTAAATGGTAGATTGCCTCATGAATGCCGCCTTCATTGTCAATAACTATTTTTGAACCCGTCTCACCTAATCCGATAAATAAAGTTGGATGACCATGTTTTACGAACTCTTTTACATATTCTGTCCGAGTTTGTGAATGAAGAGGATTTGCGATAATTAATCCATCGGTATTCCAAGGACCAATCGGGACAAAATCATGATCGGTAGAAATAAACGGCCAGGCAGGCCGAAGAGGATCTGTTGGGCTGGCTGAAGGTCCAATTCCACAACCTAATAATAGATTACAACCAAGATCTTGGGCAGCCCGACTGATTCCTCGATAAATTGGTGCCAGGTAACTTAGATTTGTTGCCGTTCTATAAAATTGCCAACCAGCTAAAACTCCAATTGTCGGTTTATCGTGACGGTAAACTTGGTTGGTTTGTGGATTGTTTTGACGCATAATCCCTCAAGGTTGCTTGAACAGGAGTAACGGGTATGCTTATTATACAACTTTATTTAAGAGATCTGTTTTTAGCAGGTATCTTAAGAAATAAGCTTTCAGTAAATGTCTGCTTCCCCAAAATTTATGGAGCAAAAAGCACATTTTGTTGTAAGAACATCTCCACTTGTTTGTAAAAATCAAGCAAGGTTTCATTTTTACGAAAACCATGACCCTCACCTTCATATAATTGGTAAATAAATGGAACACCTTGTTGGCGTAATTTTTTTACAATTTCTTCTGCCTGGTTTTGTGGTACAACCGTATCTTCACTACCCTGGAAAATCGCCAACGCATCCCGAATTCGTTCTGCATGGAAAACAGCCGACCAGGCATGGTATCGTTCTGCGGCTTCCGGCAGCGTGCCAATTAAGAAATCATTATTATGCGCTTCAAATTTATGAATATCCTGATCTAAAGTGAATAAATTGCTGATACCATACAATGAAACACCAGCCTTAAATACGCCAGGATAACGCACAAGGCTGTTTAATACGGTATATCCACCTGCACTACCACCCATAATAATCAATTGTTTTGGGTTCGCTAATTTCCGGTCAATGAGTGTCCTCGCACCACTGACGGCGTCTTCCACATCCACATCCCCCCAGCGTTGATAAAGTTTATTCTGATAACTGTAACCATATCCCGTACTGCCGCGGTGGTTCACTTCCAGCCAACCATAACCTCGGGAAGTGAAATAACTGATATCCGCATCATACCGCACGGTTGCTTGAGAAGTGGGCCCACCGTGAATATGAATAATAACCGGTGGAAGTCCCTCCGATTGGAACTTCGGATTCGCAGGTTGGTAATACAATCCAAACACCTCACTCCCATCTTCTGCCTGCCATGAAATCACTTCTGGCATCGGCAGATATTCGGGATTGATATTTTCCGGGGAACTGCGAGCTACTGTTCGCCATCCTTGTTCTTCTCGAACCACAATCCGAGGTGTAATTTGTGGACTGGTAACGATGGCAGTTATCTTTCCCAACTTAGAAATATGGATCTGACGAATCCAGGTATAAGGCTGAATATTTATTTCCGAGATATCTCCATTCTTGATTTCCACCTGATATAACCGGGCAAACCCGGCTTCATGTTGAATATAAATGATACTTTTGTTATCCGGCATCCAGGCGTAAGTGCGAATACCTTGTACCCAGGCGGGAATGGTTAGGTGCACTCCTTGCGGAGCCAATAACACGGTTTGTTTTTCTGCTGCCAGGTCATACAATACAAACTCATCCCACTCTTCAGCACTGCGGATATAACTTAAAGTTGTTCCATCCGGAGAAAACTCTGGTTGAAAGATGATCGTTTCGTCGTTTCCATCCACTAAGCGAATATTATTTAATCCTGGCAAATCTCCCATCACAACATCTGCTACCATCAAACGTGTAGCTTCCCAGGGCATGTGAGGGTGATCCCATTCAATCCAGGTTATTTGTTTTCCATTCGGAGACCAGGTCGGCTGCATGTAAAAATCGGCACCCTGTTTTAAAATCCGCGGCCATTCTTTTCCCTCAGAATCAACAACCGCCAAAACATCCAAATTGCCATCCGAGAAAACATATATCACCCATTCACCATCCGGGGAGATTTTCGGTGAAGCAACACCGCCATACGATGGGGTAATGGCACGCGGACGATCATAACCCAATTCACGGCGGTATAAACGGCCATCCTTTCCGGCAAATATAACCACATCATTAAGAACATCAAACTCACCGCCACCATAGCCCACCCCGCCGCGGCAAGAAATTTCTTGATTCAAATCCCAACCTGGTTCTTTTGTATCAGAAGCAACCAACACACCCTGACCTGAACGACCTTCTAACCAGACTAAATTTTCTTTCTCTGCATCCCAACGGACTTCATTTAATCGAATTCCCTGACTCAATTCTTCAGCGGATATGGGGCTTGCCCATAATCCGTAAGGTTTATTCTGTTTCATTTTTCTTCCTTAATTTCTCTTTTTAGATCTTCATTTTTTAATGTTCTTCATACCCTCTATGCCCAGACAGAGTATCGTTATCAGGTTTTTTATCCGATATACTCACCAAAGATTTCTTTGATCTTTTGTAATGGTTTAAAACCCGTCATACGGTCCTGAACCTCACCATTTTTAAAAAGCATTACAGTCGGCACACTCATCACCGTATAATTCATCGCCAAATCGGGGTTTTCATCGACATTAATATGACCTAATATCATTTTTCCCTCCCATTCTTCGGCAAGTTTATGCAGTTCAGGTTCCAAGCGTTTACAAGGCACACACCAAACTGCACCAAATTCAACCATAACAGGTAAGTCCGCCCCTAACACCTGATCTTCGAAATTTTCCTGGGTTAACTGAATCATACTTCCTCCAAACCAGTTACTTTTTAATAATTTTGAAATTTAAGAACTCTTATGTACAATGAAAGTATAGTCGATTGGTAATTTTTTGTCAGGCAGGAAACCATGGAAATCTTTAATTTGAGGGATATCGTTGCGAAAGATCAAGAGTGGATTCGTCCTTGGATCATATTTCAATGGGGAGCAGAATATGTCATAGCCCATGATACAAAATATGTTCCTGTGGATTTGCCGGGTGTAGTTGCTGTAGATACAAATGGTGAAAATATCGGATTAATTACTTACCAGATTATGGACCAGGAATGTGAATTAATCACATTAAATTCATTAAGAGAAGGTATCGGGGTTGGAACCGCTTTAATCGAAGCGGTAAAGCATCGTGCAATCCAAGAGGGATGTAAACGGATTTGGCTTGTAACAACCAATGATAATCTGAATGCCGTTCGTTTTTACCAAAAAAGAGGATTTCATTTAGTTCGTATCCATCGTAATTCCGTAACCAGAGCACGTAAACAAAAACCGGAAATTCCAGAAATTGGAGACTTTGGCATACCTATTCGTGATGAAATTGAATTGGAATTTGTTTTCGATTAAACACATTTAATACACTATAATTGGCGCTTACCTTAAGAGTGGTCTGGTTTAATTCGACCTTTTAGACCACCAAATGGATGAGGTTCGCGTGTTGTTTTTATCGCAAGGAATATTTTTTGGTTTATACGGTGCATTGTTACCAGGCCCTTTTCAGGCTTTTTTGTTGTCGCAGATTTTGCGAAATGGCTGGAAACGCACGCTACGTTTGGCATTGATTCCGCTGTTTTCTGATGTGCCTGTTATTTTCCTCTTTTTATTGATTTTATCTCAGGTGCCGGGTTGGTTCATCAATTTACTTCAGATAAGTGGTGGCTCTTTTTTGATATATCTTGCCTGGGATGCCTATCAATCTTCAAAACATACAACTACGATATTGGATGATAAAAAAGGATCTGATGGAAGTCTGTTTAAGGGTGCTGCCATCAACCTGCTCAACCCAAATGTTTATATTTTTTGGGGTACTGTTGGTGTACCAACCATCCTTAAGGGCTGGGCTGTCAGCCCGTTTTCCGGTTTAGCCTTCGTGTTTGGCATGCTTGGAACGATGATCCCCGTTACCATGCTGCTGATTTTCGTTTTTAGTAAAATGGGACAATTTAAACCAAATCTTCGCAAAAATCTTTCCCGATTTATCGCTTTCCTGCTTTTATGTGTCGGGTTATATTTGATTACGAATGGAATCCTGACGGTAGTTTCCGCTTAATGGCATTTGACCTGCCCTTGCGATGTGAACAAGCTTATTGCATAATGGTGATATGAGTATGGAAATCAAAAAGTTTCTGGATTTACCCCACGGAAGACTCAATTTTCCGGTATACCTGCCGGACGCCACGTATGGATTGGTACGAGCGGCAGATGCCGCAGACCTGGAAAATGCCGAAATTGAAGCTGTGGTAATGAACACCTTTCACCTGATGCAAAAACCCGGCACCACAACCATTCAGGCTTTAGGCGGACTGCACAATATGAGTGGTTGGCAAAGGCCCATCATTACCGATTCCGGCGGTTTTCAGGCCTATTCATTAATTCGACAAAACCCGAAATTTGGCAGCATGTCCAGTAAAGGCATCAGTTTTCAGCCGGAAGGTTCCAGCCGGAAATATCAGCTAACCCCGGAAAAAAGTGTGCAGCTGCAGTTGGCCTACGGGGCAGATGTCGTCATTTGCCTGGATGATTGCACCCATGTTGATTCCTCGGATGAGGTACAAGAAATCTCTGTTGATCGTACCATCGCTTGGGCCAAACGGTCTCGAGAAACCTTTGATAAGTTATTAAAGGATAAAAAATATGCCAAAGGGCAAAAACCACTGCTGTTTGGTGTGATCCAGGGCGGCGGCATCTTTGAAGAACGAAAACGATGTGCTGAAGCCTTACTCGAAATCGGATTTGATGGTTTCGGATATGGTGGTTGGCCTCTGGATGGGGAAGGAAATCTTTTAACCGATATTCTTAAATACACCCGTTCGCTTATTCCTCCTGAATATCCAATGCATGCCCTCGGCATTGGCCATCCTTATAACGTCCTGGCATGTTATCAATTGGGTTATGGCATTTTTGACTGTGCCATGCCCACTCGTGATGCTCGCCATGGTCGCTTGTATAGTTTTGTGAACCCAAGTGATGCCCCTCAGGCCGGGTTAACCGGTAAATGGTTAAAATATATTTACATTAATGATGAAGAACATATTAAAGCCAACCTGCCCATTACCCAGGGTTGTGATTGTCTGACCTGTACCCGTTTTTCACGGGGATATTTACATCATATTTTTAAAATGAATGACAGCCTTTATCACAGGTTAGCCACAATCCATAATTTGCGTTTCATGACCCAACTTTGTGATCGGATCCGTTTATTAGAATTATGAAGAAAGATATAGAAGAATTAATAGAAACCGTAAAATCAAGTAACAAATACCGCAATATCCACACCGGTTTGGTAGAACATATTGCGGAAGCCGAATTAAATAAAGGCCGTTCGTGGAAAGATACAGTTAAAGCGGTGCGCAGTAAACTGCACCAGGTTGGGGCTGCATACCAACCCCAACCCATCCATTATGAACAGTTGGTAGAGATCATGGAAACTCTGCCAAAGGATCTCCATCACCCTGCAGTTAAAGCGTTTTGCCAACAGGCTATGCAGCAGCATGCTTCAACTCGAGAACGTCTGCCTTTTTTGGAGCAGTTTTATCAACAGCTCTTTTCTCCTTTGGCACCTATCGATTCATTAATGGATGTAGCCTGTGGCCTTAATCCACTTGCCCTGCCGTGGATGTCCCTTCCCGTTGAATGTAAAATCACGGTTTGTGATATTTACACTGACCAGATTGAGTTTTTAAACCGGTTTTTTGATTATTTTTCAATAAACGGCAAAGCCGGTTTTTGTGATCTGACCTTAACTATTCCCAAAGAAGCCGTCCAAGTTGCTTTGGTTTTAAAAACAATTCCCTGCCTGGAACAGGTTGATAAGGAAATTGGGGCCCGGCTTTTGGCTGGTTTACCCGCTGAAAACCTGATCGTAAGTTTCCCCTCTAAATCTTTAGGTGGCAAAGTAAAAGGTATGCGTCAGCATTACGCAGCACATTTTAATCAAATGGTAGCCTTATTTCCCTGGCAAGTTACCTTACTTCCGTTTGATAATGAAGATGTATACCTGATTCAAAAATGAGCAAACAAAATCTATCCCAACCGGAAATAGAAGATTTAGTAAACACCCTGGTTAATTCCAAAAAATATGCATCTTTGGTTTTGCCAAAAGAAACCGTGCGGGATTTAATTCTACAAGAGCTTCCGCGTCACAAACAAGTGAAACAGGCCGTACAAGCCGTTCGGAAAAAACTGCATAATGTCGTTGCTCCCTATCTGGGTGACCCGGATTATCTTCAATCAGAGATAACTTTAACCCGCCTCTACCAGGATAAAGACCAGGATCTCGTCAAAGAATATTGCCTGGAAATTTTAGACCAGCACGCCTCTACCAAAGAACGTTTGGCCATTTTGGATGAATTTTATCCTCGTCTTTTTGAAGTCACAGGCATACCAACCAGTATTTTGGATTTAGCCTGCGGTTTACATCCTTTTGGTTTACCCTGGATGAATTTACCAGCCGCAACCACTTATTTCGCTTATGACCTGCACCAGCCCCGCATCAACCTTATTAATGCTTTTTTTAAACTGGAAAACCGCCCTCCGAATGGAGTGTATCAAGATATCCTTGTTCAACCTCCGACACAACAAGCAGATGTAGCTTTCTTTTTTAAGGAAGCACATCGTTTTGAACAGCGCCAACATGGATGTAATCGGGATTTTTGGTTGGCTTTGCAGGTTAAGTTTTTACTGGTATCCTTACCTATAGCCAGCCTGAGTGGAAAACATGATCTGACCGATAAACACCGGCGGTTGGTTTATGAAACCATCCAGGGTTTTCATTGGGAGGTAACCGAAATCCCCTTTAAGAACGAACTGGTATTTTGCATTCGGAAATGATATGAAAAAACGCAAAAAAAACCGAACAAACACCGAACCAGTAAATCCCTTAGAGGATATGTTAAACCGTTTTCAAAATTTATTACCAGCGGATCAATGGAATTTAGTACTGGAAGAACTTAATCAGCCCTATTACCAGGCGGTTCGGCTGAATCCATTAAAAACAGACAAGTCAATTGATGACATTGCAGACAAATATCAGTGGGCTTACAAACCCGTACCGTATTGTGATACCGGTTTTTGGATCACCGAAAACTCACTCCCGCTTAGTAAAACGGTAGAACACCAAATGGGGCATTATTATATTCAAGATGCTGCTTCCATGCTTCCGGTGGAATTGTTCGATTTTGAGGGCCTAGAACAACCGCTCGTCCTGGATATGGCTGCATCGCCCGGTGGAAAAACAACACATCTTTTATCCAAAGTCGCCGATAAAGGTCTGGTAATCGCCAATGATTCCAGCCGAGATCGGCTAACAGCCTTAAGAATCGTTCTGCAAAATTGGGGTGCTGTCCATAATGCAGTCACCAACTATCCAGGTGAAAAATTTGGTGCCTGGTACCCGGAGACCTTTGACCGCATCCTCTTAGATGCGCCTTGTTCAATGCAAGGACTGCAGGCTACCGAATCGCATCCACTGCGAGGGATCACCCAAAAAGAGATTAACGCCCTGGCAAATCGCCAAAGCAAATTATTATCCAGCGCGATCACTGCGTTAAAAACGGAAGGGCAGGTGGTGTATTCAACCTGCACCCTTACACCGGAAGAAAACGAAGGCGTTTTACAACGTGTGTTAGATCAATTCGGCACAACCATTCAAATCGATTCCTTTTCAGACCGTTTGCCTTCATCCAGCCGCGGATTAAGCTATTTTGAAGAAAACCACTTCGATCCCCAAATCCGGAACGCTGCCCGCTTGTGGCCTTTTGTGTTTGGCACCGCCGGCTTTTTTGCCGCCAGAATCACCAAAAAAGCGCCCCTCGCATCAAAACAATCATTACCACCCGCCAGACCACTGGAACAAGCAGGTTGGTTTGCACTATCTCAACAAGATGTCCTAAACCTCTGTTCAGAAATTCAGCAAACCTATGGGTTTGATTTTTTCTCATTAAAACAAACTCAGAATTGGGAAATTTGGACCTACAAACAAAATTTATATTGTTTCCCAATCCAGTTCTTAACCAATTTCAGCCAACTCCCAGTCCAGTCTCTCGGGTTAACGCTGGCAGAAAATAATAGTGATGGCTTAATTCTTTCTCACGAATTTATCACGCGCTTTGGGTCGTTAGCTACCCAGAACCTCATTTTTCTCGATGAATCTCAGAGCGAAGAATGGATGAGGGGAAATGATCTACCAATGTCGATCTCATCCCAGGGTTCAAATCCGGTTATGATTATTATTGATCATCAACATAGGGTCATTGGACGGGGAAGAATTTCACAAGACCGGCTGCGCAATTTATTACCGCACCGCTTAAGAATAATCTAAGCACCCATTTCTTCAGATTCATAAAAAATCAAGGCACAAGCCACCACCGCTGCTGTTTCCATTCTTAATACTCTTTTTCCCATCGTAAAGGGTGACCAACCACTGGCAATGGCAGTTTGAATTTCTTTTGTGCTGAACCCGCCTTCCGGGCCAATCAATAAAGCTAGTTGGTTAACACTGCCATCGCCCAACGCGGCTTTCAGGTTTTGACTTGTTTCACCTACCCAGGCTATCAATCGCCGGTCAGCCCGAACCTGGCTGCATACGGTTTCATAATCTAGGGTTTCTTTCAAGTCCGGCACCCTGCCTCGCTGGCTCTGTTCGGCAGCTTCTTTAAGGATCTTTTGCCAACGTTCTTGTTTTTTATCAACCGACTGTTGATTAAATACCAAACTACGCTCAGTTACAACCGGGGTAATCGATGAAACGCCAACTTCGGTACATTTTTGTAAAATCCACTCAAATTTTTCTCTTTGGGTTAATGCAACGTACAAATCCAATTGAAGGGTGGGTTCTCCCATTGCCGCTTGCACGGAATCCACCTTGCCAATACAGATTTTTGGATTTACATCCTGTAAAGTTAAATGGTATTCTTTTCCAAGCGGGTTAATAGCCACCACTTGATCACCAGGTTTCATCCTCAGAACCCTGCTAATCTGGTGAGAAATATCTTCCGGAAAATAAATCACCTCACCTTGAAAAGCATCTTCGGTCAAAAAAAATCGCTGCATAATACTCATGAGTCCTTGTTTGTTTAGAATACGCTTATTATAGTGTAATTTTGATTGTCAATTCGTTACGAGTTCAGGTTTTTTAAACCAAAAGATAATTGATAAAGCATTTCTGGATAAAAGTAAGCCGAAAACGACCTTCTCTTTTAAAGGGGAAAAACTGAGATAAACGCTGCATAATCGGTGTCTTTCTTGCTGAGTTTATTTTATTCTTGGATTCTATTCTGCAAAAATCTTGATTTCGGAAGGTTACCTAACCTTGAAATTCTTGGTACCGTGAAAGAATATTTGCAAAGAAGAATGGAAAAAAGAAAAGGTCATTGGGAAGTATCATCTCAAGGTTTGCTCTTTGGACAAAATTAATGTATACTTGCGCGGCTTAGAAAAGAAAATATTAGAAAAAGAGGCTTTGTTGAACGAAAACAAACAAGAACCAAAAGTTTATAAATATTACGACCTGGTTATGGTCGTTTTTGTGACAGTATTAATTCTTAGTAATATTGCATCTTCCGCAAAAATTATCGACTGGGGAATATCCATTTTTGGATTACCATTGGCATTTGATGCGGGCACCTTGTTATTCCCAATCAGTTATATCTTTGGCGATGTGCTGACAGAAGTCTATGGCTTTCGGCGCTCTCGGCGCGTGATTTGGACCGGGTTCGCCGCGTTGGCCTTTAGTTCCCTTGTGTTAGGCCTGGTAAGACTCATGCCAGGTGAAGCTGCCTGGCAAGGATATGCAGGGCAGGAAGCCTATAATGCTATTTTAGGCGGGGTCAGTTCAGGCGGTATTGTTGTCGCCAGCCTGGTTGCTTATCTGGTT
Organism: Anaerolineaceae bacterium; assembly: GCA_002702705.1. Taxonomy (GTDB): domain Bacteria; phylum Chloroflexota; class Anaerolineae; order Anaerolineales; family Anaerolineaceae; genus UBA6170. Next base: position 190,741 of record PABH01000042.1, read on the forward strand.
GGCGAATTCAGCAATTCCGTTGTCCTCGCGAAACTAAAAGTCCTCACCCAAGGTAGATTTTTATGGATGCGAACCATTGGCTCCACCCTGGTTGGTGAAGGGATTGACACCTTGTTTTTTGTTACCATCGCTACCCTTTTGGGTGTTTTCCCTTGGACTATTTGGGCCAGTCTTGTTGTGAGTAATTACATTTTTAAGGTGGGGATCGAAACAATGATGACACCCGCCACCTATTGGGTTGTGAATAAATTAAAACAAAAAGAAAATGAAGATTACTTCGACAAAGACACAAAATTTAAATTCTTCGCTCTAAATTAATAGTAAGGTTCTTTTCAGCGCTGAATTATTTAATATACCTGGTGTTTTTGGTATTTTAATTTAACTTTTCACTTTCGCTGCTTCTGACCCTTCGATCACCACGCAATACTCGCCTAAAATCTTTTCTTCTTCAAAACGAGCAGCCAATTCTGCCAATGTTCCACGATAGATAGTTTCAAACTTTTTGGTCAAATCATTTGCTACGACTGCTTTTCGATCACCGTATACAGCCAGAGCATCTTGTAAAAAGGCTAATAAACGGTGAGGACTTTCATAAAAAATGAGCGTATGCGGCGATTCTAAATCCACTTCAAAAAAACGTCTTCGCTGACCGGATTTTCGGGGAGGAAATCCGCGAAAAGTAAAACTATGGACAGCCAAACCCGACAAAACCAATGCCATGATCAAAGCAGTAGGGCCAGGGATGGCTGTCATGGGAATTTCTGCCTCTACCACATCACGCACCAATAAAAAACCAGGGTCAGAAACGGACGGTGTTCCGGCGTCGGTTACCATTGCAATATTTTTGCCTTCTTGTAATAACGCGACCACCCGTGGTAATGCCCTTTTTTCATTATCTTCCCGAAAAGAAATTTGTGGTTTCTTAATATCAAAGTGTTTTAATAACATACCTGTTTTTCTGGTATCTTCACTCACCACATAATCCACTTCTTTCAATATTTCAACTGCTCGAAAAGACATATCCCCTAAATTACCGATCGGTGTGGAAACCAAATATAACATCATACCATCCTGATAAATAATATCATTCAGTATATCAAATCAATCAGCGCTTGCGAAGATTATTAAAACAAACTTCGAACCACCAGCATAAACCCAAAAACGATTAACGGTATACCAACAATTGCCCCAACAACCGTCAGTGTAACGATCACACCGGCAATCATCAAAACCAAACCAAGGATTGCACCCACCAATCGACCGGTGATTTCAATAATTAAAACGATCAACCGCCAAATTGCCCAAAAAGGCCACAACAAAAACGGTACATTTCTCTTTTCTGTGTTCATTTTTTACTCCTCTTATAACCATATACGAATTAAAGCTTTGTTAGTTGCACCTAATGAATTAAAAACGGATAAATATTTTTAAAATTTCACCTTTTTTCCGGTAGAATATAGCGTAGAATGATCCGATAATCCATCCCAGAATCGTTGTTAAATATCGGAAGTGGAATATATTTATGAGTTCACCAATAAACCAAAAACAAGATCTTTTGGGAAGGTTATCAAATATTCGCCAAATTTATCAGTTTGCGCTTATTTTATTTATAACAATCCTTTTTATTATCATCTACCACCCCTTATCCGATTTAATGGGAAATGGGGTCATTATGATTTCTTTGGTTCCTGTTTTATTAAGTGGATTATTTTTTGGATTACGCGCAGGGATTTTAAGCGCACTTCTTTTCTTTTTATTGGATTTATTTTTACTGGTTTATTTCCAAATCGCAACATTTATAGAAGTATTAACATCGGGTATTATTTTTGGCGCTGTCGCATTGATGATTATGGGTGCCCTTGTTGGTTATATGAGTGATTTACGAAAAACCCTCACCAAAGAACTCATTACTCGAAAATTAATGGAAAAGGAATTGGATGCACAGCGTAATCGGGTCGAGGAAATATTAAACCAACAACAGGATATTGTCTGCCGTTTCACCCCGGATTTTACAATAACCTATATTAATCCCATCGGGCAAAATTTTATTCAGAACCAAAATACTGAATTGGTTGGTGTTAATTTATTATCCTTATTTTCAGACTATGAAAACCGATTTATTCAAAACTTCTTCTCACGGCCAGAAACAAAAATTAAACCCATTAAATTTGAGTTTCCATTAACAACCAGAAATCAGGAAAAACAATTCTTTCAATGGGTGGTTACGCCGATCTTCGGGGAATCCGACCAGCTAATTGAATACCAGGCTGTCGGAAGGGACATCACGGAAAATCAAATCGTACGGCAGATGGAAAGGGAACAACGAAATGTTATTGAAGCACTCTCAAAAAGTGCAGCCATCATTAATAGTTCGTTAGACATGAATGACGTACTAAAACGTATTTTGGAAAATATAATCTCTGTTGTTCCCCATGATGCTGCCAATATCATGCTTGTAAAAAACCAATCAGCGAAAATGGTTCAGATGATCGGTTACGAAAAATTTGTGCAAGAAATGGAACCATTTCAAAATTTGGAATTTTCTTTATCAACACCCAATTTCCATGAAATGATATTAACGGATAAAGGGGTAATTATCTCAAACACAAAAACCGATTCTCGCTGGAAAGTAATTGGAGACAACCATTGGATTGGTTCATATCTTGGAGCTCCACTGCTCTTCCAGAAAAAACTAATTGGTTTTATCAATCTCGATAGTACCCGAACAAATTTTTATCAGGAAAAACATATTGAATGGCTGCAAGCTTTTGCTGACCAGGCCGCCATCGCTATAAAGAATGCTCAATTATACGAAGAGGTCAATGAGCGTGCCAAACAGCTTTCTCTTTTAAATCAAGCCGCTCGTGTAACCATTCACGCAACCACAATTGATGAAATTAAGCAGCCGGTGGCAAGATTAATTAGTGAAATTTTTAAAACCGATAATATCCAATTTTCCATCTGGGACGAACAAAAAAATGAATTCAGTAATTATGTTGAGAGTTCCATTCCCATATCCGCTGAAAATTTTACTGAAGACAATATCAGGTTTCAAAAACATTTTGCCAGGCAAGCTTTGGAAAATGGGCAGCTTCAATTATTTGAGGATTTTCAAAAAGAAGAGAGTTTTCCGGAAACATATCGAAAGCTTATTCCATTACAATCCATCGCCATTATTCCACTCAAAATCTCAAATCAAAAATTGGGTATCATCTTTTTAGGGTATACAAAAAGAAAGTCGTTCCAGCAGCATGAAATTATTCTGATGGAGCAATTTGCTCACCAAACCGGGTTAGCAATTTCCAAAACAAAAATGTACCTAACCGAAAAAAAGCGCACTCTAAACTTATCCCACACAAATGATATTTTAGCGACGATTTCAGAGGTCGCTGCCAATACAACCCTTGATTTGAATATCCAAGACGTCCTAAATTTTCTCGGCGCTTCATTAAAAAAACTTCACATTGAAACAATGATTGCTTTTAAATCGCCAAACCATAATGGGATTGATATTGTATACATATCTTTAAAAAACCAGATCCAGACTTCAGAAGAAAATTTACAGTTTCTAGCAGATCATTTTTCACATATTGATGCGAAAAATTATCACCATTTCCACGAAATTTTTTCAGAAAAAAAAGTGCTTTTTATTAATAATGCCTTTGATGATATTAAAAATATCGCCAATCCTTTACTTCAAAACGCGGATGAACTTATTTCTTTAATGGGGATTACAACGGAGAGCCGAGCCTTTATTCTACCTTTAATCGTAAATGATCAATCCATTGGTTTAATCACCGTCTGGAGCCAGCAGATCCAACAAAGTGATCAATCCACCTTTATGATTTTAGCCATGCTGATTGCAAATGTGATTGAAAAAAATCGACTTTACCAAAAAATCCAACAGCTTGCTATTACCGATTCATTAACCGGCTTTTATAACCGGCGAGGTTTAGAGGAGTTGGGGAAACACGAAATCGAACGAGCAATTCGATTTAATCGACCACTTACCACACTGATGATTGATATAGATCATTTTAAATCTGTAAACGATAGTTTTGGTCACCCTGTTGGCGATGAGATTCTGGTTCAATTGGCACATCGTTTGCAATCTAAACTGCGCGATGTAGACATTCTGAGCCGATACGGTGGTGAAGAGTTTTTTGTTATGCTGCCAGAAACAGATAAGGATAATGCGTACATTATTGCAGATCGAATTCGCAAACTGATCAATGATAATAGTTTCCCCACATCAGCCGGTTTAATTAATATTACAGTCAGTATAGGCATTTGTTATTTATCAAAGAATATTTATCACCTGGAAGATATGATTAATTATGCCGATCAAGCCCTCTATCAGGCAAAACAAAACGGTCGAAACAACGTAAAACATTTTATTCTACATTCTAAACCGAACAACTAAGAGAACTATGAACCCTACCAAACTCATTGAAAAATATCCATGGCCTGTGTTAATTCTGAACGACAACTCTTCAGTTGAATACATGAACCGTCCTGCAATAGAATTATTTGAATTTAACCACATCCAAATGGATTCAACGATAACCATTGAATTAAACCAACTTAATTCCCTGCTTCATATCGAAGGCACCTCTTTCAAAGTCCAGGAGGTTGATACAATCAATTGGAATAACCAGGACTTACAGATGGTGTCCTTGCAATTTGAGGTTCATCCACCAAACACGACGGATTCAAATTTACTACATCAAAATCAAATTTATCAAATTCGGTTTGATCAACACGGAAAAATCACCTATGCGAATCAACCATCGCAAATACTTTGTGATGTGTTAAAGATGGACCGTTTTTTCTTACCAACATTTTTTGATCAATTTGGCGATCAAAGTGGTCGGCTTTTGAATTTGAATCAAGAAAACCAAACACCAGTCACAATTGAACAAAAAATAGATATGGACCATCGTGAAGATAAATGGATTCAATGGAAAATTTACTCCTTAAACCACGGCAGCCAATTTGAAGCTTTGGGAATGGATATTTCTGAAACCAAATGGAATGAGCAGGTCCAAAAAACCCTTTACGAAATAAGTCAGGCAACCATTCATATTGAAGAACTAAACGATTTTTATAAACAAATTCATCAAATTGTAGACAAAATCATACCTGCCAAAAATTTATATATCGCATTACATGATCCCCTAACCAACTGTATTAATTTTGTTTATTTTCAGGATGAACAGGACGATCCTCCCCCACCAATTCCTGTCGGTAATAGTTTAACAGCCTATGTTATGACCAAGGGAGAACCTCTCTTACTTTCAGACTTTAGTGACGAGGATGTATTAAATCAACTTAGGTTAACGCCAAGTGGCACATCAAGTTATGATTGGCTGGGTGTCCCATTACGTCAAAATGAGCACGCCATCGGTACATTAGCCATCCAAACTTATGATCCAAACATCCGTTACCATCAAAAACAAGTGGAAGTATTGGAATTTGTTTCCAGCCAAATTGCACAATCCATCATTCGTAAGCAGGCAGAAGAAGCCCGCCGGATTAATGAAGAACGATACCGAACCCTTTTTGATTCTTTTGAAAATGCCGTTTTTCTTGAAACAAAAGATGGAAAAATATTGGAGGCTAACCATGCAGCCAGTAAGATGTATGGTTATTCCGCGGAGGAATTCCTGAATTTAAGCACCTATGATTTAACTCCGCCAGATTTGCACGACCAAATGCCTACGATTTTACAAACCGAACAGGAATCAAAATATACCCAGCATGAAAATTTGGGCATTAGAAAAAATGGGGAAATTTTTCCAACACTTGTTAATACTGGACTGATATATATTAACGACCAGGAACAAGTAATGGTATCGATCAAAGACCAATCCAAAGAAAAGGATTATGAACAAAGATTATTTTTACAAGGAAAAGTACTAAAGTCAATTGCTAATGCAGTCGTCATTACCAACACCGAGGGAATCATTACATGGGTTAATGATGCTTTTACAGCGCTTAGTGGCTATTCCATTGATGAGGCTGTCGGAAAAACGACCAAAATTCTCAAATCTGGAAAACAAAATCCTTCCCTTTATAAGGAGATGTGGCATACCATTCAATCCGGAGAAGTATGGATTGGTGAGATGATCAACCGCCGGAAAAATGGTGAATTGTATTATGAAGAAATGACAATTACACCGGTTAAAAATATTAACGAGCAAATCACACAATATGTTGCGGTAAAACAAGAAATTACTGAAAGAAAAAAACGCCAATCCGAATTGGAAGCGATTGCATCCATGACTTCCGCACTTCGAAATGCGATTACGCAGGAAGAAATTTTGGAAGCGATTTTGCGGCAATTAATGAACCTTATTCAAGAAGGGGGAGCCGTCATTGCATTGAACAAGCCGGAGGATGAAGAAATTGTCATTGAACTGGGCATGGGGGAATGGAAATCATTAACCAATCAATCGATGCCCATGCAGCTCGGTGTTGCCGGATATGTCGCATCTTCCGGTGACGTTTACATTGATAACAATGCCCCGGATAATACCCTCTTTTATTATCCTGACATGCTTCATCACATTTGTGCAATCGGTGCTGCTCCTCTTTATGTCCATGACCAAACGATTGGTGCATTAGTTATTGGAACAAAAGACCCCATTGGTGATGAGGAAATCCGCCTCTTAATCACCATCAGCAACTTGGTCTCCAGTGTAATCCATAGAGCAAATTTACATGATCAAATTCAGGAATCCTATCTCGCCACCATCCAGGGGTGGGCACAAGCATTAGAACTAAGAGATAAGGAAACCAAAGGGCACAGCTTTCGATTAATTGAATTAACCCGGCAATTAGCACATCAAATCAATTATCCCAAAGCGGAAATGGAAAATCTGATCAATGGTGCTATGTTACATGATATTGGAAAAATGGGTATTCCTGATGATATTCTCTTTAAGCCAGGTGCATTAAATGCTGAAGAATGGGTCATCATGAAAAAACACACTGTATACGCCAGAGACATGTTAGAAAAAATTCCCTATCTTCGCCCCGCAATTAAAGTAGCGTATTATCATCACGAACATTGGGATGGAAATGGGTATCCTGAGGGTTTATCTGGAGAGGAAATTCCAATAGAAGGACGTTTATTTGCTGTTTTGGATGTTTGGGATGCACTCACGCATGATCGTCCTTACCGCCCAGCCTGGGATAAACAACGGACATTGGTATATATTCAAGAACGTTCAGGAACGCAATTTGATCCCACCATTGTGACTGCTTTTATAAAGATGATGAATGAGTAAAAACCTTTAATGTAATTTTCCCTTCGGAAAGGCCTTTTATTGCTGCACGATCAAGATACTACCCTTCCGAAGGTTTTTTTGTTAAAGCGGCTGTATGTTACTTCTTACCGGTGCTGATTTTCACATTTTCAAACACAACCTGAACATCTTCAGCAAAACGCAGACCATTCTTTTTATCATGGCGCATGAACTTCGGTGCTTTAATATCCACTTTTAAGCTATACGTACCATCTCCAGGCAGTTCCCAATTCCTCCCATAATGATACAACCAGGGGTGCCATAAAAATTCCTGCTGATGGCTCCCAATTTTTTCACCTGTATCGTCAACCACGGTGACGGTAACATCCAAACCCGGAATAAATCGATCATCGGCACCATCCCGGACCGAGATTTCAATATGACTATTCTTTTTACCCGGATCCTGCCATTTGAGTTCCCCGTTACTTAATTGGTACATTCCTTCCGCATTTTCAACTGCATAAGCAACAATATAATTTCCGGCTTTTTTTTCACCACCTGTATCAGCTTCCTTATTGCTCATCTCTTTTAATGCGTTTAGATAGGTTTTTCCTTGTTCTCGTGCCAAATCCAATTGTTCTAACTTTGCTTCATCACTTTTTTCCATTGGGGGTTTTTTAAATATGGTTTCCATAAAATAATTTCTCCTTTTTTTGTACTTTTATTGATATTTCATTCTCCAGCAGGGCTCTTCCCAAATCCCAAGCCAAACATTTACTGTCGTAAATTATCAGGAACCCCATTCGGGAATACTTCCCGAATCGCTGCTTCAATCTGGGCAATCCGATTTTCCGGATTAGGGTGCGTGCTAAAAAATTCCGGTGGCCTGTTACCTGCAGAAGCCTCGTCCAAAATACGCATCACCTCAATCATCGCCCGCGGGTCATAACCTGTTTGGGCCATAATTTTTACGCCCAGCGAATCCGATTGGATTTCATCATCCCGGCCAAATTTCATATTCACCAACTGCCCTATCATGGCCGCAACCGCTGCTGTTTGTTGGGTGCGCGGATCATTTGGATCATAGGTGGCCAAAACAACAGCACCTGTCAACCCCTGCGTAAGCTGTGTCTCGGCAATCCGTTCTGCTCCATGGCGGGCGATCACATGCACAATTTCATGGGCTAATACCCCAGCCAATTGGCCCTCGGTTTGCAAACGATCAAATAATGCCCGGGTGATAAATACTTGCCCCCCCGGCAAGGCAAAGGCGTTAATTGTTTCTCTATCCGCTAATAAATGAAATTCAAATGGATAATCTCCCTGGTTTGCCAAACTTGACTGTACCAGTTCCTGACCGATCATATCCACAATCTGCTGTGCCTGTGGATCAGGATCTTCTCCATCAAATTGGTTTATCATTTCAGGTGCTGACTGTAGTCCTATTGCAATTTCCTGCTCTTGTGTAATCGAAACATATTGGTCCTGCCCCGTCACAGGATTCGTTTGTTTCGAACTAAGATAAGAAAATAAAGCCAAAGCAGCCATAACGATGGCAATCACATATCGAATACAACCCGCACCGCCTGAACTTCTACGGGGACTCAATCTGCTCCTGGCGTTATTTGAAGAAAAACGAATGTTCATTTTTTATCCTTTATTAGAGTGTATAAGAAGAAGTTGGTCGCTTAAAAAATTGCTGGTCCACAAAATGTTCATCTTCAAACAGTTCATATAAAGTACCAACCAACGCACCAAATACAATATGACCTGTCAGCAGCATCCAGGTGTGGTATGGCAGCAGCCAGGGAAAAACAAGGGAAAAAGTATAATAATTCATAAAATAAATCACGAAACCCATCACAGCCCCACCAATAAAAGCAACAATCATTCCCCAGCGATGAAAGATGAGCACAATGAGCATTGCAAAAAATATGGAGAGGAAAAAATGGGTTAGGATAGCGACCACATAAATTCCCGGCACCAACCCCGCTTGGGGAGAAATAACAGACGGTCCTAAAAGCACAGAAGCCATGATTCGTACAATTAAAAATGGGTCACTTAAAAATATCCAGGGAAGCAAGATGCTGATTATCAACATCGTAAAACCACTGATCAAACCAGCTGCCACAACAGCATTCCAATCTAATCCTCCTATTACAATTCGTTTTGATTCATTTGGGACCATCAGGTTATCCTCCAAATCGATATCTTGGTTTAATGGGCTGCGGAAAGCACATGTTCTTGGTCCTTATCACGAACAAAGAGCGCGCTCCACAAGCCTAAACTCTCACTGTAATTCCTGGATTCTTTCTCTTCTTGATTGAGATCATTTTGATCCGCGACAATAATTGGCACTTGATGTCTCTCAATTGAAATGTCAACAGGAATAATTACCGCACTTTCACGGGAAGAAGAATTTGAAGAAGAAGAGGTAGTCGAATTTGATGAAGAAGGTTGCGCATCGATCACCATCACTCGTGGCATATTTTCCAGTTCATCCTCAGGTGAAAAATCAGTCGGCATAACTAAGGCAGAGCTGGGTTCATTACCGAACTTTGTTTTTTTTGTCTGCTTCTGATTTAATTCTTGATTTAATAAAATAATATTCATTTCTTCTTCCTTTCTTTAATGTCCGTACTCAAAATCCGGGTTGTTCTATATCTTTATTTTTTGAAAATCACACATTTTCAGCTTCCAACCTTGATTTACTTTCTGGCATCTTATTAACATATTTCGGAATATTTGATCCATATTGATTGGCATAAACTTGGGTGAATTCAGCACCCAAAAATAATATTTGCGCCGAATAATATATCCACACCAATAACAATGCTAATGAACCTGCAGCCCCGAAACTGGCACCGATTGAGCTGTTTCCAAGATACAAACCAATTAAAGCCTTGCCTGCTAAAAACAATAATGCAGTTACAAACCCTCCTAAGGTTACATCACCCCAAGCAATACGAGTTTGTGGTAAATACTTGAACAATATTGAAAATACAATTGTAAAGATAAACAAAGTCACCAGGTTATTGAGAATTGCCATCCAAACATTTGGAAGAGGGAGCGAACTTTTTAAAATTTCGCCTAGTGTAGAAAGCAGTGTACTGAAAATTAATGAAACGATCAGTAAAAAACCAACACCCATAACCATCGCAAAAGAAAGAACATCGGTTTTAATGACTGCCTTCATGGAATTCCACAACCCTTTTTGTTTCGGAGTTTCTACATCCCAAATCGTATTTAACGCTTCTCTTAACTCCCGGAAAGCTTTAACCGACCCGAAGATAAGTACACCCACACCGATCACCGTTGTAAAAACACCTCCACCATCTTGTAAATGCGAGCTGGCATTGTCGAGTAACGATTGAATAAAATTTGTCCCTTGCGGTCCGAGTAAACTTTCCATTTGAGCAAGAACTTGAGATTCAGCTGCACGCTGGCTCCAAATAAAACCAGCCACGGAAATCGCAATAATTAATAATGGTGCCAAAGAAAAAATGGTGTAATACGCCAATGCTGCTGCCAGGCGAGAGATATTGTCTTCCTGATACTCTTTGAATGTTTGTTTTAATAAGCCAAAAATTTTCTTCAATAATTCCATTTCTTTTGTTTACCATTTCTTAATCAATTAAAAGAAACCTCGATATTCGCGAACGAACATCGAGGTTTTTTTCTATTTAGTTTTAACTACTTCTTTTGCTTCCTGAAGACCTTCCTGCATCACCGCTGCCTCTTCTTGAAAAACACTGCGGCCAATATTTTTTAACCGGCTTACACGATCACTTGCTTCATCAACAATATTTTTTGTTGTTTTTTCAACTTGTTTCACAGTGTCATCTACGGTAGAAACTGCTTTGTCACGCAGATTCATTCCTTTTTCGGCTAGCATGGCTCTCGTTTCTTCTCCAGAACGTGAAGCATTTAATAAGGCAATACCTGCCCCAATCAATCCACCTAAAATCAAGCCAGTCATCCAATTTTTTTTACTCATAATTTTTCTCCTTTTTTATTTATTAACGATAATTTTTTGTTCATATAAATAAAGATTTTTTGCCAAGTTTTATACAAATCAATATTTCCTTTATGTATGTTTATGTATGTTGTTCATCCATTTGTTATAAAAACTTGGTAATTGCTTATTTTTTATCCACTTTAATTGTAGAAAATTTTTTAATAAATGAATATGGGTAAAACTCCTACCTTGGCATCATGGATTTCCCTAACAAAATAGTTCATGCGGTTGTTTTTATTATGTTAAAAAATAATATACGGAATAGAAAAGAAAACCCTTATCATATGGGCTGTCTATTTCATATAAAAGCACAAGCGCAAAAAAATTTATTTTTTAGGTAAAGGAACAAGAACGCGGATTAAAGTTCCTTTTCCAAGGGAGGATTCAATAACTAATTTTCCACCAATCGCTTCCACCCGTTCGCGGGTACCAACCAAACCCAGGTGACCTTCGCGAGCCAATTTTATCCAACGGATCGGCATTTCCAATCCCTTTCCGTCATCCTTCATTTCCAAAATTATCCGATCTTCGTCAAAATCCAGGGTAACCCACATATTTTGCGCTTCAGCATGACGGGCAACATTACTGACACCATTTTGATATATTCGAAACAATACCAGACGTTGGTGATCTGCTAACATATCACCATCCGGCGTAAGATTCAAATGAATATTAAGCTCAGGGTGCATTTCTTGGAAATATTCCATATGACTGTAAATAGCCTGTTCCAATCCAAAAGGTGTTAAAGCGGGTGGGCGTAAATTTCTACTAATCCCCCGTAAACCCTGCACAACTTGTTGGGTCATTTCGCTGGAAGTATGAATTTTCTGACTAATTTCTTTTAATCCAGCCTGTTCCAAGTCTTTCTCAATTTCAGATAACTGAAAGTTTATGCTAAAAAGTTCCTGAATAATTCCATCATGTAGTTCTTGAGCTAACATTAACCGTTCAGATTCCTGGCTGTCAATCAAACGGTGCTGCACCTCCGAAAGCTCGTCTTGAATACGTTTTTGTTCAGTCATATCCCGTACAGCACTGATCACAAGCCATTCATCGCCAATTTTCACGGGGCTGAGCATCACATCCACAGGAAACTCATCGCCGCTTTTTTTTCTGGCAAATAAATCCATATTTGGTGCCATGATTCGTCGGTGAGGATCGGTGTGGTAATTTTCACGATGACTAAAATGGATTTCCCGAAACTGTTCGGATAATAACATTTCAATTCTAGCCCCAACCAATTCATTTTGACCATAACCAAAAATGGTTTCCCCTTGTACGTTTGCTCGCAAAATTTCACCATCCTGGTTAACCAAAAACATGGCATCTGGAGAGAGATCAAATAAATCAGAGAATAAAGCACGGCTGCGGGTCAGATCTTCTTCAATAATTTTTCGTTCAGTAATTTCATTATTTAATTTTTCGACAGCTCGTTCTAACATTGCCGTCCGGCGTTTGACTTTTGTATCTAATTCTGTATTTAGATTTTGTGCTTGCTGGAATAAACGAACATTGTCCAAGGCTAAGGCAGCCCTTCTGGTTACTTCTTCAGCTAAAAACAGTTGCCTTTTTCCATATAATCCATTTGGTCCACCCCAAACAAAAGAGATGGCCCCCAATGAGTGTCCTCTGGCAATCATCGGCAGCACCATAGCAGACCGGAATCCCAAACAACGCATAAGATGAGCATGTTCTTCACAGGATGAGATCTGTTGAATGTCTTCATCTGTGACATGTGGAAAAAACTCCGGTTCACCTGTACGCAGGACTTTATAAGCTCCACGTGTAAAATCCGGTTTCGGAGGAAATTTTTCTTGAAGATTTTGCGCTAAAGTACGCTTTTCCGGATCTTTATGGGTGGTCGCCACCTGCTCAATCATCGTTTCATCCTCGGAAATTACATGTACGACACACCAATCTGCCAGATGAGCGATAATCATCTCTGAAATTTGGTGAAGAAGCGCTCGATAATCCAGGGGCTTTGCTATAAGAGAACTTAATTCAGATAAAAAGGCATGATCCTGTTCAGCTTGTTTAATTTCTGTAATATCCTGAAACACATTTACAGCGTATTTAACTTGTTGAAATTGATCCATCACCGGAGATGCTTTTACTTCCAACCAACGGTGAGTATCTGTACCAACTTCAACAGAATGAACAAACGCCTTTGCTCGCTTTTCCCCTTTGAGTGCCCTACGCCCAGGCAGTCGATCCATCTGAAAAGGCTCACCATGCTCATCATAAAGCATGTATTTTTTCATTACATCACGAATATCCATAGATAACAATGTATCTGAATCCGGCATACCTAATAACTCAGCTGCTACCTGGTTAGCATATAAAAACTGTCCATTTAAATCTTGGATCACAATAGCATCTGAAATGCTGTCAAAGATAACAAGTCTTTCGTCTTGTGCGGCAAACAAAGATGATTCCACACGATGCCGGTCTAACGCCAACCCAACCTTGTTCGCAATTTTTCTTAGAAAAATCAAATCGAGTGGTGAAAATCCTCGCTGACTATTCCGAGTATATAATCCAATAACACCATAAGGCTCCATGTTCCCCGGAACCACTGCTGTGATACCGTCCTTAATTTGATGTGCTTCAAATAACGGCGGTGCAGAAAACCGCGTTTCAAACCCGTTTGATTCACCATTAAACAAAGTGAAACCAGCCTGGCTGGACTGTCTTCCATCCAACTTGGTGTATCCCACCAAGCCTTCTTTCCACCCCCAGCCAGCTTTTAACAATAAACTCCCATCCGATAATTTTTCATAAAGTGCAAAAAGGTCAATCTGCAAAACTGGTTTTAAAAGTTTTATCATATCTTCAATAAAACTCGGTGAATCCTTACTTTTTAACGCCAGTTGAGCGAGATTATTTAATATATTTTGCTGAAATTGAATATTAGATTCTGCTAGTTTTTCCCCATTTAGAATTACAGCATTTCCGGAGGGTATGTTGTTTTCACCCATAAAAAAGCTCCCATCTTTTTTTATTTAATACCCACAAAAAATGACTCCAATCCCCCTCACTAATAAAAGTATACTAAAAAAATTTTTCTTTTTCAAGAAACCGCTTATCTGCTGGATAAGATTAAAGCGCGGGATAATGAACAAATTCTCAAAGGTGGGGAATCTACTAAGCCGTGAATAGGACTTTTCCCAATTGAACACCATCTTATTTAGATATACATTTAAATTGATAGTAATATTTTGAATATTAAAAACTTTGTCATTGATACAAATTAGATGTTAAGTATAACAAATAAGGTCTAAATAACGAAAATGACAAATATCTCAGTCTTTCGAGACAGATTATTTTATAAACATTTATATTTGAAGGAGAAGAAATGAACACAGAAGAATTAACTCGATCCGTAACCAAAGCCCTGGTACAAGACGAACGCACAAAAGAGGCTGCCATTGAGGTAATTAACCAAAATGGAATCCTGACGTTAAAAGGGCATGTTAAAAATGATAAAATCCGGAAAGCCGCAGAAAATATTGCCATGCAGCAGCCCGGTGTCGTTTCTGTAATTAATGAGTTGAGGATTTAACATCGGTCGTTTGAAAATTATTTATATACTTCTACTTGCATTAACCTCAAACCTAACGATGAAAAAACGGTCTTACCCTGAATTAATCCATCATTAGGAAAAAAACCTATTCATGCAATTAATTGGTATTCTTATGTCCTCTCTCTTGGTTATAAAATTGATAGACTTTGTAATACCTTACGTTTTTACCTAAGAGAAATATCAATGTAAAAATGATATAATTTTATTTTGAAGACTTAAGCAACGATTTTATACTATCAGGTTCATCTAATATATCAACCAAAGAGGGATACCCATATGACAACCCGAGTACGTATTGTTTTAGCGGATGATCATCCGATCACTAGAGAAGGTATAAAAAAATTCCTCATTAATTCCGTCGGGATTGACCTGATTGGCGAAGCGGAAGATGGAGAAGAAGCCTTAAGAATGGCAGAAGAACTATCTCCGGATGTCCTTTTATTAGATATGGAAATGCCAAAACTAAAAGGCCTCGAAGTAGCCAAACGGCTTAAAGAGAAACACTCACCTGTTCGTATTCTGGCCCTTAGCACTTACGACGATAAACAATATATCTATGGTGTCCTGGCAACAGGTGCAAGCGGATATCTTACCAAAGAAGAGGTGCCAGAAAACATTGTTGATGCAGTGCGGGGGGTAGCAAGAGGAGAACAGGGTTGGGTCAGCCGGAGAATAGCTGCCCTGATGGCAACCTGGACTCACAGTCCGGAGGAAGAACCGGATCTATTGACCGAAAGAGAAATGGAAGTATTACTTCAATTAGCTGAAGGAAAAACCAACAAAGAAATTGGTTATGCCTTAGATATAAGTCAAAAAACGGTAGAAAAACATCTCGAATCCATATACACAAAATTAAATGTTAATTCCCGCGTAGAAGCTGCTGTTTTTGCTGTAGAACAAGGATATATAAAAAAAGGAAGGTAGGGTTTTTACTACCATTATTCTAGGCACTTCCCCAATAGTCTCTGTTAAGGACGTATTTTATAATAAAAAAAGATAGGAAAGTCTTACAAACATAGTGGCAATATGACAAGGATGTCTAAAGTTGTCAAAAGGAGATGAAAGCGGATAGAAAATGAAAATTAAAATTCTATTGGTAGATGACCACGTAAATGTCCGCCAGGGACTTCGCAAGATGTTGAGTCGCTCCCCTAAAGTTGAAATTGTCGGAGAAGCGGGAAATGGGGTGGAAGCTTTAGAACTTGTGGAACATTTAAACCCGGATGTAATGCTGTTAGATGTCGAGATGCCGGGCATGAATGGTTATGAAGTAGCACGCCGTGTGATGGATTCAGAAAACAATGTGCGTGTTTTAGCGTTAAGTGGTTATGATGATAAAAGATATATACTTGGAATGTTTTCAAGCGGTGCAGTTGGGTATATCACCAAAGATGAAGCACCCAATCAATTACTGCAAGCCGTCCAGGAAGTAGCTTCTGGTTATAAAGGATGGATCAGTCCCCGCGTAGCTGAAAAACTTGGAGTTCCTGCTCGCCCAAAAGGACGCGATACCATCCCAGCCTTGAGTCTTAAAGAAACACAGGTGTTAAGAAAAATGACTCAAGGAAAAACAGACCGAGAAATTATGCAAGAATTAAATATGGATCGATCGACTATTAAAGATTGTGTCCAATCGATTATTTGGAAGCTGGGTGTAACAACACGATTAGAAGCCGTATTACGAGCAATGCAAGAAGGGCTTGTTTAATTTAGGGTTCTTTTTTGGTTTAAAAACAATCCGTTTCTTGACCAGCACTTTCATTTCCAAATCCGCTTATTTTTGTTGCAAAATAGTATGCGCTCTTTGGATTAAATTCTCTAAACGAGATACCATATTTAGCGTATAGGATTTATCTTTGTGAGGCTCTTCAATAATCATTTGTTTTACTTTGTCCATTTTAATTTCAATCTTTGCCAATTTTTCTGAAGTATCTTCACTTTCTGCGCTTATATGAATGGGGATCAATTTCTTACCAAGAATTTGGATCGTCACTGCTAATACCGGAGCAAACACCGCTCCTATCAAACCATACGATTCAGCCAAAATAATTACGGTAACCATTAACAAGATAGAACTATAACGTGAACGGGGGAAAATCTTATTTCCAACGATAACTTCTAACAAAACTAAAACAATTAATGTAAACCCTGATGCAGCCACAGCAGCCCAAAGACCATAACTCGAACCAGCTATTAACGGTAAAAATACAAGCATCACCGCCCCCAACCAGGGAATTAACCGCACAATTGCGCCAAAGACAGCTAACAGGGTGGCATATTCAATCCCTAAACTAATATATCCAAGCCATAATAATACGCCGCTGATGAGACTCATCATACCTTCACGCCGAATAAATGCGCCAACCCCTTCTTCTATGGCAAACCAGATATTCCTTGCCCGAGCACGGCTTTCTACTGGCAACAAAGATAACCATAAACGTTCAAATCGAATATGGTCTGTACTCCAATAGATGCTCAATACTACCACGATCACTACGCGGGCAAAAAAATCAAAAACACCCTGTGCTGTACCCAACACACGAAGAAAAATCTCTGGTGATCTTTCACCTGTAATAGCAGAATTCAAATCCTTCGGATTAGGTAGCTGTTGCGCGAAACCATTTAGCAATGAATTTTCTCCTGTCAACCATTTATCTTTAAGTTCTTCGTATCCAACAAAAGAATGATCCGTTAATTTCTGTATATCTTGAATGATTTGCCCACCTGCTGAAAACATCAAAACAAATAAAATCAAAAAAAACAAACCAAAGGTGAGGATTAATGCAATCGATTTTGATACATTATGTTTGATCAATTTATTTATGAATGGGCGAAATGCCGCTGCCAAAACAAGCGATAAAAAGAACAATATTATGGCTGAACTGAACTGCCAGAGAAGAACCAAAACCGTTAGTGTGATCAATACCAGGGCTGTATACCATGCGATGCGGATCATAATTCTTCCTCACTCACTTCCGGTTTTAATAAAAGATCAAGCTCAATCGCTATCGCTTCAATCGAATCTTCAATCTGATCACTATCCTCATCCGATCTTTCACCTTTATTACGTAATTGTTTATGAATATCTCCGATTAAATCTTGGAGTTCATATCGTAATGCACTATTTAGATCCCGTCCTACTGGCTTAATTTCTTCAATTTGTGCTTTAGAAAGAAGAAATCTGTCTAAAAGTAATTGAAAGACAGCAGCGATCGGGATTGCCAACAAAGCACCCGGTAAACCTAACAATGAAGTGAACGTAGCCAAAACCAATAACGTTATCATTGGATGAACGCCTACGGACGCACCCATCACCTTTGGTACAAATAAATAATTCTCTGAAACCTGAATAACGATCGTTGATATTAATACCCATAACACCATGGTTGGGCTTATTGAAAAAGCCACCATTAATGCTGGTATGGCACCCAGTGCAGGACCAATAACCGGGACTGCCTCAAATATGCCTGCAATGATTGCCAATACCAACGCATTCGGTAAACCCATTAACAAATATGCTGTTAATGCCATCGCACCGATGATGGCACATAAAATTAATTGTCCACGTACAAATGCGCCAACCCGCTTCTCAATCGCTTTATATAATTCTTGTCCGTTTTGACGCATGGAAGGTGGTAAATAAAATAACAAACTTCGCAACGAACGGTCGCTTTCTAATATCCAAAATGAAGTCAATAAAAAAATCGCCCCAATTGACAACAATCCGGAGAAAAAATCACCTGTGAAATTCATGAAGCGAGAAACCGCATCCAGTGATTGCCCTTCTATTGAAGTATTATTTACCATTAATCCCAGGTTTGACGGTAAATTAAATCCAATATTACGCAAAAAAACACTGGGGGATTCAAATAACATGCTTCGAAAGTCTTGATAGATTTTGGGTATAGAAACTGCTAATTCAAACGATTGTTCAACAATGATAGGCACAATCAAAAACAATAAACCAGTAAGTGCCAGCAAAAACATCAGGTATACCAGGCTTAAACTATAGGCCCGAGATAGCCCTCGGCCTACGAACCAATCCACCATTGGCCGCAATGCAGTGCCCAACACCATTGCAATAAATAAAATTAATAAAACAATGCGAAACCGAAACAATAACCAAAACGCCAGGCTGACCGCTACCACAAACAGCGTGGCCGTGATCACCTGGCGTGCTGACCATTTTGGTAAAAATGAAGAGGGTGTTGAATTCATATTTTGTAACCAGAGAATACGAGGGTGAAATCACCCTCGTATTCTAAAACGACTATTTTATTTCAGTTTTTAGATCCAACCTGCAAGTAATGCAATGATTAAGATCACCAACAACACACCTACCACACCACTACCACGGTAACCCCAGCTGCGGCTGTAGGGAAAAACAGGTAATGACCCAAGCAACAGTAATACCAACACAATGATTAGAATGGTACCAAGCATAATAATTCCTCCTATTTATCTTTCATCTCGCGCATGAATTTATCAATTTCGCGTTCAGCTTCTTCTTTGGAATATCCATATCGTTCCTGAAGTTTTCCTGCCAATTTGGTAGATTGTCCTTCAATCTGGTCCAGATCATCATTTGTCAGTTCACCCCATTTTTTTTGCACCTCACCGCGCAACTGTTTCCATTTTCCTTCTAATATTTCCTTGTTCATTATGTACCTCCTCGTACAGAATTTAATTTATTTTTTTGAGTAACTTTTTACCAGTAAAATGTCTTTATACGACCCGGCGTCCTCGAAAGATTAAACCGAGTAATGCCGTTAAAACTGCGGAACCAACGATGGACCAAACCAAAGGAAATGCTTCACCTTGAATATTAATCACAAAGGGTTCAGGCAGTCCAAACTGTCTTGCAATCCACATTCCAAGGGCAGCGCCAATAAATCCAACCAAAATTGAGACTAACCAACCTCCTAAGGAATATCCGGCGATGGCCTGGCCTAAGCTGCCTGCAATTGCCGCAATAATCAGCAGCAAAATAAAACCTAATAAACTCATCTTACCTCCATTATGTATGTCTATTTTTCCCTTTTTGGATTTTTGAAATCTTCAAACGGTTTTAATAGCTCCATTAACCGTTTCACTACCAACTGAACACCTTCATCTGTTTTATGCGTCTCAGTTTGTGCTTCCTCAACCACCGCACGTTTCTCTGCGCGTGAGGTCTCTTTTGGCACATCTTCAGCCCATAAAATTTCGGAAGCTGACGGCATATTAAGATCATGATATTGGCGCAAATGATGAACGATCTTTTTAACAACATCGCCCGTATTTTCTGCAGTTGCCACATATGAACAATTTTTTATGCCCAAATCTTGACAATTGATACTTACCATTCAAATATCCTTTTCTTTTCGTTGTTGTTTCCTCTTATCTAGAAGTTAATCTCTTAATATACTTTACAGAGAATTAGTAATTTTCCTTTTTTATCGTGCGTACACTCCGGGATGCTGGCCGATAAAAGAGCAGCCAAACCAGCCGAACAATAATCCAGGCTAACAGGGCATAAACCAAAATAGCGATAATAGAAGATATTTCCAGAACCATTCCTTCTGCTTGCGGTGTAACCGTCAAACCAGAAAAAGGCCATAGGAATATATCCGTAAAACGGTAGATTAGATTTGCAAAAGGATTTGCCGGATTCGCAGCAATCAACTTTAAGACAACTCGAATGCCTATGAATGCTTCAATTACCCCGAAAAACAACCAAATCAACTGAGCAATACGACTGACCGTTACCCGTCGATTGGCATTTAAATCTTCTACCACTTGAGTTTGTTGTTGATACCCACTTTGTTGGCGAATATTTACATGTTCCTCACGGTCTAATTCATTTGGATTATTAATTTCAGTCATTTTATACCCTCCTAGGGGTTATTTTTATTTGCTCTGTTCCATAATATGGATGGGCTATTTTGCCCAAGTCGAAATGTATACAACCAAGGCAGAAATTCTGCCTTGGTCAGTGGTGTTTTTTTATACTACTTTTCGTCTGCCGAAAATTAATGACAAAACAAACAGGACTAAAAAGACAAAAAACACAATCTTAGCAACACCGACAGCTGCACCAGCAATACCGGTAAAACCAAGTAAAGCAGCCACTAAAGCAATGATTAATAAAGTAATACTTAAACCTAACATATTGGGTCTCCTTCCATTGTTAGAAAAAATTTGTTTTTTCCCCTCAGCCTCATGGAAGCTGAGGGTTCAATTAAACTCGGGTTAGCTCCAATAAGGGCGATACCCGTAGTACTCATACACATCAACTAACCAGGCATGTTTGCTTGTATCTGGCCAGTTATCTTTATCAAATCCGGGGGCATTTTTAAGTACTTCTTTATCAACACCCAGAATAATTTTTTCTTCAACACTATCAAAGGTTAATGCCTCAAATGGAATGGCAAACAATTTATCGCCCATACCTAAAAAACCGCCAAAAGATAAGACTGCGTAAGCAATCCGGCCGGAATTCAAGTCCACCATCAGCTCTTCGATTTTTCCCAAATTTTCCCCAGCTTCATTTTCGACCGATGTATTAATAATTGTCGTAGCCGATAAAAGTGAGGGGCTAGAAAAATTAGTATTCATTATTCCTCCTTAAAGGATCTTTTTTATTTTCGTAACTTAATCATAGAATGAACAGTGTTTTTGCTCAATCAGGAAGCAACCTATCTCACTCTTAGGGATTTCCCTACCCGTTGTAGGTAATTTACTGATTTTTATGGCTCATATACTCATTTAATGACTTGTTTTTATTTTTTCTCCCCCCAAAATATTTGTTATCGCAAATAAAATTATGATAGACTGATGAAATCAAATAGTGACAACTTTTTTTGTTCCTTTTCCCTTATCTATTACAAAATCCAATATACCAAAGAGAAAAACATGAAATTACCATCAAAGAAACGCTCCTTAGGTCAAACTTTTTTGTACAGTTCCGCTTCAGCAGGATTAAATATTCTCAGTATTACCGTATCTACCTGGATCTTGTATTTTTACGCTCCCCCAGCTGATAGCGGCAGAACAATTTACTTGCCTGTTGCGTTAGTGGGCGTCTTATTAACCATCGTTGGTTTATGGGATGCCTTTATTGACCCTTTTATCGGTCATTGGAGTGACAATCTGAAATCAAAATGGGGACGCCGCAAACCATTTTTACTATTTGGAGCCCCCGTGGTTGCTATCGCAGTGGTTTTAATCTGGCTTCCACCCCAAAACGGGAACACAGTCCAAAACGCACTCTATTTCATTTTTGTTACCCTCTTATTTTTTACCTCTTTCAGTTTGATCGGTATCCCCTACGACGCTACCCTGCCAGAAATGGCGCCTGAGTCCAAAGACCGAGTCAAACTCAGTTTTTGGAAAAATATATTTGGCATCCTGGGGGTTCTTATTGGTTCTTTAGCTGCTGCACCGTTATTTGACAGTATTGGCCCGGTCGCAATGGGGATGGTTGTTGGCCTGGTTGCCATTATTACAATCTGGATTTCGTTGTTAGGTGTAAAAGAAAACAAACAATACATCCAAAAACCCCTTCCGGTTTGGGTAGGAATCAAAACAACCTTACAGAACAAACAGTTTTTACTGGTCTTTTTTTCCACATTATTTATTCATATTACATACCAAATTTTATTAGCAAACCTTCCTTATTTTGTTACTCTGGTTATGAAATCAACAGAAGGCGAGGTTGCCATTTTTCAAGGTATTTTAATTCTCAGCATGGCTGCTACAGGGCCATTATGGGCAGCTTGGAATCAACGAAAATCTCAAAAAGAATTGTTAAACATTGCTATGATTGCCTTTTTGGTTGTATTATCTTTTGGATTTTTTATTGGGTATATTCCTGGCATTCCGCTTTTGGTGCAAGGTCTGGTTTTCATGGCTTTATGCGGAGCCAGTTTGGGTGGTTATCTCATTATCATTTACGCTTTAATGGGCAATGTGGTCGATTATGACCAACTCATTTCTAAACAACGTAGAGAAGCTATTTATTACGGCTCATTTAGTCTTGCATTAGGCGTTGGTATCGCAATCGGCACCCTTATTCTGCCGCAAATTCTAAACCTGGGCGGTTTCACTCAGGACAACCCTATGGGTGTACGTTTAGCGTTCCCCGTCATGGCAGTATTTGTTTTATGCGGTTTTTTGATTTTTCGCGGTTATAAATTGGGAGATACACCCAAAGAGACCCGAAAAAATATGCAGCTGCATTCCAACAAACGGTAAATACAAATGGATAGGGAAACTTTAAAAGCTGGAATAGCACGTGAAATTATTTCCCCACCAAAGGGAATCTATCAGATCGGTTATGGTGATCGTGTACACGGTAACAAAGGAATTCACGACGATTTGACAGCTACCTGTTTATTTTTAACCAATGAAACAGTTTCTTTGGCCTGGGTGGCAGTGGATATGCTTTGTTTGAATGAATATATTGTTGACCAAATTCAAAATATCGTAGGCTCTGATATTACGGTTTTGATAAGCTGCTCACATACCCATTCTGGGCCGATTGCTTATGCGGATTCTTCTTCACCAAAAAATAATCGTGAATATATCCAATTTTTAATCAATCAAATCGTGAAATGTATTCAAGATGCACAGTCCACACAAGTCAAAGCTGCATTAACCTGGGCGGAAGGAAAAGCTGAAATTGCCGTAAACCGGCGTGAAAAAAAAGCAGATGGAACCGTAGAGATCGGGATTAATCCGGACGGACCAATTGATCAAAGTTTATATACCTTAAGTGTCTTTAATGAAAAACAAGAACGCCTGGCAACTTTGGTAAATTTTGCTGCACACGGCACGGTTCAGGGGCCAAAGAACTTGTTAATTTCTGGTGATTGGATGGGTGCTATGCGGCAAAGCTTGGAAAAGACGCTGGATAGCCCCGTTTTATTTATTCAAGGGGCGACAGCAGATTTAAATCCACATCACGCCTGGGAAGCAGATGAAATATCTTGGTTAAGTGTAAAAAACCAGGGCCAACAAGTCGCGGAACAAGTATTATCTGCCATTGAAAAAAAATTTGAATTTTCTAATCTGCCCTTCAATCTCTCTCAAACGGAAATCTGGATACCGCTAGAAACAAAAGTAAAAAGCAAAACACCTCCAAAAACATATCGCAAAGAAGTTGTTAAAATGGGGGGTTTACCACGCTGGTTATCCTTCATGACAGATTATTTACTCAACAAACGTTATCCATGGCGTTCTCGAATTGAGGCGGCAAATGGATATTGGAGTATTCCACTGCGAATTACCGCGGTTCAAATTGGTCAAATTGGTGTTATTGCTTTAAATGCAGAAACATTCACACAAATTGGATTAACCATCAAAGAAAAATCTCCATTTACATTTACGATCCTCGCCAGTGTCAGTAATGGCTGTATTGGATACTTGCCAACAGCAGAGGCACACCAAGAGGGAGGATACGAAGTTGATTTAGCTCCTTATTCATACCGTTATCCCGGCAGGTTAAATAAAAATGCCGCAGACCAGGTAATTCAAACCAGCTGCGACATCTTACAATTCTTAAAGAATTTAAATTAATCCTTTTTTCGAAATTCAGCCGGGGTCCACAAATTTGCCAGTTCCCCTTCTGTTTCCGCGTTTAATTCCGACCATTTATTAATCGGCAATACAATCACTGCGATCGCTCCGGTAGGCAAGGCATCAATCTTATCCCCCAAAATTTGAGTTAATGATTCCAAACCGGGGTTATGACCAATGATCAACAATTTATCAATATCGTCATTAACCGAATTGATTTTATCAATTATCGTATCGGGTTCTGCCATATAAAGCACATCTTTAACTTTGGCTTTACCATCAAATTTTAATGAATCCAGTAAGATTTCCAAAGTTTCTGTAGCCCGGATTGCAGAAGAAGAATAGATTAAATCCGGAATCAAATCTTTCTTCTTTAATTGCTTAGCCATTAAAACCGTGTCTTTACGTCCCTTTTTCTTTAATGGACGTTCATGATCTGCCAGATCCGTGTTTTTCCAACTGGATTTGGCGTGTCTCATCAGCAACAACGTTTTCATCTGCTCTCCTAAAAAAAATAATTGGTAAATAATCGATGAATTCAGTATAACATAACTTGTTTTCCGAACAATATTTTTAACACAATGTTAACTATTGGAACTTTATCACTTTCCACATCAAATTTTCAACAATCAAAACCTGATTGATGGCCATTTTTTAAATGGTAGTAAGCAGTAAACTCAATTTGATTTTCCCGCTGTAATTGTATTTTTATGTAAATATCAATTATTTGTAACTGCTCAGAGCAACGTTCTCTTCCCGTTGGTGAAATTTACGTTAACTCTGTCAAAAGTCCTCCCAACGGGAGGGATACTTCTGGACAGACTGAGCAGTTACAATTATTTTTAATTTTCCTAAACAAAAATAAAGAATTATTAATTATTTTTTATATATTTTCAATTTTTTTAATATTTACTATTGACAAATTGATATTTAATGCTATTATATATTCACAAACAACAATTAAGGTTTAATTTAATTAAAGGCGGTGCAGAATGTTTATTAATGTCGGTATGAAAACAAACAATATTCAACAAGATAAACTTCACACGATTTTAAAACGAAACGATAACAAAGAAAAAAATACTTCCTCAGCAAACCTGGGGCAGGAAGAAAAAAAACAATCACCCAAAAAAGCGATTAAATTCGTACACCTGATTGGAATCATTATCTTTTAACACGGAGGAATTATGAACAAACTACCAAGTTATTGCCCTATATGCCAAAGCACTATGGAAGTTACCCGTGTCTATTGTGCTCACTGCGATACTACGATTGATGGTCATTTCGCACCAAGCGCCAATCCATTTGCGGTTTTAAATAAAGAACAGATGCATTTTTTGATGACCTTTATCCGCTGTGAAGGACGCTTCAATCGCATGGAGGAGGAATTAAACTTATCCTACCCAACATTGCGTAACCGCCTGCAAGAAATTCTTAAGGCGCTTGGTTTTGAACCTAAGGCAGACGATGTTAAATTAAGTGCAGAAGAACGGATGCAGATTCTGGATCTATTAGCAAAAGGTGAAATTTCAGCAGAAGAAGCACAAAATCAATTATCTGGTAATACCAAATCCGATTGAAAGGAGAAAAAAATACAATGACATCCAATGAAGAACGATTAAAAATTTTACAAATGTTGCAGGACGGAACCATCAATGCAGATCAAGCAGCAAAACTCTTGGAAACCCTGGGTTCAGCTTCAAAAAGCCCAGAAGCTCCTTTACCACCTCAGCCACCTTTTCCTACCGGTAATCGCGGCGGAAAATATTTTAGAGTACGTGTTACAGACACCGATACCGGTAAAACAAGAGTAAACGTTCGTTTACCAGTCGGTTTGGTGGGAGCAGGCATAAAAATGGGCATGAAATTTGCCCCTGAAATCGAAGGCATTGATGCCCAGGTTTTACAAAATTTCCTTGAAAGTGGAGAAATTGGTCAAATCGTCGATGTTTATGATGATGAAGATGGCGAACACGTCGAAGTATTTATTGAATAAAATTCTCATCTTTTACTAAAATTTTATATACCAAAATCATTGCCACGTTCTACAAGCAGGAGAAGAAACTGGCTCTCTTTTCCTGCTTTTATTATTAATAGGAGTTTTACCCATGTTAAAGTTTAAAGAGGACCAATCCAACTGGAAACAATTATTTTTCCCGATTTGGGGCGGACAAGTTTTTTCCATTCTGGGAAGCAGCCTGGTTCAATTTGCTATTGTGTGGTGGATGACCGAACAAACCGGTTCAGCCACGGTTTTAGCCACCGGATCATTTATCTCGTTTTTACCACAGGTCTTTTTGGGACCATTCGCCGGTACCCTTGTAGACCGTTTTAACCGCCGAAAAATATTAATCATCGCCGATGCCACCGTTGCCATCTTTACATTTGGCTTAGCTCTTCTGTTTTGGTTTGGGATCATTCAAATTTGGCACATCTTTGTTTTATTGTTTTTACGCGCATTGGGTGGCACCTTTCACTGGGCAGCATTACAATCTTCAACCAGCATGATGGTTCCCGAAGATCAATTATCCAGGGTAGCCGGTATGAATCAAACACTTCAAGGCGTTGTAAACTTAGGTGCACCACCTTTAGGCGCCTTGTTAATGTCAATTGTTTCTATACAATGGGTATTGAGTATTGATATTATCACCGCAGTAATAGCAATCACGCCACTTGTATTCATCTTAATTCCGCAGCCTGTTAAAAGTGAAGAAAAAACAACCAAAAAAATGGTTAACAACATGCTTAAAGAAACCAAAATGGGCTTTGACTACGTCATTAAGTGGAAAGGATTGTTATATATCTTATTTTTAGCCGCGATCATTAACTTTCTGACTGCTCCATTAAATACTTATATGCCTTTACTGGTAACCGAGTATTTTAAAGGTGGTATCTGGCAGGTTGGCTGGTTAGAAACCAGTTGGGGAATTGGTGTCGTGATCGGTGGTCTCACATTAAGCCTGTGGGGCGGATTTAAGAAAAAAATTATCACAAGTTTCACCGGATTAATTGGATTGTCATTGGGAATCTTTATCATTTCGCTAGCCCCTCCGGTCTTTTTCTGGATCGCACTGGTTGGAATGGCAATTACAGGGATAGCGAATCCAATTATCAACGGCCCATTTATGGCGATTATGCAGTCCAAAGTGCAAAAAGACATGCAGGGCCGTGTGTTTTCTCTTGTTTCTAGTTTTTGTGGTGCGATGATGCCCTTAAGTATGATTGTTTCCGCACCCATTGTAGAACAATTTGGACCTCGCTCCTGGTATTTTGCGAGTGCAGTGATTAGTTTGTTAGTTACCATTGTCAGCCTGTTCAGTAAAGAAATCATGCAAATTGAAGAAAAGGAAATGGAGACAACCGGAGATGTTTTTCTAGCGTCACAGCCTGGTTTATCGGTTGCGCACGATTAATAAAATATCACCGCAACACCTATCTGTGAACCTCGAATTTTGGAAAGTCCCATAACTCCAAAAGGTGAATCCACACTGATAGACAAAATTCAGCGAAAAAAAACATAAAACATCGGAAGGATAAATTTATCTTCCGATGTTTTAATTATTTGTTTTATGAATTTGCCTAACCCCGCTGATTTTGTTTTTTTTTGCTACTATTATTTGATGGAATATTTTATCATTCTGGATTTAATTGTTTTTTCAAATCTCGAAAGCGGATCAAATTTCCGCTTTTTTCATCTATAAGGTCCAAACCAATCGATTTTAACCCTTCAAAAAAACGAATCGTCCGAGATTCGGTCTGAAAAATCTCGTTATTATAATGGCAGGATTCCAATTCGTAATTTGGAATTTTTGGATTTAAATGATGTATATGATGAAAGCCGATATTTCCGGAAAACCATTGCAGCCATTTTGGCAATTGATAATAAGATGCTCCTTTTAACCCGGAAGCAACATAATTCCAGCCATCAGAACGTGACCAATATACCCCTTCATATTGGTGCTGTACAAAAAATAACCAAATCCCAACCGCACCGGCAATCCAAATTACGGGCAATTGAATGAACAAAAACACCTTCCAACCGATTAATAAGCTGAGACCGGCAGCGTATACCAAAAGCCCAATATTGTGATATACCTGCCAGCGCACGAGTTTTTTGCTAAGTTTGGGACTAGCAAACCGATGGGAAATCAGAAACATATAAATTGGTCCAAGCAAAAACATCACCAATGGTGAACGAAATAAACGATAACCAAATTTACCTAACCAAGATTTTTTTTGATATTCATCTACCGTTAATGTCATCACATCGCCTACCCCACGTTTATCCAGATTACCACTGGAAGCGTGATGTACTGCATGGGCATGCCACCACTTTTCGCTTGGGGTAAAAACCAGAACCCCTGTCAAATACCCAACGATACGATTAAATTTTAAGGATGGTGAGAACGAATTATGTCCGCAATCGTGAAAAATGATAAATATTCTCACCAGAAATAAACCAGCCGGGATCGTTAACCCAAGCGTTATCCAATACGAAAATTGATAACTCCATACCATTAAGACCCATAATCCAATATAAGGCACAACACTGTTTACCAATTGCCAGATAACTTTTTTCCAGTTTGCCTGGCTGTATGGTTTTAACATTTTGTTTAAATCCTTCATATTGGGTAACGTTTTAAATGTGTTTTCCATACGACTACCTCCAATAATTAAAGAAGTGTAGCCTTTATTAAGATGAATTGTCCCCCTCTAAAGTCATATATTTTGGCATGTTCCTTCAATCCGAAAGTATGCCGTCACTTGGTAACCGAATAGACTTACAAACCGATACGCAGACTGGTTTTATTTAACAGCATTCCCTTTGAATTTAAATCCAACGCACCAATGCTAAGGTAGCGAAGGCAACAATCACAATAATGGATGCCACAATCGTGTTGGACGCGGGCTGCTGATCTTCCACTTTAAATCCACCCAGTTGAGGATTGATCTTCCATAAAGGTCCTGCTGCCCAAGCAAACACAGCTCCACCCAGCAAACCACCCAAATGTCCCCAATTATCGATTTGTGGACTTAATCCCAACACCAGGTTAACAACCAGAATCAGAACCGTATTCATCAATATGGACTGACCCCGTTTGCCAAAAAACCGTTTGTTACGGAAAATAAATACAGCCTGGGCAGCCAGCAAACCAAAAATAGCAGTGGATGCCCCTAACGATGGATTCGGAGTTAGTACAAATGAAACCACATTACCGGCAAACGCACTGACAACATACAACATAAAAAAGCGAAAATGTCCGTATTGGTATTCCAGGTTTCTGCCAAAGATATAAAGTGCATACATGTTAAAAGCGATATGGAGGATATCACCGTGCACAAACATGGGGGTAAAAAAGCGCCAAAGCTGGCCTTGAAGAATAAATTGGTTAATCTTTCCCAAATAAACAAAAGGCAGGTCAATACCCATAAACCGCTGCGTTAATAATTGGATTACAAATATTACAATTGTTATCCCCAGAATCGCATTTGTTACCAGCGGTTTTTTGGCAGGTAAGGAAACCTTTATCTCCGCTTGCGGCGGTGTTTGAGGCTGTTGATTTTCAGGTGGCTTTTCGTCAAAATAAGGTTTTTGTTCGTCACTCATAAAGTAATTTTCCTTGGGACGGTTCTGTGGTGCTCAACATTGATGATCTGGATAATCGTATCCACCGCTTCTTCTAATTTATTATGTTCATTCACCACCATATAATCAAACATGGGAAGGTATTCCAGTTCTCGCTTTACTGTTTCCAGGCGAACTTTCATGGATTGCACTGTTTCACTGCGCCGGTGATTGAGTCGATCATGCCATTCTTCATTACTGCTGGGCAGCAAAAAGATCAAAACTGCATCAGGACAAAGTTCGCGTAATTTCGCTGCCCCCTGAACATCTACCCGTAAAATAACGTCCAAACCAGACTGCATCGCTTCGCGAATTTGTTGTTTCGGAATGCCTTTATAATCTTCATATACGATCGCATGTTCAAGCAGTTCATCGTTATCGATCATCTGCTCAAATTCTTCTTTGGTGTAAAAAAAATAATCTTTGCCATCCACTTCACCCTCTCTGGGTAATCGTGTGGTAGCGGTAATGACATAATGCAGCGGCAGATCATGGGTTTTTAATGCCTGCAAGGTAGCATCTTTTCCAACACCGGAAGGGCCGGAAATGACAATCAAAAGTGGTTCTGGTTTCAAGAGATCAAATGAAACGGGCTTTTTTTGCATGAAAAATTATCCTACGGTCTTTTTTGAACCACCAATACCCTTGCATGAGCAGATAGTTCACAAATACAATTTTATTATCTTTGATTATAATTGATAAAAACCATTTTTAGGTATTCCAACGAAAGGAGGATTGTTATGCCAACGTATGAATATCGTTGTATGGAATGTCAACGTCGTTTTGAGGTTTTTTTATCATATTCAGAATACGGAAAAAAAGAAATTTCTTGTCCATTTTGTGAAAGCTTTCAGGTCACACGGCGTTTAAGCAAGGTTCGCATCAAAAAAAATGCTGAAAGTCGTTTGGAAGAGATGGCAGATCCTTCTAAGCTGGCTGCAATGGAAGATAACCCTCAGGTTTTGGGCAGCATGATGCGGCACATGTCGGATGAGATCGGAGAAGAAATGCCGCCGGAATTTGATGAAGTAGTTAACCGGCTTGAGAAAGGTCAAAGCCCAGATCAAATTGAGAAAGAATTACCCGATTTAGCAGATGCCTCTCCCGATCCATCTGTAGATATATAAAACATTGGACAGGGTTACTCTACTGACAAGCGGCGCAGCAACGCTTCATACGAAGTAACCCATGCAATTCGCTTCAAAAAAGCACTCAACGACTCACTCTCCGCCCGGAACTGGCGCACAGCGGCTCCAACAGGATCTTCCCCTGCAGCCCCTCCGGGTTGATCCGCATAGGCGCCATAAAACGCAAAATAAGCTTGGTTCAATCGCCGGATATTGTAACCATGATCAACGAATAAAGCGCGCCTATTATCCATATAGGATTCCGCTTCCTCGATTTTTCCCTCAGCTAACAAGGCATCCACTTTCACTCGGGTTTCTCGCATCTCTGCCCTGAAATCAAAATCCTCCGATTCAACAACCGGAACAGGACGGGCATTCTTTAAAACCGGTGGTACTTCAGTAGAATACTGCGGGTAATACAATTCCAAAGCAGCCCCACCAATTTCCTTTCCTACAATGGATGCAGTTGTTTCATTAATAATGCGTAAAGCTGGAGTTTCCATATACAACATCCCTAATGGATGCCAGGTTAAATAATTATGAGTCCATTCATGTGAGACAACTTCCGCCAGCCATGGGAAATTACTGGTTTCCATAACCATTGTTGGGTACACGCCCACACCCCCAACCGGTACCACCAATGCTGAAACATTTAATTCATTTTCCACATTCTGTTCCAACGCTGTAATTTCGTCCAAGGTCAATTGGGGAAGCAGAGATATATCTGCATCTTGCCGAATCACATCGCGAGGAGATACGATCAGAGCATACGGTAATGCGGTGCTGTGATATTGAACTGGTGGAATGGGTTGCCCCAGAAAGGTAAGTTGGTTTTGTTTTAGAACCTGTGAAATCTGCTGCTGCAAAACAGCTTCGGATAGAAGTCCTACTTTTGTAAGTTCGTTTTGCAGCCGCCGCTGCCGGATTAACAACTCATGAGCGGCACGCTCGGGGTCTTTAATAGAAGGATCAGCATAGATCTGATTGATGGTTTCCTTTAACTGCCGGTGTTCTATCACCATGTCCAGTTGGTCTTGAATGATTTGCGCTTGCTGATTGAAATCCAGATAACGATGGGTTCCCAAAGCGGATTGGGCAAGCTTTGTAAATAAAGCATCCAAAGTCCAATTGACAAAATCGAATTCGATCCATCGCGTTTGCACCCGAACTTTTTCAGAAAATTTATTGGATGGTAAACCGCTATTTGCGAGAAGCAACAGTAAAATGAAAAACAACAAAACAAGTCGTCCAATTGAGCGAAATCGCTTAATCATATCCTATACAATCCTTATACATCATTAACATCTTCGAATAAAGCGATGCTAAGATTCGTTAATACTAACAGAAGATGATGAAGACAATAATGGATCATATCATCTTTTTATGCGTTTTTTCGGAATTTAATATTTAATTCTTATACTTCTGTGTTATTAATTAGCCTGGAGAATTTCGGTGTTATTTTAGATTATTGGCATCAAAATCTCTAGAGTTTAAATGTCCTTAAGGAAGGGTATCAATGAGTAAAAAAATTATTATTGTAATTGTGGTAATTGCCATTCTCGTGGGTGGTTTTTTTGGTTTACAAGAAATCAGAAAAAATAACGCCGCAAAAGCAGCCGGAAATTTTCAAACGGAAACCGTCTCACGCGGAAACTTAATTGCTATTGTAGGTGGAACTGGAATCGTCCGTTCCAACCAATCTGCACAATTATCGTGGCAAACGAGCGGTCAAATTGGTGAAATTAATGTCGATTTGGATGATCTCGTTCAAGAAGATGATCTATTAGCAACCTTGGAAAAGAACTCTTTAGCACAAAATATCATCTTGGCTGAAGCTGATTTAGTCTCTGCAAAAAACAATTTAGATACCCTTTTAAATTCAAATCTTGCAAAAGCACAAGCCCAACAAGCGCTTGCCAATGCAAAAGATGCTTTAGAAACTGCTGAAACACGACGTGAATCAAAAGAATACGACCGTGCATCTGAGCAAACGATTGAAGAAGCGTATGCTCGTTATATTCTGGCAAAAGATGAAGCCGATAAATGGGAACAACGGTACGATACGGTCGATAACCGCCCGGAAGATGATCCCGTTCGAGCCGCTGGACTGAGTGAATGGGCCGCTGCAAAACAGGTTTTGGCCCAAGCTGAAGCAAATTATCGCTACTTGTTAACTGAACCGGATGAAGTCGAAATTGCCATCGCAGATGGCAACCTGGCTTTGGCACAAGCACAATACGAAGAAGCACAACGTGAATGGGAACGCTTAAAAGATGGACCGGATCCCGATGATATCATCGTTGCTGAAAGCCGGATTGCTTCTGCGGAAGCTGTTTTAGAGATGGCCAATCTGCGTGCTCCGTTTAATGGCACGATAACAAATATCTATTCAAAAACAGGAGATCGGGTTAACCCCGGCACCGTCAGTTTCCGAATTGATGACCTCAGCCGTCTTTTGGTTGACGTGGAGATTACCGAAGTTGATATTAATGATATCAAAACAGGTATGTCTGCAGATATCACCTTTGACGCCATATTAGACAAGACCTATCAGGGCAAAGTCGTAGAAGTTGCACGCGTGGGTAATGTCACCGCGGGTGTGGTTAACTTCACAGTTACCATTGAACTGGATAACCCGGATGAAAATGTTTTACCAGGCATGACCGCTGCGGTAAATATTATCGTGAAAGAAGTTGAAGATGTCATCCTTGTCCCCAATCGTGCTGTTCGGCTGCGTGAAGGAGAACGCGTAATCTATATTTTACGTCCCGGTGAAATCATGCCCCAGTCTGTTCAAATTGAAATTGGTGCCATGTCTGATTTCCAATCCGAAGTTGTCGGCGGAGACATTAAAGTCGGCGATACAATTGTGATTAACCCACCAATGGAATTCTCTATGGGTCCAGGAATGGGATTCTAGAGGTAAACCATGTCTGATTGGGTAATCGAAACAAAAGATTTAAGAAAAATTTATCAAATGGGTGAGATTGAAGTGCGTGCATTGGATGGAGTTGACATCCAGATTGAACGCGGTTCGGTTGTCTCCATTATGGGTCCATCTGGTTCAGGAAAATCCACTCTGATGAATTTATTAGGTTGTCTGGATCGTCCAACTGCGGGTGAATACATTTTGGATGGTGAAAGAGTTGCCAAAATGAAAGATGATCAGCTTGCTGATGTGCGTAACCGAAAAGTAGGTTTTGTTTTTCAGAGTTTTAACTTACTCTCTCGACAATCCGCTTTATCAAATGTGGAACTACCGCTGCGTTATGCTGGTGCTTCAAAAAATCGTCGTGAAAAAGCAATTGAAGCATTAACTGCGGTCGGTTTAGGGGATCGAGTCGATCATCGTCCGACTGAACTTTCCGGCGGTCAGCAGCAGCGTGTGGCTATTGCGCGTGCCCTTATTAATGATCCTGCTATCATTATGGCGGATGAACCCACCGGCAATCTGGATTCTAAATCCGGTGCAGAGATTATGGAACTGATCCTGTCCCTTAATAAAACCCTTAAAACTAC
This sequence comes from Anaerolineaceae bacterium, assembly GCA_002702705.1. Lineage (GTDB taxonomy): Bacteria > Chloroflexota > Anaerolineae > Anaerolineales > Anaerolineaceae > UBA6170. Next base: position 225,422 of record PABH01000042.1, read on the forward strand.
CATCATTATCGTGACACATGATGCGAATGTGGCCAAACAGACCCAACGCATCATCCGCTTGAAAGATGGAAAAGTGGTTGGGGTGGAGGAAAACTTATGAATCTTGGACAATCCATTATCGAAGCGATTGAATCCTTAAACGCAAATAAAATGCGGTCCAGCTTAACCATTCTTGGAATCGTGATTGGTGTCGCAGCTGTCATTGCCATGTTAGCAGTCGGCAACGGAGCGCAAAACACAATTACCGGATCAATTAGCGGGCTGGGTTCTAACCTTTTATTCGTGTTCCGCGGTGGGACGAATGAAGAAGTTCGTAATCCGAAACCGTTAACCGTAGCCGATGCGGAAGCAATCGCAGATCCTTTCCAGGCGCCTTCAGTTGCGATGGTTGCCCCTGCAATCAGCGGCAATGCAGAAATAACGTTTTCAGGTGAAAAAACCAATACCCAAATTTATGGTATCACGCCGGAATATGAACTGGTGCGGAATTATGAGTTATTGGAGGGTGAATTTATCACCAACCAACACCTGCTTGGCCGTGCATCGGTTGTATTATTAGGGCCAGAAGTGGCAGATAAACTTTTTGACCGGCGTGATGGTGTTACAGGTGAAACGATTCGGATAGAGGGTCAGCCATTCCGGGTATTAGGTGTTTTAGCACCAAAAGGTGGTTCCTCTTTTGGCTCAGAAGATAACGTGGTTTTGGTACCATTTTCCACTGCCCAAACCCGATTAATCCGCCGTCAAAGTGACCGTGTGGATTTAATCCTCGTTCAGGCTGCTAGCGCAGATACAGTCACCCAAGCCACAGATGAGATTTCACAAATTTTGAGAGCCCGCCACCGGGTTGAATTGGGTGCGGATGATTTCACTATCTTTTCACAGCAAGATTTTGTACAAACAGCACAATCCATAACAAACGTATTAACCATCTTTTTGGGCGGTATCGCGGGCATATCACTACTCGTGGGTGGTATTGGCATTATGAATATCATGCTTGTATCCGTCACAGAGCGTACGCGTGAAATTGGTTTAAGAAAAGCAATTGGGGCTCGTAAAAAAGATATTCTTATTCAATTTTTAACTGAGTCATCCTTGTTAAGTATGTTTGGCGGGTTGATCGGGATTGGATTGGGATGGTTAATTGCCTTTGTGGTTGGGCAAATTGCTGCTGCCAGTGGAACCGAATTGATTCCGGATGTTGGCATTGATGCGATTTTATTAGCAACTTTATTTTCCACAGCAGTCGGTCTCTTCTTTGGTATCTACCCCGCCAATCGTGCTGCTAATTTACAGCCAGTAGAAGCCTTACGTCACGAGTAGAAACTTCGATTTACATAAAACTGATTTAGGAAATTAAAACCGGACCTTTAGCTGATAAGTAAAAGTCCGGTTTTTAATTTTTAAAGAAATTGCATAAATTAAAAATATAAGAATATTCTCTCTATGGTTTATTGTTGAATGAATTAATCTCCTAACGAAATCCCCAAATCGCGGGCTGTTCGCACCATATCACCATCCACATCCACTCGTTTTGGAACAGCAAGCGCCTCTTTTAATGAGATCGTTTTGATTTGGTTGCTGCAAAACGCCACCATTTGACCAAAATTTTTTTCAACAGCAACATGTACTGCTGCAGCTCCAAAACGAGTTGCTAACCAACGATCATACGGCGTCGGTCCGCCGCCACGCTGCAAATGGCCTAGAACCGTTACCCGGGTTTCCACATGACAAGTTTTTGAAATATATTCCGCCACAGTTTGGCTGATACCACCCAATCTGGTTTGTAAATTCGAGTCACCCTGGAATTGGACTACCTGGTTGCCGCCTTTGGGAAATGCCCCTTCTGAAACTGCAACAATCGAAAAAAAACTTCCTTGTGAAACACGGCTGCCTATCTTGGAGCACACTGCACCGAAGTCAAAGGGGATTTCCGGAATCAAAATCACATCCGCTCCACCTGCAACACCAGCATATAAAGTGATAAACCCAGCATCACGGCCCATTAATTCCAAAACCATGACACGGTGATGGGATTCAGCGGTAGTATGTAATTTGTCAATCGCATCGGTTGCAGTCGCCACGGCAGTATCAAATCCAAAGGTGAAATCAGTTCCACCAATATCGTTATCAATCGTTTTGGGAACTCCCACTACGGGTACACCAATTTCGTGCAGCTCCTGTGCGATGCGCAGTGTGCCATCCCCGCCAACCACAATCAATGCATCAAGTCCCAATCGTTCCAACCGGTCAAAAACTTTTTGGGAGCTGTCTTCGTAAACCACAGACCCTCCCCGCACAACCTTATGGGCAAAAGGATTACCACGATTTGCAGTCCCTAAAATCGTACCTCCACGTGGTAAGATTCCGCGCACACTGGAAACCTCCAACGGAAAAACGCCATCATCTTGAACAAAACCATCAAAACCATTACGTACCCCTAAAACTTCCCAACCATATTGGGGAACGGCGGTTTTTACCACTGCCCGAATTACTGCATTTAAACCTGGAGCATCCCCACCTCCCGTTAAAATCGCCAATCGTTTCATTGTTATTCTCCGTTTAAAAAGGTAAGACTTGATCACTGCTTTTATTAAAAAGGTATACAATAACTATAAACAATTCATCCCGGAGTTCAAGTTTATGCAAACCAATATCTGGTGGATTCGCCGTGATTTGCGAATAGACCATAACCCAGCACTTAATGCAGCGTTAGATCAAACGAATGCTTTAATTCCACTTTTTATTATAGATCCTCAATTATCACAAAACCCGGCCACACCCCGCCAAAATTTTTTATTTGCAGGTTTAGAGGGTTTAAACAATAACTTAAAAAAACGCGGCAGCCGGTTAGTCATTCTTGAGGGAAAACCAATCCAGGTTTTAAAACAATTGGTAGCTGAACAAAATATTTTGAGGATTTTTGCGGAAGAAGACTACAGCCCCTATGCAATCCAACGTGATAAAGCCATTCAAAAAGAATTACCTCTGACATTGGTTAAGGGATTAATTTTGCAGCACCCTGAATGGGTACACAAAACCAATGGCAGCCCATACAGCACGTTTACACCATACAGCAAAGTATGGAAAAGTTTACCAATCCCTCCACCCCCTTCTGCGGCCCCTGCTGTGCTGCCGCCATGCCCAGAAGTACATGCTGAAGATTTTCAACCTCAAATACCCATCCCCTTTAAAAATCCAGCACCAGCGGATTTTCCAGCCACGGAAAAAGAAGCCGTAAAACGCCTGAAAAAATTTACAGAATCTGCTATCGCAACGTACCACCAGGATCGAAACATGCTTAATCAACCGGGCACATCTCACTTATCACCTTATCTGCGGTTTGGTTTGATCTCCATTCATACTGCCTACCAGGCAGCACAAGAAACACATACAACAGCCACCTCAACGGAAGCCCATAAAGGGATTTCTACCTGGATCAACGAACTGATCTGGCGTGAATTTTATATCAATATTCTTTATCATTTTCCGTACGTCTTAAAAACCGCATATTATGAAAATAAAAGAAATATTCCCTGGCGAAATGCTCCCCAAGATTTGGAACGGTGGAAAAATGGCACCACGGGGTATCCAATCGTAGATGCATGTATGCGCCAGTTAACCGGTATGAAATGGATGCACAATCGCGGGCGAATGATTGTCGCTTCTTTTTTGGTAAAAGATTTACTCATCAACTGGCAAGAAGGAGAGAAATGGTTCATGCAAAATCTGGTAGATGGTGACCCTGCCGCAAATAATGGAGGATGGCAGTGGACAGCCGGGGTTGGTACGGACGCCGCACCGTATTTTCGCATTTTTAATCCCATATTACAATCCGAAAAATTCGACCCCCACGGAGAATTTATACGTAAGTGGATACCTGAATTAAAAAATGTACCCAATCAATATATTCACCAACCATGGTTAATGCCAATTGAAACCCAACAGCAATTCGGCTGTCAAATTGGAAAGACATACCCTTTACCGATTGTAGACCATCAGGCAGCGAAAGAAAGAACGCTAAACGCATATAAAACGTAGGTTGGCAAGGTTCGCGATTGTTTGCAAGACAGGTGGTGTTTTCACAGCGGTATGAAAACCATGTGCATAACAAAGATTAAATCACCACAAATGCCACAGAGAGAAAGATTGGGTAAAGGGACAGGTTATTCATTCACATCCTCGGCTCAGTGCCCAACGAAATTTTATTAAAAGGGAATCAATATGATCCAAAATCAATGGTACGTTATCTTACGCAGTAAAGAAGTGAAAAAGGGCAAACCGGTAGGTTTTACCCGGTTAGGTGAAAACATGGTTGCCTGGCGGCTGGATGATGACCGAGTTGTTGTGCAATCAGATATCTGCCCCCACCGTGGAGCAGCTTTACACCAGGGCAAGCTAATGGATGAAACCATCCAATGCCCCTTCCACGGTTTTGAGTTTGATGCCAGTGGAGCCTGCCAATATATCCCAGCTCGAGGCAAAACCGTACCGCCACCGAAGATTTTTCAGGTAAAAACATATCCCAGCCAGGAAAGACATGGTTATATCTTTATTTGGTATGGTGAAGAACAGGAAAGCTATCCGCCAATTCCAATTTATGAAGAGTTAACCAGCGGTTTTGATTATGCCGATTATGCCGAAAGTTGGACCGTACATTATTCCCGTGCCATTGAAAACCAATTAGACGTTTTCCACCTGCCATTCCCCCACCGCACTACCATCGGGCGCGGCAACCGAGTCATATCCGATGGCCCCCTGGTGCGGATGGTCGGAGACGAGATGCAAATCTGGGTTTATAGCCGGAAAGAAGACGGCAGCCCAGCAAGAAAAGCCAGTGAACTTGCTCAACCCTTCCGGCCACCCTTTTTACACTTCCGTTTTCCCCACCTCTGGCAAAATCACATCAGTGATGATTTCCGCATTACCGTTTATTTCACGCCCATTGATGAAGGGAATACGATTATGTACACCCGCTATTATCAACGTATGGTAAAAGTGCCCTTATTGGGCTGGTTTATTGCCTGGTTATCAAGCATATTTAGTATCATCATCCTCCATCAGGATAAAAGGGTAGTCGAAAAACAACTCCCCATTAAAAGTGATTTCAAAATGGGTGAAAAGTTAATCTCTGCCGACCAGCCGATTATCCTCTACCGCCGCATCCGTAAAGCGCTGCAAGACGGTAAAACAATTCAAGAAATCAACGCGGAGTAATCCACTATTTCAAACCAAAAGCTTTTTTAGATTTTCAATAAACAGGGAAGCCTTGAAATTCTTCCCTGTTTTTGTAATTTTATCCACTTTCTAATATAAACTGAAAACGTTTTAATAGAACCCACAAAAGCGCACCCTGCACAATCAAACCACCAAAAAAATAAACAAACCATAAAGAACCACCCATTTCAAAAATCCAGAACAGTTTCAAGGTCCAGAAGGGTGGTAACACAGCAAAAGCCCACTGCCAAATTTTAGGAACAAAATAGGCCCCTAACACGGGCATAAATATCAAGCCGCTCATCTTCATTAAGGCGAATCCTTGAACTTTGTTTTTTGCAAAGCTGGCATAAAATAAGGCATATAATGGGGTCAACCCCGCAGCCGAGATTGATACCAGAATTAATTCTCCAATGGAAAGTGTGGTTAATCCTGATATAAGAAGCATGATCAGATTTCCCAAAAAGCCCAAAATAACCGGCATACTAATTCGATATAAAAAATAACCACGCAGTGCCAAAGGTGTCACTTGAAGTGCAGAGATGGTCTGATCATCACGTTGGTCAAGTAATAAAAATCCGATAACTGAGCCAAATATTACCGGAATTAACATGGCGAAAACACTATTAACCAGTAATTTATAATCCATTAAATTAAAATCTAACCATACATATATCTGGTTTGCTACCCAGGGAATTCCCCAGCGGAACAAAAAACCAAAAAATATCGGCATCAGCGCCATCCAACTTAACATGGGGTCTCTTTTTACATTTTTGATATCGATCGGACCTAAAGCTCGAATCGCTCGTATTGCATTCATTAATGTCTCCTCAAACGTATAACTTATCTCGAGTAACTTGGTAAGCCAACCAACTTAATCCGATCACGGTTAATATTGAATAAGAAAAACCATAGATCCACATGGAGGGATTTTGCCCTATGAAAGCGCCATTTAAAACCATCAGAATGGCCTGCATCGGATGTAGATAAAGTAACCAATGATTCCAATGTACAACATAAGCAATAACAGGAATAGTGATTATTCCGATTGCTAATACGGATGGCATTAAAAATCCATTGATTGAAGCGTAACGAGTGATCATGATCAAACCGCAAAACAGGTAAAGCAAAAAACTCAACAGCAAACCTAAAATCAATACCAGCCAATTAAAATCAAATCCGGCATATAACACAACGATGACCAGATTCTCCACAAAAGCCAATATAAATAAGCTGATTCCTTTACTGAAAAGATATTCCCAAGGACGCAGTGGGGTCACCGCTTGGGCTGTTAATGTGCCTTCATCTCGTTCCAATAAAACTAATCCGGCAATAAAATAAAAACTTGTGATTAAGATATTTCCAATCACGAACACACCCATCAACCAATTCAAGTCCCAATTTCCTGCTTGCGTCCTTAATAAAACCCAAAAAAACAACGTAATCCCCATGACGGCATAAAAGCCATTCCGCCACTGAAGCTGAATATCCGTTAACACGGTATACCACAAGCGTTTCATACCAACCGCCTCCCCGTCAAACGAATAAATACATCTTCCAGCGATGCTTCCTGGGTATGGATCGTTTGTACTTCATAGGTTTGAATATGAGACAAAAAATCCTGGTTGTGCCCTAACTTTTCAAGTGGAAATTCAATCGTTTGAACACTTCCATTATGGCGTGATTCCACACGCACCAAGGGTTGACCATGCGCTAATTTAAGTTGGCGGGGGGTATCTATTACAATAATTTCGCCTTCCACAATTAAGGCAACCCGATCGCAAAGTTCTTCCGCAACGTTCATATTATGCGTGGTTAAAAAGATTGTTTTCCCAGCTTGCTGCTGTGCCCTGATAATCTCTTTTATCATGTGTGCATTTAAAGGGTCTAGCCCCGAGGTTGGTTCATCCAAAAATAATAAACGCGGATCATGAATTAACGCCCGGGCAAAGGTGAGTCGATTCTTCATTCCTTTGGAATACTGTTCAACTGGTTGGCGCGCATCATCGTATAAACCAACCTGCTCTAACAAAACCATCGGGTCCGTCGTTTTTCTTTGATATAAACGCGAAAAATAAAGCAAATTTTCGAACGCGGTTAATTTTTGAAAATGATTGGGAAATTCAAAGGAGATACCGATTTCTTCATATAAATCCGCATTCCAGGATTTTAAATCTTTCCCTAAGATGTTCACTTCACCCTGGTATTTCTTTAATAAACCTGTCAGGATTTTTTGCGTAGTTGATTTTCCGGCACCGCTGGGACCTAAAAAACCAAATATTTCTCCTTGCTCCACAACAAAGTCTAGACCCTTTACCGCGTTTTCTGTTGTATTTGGATAACGATACTTTAAAGAATTCACCTTAATCATAGCTACTCCTTGATAATAAAAAAGCCAGGTTTTTTCCTGGCTCTACAATGCAGTTGTTTGGTTGGTTTAATCTTCCACCAAATGATCTGCAACCAGGTCAATCAACGTTTCAAACGCTGTCGGAAACGCAGGGCCTATTTCTTCAGCATGTAAACTGGTATAAAACAACGATTTTATTAATGCGGATACATGCAACGCATCTTTACGGATATGGATACCTCGTTGTTTCCACATCGTAACCAGTTCTGAAACAAAAACATCGTCACTCGCCAAATGTTCTTTCACAACATCTGGCGGCAATTTTCTTAATAACAATTCATATTCTTGCGGATTTAGGAATTGAAATAATGGATCTTGCCAATACAATTTAAAGGATTCAGAGATTAAAGAACGAACCTGTTCTTTGGCAGTATCACCTTGAAAATCGTCCATTCGATTTTTAAGTTCAAGTCGATATTCATCTTCAAAACGTTCAAGAACTTCAAACAATAACGCTTCTTTTGAATCAAAAAATTTATAAAATGCACCCTTAGAAATACCAGCCGCATCGGTTAAATCTTCCACATTTGTTTTCCGAATTCCATATTTTTCCAAACATACACGTCCGGCATCCATTAATTTTTTTCGAATTATTTCCATCTCTTGCGGAGTGAACCCTCGGGGCATAAGACCTCCATATAACCTTATGACTAAATAATTTTTATAGTCATAAATATTTTACACCAATGTCCCCGCTTGTAAAGGTTTAAATAAAAAAAGCAATAAAATTAAATATTCTATTGCTTTTAAATAAATTTTTGGAATTAACTAAACCTGTTGAAACAACAAAGGTCGATCCAAAGCACATTCTCCCAATGCGGCACAGGTTAACACAAAATCACCAATGGAGCGCCAGGCTGCATTAACAAAACCGGTATGTTTTGCACAACGAGACACACGAATTGATCTCCACTGCTCTGATGTTTCAAAAGAGGAAATGCTAACTGCAACTTCCCTGGTATCTACCCGAAGGCCAGTCTGTAATGCTTTTAACAAAGATTCCTTTACACTCCATACCAAAGATGCTGCCAACGCACGATGTGGTTCAGTAGTAGCAAATACCTGTTGACTTTCTTCGGCTGTGAAATAATCATTTATAAAAATATCGGGTTTGGTTTCCACAAATTCAAGGTCAATCCCAATTTTTATAGCCGCATCACTCACCCAGGCTGCACAAGCCATGCCCTCACGATGGGTGATGGACAAAACACCCGGCACTCGAATGCCATAAACCAATACATACGGGGAACCGCTGGGTTCATTTAATATAGAAATTTCATCCATTCGTACCGCATTAAAACTGGGATACGCAGAACCAAGCAGCTTTTTGGCAGCCCACCGCCCCATCAACCATTCATCTCGCCGTTTTGTAAAACGAAATGTTTCGTAATGCTGTTTTTCCTGTTTTGATAACCAACTCAGGTCATCTGCACTGATCTGGTCAAACGAAACGACTGTCCAATAAACAATAGATTGTTTTTCTTTTATCATCTTAAACCTCCTCAGAAACTTGAGTGATCTGCAATCGGGTTTTCCTCGATGCAGATCACCCATTTCCTACTCACCGTTAGACTCTATCCCATCATTCGTTTGATGGGGAACAACAACTCTTTTTCAATCCCATAAGGCAAAGGTGATGTCTGGTAATTATTTAATTCCAGATAAATATGACCATTCTCATCAATGACACGTGCATCAAAAGATAACGAACCATTTGTGTGCTGCTGTGGTTTAACTTCCGCAAAGATCGGGACACCATTAATTTTGTTTTCATAAATTTTCAAATCACCAATTGAATGAGGCAAACTTAACGCACCGCTGGCACCGATTTCATAAATACCGGCAGTTTGCAAACATAACTCAACCAGCAGCGGCAGGCTGACCAAATTTTCTTGATGGGAAGTGATGGGAGGCAAACTCTTATTTAATTTACCCAAATACACATCACCGGATCGCTGCACCCCTTCCAATACCTGGAAGGAAGGTCCATGAAAGTACAATTTGTAAATATCTTCTGCAGAGATGGTATAAGCACCATTCCAATGCGGTTTTTCTGTCTGGTTATTTTGGTGTGGCTGTTCCGCAGGGATAAGATGTACTTTCCCTGAAAAATGCCGCAGAATATCAACCTTACCCTGAATACGGGCCAAGGTTGATTCCAGCGTAACATGAGCAACCAATCCGCTTTTTTCACGAATAACCTGCGCTTTCCAGGTGATTTTTCGGGCTTCATCTCGATAAAATTTGAATGGCGTTAAGAAAGTGATATCCGTGATCTGTTCAGACCGGAAACCATTCTGACTGGTTGCCAAAACGGAAGCCACATGTTGTGCCGCAACGGAAAAACCCTCAATACCCATCACACCAGGTAACAACGGAATTCCATTCATGGCATGATCTTTCAAAAAAGCTTCTTGTGTGGGATCTAATTCTGCTTCTAATAGAATGCCCTCCGACAAACTCATGCCGCTTAACCGGCTTAACATCACATGAATCGGATCACCGGTAATGAGTGCCTGATTGGCTTTTTGAACATCCAAACCACCGTCAGGATCATCCTGTTTCTCCAATAAACCCAATGAACCAGCCAGAATAACTTCTCCTCGTGATCCTGCTTCCAGTTCCCGGCGCACATAAACCGCAGCTTCTTGAGGATTCATCAAATCAATCCCAGCTCGCTCCATTAAGGCAGGAATATGTCCACGGCTGGCCATGCCAACTTCTGCCCAGGCCCCCCAATCAAGTGCCAAAGCCTGAACCGTTGGGTACGTATGATTAATCGCAGCTGTAAGTCGGGTGAGAGCGTCGTTTGCAGCGCTGTAATCCGTCTGTCCGGCATTACCGAAACGTCCAGCCACCGAAGTAAAAGAAACCATCGCTTTTGGCAGACAATTTTTGGATTCCATTGTTTTGAATAAATTGTAAAATCCGTCCACCTTGATTGAAAAAATGGTTTGGATTTCCTCCTCCGATTTACTTTCCAATTTGCGGCTGCGTTCTAAACCAGCAGCATGGATCAACACATCAATTCGTCCGCTGGTCTGGATAATTTTTTCAACCGCATTTTCCACTGCAGCCGGATCAGTTACATCACACACCAAATAAACAGCGGTTCCACCCGCTTTTTGTATTTCGGATATGGTTTGATGGGTAGCAGCGGCTCTTTGTAACGCTTCAATTTTTCGATTAATACTAGCCGGTGTCAGTTTTTCACCACCTGAAAGGCTTTTTTTCATCAGGTTTTGTTTTAACGTTTCCGGATCACTTAATACCATCCGTAGATCAGCATCCTCAGCAGGCGGCAAATCAGAACGCCCCAACAAATAAAACTGACCCTGTGTTGCCCGCGCTAAATCAAGGCTGATCGGCGCGATAATTCCACCACTGCCTCCGCTGATAACAAAAACGGAACCGGGCAGTAATGGTTTGATATTTACCTCGGGGGTTTCTTCCTCTCGTAGTACGATCGTAAAACGCTGTTCCCCTTCCCAGGCTACTTCCATTACCGCCGCATCAATCATCGTCTCCTGATAAAGAATCTCTGCAACCTTTGAGCCGGTTGCCTTTTCTTCAAAATCAACAACTTTAACAAAAATGTTTTTTCGTTCTCGAGCAATGGCTTTTGCGAAGCCAGCAGCCGCACCACCTAAAGGCGCGGAAACTTTGTTACCGGATAATCCAAACAAACCATCCATCCGGGTGCCAACCACCAAAAACTCAAGTTCAGGCATCAGGCGCACGATGTTGACCAGGTTGTAAAAACTTTTTTCTTGCTGATTCTGCCAGGTTGTTTGATTCATTGTTTTAAAATCAGGTTGCAAATCTAACGTCGGCAAGTAATACAAACCATGAACCGCTCCATTATTCAATGCGGTTTTTACATTGTCTATCATCGTATTTGGATTTTCGCTGTTTAATGAAATAACTTGTGCATTATGAGTTTGTAATTTCCGTACTAATTCGTTCCACATACCGGATGAATCACTTATAACAAGGATTCGTTTACTCGCATCGATTTTGATACCACTCGGTTTACACAAATCCAACTTGGGGCGCAAAACAGCGACCGGTATACGGCGAATTACAGAATTGGTTTGATCATGTTCTTCTGCTAGTGAAATGGGTGTTTCTTCTGCAACCGGAGGTTTTTGTTGTTGTAATGCAGTTTTTACAAACCCAACCACTTTGGTTAAAGTATTGTATTCAGACAATCTTAAGTCTTCTCGGCGAGGAATGCCGTAATTCTCTCGAATGGTAGCAAATAATTCAGCTTGTTTAACCGTATCAATGCCTAAATCTGCTTCCAGGTCCAAATCCATATCCAACATCTCCGCTGGATAACCCGTTTTTTCGGAGACAATAGAAACGACATAAGATTGGATGGAATCCGCATCCTGCGATTCAAAATTTTCAACCTGATCTGCTGGTTGTTCTGTTACCTCTGCAATTGTCGGTGCGATTACAGGCTGTTCTTCTTGTGTAGGTTTTGTCTGCACAGACAAACGAGAGTCCATCACGAAGCCAACCACTTTACTTAAGGTATTGTAATCAGACAAACGCAAATCTTCCCGGCGAGGAATACCGTAATGTTCACGAATGGATGCAAATAACTCGGCTTGTTTGACGGTGTCAATGCCCAAATCTGCTTCCAGATCCAAATCCATATCCAACATTTCGGTTGGGTAGCCAGTCTTTTCACTGACCAAACTCAGCACTACCTGCCCAACTTCATTATCCGTAATTGATTCTGATTCCTGAACCGGTGTGGCGATTGATTCCTCCACTACCGGAGCAATTGGTGTTTTTTCCACAGAAATTGACTCTACCACTTGCTGTTTTTGTTCATTGTTTTCTGTCTGGTTTGTTTCTGGCTGGCTGACCCAGGCAGATGGTCCCTGACCAAACTGCCAGGCAGAAACTGCCGGTTCCAGTTGTGGCGGTCCCTGATTTTTTACTCTTAAAGTGTGCTGAACAACTTCGAGTTCCACTTCGGGATAACCAGCCACCGTCTTGATCCAATGACGATAAACCGGTTGGTTAATTCGCTCAGTAGATTTGATTTTCCGTATTAATGTCATCGCAATTTGCGAACCAAAACCAGCGCCCAATCGTAAAGCATATTCCACCGGATATTGTCCACCGTGCGAAAGATTAAGATCACCCAAATCTGGGTCCGGCTCGAATTGATCATCGTAGTGAGCAATGGGAGGAACAATACCATATTCCAACGCTTTGACAGCCATTACATCTTCAATACCCACACCCATCGTATGCCCGGTAAAACCTTTGGTATTAGCAATCACAACTTTATTCGCTTGGTCACCAAAGGTCTGTCGCAGTGCTTGAATTTCTGCTGCTGCGCTGCCGCCGCGGGCTGGTGTATAGGTTTCGTGTGACACAAACACTGTTTTATCCGCGATCTCATACCGGTTGATTCCGAAACGACGTTCCGCTTGTTGAATCAGGCGATCCATCACCCGGCTGACATGTGGTACATCCAATCGGGTTCCGTGGAAGGCACTATTTGCGATCTGGCTCGAGAGCAGCTCCGCAATCCCCACCATTCCGCGTTCCCGGATGGCATCTTCCGCTTCCAAAACCAAGGCAGCAGCACCCATTCCCATGATCATGCCATTACGACGGCGGTCAAAGGGCAAGGCTGCCATTCGGATATTGGTTTCAGTGGTGGTCGCACCGCTGGCTAATAAACCGGTACCAATCCAATTCACCAAATTACCGCCCGTTACATCATCACCCGCAATGATCACGACCCGGCGGCAGCGTCCGGAACGAATCCAATCTTCTGCCACGGATACGGCATGTGTTGTCGTAGCACAAGCTGCATTCACGTAGGTGTTTGGGCCTTTCGCCCCTATATATTCAGCAAATTGAGAGTGTCCCATCGCCAAAATGCGGAAGATAAACCGGCGGTCAAAGTGGTAATCCAGTTGATTAATCTCTTCTTTTAATTCGTTTTCCCGGCTTTCCAATGCAGTCCGCAGTTTTGGACTGTCCCCATTTAATAATGAAAGCATCGATCGTACTTCATTTAGCTGTTTAATCAGGGTTTTGTGTTCATAATAACTTTCGGATGCTTCCGCCATACGATCCAAACCGGGAAAAGCGGAAGCAAACACGACACCGGTTTCATCCTGCAAGGCGGGCGGCAGCATCCAACGATCAGGAAGATAGGTACCTTTACTTGTTCGGCGGTGATTCATCACCAGAGGAATACCAGCATCCCGCAGTGCATCAATGCCAGTGGCAATGGCTAACTGGGTTGAAATATCAATCGCTTCCACCCGGTCTGCTGGCACACCAAATTCCTTAGCCAGATCAAACGCACCACGCTGACCTGCCAACTGCACCGTTTCATCGATGGATTCGATCTCCTTCATCACCGCACCCGCTTCACTTTTAATCAGGCGGGTTACCCGGCGATTCACCATCTGGTTGCGTTTTTCAGCGGAAAGCTGTTCAATCCGCACTTCACCATGCAAAATAGCCTGAATACTATCTTCTTCAAATACGTGTTTTGAAATACCAGGCAAACCCAAAGCCGCACCACTGATCACCACAGAACCGGTCAGCGGGACGCGGCCATCCGAGATGCCATCTTCTTGATGGGTGTTTTCCTCTAAATGGTTCATTTCAACCGGTTCCACTGCTTCAACTGGCTGGGAAACTTCGCCAAACTGGCGCAACACACCTGCTGCAAACAAAGCACACAAGGCTTCGTTGAAACTTGGTAATGCTCCTTTTCGAGGATGATTGGTTGCCACAATGGAAACCGGCTGTTCTTTCAAAATATCACTGGACAAGGCATTTAAGACCCGTTTTGGACCGGATTCGATAAAGACCCGAGCCCCACTATCATAAAGTTTTTGAATCCCTTTAATAAACTGCACCGGTGATGCAACCTGATCCGCCAGCATATCCAAAATAGCTTCCCGCTCAACCGGATACCAATCACCTGTCACATTGGCCGCAATGGGTAAACGTGGTGCTTGTATATTCATGCGATCAATCACGGAACGCAGCGGTTTGCTGGCGGGTGCCACAATTTTGGTGTGGAAGGCATGGCTGACAGGAATTTTCACTGCCTGGTAATCAGATGACTTAAACACCTCAATGGCTGCGTCAACACCTTTGGTCGAGCCTGCAATGACCGATTGGGTTGGGCTGTTTAAATTAGCCAATACCACATATTCATCCACCGTTTCAATTAACCGCTGAATCTCTTCAATTGGTGCAGAAACAGCAGCCATACATCCATTATCTTCCATGGATACTTTGGTCATCTCACGCCCGCGGGCACTGACTACTTCCAAAGCTTCCGCGAAAGTCAAGACACCGGCTGCTACCAATGCTGCATATTCACCCAAACTGTGCCCAATCACCATGTCCGGCTGGAAACCATACTGTTTTAACAGTCGTAACATGGCTACATTAGCGGTTAACACAGCGGGTTGGGTGATCTCCGTATTTTTTAATTCCGCTTCCGCAGCTTTCAGGCTTTCTTTATCACCATCGGCATAAATATAATGGGTTAAGGGTTTTCCGAGCAGCGGGGTCATCACCCGGTCTGCCTCAGCAAAAGTTTCATCAATTACTGGCTCAATATCTCGCAGTTCACGCAGCATATTAACGTACTGTGAACCTTGTCCCGGAAACAGAAAAGCCACTTTACCAGGAGCACCACTGCCGCGGTGGACACCTTGAGCTGTCAGTGCCTGCCACATACTGGGGTTATTCGTATCCAGTGCTGTTAAAGCCCGTTCGGCTCGTTTAATAAATTCCTCTGGGGTGCCGTAATCAATCACCAGGCGCTCGGGTTGTGAAACTTCTTGATTTGAAGGCAGTTTTGAGGGAGGCAAATAACCAGCCTTAGCCTGGCCCAAAGCACGAATTAACACTGTTTTTAATTCGTTCACATCGTTCGTACCAATAAAAAATAAACCACGGAAATGTTCTTGAACATCCGGCTGGGTAGGTTCTACCGGTTGTGCATCCGGCGTAGAGTCACGATTTGATTTTTCTTGACCTGCACCTGCATTCGTTACAAAAAAATCAACCACTTTTGCCAGAGTGTTGTAGTCCGATAACCGTAAATCTTCTCGCCGAGCTACCCCATAATTTTCACGAATGGTGGCAAATAATTCAGCTTGTTTAACCGTATCCACACCCAAATCCGCCTCCAGATCGAGGTCGAGGTCTAACATTTCTACCGGATAGCCCGTTTTTTCAGCCACCTGGCTTAAAACAAACGCTTCAACGGAATCTCTAGAAACACTTCCCTGGGTTACAGGGTGTTCACTTTGAGATAATTCAACTTCGGGCAAGATAACAGGTGCAGCATCTGGTCTATTTACTGGCTCAACCGTTTTTGGCAGGCTGCCGAGGCTGTTTTGCACAAAACCAACCACTTTGGTTAAGGTGTTATAGTCCGATAACCGTAAATCTTCCCGGCGCGGAATACCGTAATTTTCGCGGATGGTGGCAAATAATTCAGCTTGTTTAACCGTGTCGATCCCCAAATCGGCTTCCAGATCAAGATCCACATCCAACATTTCCTGTGGATAACCAGTCTTTTCACTAACGACCTGTAATACAAATTGAGTAATCGCTGCTTCATTTTCCACATTGATGGGTTGTGGCACACCAACCTCCATCGATTCAACTACCGTTGGTACGGGTTGTTCTGCAGCGACTGCGGCGGAAAATACTTTGTTTTCATTTATTGCAACACCAGGAACATACTCTTCCAACACAAAATGGAAATTGGTTCCACCAAAACCAAATGCACTGATCCCTGCCCGGCGGATTTGACCCGGTTCGTTTTCCCATGGACGGGCTTCCGTATTAACGGCAAATGGTAAATCAGCAAAATTGATGTTGGGATTTGGTTTGTGGAAGTTAGCGCTGGGCGGAAGGATTTTTTCATATAAGGCCATAGCAACTTTAATCACACTGGCTGCGCCGGCTGCACTTTTTAAATGGCCAATATTGGATTTAACCGAACCTAGCGCAATCGAGCCAACTTCTTTACCAAGTTTTCCAAAAACTTCATTCAGACTGTTTACTTCAACCACATCACCAACTTTGGTTGATGTACCGTGCCCTTCAATTAATCCTACACTGAAGGGAGAAACACCAGCGTTTAACCAGGCACGTTCAATCGCGCGCACCTGACCTACCGGGTTGGGGGCGGTGATCCCTTTTCCCTTTCCATCGGAACTGCTGCCAATGCCGCGGATAACTGCATAAATCTTGTCACCATCCCGCTCAGCATCCTCAAGACGTTTTAATAAAAAGATGGCTGCCCCTTCTCCCATCACAAATCCATTGGCACCATCCGCATACGGGCGGGAACCATCCGGGCTGAGCGCACCGATTTTACAGAATTTTACATAGGATTCAACACCCATGTTGCGGTCTACGCCACCGGTTAAGACTGCGTCAAATTGATATGAATTTAATCCCTGGATAGCGGATTGCATGGCTGCAAAAGAAGAGGCACAGGCTGCATCGGTCACATAATTAGGGCCAGAAAAATTAAAAATATTGGCAACCCGTCCGGCAATAATATTTGAAAGTTCACCCGGCATCGTATCTTCGGTGATGTCCGCAATAGTGCTGCGGATATTCTGCTGCATTTCAGCAATTAGTGTCTGCTGTACTTGTTGGGGTAAGTTCTGAAATGCGGGTGTATTTTGTAAAGCAGTCGCATATTCAGGAAAGAGAATGCGCATCGTGGAACGGTAATGTTTTTCCCCCGCCATTGCATTACCAAAAATCACAGCCACCCGTTCAGGGTCTAAACTGCGCTGCGGATACCCAAAATCACTTAAAGCCTGATGACTGGCTGCGATAGACCACTGCTGAGTCTGATCCATTTGTTTCAGCACGGTTGGCGGAATCGGCATCCGTAATTTCATTGGATCAAATTGATATCCATCCACCCAAGCCCCGATTTTGGTGTAGGTTTTGTCTGGAGACGAACGGTCCGTATCAAAATACAAATCCGGATTCCAGCGTTCCGGGTTTACGTCCCGAATTGAATTACGAACAGCCAGAATATTTTTCCAGAAAGAGGACACATCAAATGCATCCGGTAAAATTGCGCCAATCCCTACGATGGCTACAGGTTTTAATAACGTCATAATGAAACTACCTCCGTTTTTGCATTTTTCCGATTGACTTAAAAGTGGCAACACAAAACACACCCCACAGTGTTTATGGGGTAATTTTTGCCAGCTTTAAGCGCTTTCAATCGGCAAATTTCTTCGTTTTTTTATTATCATCTTTCGGGCATTCAGAAGACGCCCTTTATTGAATTTTCACAATGTATGCAGCAGCTCCACCGGCCGCTGACTAATTACAAAAACACCGGCTTTTTAAAAGAGTTACGCCGGTTTGGTTTTCGTTAAGTGGATTTCGTTGAAAACAAAATGTATTTACCAGTTCCTAAATCCTTGAATCATTACGCCAAAACACTTTAAAACTCAAATAAGTGGAGTGGGAATTTCGAGGAAAACGAATTATTAAAGCATCATTTGCAAATTAAATAACGATCAAACTAATCACAACAAAATGCGACAACGCCCCTAATAAGACAAAAATGTGCCATAGTTCGTGGAAACCAAATATGTTTGGGAAAAAATCCGGTTTTTTTAGAATATAAATCACTGCACCAAAGGAATAAAACAAGCCGCCAATCACCAATCCCCATAAAGCCAAAGGGGAAAGTGACCGGATCATTTCATTAACCGCAAAGATTGACAACCACCCCATCACCAGGTAAACCCCGGCCGTTGTCCAGCGTGGTGCTTTGATAACAAAAAGTTTAACAATTACGCCTGTAACAGCCAAAAACCAGATAATAGACAAAAACCCCCACGACCAAAATCCATTAAATGCCAACAGACAAATAGGGGTATAACTGCCAGCGATGACGACGTAGATGGAGGCATGGTCAAATTTGCGCAGTCTTAACAGCGTTTTTGGCTGGGCTTTCACGAGATGGTAGGATGCACTGGCAGAAAACATTAATACCAGGCTGATGCCGTAAATTGTAACGGCGACAGTAGATAACCAATCTCCCCAACTGAAAATTAACAAAAAAATCGTACCAACAAAACCCAATGTGGCGCCTGCCAAATGTGTTAATCCGCTAATTGGTTCACGGAAACGCCGCCATAATATATGATCCTGAATATTTAACATAATCAAAACTATATCACGCTGGAGCGTATTTGTAGTCTCACGATGGTCACGGTCTTTGGATGTGACGGTAATAATTTATTTATCTTAACCCATGCAAAGGTTAACGTTTGTAAATTGATTTAGCTTGTATTAACGCATCCGTATTTTCCAAAAAATCACAGGTTGAACTTAATTGGTTAACAGAACCAAAAAGACCAGTTGATCTTAAGGAAGAGTCTTTAATTACAGATTGAATTAACTGAGCGATTTGATCACCACCCATGACACGGAAAGGGCGGTCGTGAAAAAACTGACAGGAGGTTTTAATCGGTTTTGTCAAATCGAGTTGATTATGATTTTGTGCCAGAATTTCATAAACAGCACACAGGTTGTTTTCACGTGTTTGCCAATCAACGGCATTCAAGGTTTTGTTTATAAGTGGTGTAAGCTCTTTCGCATTATTTAATTTTTGAAAAGCCGATCCAAACCATTTGCTGTAAGGCGCAAACTGCTTCTCTTGCAAAAAAGCCAAACGCATACAGACATGAATAAGGCGAGTTGTTATGATACGAGAACCAATGTCATCACCAACTGAACCTGTACGGCCAACAAAATGCTCTTCCTGTCCAATATAGCTCCAGGCGGAAGCCATTTGGTACAACCAGACATCATTTGGATAATAAGAAAGGTTTTTGCGGATAGTTTCTAACCCAAGTTGATCATAAAAGACAGCGCCGCTGGTTAATGAAAGCAGCACGTGTTCGGAAAAAGTTAACCAATCCAAATGATTCGGATTTCTCCAACGGTCTTGACCAAGCTGTTGATCAAAGTAACCTGCTATGGTGGTGATCTCAATCAGGTGTTCAACCGGTCCGCTGTTTATTTCTTGAAACAATCGCACACCAATATTGTCCGGTGATCCGAAATTGGTGGGGTAACCTTTATATGTATATGGTAAATGATCTCGTAAACATTGGTTTATGGATTCTTTTTCTTCCAGAAAGTTTTTCTCAGGTAAAAAGAGAATCAAACGGGGACCCCACATGTGATCCCGGGACATCGGTGTATCATATCCAATCACGTCCGATCCAAAACCAATCAAAGCAGCACTGTAGCTTAAATTTGGAAAATATAAAACCAAAATCGGTTTGACAACTTCTTCATAAAAAGTTTGGCTTAATGTCAAACCGGGAATAAAGGCGGGCATTTTTGATAAATCCATGATTGCACTCCAATTTGAATTTATAGACCACTTTATTAACAGCTTTAATCGATGGAAAAGATTTCTTATGTCATAATAAGAGCAGTCTATTTACAAGGATATCGCATGAAGATTACACAGGTAAACACGAAAAAGGACCTCAAACGGTTCATTAAACTGCCGTATACTTTATACCATAACGACCCGGTTTGGGTGCCGCCTTTACACAGTGATATAAAAGCTCAGTTTGACCCTCAAAAGAATCCTTTCTTAAGTCATTGCAAAACAGCTTTATTTTTATTATGGAATGAGGAGCAAATTATTGGTCGAATTGCTGCTTTTTATGATGAATTAGCCAATCATTTCTGGAAAGAACCTGTGGGACTATTTGGCTATTTTGAGTGCATCCCAAATGAAAAAGCTGCCCAGTTATTGTTAAAAACCGCCAAAGAATGGCTGAATCAAAACGGAATGACAAAAATGAGGGGTCCCTGGAGTTTTGTCACCCAGGAATGGGGCAGCGTGATCGAAGGATTTGTACCCTCCCCAGTGGTCATGTCACCTTACAATCCACCAATTTACAACCAATACTACGCTGAATTTGGTCTGGAAAAAATAAAAGACCTTGTGGTTTACGCCATAGATGCAGCAAAAGATTATCAAATTCCGGAGCGGATATTATCTTTAACGGACAAAGTAAGTAGACGATATGGAATCCAAACCCGTATTTTAGATCTGAAAAAACTAGACCGAGATGCAGAAAAAATCATTTCTCTTTCGAATGAAAGTCTGGTAAAGAATTGGGGGTATTCACCGGTAACGGAAGCTGAAGTAAAAGCAATGGTAAAGGATTTAAAACAGATCATTCAACCGAAAGGTGTTATTTTTGCTGAGGATAAAGATGGGAAAGCAGTGGGTTTTGCGATTGCTATTCCGGATATTAATCAACTCTTAAAAGGTTTGAATGGTCGTATGCTGCCTTTGGGATGGTTTAAACTACTGCGCGGAATTCCCAAGTTAACCAGTTACCGCATGTTTGCATTAGGGGTGATTCCTGAATATCACGGGAAGGGAATCGACAGCCTGTTGTATCGGGCGTTATATGAATCGATTTTTAGTCCCAAAATGTTTATGGAAATCAACTATGTTTTGGAAGATAATGGCCCGATGAACAATGCCATTGTTAAACTGGGCGCAGAATTAACCCGGCGATACCGGGTGTATGAGATGGGTATATGAGGATAACAAAATGAATTCAACAATTAACGTATTAGAAAACCGATGTTCAATCCGTTCTTATCTGGATCAAGAGTTAATGGTTGAAGAAAAAGAAACTATTTTAAACGCAGCTTACCGTGCTCCAACGGCAGGAAATATGATGTTGTATTCGATTATTGAAGTGGAGTCCAAACAAATTAAAGAGAAGTTGGTCGAAACTTGTGATAATCAACCTTTTATTAAAAAGGCTCCTTTTGTACTAATCTTTCTGGCAGATTATCAGCGCTGGTTTGATTATTATCAACACAGTCAAGTAGAAGAGTTCTGCCAACAACAAGGAATCCCTTATCGTTTCCCACAAGAAGGGGATTTGATGATTGCCTGTTCGGACGCCTTGATCGCAGCGCAAAACGCAGTGATTGCCGCCGAATCCATGGGAATTGGTTCTTGTTATATCGGCGACATTATGGAAAATTATGAAGTTCACCGCGAAATGTTTGATCTGCCGCCCTATGTGTTTCCAATTGCAATGGTTTGTTTTGGATATCCTGCTAACAAACCGGATCAGCCAAGGCCGCGTTTTGACGGTAAATTTATCCGGTTTAAGGATTCTTACCGCCGCTTATCACCGGATGAATTGGATGAAATGTTTAATGAACGGGAAGCGCTTTTATTTAAGAACAGACCTGAATTGAACGGTGCTGTCAATTTTGGACAGTTTCAGTATCGCCGCAAATTTGGGGCTGATTTTTCACAAGAAATGAGCCGCTCGGTTCGAGCTGCCATGGCACGTTGGTTAGAACATTAAGGATATAAAGGCCAGATTAGCGGCAGGAAAATCATCGTCATCAATAATAAAATGAGATTAAGCCAGATACCGACTTTGGTGTAATCCTTAAATAGGTACCCTCCCGGGCCAAAAATAATGACATTGACCTGATGGCCTATCGGCATTAAGAACGATGTGGAAGCAGCAATGACAATTGCCATAACAAATGTTTGCGGGTTTGCACCTAAATTTAAGGCGGCATCAATCGCGATTGGAACAGCCAGAACGGTGGCTGCCGCATTAGAAATGACCTCTGTCAACAGAGCGGTGAGAATAAATAATCCCATCATTACTGCCAATGCACTTTGATCCCCAATGAGCTTGATAACGGATTGTGCGATAATTTGGGCGGTACCGGTTTTTTCCATCGCCAAGCCCATAGGCAGCATACTGGCGATTAAAAAGACAGCCTTCCACTCGATGGATTGGTATGCCTCATCAATGGTGATAATGCGGCTAACCACCATTAATATTGCTCCAATCAACATGGCTGCTGAAATATGCAAAAGTCCGCTGGCTGCGATTAGGATAACTCCTAATAAGATCAAGACAGCAAGCGGGGCTTTTTTGGAGATCTTTGTAGGCTGAAAACCCATCTCAAGCAAAATAAAATCTTGATTATTGGTGAGTTGTTTTAGTTTTTCCCGGGTACCCTGAACTAACAAGGAATCACCAATATGCAGTGGTACTTTACCAAGGCGAGAAACGAGGGTTCTTCCGTTATGCCGGATTGCCAAAACAGAAACATCAAAACGGGCCCGAAAATCTATATCCATCAAAGATTTACCATCAAACCGGCCGTATGGGGCCAACGTAATTTCGGTTTGGTGCATAGTTTGCTGATTCTCTCGAATGGTGAGTGGCGTAGTTTTGCGGTCCGGAATGGTGATAAGCTGTAAATTATGTGTTGCATTCAAAATCGCTTCCGGATCAGCTTGAATATGAAGCTCGTCCCCTGCTTTAAATGTATAGTCCGGATAGGGTGTAAGCATTTCATCAAGACGATCATGGGGATGAATATGTACGATAAGGAATTCATGTTCTTCTTGAATAGCTGCCTGGCGGATCGTTTGGCCTACCAGGGGTGAGGAAGGCGGAATTCGCACTTCCGTAAGATATTGCTGAATCTGGTAACGTTCTGAGAGTTCACCCCCTGGTGTGCGTTTTGGTAATAGGCGGTTTCCAATCAGGAGCATATAAATAACCCCTGTTGATAAAACAATTATTCCCATTGGGGTAAAATCAAAAAATCGAAAAGTTGGCACATTTTCATAGGTGGATAAAATGCTGGAAGCGAGAATATTCGGCGGGGTTCCAATTAAGGTCATATTACCGCCCATTAATGATGCCCATGCTAAAGGAATTAATAATTTGGACGGTGCCAGGTTTGCTTTCCTTGAAATGGTTAACACAGCAGGTAAAAGAATCGCCACCGCACCAATATTGTTCATCACAGCAGAAAGCAGACCTACCGTTAACATAATAAAAAAGGTCAGCCTTAATTGAGATTTTCCGGCAACCTTTAAAACCCAATAAGCAATCTGTTCACCAATACCGCTGCGGGTGATGCCACCACTGACGATAAAAACGGACCAAACCGTGATAACCGCCGGGCTTGAAAAGCCTGAAAAAGCTTCCTCTGTTGTAAGAATACCGGTTAACAACAGCGCAACCATCGACATTAACGCTACAACATCAGCTCTGATTTTTTCACTGATGAATAAGAGGATGGCTATAAAAAGAATGATAAGGACGAGGATATTTTCCACACTCATATTTTTACCGTACCAACATTATGATTATTTCTTCATCTGAGCCAATGCTGTGCGTATAAGGTTAAGTTTACATGAGTTCGGAAAAATCTTTTCTTTGAATAGCCAGAATTTGTAACAGAAATATTAAACAGAATTAAAAAAGACTGACCTTTTTGGTCAGCCTTTTTGGTTAGTTATAAATAAATAGTCTAACGAGCTGTGGATCTGGGTGAAGAAGTATGGGCTTGCTGTTGAGGAAAAGCGTGTGTGATTTCACGTCTCTCGATGCTGTGCCCCATATTTTTTTCAATCATTCGTAAGATAGGGTTGTCATCCTTGGTGACAAAAGACAAAGCCATACCTTGATTTTCCATCCTGCCAGTTCGACCAATGCGGTGGGTATACGCTTCAGCAGTATCCGGCATATCAAAATTGATGACATGTGAAACCTGAGTTACATCAATACCACGAGAAGCGATATCAGTTGCAACCAAAACGTCAATTCTGCCTTGTCGGAAGCGATCCATCACTTTATCACGTTGTTTTTGAGAAAGATTACCCTGTAAGGCATCGGCATTAAAACCTTGTTTTTTTAATTTAAATGCCAGTTTGGAAGCACGGTGTTTTGTGCGGGTAAAAATCAAAACCTGACCGATCGCTGTGGTATCCATTAATTGGATTAATGTATCCATTTTTTGTGGTTGTTCCACAGGATAAAGTGCATGCCGAACGGTATCGGCTGGTTTTGAATGCCCAATCTCAATAACAACCGGATTATTCAAGAAGTCATTCGCCAGACTGCGAATTTCTTTTGGCATTGTCGCTGAAAATAATAAAGTCTGACGTTGTTTAGGAACAGCAGCGATAATGCGGCGAATAGTGGGTAAAAAACCCATATCAAACATTTGATCGGCTTCGTCCAACACCAAAATATCAATATTTTTCAGGTTGATCTGTTTTTCATTCATTAGATCTAACAATCGGCCAGGACAAGCCACAGCGATTTGGGTCCCATTCCGGAATTCATTAATTTGTGGTTGTTTTCCAACTCCACCGTAAATGGAAAATCCACGGATACCGGTTTTACGACCTAACACTTTAATCACAGCGTTGGTTTGTTCCGCCAATTCACGAGTCGGGGAAAGGATTAAAGCCCGTAATTGTTTCTGAGGGGACTTCATTAAATGTTGAAGGATGGGTAAAACAAAAGCGGCTGTTTTGCCGGTACCTGTTTGTGCTAGTCCAAGAACATCTGAGCCATTTAAAATGGCAGGTATGGTCTGTTTTTGAATGGCTGTTGGGGTTTCGTACCCGGCAGCCTTAATGCCCGCACTAACCAGCGGGTGAAAATTAAAAGATTTAAAACTCACAATAATTGGTCCTTTTCGGCCTAAGATTGAGCCAGGGAAAGAACCTTGGCTCGGCTACATATGTATTTGGTTCTAGATTTACGCTAGTTTCCCCATTTACAAAAGTAACAGCTCCCTAGTATACCACACTATTTTGGATCAATCTGATCATATTTTTTACCAGCTTTTTTGAGAATCCAGGCTGCGTACAGGGAGACCCACCGGTTGGTCTCTTCTTTATCAGCCAATTCCGGCCAGGTGCGCTGCCGGAAAGGGCTGCTGCCGCGCCAAAAGCCATTTTTCACACGTTTTGATTCCAGCCAATTCAGGGCTGGCTGTGCCGCAGGTTGGCCTAATTGATCCAAGTCAGCCAATATTCTTAATGTCATTAAAATATCACTTTGGTAAAACAAAGGGAAAGATAATTTAAACCAAAGTGGATGAACTTTATTTTCGGGACTGGGATAATTGGCTTGTAGCAGGTCATACTGCTGCAGCATAAATTGAATACCTTTTTCCAACCCACCCTTTACGGTCGATGATCGTTTTTCATCAGGAATGGCTGCCAAAGCCCACATCACCCGATTAACACCCCATGCACAGGGTAAATAGTTATTGTATTTACAGATACATTGATTTTCTGCGAGGCTGCGTGCGTTCAATTCGATCATCATTGTTAACCGTTCATCGCCAATACGCCCCGCGAAAATGGCATACCGGATGATATTACTCCACAGGCATTGCAGATCAGGGGTCGGTTGATTTCCATGTTCTTGAATGGAATTTGTTGTCGCCGAAAGCATATATTCAACCCCATCCTGAAAGCGTGGTGTCTGCGGATCAACAAGCAGTTCTTTTAATAAGAGTAAACTCCAATGCGTGCTGACATATTTCGGCGTGTAATAATTATTTTTATATGGCCATTGCCCTTTATCGATTTGACGATTAAGGATGGCAGGAACAGGGCCTTCCAACTGAATGGATCGATACGCTTCTTGCACTTTAGAATGGGTTTTCGGAAGATCCATTAAAAGCGTTAGGGTCAAGAAACGAATGGTTGGAATCTCACTTTTCATTAACCACAAAGAGAGTGGATGGTCTTCTTGAAACATACGGTACCTCCAATCAAAACACGATATGAGTAGTTTAGCATTTATTTTTGGTGAACGGTAAGCACAAATGGTAACAAAATGCCAGAAGGTATCTTGAAATAAGGATCTAGAATCAAAAGCCCTGTGGAAGGACCCCCATCCAGGTTAACCGCAATATCCAGATTGAGATCAGAACCGGTTAAGAACATACTCAATGTATGAAGTGTGAAATATCCTTTTTGTGTCAGAATTAATAAAAAATTACCGTCTTGATCTTTTGCCAAAACCGTGCGGCGCGCTTTTAGGTTATCCTCAAATTCAGCAGGGAAGCCAAGTTCACCGCCTGGTTTAACCAGCAAAGGAAAGGATTGTATTGCAAAATCCAGCGGCTCTGAAGAATCATAAGGTTTTTCTTCCAGCCACCGTAAATCCGGAAATCCTTGTGCCACAGTAAACATGCCTGCAAATTCACCATAACTCAGACCAAAAACTTCCCCATTGGAAATAGCCAGGCCAGTCGGGTAATAATTTTCTTGCTCCAACAAAAAATAACCAGCATTCACAACGATGTCTGCATTGGTTTGCATTGCCCAATCTTCCAAACTGAGCGGCCTGGTTTGGTGATGGACTTCAAAGTCATAAAAAGATGGGTTGATTCGCAAAATGAACATCGATTCGATGACCATATTTTGCGGCCCGATAAGGTTGAGTATGCGGTTTTCCAAACCTGGTTTGGTATTAATCCAGCCGCTGTCGGGAACAATGGTGGTGGGGCTTGGAAATGGTGTTATCAAAGGAGTGGAAACAGCCGTGGGGGTAACTGAAACCTGTGAAACAGGAGAAAAAGTAGGTGTTTTTTCTGAATCGGGAATATTTTCTGAAAAACAACCAGTTAATAAAAATATCAGGAAAAAATATAGTAGAGCCTTTATTTTCATAAGGGCTACTATACATAATATTTAAAATTTACACAATAAGCCGGATGGCTTAATTTTCGCTCAACCAGAGTTTAGCCTGATCCAAATCATCAAATAATTTAAAACTTTTAGTTCCAGACATCTTATTTAATAGTTCAATAAATGTTTTTTGTGAACCTGTTATACCTACCACTGCTCTTTTGATTACAAAAGGCTCGAATTTTGAGGCTGCATTTTTAAAAATTCGAAAAATTTCCGGTGTGCCGCGGGTATCACTAACATTGGTTAAGGATAATACTGAATTTTTTGGTTCAGTACTAATCATATTAAATGCATAATCCATTTCGGTTTTGACAGCATGTGAATCCAAACCACAGTTGGTACAATCCGAGTACCAAATTCGTTTTCCGTTATAAACAATCCAATGCGATTTCATAACAATCCCTCTAGCGTTTGTATTACTCAAAGAATAGCATAAATACTTTACACTTTCTAATTTTTTTACAGAAATTTTATTAGCCCAAATTTACCAATCGTTAAGTTCCAAACTTACCATTGATAATCCGCTCGCCAGGTTTTTTCTTTATGGGATATGAATAGTAATCGTTGCTTAATTTTTCCAAATTTCCGGAAAAAATTAATATTTTAAATATTGACAAGCGATAAATTATGATATAAGATTGTGACTTATAAGTCACGTGACCACTTGGTCACATAACGAGGTGAGTTTATGCCAAAAGAAACTTTCTTTAATTTACCGGATGATAAACGGCAAATGATCGAAGAAATTGCCATTGATGAGTTTGCTAACTGGGGTTTTGACAATGCCAGTATTAACCGCATTGTTGAAGTTTGCCAGATTGCAAAAGGAAGTTTTTATCAATATTTTGAAGATAAAAAAGATTTATATAAATATTTAATCTCAAAAATCGCGGCTGAAAAGATCAACTTCATCAACCCTGTTTTGTTAAACCCCACTTCGGTTGACTTTTTCACTTTGATGGGCGCAATGTACCAATCCGGGTTGGAATTTGGAAAGGCTAACCCCAAAGCTGCCATTTTGGGAAACCAACTCATAAAAAACAAAGATCATCCCGTTCATAAGGAGATCTTTGAGGAAAGTAAAGGAACCGCTGAAGATTTTTTTAGACCATTATTGCAGCTTGCAATTAGCAAAGGAGAGATTAACCCAAATATCGACCTCGAATTTGTAAGTTTTATTTTAGTTGCCCTCAACATCGCCTCATTTGAATATTACTATGAAGTGATTAAAGGAAAAGAATTTGATATTCATCAGATGGATGACATGATGAATACCATCAATTTATTTTTAGATTTTATTAAAAATGGTATTGGTACCCACGAACAAGGAGAAAATCAAAATGATTAAAGTAGAAGGTCTGTATCATTCGTATTCTAATGACGAAAATTATGCTGTAAAAAACGCTAACTTTGAAATCCCCAAAGGAGAAATTTTTGGGTTTTTAGGACCATCCGGTGCTGGTAAATCCACCACGCAAGGAATTTTAACGGGCCTTTTACAGCTTCAAAAAGGAAATGTAAACGTTGCAGGTTATGACGTAAAAAATATTTCCCAAAAAATGTTTAACAAGATTGGCATGTCTTTTGAACAATCCAATGTATACAGCAAGTTAACTGCCAAGGAAAATTTAGATTTTTACCGCAAATTATTTGATGGACAAACCCGCGAACCGGCTGATTTGCTGAAATTGGTTGGTTTGGATGGAAAAGAAAATGTGAGAGCAGGTGAGTTCTCCAAAGGAATGAAACACCGCTTAACCTTTGCTCGTTCCATGATTAATAATCCCGAATTATGGTTTTTAGATGAACCCACCACAGGTCTCGATCCGGCAATTGCCTCAGAAATTAAGGATATTATCCGTAAGGAAAATAATAACGGAGTAACCGTGTTTTTAACCACACATAATATGTTTATTGCCGATGAATTGTGTAACCGGGTTGCTTTTATCGTAGATGGTGAAATCAAATTAATTGATTCTCCGAAGAATTTAAAATTGCAATACGGCGAACAACTGGTGGACGTTGAATTTAGAAAAAATGGAACCGTTGTGAAAGAAACATTTTCAACAATCAAAGAAGAAGAAAAACAACGACTTCAGAAAGTTATCCTGGACTATGAAATTCAGTCGATGCACACCAAAGAAGCAACCTTAGAAGAAATATTTATTAAGGTAACGGGCAGAGGATTGGTATAACATGAAACTATGGCATAGTTTTGTAAAAGAGATACTCCTCGCTTCCAGAGGATTTTACTTTTACGTGGAAATCGTAATGGCGTTTGTATTTTTATTCCTCCTGCTTTTTGTCATTCCGGATAATTTTTCCAATAAATCAACGGAATATCTTTACCTGGATCTTCCGAAAGCGGCGGCGGATGCTTTTATGGAATTTTCTGTGGCAGAGGATTTGGATCAGCAAGGTGAAGCGGTAGAAATTAAAAGTGGCAAAAATATCTATCCCGCCAACTTAATCGAAACCGATACCAGCAAAATTTATTATCTGGAAAGTGCTGAAGCGGTTATCCAATTAGCAGAAGATGAGAAAAACTTTGGCGGTATTGTGAAGTTAAATGAAGCTGGAGATGGATTGGCTTATGAATATTATTTGCAGGGTTACGAATCCGAACGGATGAAAAATTTACTTTTGTTGTTTCACAATACGGAAATGAGCAAGCTGGAAGAAACATTTAATGCCCAGGAAGTCCGTCCCCTCTCAGATGGATTTGAACCGCTGACGGACAAACAAAACATGGTGCCCGTATTCCTAACCTTTAATGGCAGTTTTATGGGTATGTTCATTATCGCAGCGTATATCTTCCTGGATAAAAAAGAAGGTGTTATCAAAGCATACGCGGTTACAGCATCTTCCGTTTGGCAATATTTGATGAGTAAAATCGGTGTGATTTTAACAACAACCCTTGTCTCCAGTTTAATTATCACCATCCCCGTGATGGGTACACAACCAAATTACCTTTTGATGGTTATTTTCTTGCTGGCTACCGGGTTTTTTGCTTCCACATTGGGATTATTCCTGGCTAGTTTTTACAAGGATATTGTGGCAGCATTTGGTGCCATCTATGGGCTTATCATCGTGATCATGTTACCCAATATCGCTTATTTTATTCCAAGTTGGGATCCGGTTTGGTTGAAGATCATCCCCTCTTACCCTATGTTGGAAGGTTTTAAAGAAATCATATTACCCGGCGGAGATGCTGCATTTGTTTTATGGACCTCACTGGGTTTCTTAGTTGCTGGTTTACTCTTGTTTGTGTTTTCAAATAAACGGTATCAGCATTCATTAACAGTATAGGTGGTGGACGATGTTGAAAAAAATATGGGCTATCTTTTTACGAGATTTAAAAGTTGGTTCGCGAGACTCCTTAACCTTGATCATTATTATTATGCCGATTTTATTAGGAATTGGTGTCAATCTTTTAACACCCAGCATAAATGATACAACGGTAAATTTAGCGTTGTTAGAAGGAGAAAACCCAGCTCAGGCTGAATATTTTGCAGATTTCGCCAAGGTTGAGCTCTTTCCAAATGAAGAAGCGATTGAAACTCGGGTAAAAAAGCGCGATCATATCGTTGGGATTTTGCCGGATGGAGACCGGTATTACATCATGTCCCAAGGGAATGAACCCGAGTCTGTGATTGAAATGGCAAAATTGGTCAATATGTATTACGCCGAAGGAATCAATCTTGAAGATGCGACAGCAAAACTTTTTGAATTTGGTGAGACGGTACCACCGCTCAAAAAAATGCTTACAAACACCTTGATTATTATGATCTCCATTTTGGGTGGTATGTTAATCACCTTTAATATCATTGAAGAAAAAACGGACCATACCATCAGCGCGATGAACGTCACAACCGTTTCAAAGAACGCGTATCTGCTGGGAAAAAGTTTGGTAGGCATGTTATACCCTGTCTTCAGTACCATTGTTATCCTACTAATTACCGGTTTTCGTGATGTTAACCTGGGTCAATTAATCTTGATGGTTATCGTATCCTCTTTCCTGAGCCTGTTAATTGGCTTTATTCAGGGAATCAATAACGATGATGTGATGAGTGCAGCTGCCAGTGTAAAAATGTTATTCCTCCCGGTTGGCGCTGCGATTGCTGCGATTGAATTGTTGAATCAAAAATGGCAAATTCTTTTTTATTGGATTCCGTTTTACTGGACCTATAAAGGCAATGATGCCGTTTTATTGAATTCCGCAACCTGGCCACAAATCCTTTTATATTCAGGCATTGTTTTGGCACTGGGTTTGATAGTTTATTTATATTTATCCCCAAAAATTCGAAAAGGTTTAGCTTAAGGAGAAAAAATGAATTGGTATCCGTTGTTAGGTTTATTGGCTTTGGTTTATGCCGGTTTGGTAGTATTTATTGCCCTAAAAAAACCTGTGAAAATATGGAATATGGGCAAAATCCAATTATTTATTAAGTTATTAGGAGAAAAGGGTACGGAGATATTTTTCTACGTATTTGCAGTCGTTTTCTTGGGCTTAGGAATCTGGTTGTTTACGCTTTAGATTATTGATTAACAACCATTATCAGAAAAACCATTTTCGTATTTGAAAATGGTTTTTTTATATATAAAACCCAAATTTCCGATTCTGAAAATTGGGTACTTTTGCTAAACGGTCACTACCCGGGCTGAGCAAATAATTATTCCCATTACGATGCAAGATGGGAATACGTCGTTTGGTCTGTTGAAAGTGCAAGCGCATCTCTTCCGAGTGGATAGCATAACTCTCATAATCATCCATCCACCGGTCAAATATATGATCATAGGTGCGAATAAAAGCTGTGCGGTAAGATTCGGTAACAACTTCCAGATGGCTAATCAACCAGCAGGAAGGTTCAAATACCCACTCATAGGTTAATCCGATAAAACGATCATCGGCAGTAATGTAAGGGAAAAAAGGGAATTGGCGACAGCTCAATGCACGAGTAGGACGATGACAAAACTGTGGACCATTACATTTAATCGAAACCATATGTTCAGGAGTATCTTCCGTTATGGCTTGTTGGTCGGATTTAGATTGTGGTTTGTAAAGCTGCCATTGTTTGCTGGCTTTTTGTAAATAAGCCCATTCTTGTAAATAAGCCGCCGGGATGGCCTGTTCAATATCACAACAAAAGGGTTTGCCGGATGGATTGTGGGGAGCACAATATGTTCCACAATCAACTTCACCAATTGGCATACTGAATTGTGTGTATAGTTCTTGAAAATTTATTTGAGGAAGATACAGATTTTCCATACCGTTAAGTGTATCACGCCGGCAACAGCGATAAATAGGTTATCTTACCCCATCTCCAATCAGTTTTTTCGTCATGTCTTGTACTGAATTGAAAACTTCTTGAGGACAAAGTGCTTTTAAAGCTTCCACCTTTGCATAACCCCACGAGACAGCTCCAAAAGGCATATCAATTTTTTTTGTTGACTCAATATCTCTGATTTCATCACCCACATACAGGCTGTTTTCAACAGCGATACCACTTTTTCTTAATATACTCTTTAATCGTTTATCTTTCCCGTTTAAAGAAATACCACAATCAAAATAATCAATGATATTAGCAATTTCTTCACCAATAACACGCTCAATATTTTCTTTAGAATTTGAACTGGCAATGCCAACAACAATACCCTGGCGGTGTAGTTTATGAAACATTTCCGGGATGCCATTAAATAAATTAATGGTATCAATTTGGGTATGCATTAATTTTTGTACATCACGGGAGATTAATGGTATTTTCCAGGTTGGTATATTAAGGCGTTTAACAGCCTGAGGAACACTGAACGTTCGTAGAAGTTCGATTTCATGTGCGTCAGGGTGCTTTAGATTGTATTTGGCAGCGATATATTCTAATTTGTCTAGAACCCACGGAAATGTATCCGCGATCGTACCGTCGAAGTCAAAAATAACCAATTTGTAAGTCAAAAAAATTCTCCGTACAATGAATGGCAATAATTTTACATCATCTTTGATGAATTAAGGTAATTTAAATGTTTGTCCTCTTAGTAAATTTCGTATCTTATAAAAAAAAGATTTTCCGGTTTTAAGTGACCAACGGTTTTCCTGTTCAAATGGATAGGTAAAAATCAACTTTTCAGGGGGGAACATCAAATTGACCTTGATTTATACTAATTTTCAGCGTTCAAGATTATGAGCCTTATACTAAGCCAAAGTCGTTGCAAGAATGTTGATAAAAGAGAAAGAATGGTAAGATATGGGACAGATATTTTTTAGGTCCCGCGATAAACCTGACTTCTCAAGAAAATAAACGATGACTAAAAACACTTTGGCAAAACAAATGTAACTGCTCAGCCTATCCATCAGAATCCCTCCCGGAGGTGATCCTTTTTGAGATAATAGACTTACATCTCACCTCCGGGAGGTGTGATTTGCACTGAGTAGTTGCAAACAAATAATAACTTGAACGATCAGACTTAAATGTGTTTAGCAAATATATAAACCTAGTTATTATGGAGAATTTAGAAAGATGGAAATTAAAGAAATACAGCGAGAAGTTCGATCCGTTTATATGGGTGGGTCAGTCGGCCAGGCAGTCTCAGGAACCATTTGGTTGGTATCCAGTATTTTAGCTACCGGGGTCAGCCAACGATATGGTATATTGGTATTAGTTTTGGGCGGTATGTTTATTTTCCCATTAACCCAGCTGGTACTTAAATTGATGGGACATAAAAACACCTTATCCAAAGGGAATCCATATACTGCATTAGCCATGCAAGTAGCGTTTATCGTGCCTTTATTGATTCCGGTCATCGCAGGCGCCGCACTGTATAATATCAATTGGTTTTATCCCGCTTTTATGATGGTTATTGGCGTTCATTATATGCCATTTATGACTTTATATGGCATGCGATTATATGGTGTATTGGCAGCAGTTTTAATTGTTGCAGGTTTGATGATTGGGATGTATCTCTCCACCAGCTTTGTCCTGGCTGGTTGGGTTACAGCCGGTGTTTTATTTGTTTTTGCTGCTCTACTTGGACAGGCTGTTAAAAAAGAAAATCTATAGTATTGTTGAAAATCCAAAGAACATGATGGTTTTATGGCATTAATTAGTGTAAATGAGATAAGTTTAGGTTTCGATGGTGTTTTGCTCCTGGATAAGGTCAATTTGCAAATTGAAGCAGGTCAACGGATTGGTCTATTAGGCCGAAACGGAACGGGTAAAACCACCTTTTTAAAATTACTAAATGGAAATTTAAACCCGCAGGAAGGCACCATCAGCCGCGCTCATCATTTAAAATATGCCTATCTCCCTCAAGAAGTTCCATTAGACTTAAAAGGCACCATCTCAGAGGTGGTTTCTTCCGGATTGGATGGCGTATTATTAAATCCAATTGAGGGGGATGAACCCTGGCAGCGAGAATTACAGGTAGAACAAGTGATTCAGCGCATGCAGTTAGAGGCAACAGCCCCATTTGAGACATTGTCTGCTGGGATGAAACGTAGGGTGCTGTTGGCAAAAGGATTGGTGCAAAATCCGGATGTGCTCTTTTTGGATGAACCAACCAACCACCTCGATATCGCTGCCATTCAGTGGTTAGAAAACTTTTTACAGCGCTGGGGAGGCACCCTGGTATTTGTTACCCATGACCGCATGTTTTTACAGCAGTTATCTACAAAAATCGTGGAATTGGACCGGGGACATTTATTTGATTGGGATTGTGATTACCAGACCTTTTTAAAACGCAAAGAAGCCATGTTGGATGCGGAATCGCTGGAAAACGAATTGTTCGACAAAAAATTAGCCCAAGAAGAAGCGTGGATTCGCAGAGGAATCGAAGCACGGCGCACTCGAAACGAGGGGCGTGTACGTGCCTTGAATAAATTACGAGAAATACGCTCTGCCCGTCGTGAACAACCGGGGCAAGTGAAATTGCAAATTCAAGAAGCACGCCGATCCGGAAAATTGGTGATCGAGGCGGAAAATTTATCGTTTTCGTTTGCGGGAAAACCCATTATCCAGGATTTTTCAACCGTTATTCAACGCGGTGACCGGGTGGGTATCGTCGGGCTGAATGGTTGCGGAAAAACCACCCTCCTGCGTTTGTTATTAAACGAATTAACCCCACAAAAAGGTGAAATCCGGTTGGGTACCAAATTGGAAATCGCCTATTTTGACCAGCTTCGTTCCCAATTAGATGAAACCAAGTCCGTATTAGACAATGTGGGGCAGGGACGTGACGTTTTAACGATTAATGGGCATAATCGAAATATATATGGTTACTTGGAAGACTTTCTGTTTGAAAAAGAACGGGTAAATGCGCCGATTACCGCTTTATCCGGTGGAGAAAGAAACCGGCTGCTGCTGGCTCGTTTGTTCACACAACCAGCCAACTTATTGGTACTGGATGAACCCACCAACGATCTGGATATTGATACCTTGGAAGTGCTTGAAAACATGCTGTTAAGTTATAACGGCACCATGTTATTGGTCAGTCATGACAGAACCTTTTTAAATAACCTGGTAACCAGCACGATTTTTCTGGATGGTATTGGCGGTGTATTCGAATATGTTGGTGGTTATGATGACTTTTTAAGACAGCATAAAACCGAAACAAATTCGGAAAAACCACCTGAAAAAAAAGAACCTGTAAACAATAACACACCACCCAATCCAGTTAAACAAAAATTGACCTTTAAAGAGAAAATCGAATTTGAGGAATTATCAAAAAAAATCAAACAATTCGAATCTGAACTGGTTGACTTACAATCTCAAATGACAGAAACCTCTTTTTACCAACAAGATCATCAAGTCGTATCAAATGTCGTACAGCGTGTTGAAGAAATTGAGGGAGAATTACTGAAAGCGTATGAACGTTTTGAGGAACTTGCCCAATTTGTTTAACAATTTCGGATAATAAGTTAGGTTTGGGGTATATAAGTTCATTGTAAAAAAGCGACCCACGTTCTTTTTCAAGAATGTTTTTTATAAACCCTAACCACCTGTCTAATTGGTTTTTTCCTGAAAACTTGTAGAATAAAGAGTATGTTCATACCCAGGAGGATATTTTGAAAAACAAGGAACAAGAAACTGAAACAAGAAATGAAAAACCGATCATGCCGGAAGAGCAACAATCCGTCACCCAACACAAAATTACAATCAACGGTCAAACCTTAAACTATACAGTGACCGCCGGAACGATGTTATTAAAAGAAGAAGATGTTGAGGAAGGGGAAAAGCCAAAAGCAGCTGTGTTTTATGTTGCTTACACCTTAATTCGGGAATCACAAGAAGTACCCCGGCCGGTAACATTTTCGTTTAATGGTGGGCCAGGATCTTCATCCGTATGGATGCACCTGGGTTTGTTAGGCCCAAAACGCGTTTTAATGCAGGATGACGGCAAACCATTTCCACCGCCTTATCAATTGGTCGATAATGAATATACTTTGTTAAAAGAAACCGACCTGGTATTCATTGATCCGGTCAGTACCGGTTACAGCCGCGCGGTTCCAAAAGAAAAACCGGAACAATTCCATAATTATCAAAAAGATATCGAATCGGTGGGAGAGTTTATCCGTTTGTGGACGACCCGTAATAACCGCTGGTCTTCAGCAAAATTCCTGATTGGTGAAAGTTACGGCACTACCCGGGCCGGTGGGCTGGCAGAATATTTGCATGAACGATACGGTATGTACCTGAATGGTATCATGTTGGTTTCTTCTATTCTCAACTTTATGACCGCTCGTTTTACCCCGGGTAATGATTTGCCCTATTTATTGTTTTTGCCAACTTATACCGCCACCGCCTGGTATCACCAAAAATTATCCAAGGATCTTCAAGCTGATTTACGAAAAACCCTGGATGAAGTCGAGAAATTTGTGAATACGGAATATACCCTAGCGTTGATGCAGGGCAATCGGTTATCAGCAACGGAACGGACAAAAATTATCAAAAAATTAGCGCGGTACACTGGCTTATCGGAAGACTATATCGACCGTTCTAATTTAAGAATTGAAATTTTCCGTTTTACAAAAGAATTGCTGCGAGATCAAAATGAAACGGTTGGCCGCCTAGACAGCCGCTACAAAGGGTTTGATCGTGATTCGGCTGGAGAAAACTTTGAAAATGATCCAGCTTATAACGCCATCTTGGGCACTTACACTGCCACGTTTTATGATTATGTGCGCCGAGACCTCAAATTTGAAATGGATCGCACTTATGAAATCCTGAGTAACTTATTTGAAACATGGAAGTATGATACCTACCAGAATCAATTTGTAAACACAGCCGAGAAATTGCGGATCGCATTCCAATATAATCCATCCTTAAATGTCATTGTTTGTAATGGCTATTTTGATTTGGCAACCCCCTATTTTGCAACCGAATATACGATCAACCATATCGAACTGCCGAAAGCACAGACAGAACAAATTCGAATGACATATTATGAAGCAGGCCACATGATGTACGTGCACCTGCCCTCACTGGCACAGGTCAGCGCTGATTTGGCAACCTTTGTGAAAGAATCATTATAAAAACGGCAAATCAGTGAAAATAAGCTGAAATATTTATGCAGGAAGCCGCAGTTATTAAGCTGTGGCTTCTTATGCTTTTTTAGCTTTATGACTCACTAGCTTTTCGAATCATTTCTGCCATCATTTTTAAAGCACCGTCGTTTTTCCATAAATTTATTTTCTTTTTACTAAACGCCGGGTATTTAACTTTTACCGTGGTTTCCCCTTTAACCGTATTAACTACGTATTGTTTTTCCAATGGCGCCAAGTCTGGTTGAAGATCATTGATCAAATCTGGTAAAACCAATAGGAACGCCTCATACCAGCGCAGCATAGTCGCGCTG
Organism: Anaerolineaceae bacterium; assembly: GCA_002702705.1. Taxonomy (GTDB): domain Bacteria; phylum Chloroflexota; class Anaerolineae; order Anaerolineales; family Anaerolineaceae; genus UBA6170. Next base: position 263,500 of record PABH01000042.1, read on the forward strand.
GGACGGTAAATATCATCCGGTTTAAATAACAAAGGGGTAGGAAAATGTTTTATTGAAGGAATCGATAGATGATGCTCATCTACAAGATCCATATCGTCAAAACTAATCATCGGGGGTGGATTGTATAAAAAGACATGCCTGCCTTTGGTTGGAATCTTTGTGATTTTGGTAGCCAGTTCAACAAAAAATTGCTCCAGTTCATTTTGACTTTTAAAAACCGCAAATCCAAACTCCATACCACCACTGCCCATCAGGCTAACATAATATGGTTTGTTTTGCTCCCCAACCCAGACCCCAAGAATATCTTCATTATTAAGAATATCCCAGGGTTTTACTTCCCACAACTTAGTAGCATTTTTAAAAACACTGGATACAAGATCAAGTTTAACGCCGTGTTGATTAAGCAGCCCGGGTAGTGGAATTTGACCCTGTAAAACAAAAGGCAGCAAATTCTCCACGATTTCATCCGTAGCTTTTTCTTGAGGATCATATATGGTTTTGATCTTCAACTCGCTTAACCTGGACTCCATTTCAACAGCCAGGGATTCATCTTCAAAATAAATAACCCGAGGTCGTTGAGACGTAATACTATTCCGTGCCGGTGTTACCATCGATTGGGTTAAAAAATCATAAGCCTGGTTAGCTGCAGGTTTTTCCTTCATCAGGGTTAAGTTGATAATAGCACCTGTATCCAAATCAACAATAAAGATCATCCAGGGGCGATTGTACTCTTCCGGATCTTTATCATCTTTTAACCAGGCTGGAATTAACCGGAAGGCGGTGTACCAGTTTCCATTATGTTGAGGAAGGAATTTTAAAGTCTGTACAGAGGGCATAGATTTTCCAATCACAAAATTTTATATCCGATTAATAATTATAGTGTATTCGGAAGATTGTTTTTTATAAAGAAAAAGGCAGGTGATTTGACAAACCGTTATAAAAAAAGGCTGCCTTTGCAGCAGCCTTTTTTGTTTGTACAAAATTAGCTCAGTTCAACCAGTTCCGCATCAGGTGCGTTTTTCATTACGGATTGAATACCGTTTTTGCAAGCCGCGTCAGAGGAATAAATTTCACTGCGGCCAATGACTTCTCCATTACCGGCTTTTAATACAAAATAGGGTTCTCCATTTTTAGATTCCAATACCTCAAAACGTGATTCATTCACTGCATTTTTACGAACGGATTCAATTCCATTAACTGCCCCACTTTTGCTTTTGTATTGTTCGCTGGTAAGAATGATTTGACCGTTGCTTGCTTTTAAATTAAATAAATATTGTTCGTTTTTTAATTGTTTTAATTCGAATTTCCCTGCCATTGTTTTCTCCTATCTAAGTTTATTTTATTAAATTGTAGACAAATTATCCTATAGTTCAACATCAATTGCCTTAATTGTATATGATTTTATGACAAAATAAAAATACCATATCAAATTTGGGCCTCTGGGTTTAATGAAGAAGCATATAAAGTAATCCCTGTCCATTACTAAACGCCACGATCAAGCCAGCAAACACAACCGAAACCATTGTCATCAGTTTAATTAGGATATTTAAGGCAGGCCCAGACGTGTCCTTGAATGGATCACCAACCGTATCACCCACAACAGCTGCTTTATGTGCTAGTGAGCCCTTTCCACCAAACTTGCCCACCTCAATATATTTTTTGGCATTATCCCAAGCCCCCCCGGCATTGGACATGGTAATTGCCAATGAGAATCCGGTAGTTAACGTCCCCAATAATAGACCCAATACCCCAGCAATCCCAAACACGATACCTACCACCACCGGGATAATAATTGCAACCAGAGATGGGGCAATCATTTCACGTTGTGCAGCACCCGTGCTTATTTCAACACAGCGGGCGTAATCCGGCAAACCACTACCATCCATAATACCTTTAATTTCACGGAACTGACGCCGCACTTCAGCCACCATACCTGTAGCAGCTCGACCAACGGCACGCATCGTCATCGCGGAAAAGAAAAAGGCAGTCGCAACGCCCGTAAATATGCCTGCCAAAACGGCTGGATTAAAAAGTGAAACGTGATAAAAATCCATGAAGTTTTCAATCGTCATTTTGGCGACAGGGATTAATTCACCCCGCACCAATAAGGATTCAACACCTCTTAATTCCGTTAACACCAACCGGATTTCTTCCATATACGCAGCTAATAACGCCATGGAGGTTAAGGCCGCAGAGCCGATTGCGAAACCTTTACCAATTGCCGCGGTTGTGTTCCCAACTGCATCGAGTTGATCGGTGCGCTCACGCACGATTTTATCCAAACCGGACATTTCCGCATTACCTCCGGCATTATCTGCAATCGGACCGTAAGCATCGGTTGCGAGCGTGAATCCCAGAGTGGAAAGCATAGCCACGGCTGCCATCCCGACCCCAAATAAACCCATCAGCAAATTATCAATGCCGCCCATTGTATAAAAGCTGATGATAATACCAACGACAACTGCCGCAACCGGAATACCACCAGATTCCATCCCTACAGCCATACCTTCGATCAGTGCCGTGGCAGAACTGGTTTCTGCCTGTGCGGCGATTTCACGGGTGGGGCCAAAGGCGTGAGAGGTATAATATTCGGTGACTTTACCTACAATCAACCCAACCGCTAAACCAGTCAAAATACAGATCCATACTGCCAACCAATTTGGCAAGCCAAGCAGAAATAACATCGGCAAGGCCAAAATTGCGATACCTGCCGAACTGAAATATAACCCACGGCTAAGAGCTTTAATGAGCTGCTCCTGATCAGCATCATCTTTTGCCCGCACCAAATAAATGGCGATCAGGGATAGCACGACCCCAATAGCAGCCAGAGCAATCGGAGCTGTGATATATAACAACCCCATTTCTAATTCTGTTTTTCCATTCATGAATAAATCAGTTGATAAGCCAATGGCGGCCACACCAAGCGCGGAAGTCGCTAAGATCGATCCAGCATAGGATTCATATAAATCCGCACCCATACCGGCCACATCACCCACATTATCACCAACGTTATCCGCAATTGTTGCCGGGTTTCGCGGGTCATCTTCGGGAATATTTTTTTCCACTTTACCAACCAGATCTGCTCCTACATCGGCTGCTTTGGTGTAGATCCCGCCACCCACCCTTGCGAACAATGCCTGGGTAGAAGCGCCCATACCAAAACTAAGCATAATGGCAGTGATTTGAGGTAGTGGATTCTCTGCCAGACTGATGAAATTATTTGGAAGCAAAACGGGGAAAACAAAATAAAGCAGCAAGAACCACAAAGCAATATCAAGTAAAGCAAAACCGACCACGACAAAACCCATCACAGCACCGGACCGAAGCGCAATTTGTAAGCCACCATTTAAACTGGTTCGGGATGCGTTCGCTGTACGAGCAGAGGCATTTGTTGCTGCTTTCATGCCTATAAAACCACAGATTGCAGAAAAAACACCACCCGTTAAAAATGCAAATGGCACAATCGGGTTTTGCAGTCGAAAAAAGGACAATACCAGGAAAACAACAAATAAAATCACAAAAACCAATCCAACGACACGATATTGTCGCTTAAGATAAGCCATTGCACCATCTCGTACAGCCTGTGCGATAAATCTCATCTGGTCTGTACCTTCGGAATGAGACATCATTTGCCGGTAAAAGTGAACGGCAAATCCAAGTGCCAAAATAGCTGCAATGGGTGCCAACCACCACCAAAGGGGTAGCGCACTTCGAGAAACGAAACGGTCTATCATGACAGCAAAAGAAAATAACCCCGTCATAAGCTGTAGTACCTCCATGTAATTGGGAAATTTGTTTTGGGTAGATCGTTTTTATTATTAATGAATATCGTTATTATAACGAAATTTTTTTGTATTCCGAATAAATGTAAACCTTAAAGATAAATAGTATTCAATTGGTATAAAATTATTTTAAAACAAGAAAATGAGTAGCCCCGTTCAGTTTTGTTGTTTTTTGAAAACCAAGTTTTTCGTAAAAAAGACAGCCTGTTTCCGTCAATGTTCTTAAGGTGAGTACATGAAAACTTAATCTTGCTTCCTTAATGATCTGATTTATTAGAAGTGATCCAATACCCAAACGTCGAACTTGATTAAGAACATATACATGCCTAATACGACCAGTAACATTGTCTGATGAATATGGATCTCTATTTAATCCCCCAATGCCAACCATTCTTTTTTGAAAATAAACAGCAAATAAAACTTCACCTGGTTTATCGAAGCGGTTTTTTCCATTTTCATACTCAGTTATCAGCTTGTTGATTAACTGGAAACCCTCATTTTCGCTTTCCACTTGAAATGGCAATAATTCCCCCAAAGGCAGCTTGTTAATTTTTACCACGCTGATATCATTCATTCGTTAAGTATAATTCAACACAAAAAGCTTTAGCGAGGGGAAATATTAATTTGCTTTTTAAATTAAAACAGCTGTCAAGTTACCTTTTCGTATGCTTACTCATTGGCAACTTGTTATAAAAGACACCATACCAATCCCATAACATTGATGGCTATGGTTTTCAACCAAGTTTGCTGCTTCTAAAAAATGTGGCTTCTTAAAAAGTTTATTATGGTAACGCAGATATAAAAACGATTCCCGAGATGACATCAATGGAATTCACCAAAACATGAACAATGATACCGATTAAAAGGCTCTTCTTTTTTACGGCATACGCCAAAGGTAACATACCCAACGTACGGGTAATGATCATCCAAGGGGTAAATACGTGATAAAGGGCAAATAAGAAGCTGTGAAAAAGTAAACTCGCTTTTCCCGGCACCCTGGGCAGCAGATAACCTCGAAAATAAAACTCTTCCGTTAAGGGACCTAAAACAGCACCAAAGACAAAAACAAACAGATAGGTAAGAATCAATTTTGATTTTTCAAATCCGGGTTCTAAACCACTTTGTAGATCAGGTATCCAAAAAAACAGGCTTGATTTTAAGAAATGATCAACTGTTTTAAGAGGGTAAAGATCAAACCAACAACAATAAAAACACCAACAACCCAAAGCACTGCTTGCCAAAATGAGATTGGTTTCCAATATTGGATTACGCCTTTAAGTGTATATCGGCCCGTAGATTTTTTACCCTGATATAGTAAAAAACCAAGTTGAACAGGAATCAAGACAAATACAACAGCCAACATTAATGCGAAAATTGAGGGAAAACCATTATTGATGAGGGGGGCTCGCACTAAAAAATAAAAAATCCCAATGAATATTCCTGGAAAAATATGATAAATAATCGACTGAACCCAAGTATGTTTTTCGACATAATTTTCTTGCATAACACCTCTTATTAAATTTGAATGAAGCAGGGATACATAGATTTTATATAGCTTAATTATATTCCAATCCCGTCAAGTGAATTAATCGGATTGTTATAAAAATACAGGGTTATTCCCAGAGCAGCGTTGTAAGAAGTTATGGGGTTAGAAAATTGGTTTACTGATAAATGGAAAAGCTATATTGAAAAGTGGAATTCGGTTTTGATATGCCCGTGCTATAATCAAACAAATTTTAACCGGTTGTGAGGTAATGGAATGATAATTACATTAATGGGCATGTCAGGGACAGGAAAATCATATTGGTCACAAAAAATGGGGACCGTAGGATTTAAACGGTACGGATGTGATGACATGATTTCCGAACGACTGTTAAAAAAATTAAATATTGAAAACAAAGATACCTTTGAAATGCACGCCTGGGTTGGTTTTCCTTATGAAGACACCCATGCTGAAAGAGCCGAGCTGTATTTTGAAACCGAAATCGAAGTGATGCAAGAAATTGTAGATTTACTTTCAAAGACGGATCACAAAACAAATATTGTAATCGATACGTCAGGCAGTGCAATTTACACCCCGCCATCGTTAATGGAAAAACTTGGCCACCTTAGCAAAATGATCTACCTGGCGGTAACCCCCGAAATGATCAACACGATGCTCAACAAATATTTACAAAAACCAGTCGCGGTGTTATGGAATGGCATGTTTGAACAACGGGAAGGAGAAACCATTTCCGAATCTTTTGCACGTTGTTATCCAAAATTATTATCTAGCCGTGAAGAACTGTACCAAAAATACAGCCATCAAATCATTGGTCCCGAAATTCATCGATCAGCTTCGCTCACGGTTCAATCCTTTATCGAGGCTATTCAATAAGGAAAAGAGATTGATAAAAGAATGCTAATTACATTCTTTTATTGTTCGTTGAAATATTGGTTTAAACATTAATGCATTCAAGTGGAATTGGGCTCCAAACCTGTGCTTCAATATACCGTTCGGGACCTTTTTCCCCTGCCGGATTCCATTCTTGCGGCAGTCCATAATCAAAAATCAGCTGGGGTAATTCACTTAATGTATACACTTGTTTACGATAAGGTTTACCATCACTATATCTCATAGTGGGAAATGAATCACCATACGTAAAACTAATCTGCGAAGGACAAAAATCCTTCAGTGGAAGATGAATTTCTTGCCCTTCCAAATACCACGCCAAAACCCAGGAACATTTTCCCAGCACAAAATAGTGCGGGTACATCAACTGTGGCTTGCCCCCTTTTTTAATAAATAAAGAGCGAAGCTGCTCTTCTAATTCTCTACGGATCGAAAGATATGCCTGCTGACGCTGGCTTGCAAAACGGTTGTTTTCACTGCGGATTTGATCCAAAATTCGTTCTGCATCTTCAATTGGCAGCATGGCAAACTGGAAAATGGCTTGCTGTTTTTCTCATAATAATGTGTAAGGAAATCAGGAATGTTAAGAGAATTCATAAATTTACCTTCTTATGTTCGTTTATAAACAAATTCCTCTACTTCACAACCACGGCCTTGAGCATAACCTTTATCTTCACTATCCTTTAAAAACTCATTTTTTTCTAAAACCCGTTGGGAACCAAGATTGTCTTTTGCAACCCGCGCATATAACGGGCGCGTTTTGATCTGAGTCAGAAATATGGTTAATGCCCGGGTCGTTACTCCTTTACCCCAAAATTCTTTGCCAATCCAATAGCCCACAGACGGTAATCCAAACAATATAAATTGTTCAATATGTCCGGCAATTTTTCCATCAAATAAAATGGTTTGAATATGAATGCTGTCGTCTTTCATGATTTTGCGCCAATGTGACATAAACTGCCGAACATTGGTCGGATCCTCGGTCGTGAAAGCAGCCATAAATATTGCTGCGGGATCAGATTGTTGGGTAAAAAACTCGGGTAAATCAGTTTTTTGGACATCCCGAAGATTAACGCTGTTTTTTGAAAAATTTTCTTGTTTAATTTGGTTAGTATTCACAGAATAATCCCTTTAGAAAAGCAAACGGATTATTATATTTTACTTGTTTTCAAGATAACAGATAAATCGCTCATCAACTGATTGATATTTAAACCCAACAATTACAATTCCATGTCGGCAAAATTCTACTTAGATGAGATGGTATGGGATTTTATTAACACCAAAAGGCGGCTGCAATATTTGATAAATACGTATTCTTTATTGTAAAAATAAATTAATCAACAAAAATTTGAGAAATGATTAGTCCTTTAAGATGATCGGAATAAACACCTGCTGATTTATTGTCCATAGTCGGGCATAAATGTGGCGATATATGGTTGGATCACCCGTTGAATCACCTTCGTATGTGATAAGGAAATTATGGTTTCCTGCTGCCACAGCACCATTTTCGTTATCCCAAAATCCTGCAGGAGATACCTCAAAACTCGCATTGTTAGGACTATCCCAATAAACTGCGTTTAATGAAGTGCCATTCGTCTCAGTTGTCTGCCATGTCGTCAGATATCCAATGCCGTCACTTGTTATGGATGGTAACGTTTCATCATTTAATGTAATCGCAATTAAATAGGATATACCCCATGAGTCATTGCCATTAAAGTCCAACTTCTTTCCATAAATATCATAATCTGATGCTTTTAGAGTTTCCCATACCACAGCATAACTAAATTTTCCATTGGATGCGATCGCCGGATGATTTTCATCTCCCGGGTCATTTGAAATTAAAATCGCTCCGGGCGGATCAATGACAGAATTGGCGGCATTAACTCGTAAGCCATACACATCGTTGCCGGTTGTCGCTTGTGTATAGGATCGAACAAAAACTACAAAATATTCATTAGTGACAGGGTTATAGATGATATCTGCTTGTTGAGGATAGGATGAGGTTGTTAAAATACGTCCCGTGATGACATCACCATTGGCATCTAAAAGCATACTTGATACATCTACCGGCAAGGATGTAGTCGTATCCATTGCATTCCAAATAACCATATATTCATTTTGAAGGCTATTCCAGGCTACACGTGGAGTCCAAAATGAACGGTTTGGCCAGGTAATAATTTGAAATTCCGGATTTAAATACGCACCATTCCAACCGATTGTTCTTCCCCATATTTCGTAGGCGGAACCATCTCCATTAACATCAAACATCCAAACAACCAAATATTCATCATTGGTACTGTTATAGGCTACAGCAGGTTGAAATTTGCTCTTAATCCCGGTTGCCACACTGAACCAACTTAATAGGTCTCCGTTTGCATCCACCCTTCTGGCATAAATATCACGACGACCATCCGGCCAGGTATTATGCCAAACAATCAAATATTCATCATGGTTGTTATTATATGCCACAGCAGGAAGGTAGCGGTCTGCTTCCGGAGTGGTAATCGTAGAAACAAGAATTTCTGGCCCTAATACGGTTTCCATCGACTTGATCATATAAGGCGATTTTGAAACTTTTGAAACCGCACTCACCTCCCCACGGCTCTGGCTGAGTAAACATAATAACAAAAAGAAGAAAATAGAAATTAAATAGGGTCGTTTCATGATAGGTCTCCTTTTCTGAGGTAAACCACCAACGACCACATGATTGTATTAAGTTTATTCCAATGGCAGATCAAAGAAAAAATGATTTGAAAATACGTAAGAGATTTTATTGCCAACAGAAAGGACAAATAAAATCCTAAACCAATGAAAGTAACTTTAAGTCCACAACCCGGTAACCAATAAATATTAACAATAATATCAAATCCCATCCTCGATCAAATGAATGGTTACATTATCTATAATACCTATTGTTTATTTGTTTAGTCAAGAATTAAATTGAAGGAATTAAGAATAAATTGGGTTCATGATCTTCTTAAATTTCCAGAGTCCAAATTCCGGTGCATTCCGGCACAATTAATGGATTCTCTGGCAGTGCAGTTTGGATCATTTCCTCTCCAAAGAAAAAACTGATCAGGTTATCTCGTTCAGCGATGGAAGTAAACTGATAATCTGTCCGAATCCAGCTTCGGGAAAAGTCAAGTTCATCCAAAAACTGAAGATAAGGAACTAGTTTTTTGGGCGGATTTGGTCTGGTTTCTCCCGTCCCGAGGCTTTCCAACAGAATAATTTTTCCACCGGGTTTTAAAATACGCCGGAATTCTTGTACGGCGTTGATCACTTCCGTCCGCCAGTTTTCATCACCCCACGTTGCTAGATAACACACACTCCAACCGGAAAAAACTAGGTTGACCGATTGATCTTGCACAGGCAAATGACGGTGATCAGCTACACCACAAAACCAGTTCGTGAAATTTGTTAATTTTAACTTTTGTTCTGTCACCTTGATCATTGATTTGGATAGATCAAACGCTTTTATCGATTTCACCAATGGGGCCATCATATAGGATAATCTTCCCGTACCGCTGCCCGTATCAACCACATCTTTACCTTTAGGTTCAGTAATTTCCATTAGGGCTTGCAGAATATTTCCGTGATAGTCTTCCCTATTAGTGAGTGATTCGTAGGAAAGCGCTTGTTTTTGATAGGTATATTTGTGGTCTGGCATAAGTCACCTTTTTAAATTATTTCATCTCATTATATATGTAATCCTATGCTATACTTTCCTTTCGCCGAGGCTTTCATATCAGAAAAACACAGCATAAAAAAATCAACACATACCCATCGATATGGGATACTATCGGTTAAGATTTTAAACCTGAAGGAAACAATCATACAATATGAAACCAAAATTGATTTATAACCCAACCGCTGCAAAAGGAAAAGCTGGTCAAATTTTGGATAAAGTTCTAAGCTTGCTGGAAGAACGACAATTTGAATTTGATTTGCAACTGACAGAAAAAGTTGGTGATGCGTTGTTATTTGCTAAACAAGCGGCTGAAGCCGGCTGCTCCTTGGTAATTGCGGCTGGTGGTGATGGCACACTGAATGAAGTCATCAATGGGTTAATGCGAGCTGAATTAAATGGAAAAACACGCCCCGTATTGGCTGTATTACCTGTTGGTCGCGGAAACGATTTTGCTTTTGGGATGGATGTACCCGACATTCTGGAAGAAGCCGTTCAGACCTTGGTTGCAGGCAAAACACGCTGTATTGATATTGGTTTTGTTCAGGGTGGAGATTACCCTGATGGGCGTTATTTTGGAAATGGCATTGGATTGGGTTTCGATACTGTCGTTGGTTTTGAGGCAAATAAAATTAAATGGCTGCATGGTGGCGCTGCTTACATGGTAGGTTTAATACGAACCATTTTTAAGTATGCTCATGCACCGGTTTATGAAGTGATCATCAATGGTGAGACCCGGCAGCAGCCATTTTTGATGGTATCCATCATGAACGGACGCCGAATGGGTGGTTCATTTTTAATGGCACCGGATGGTGATCCCGGTGATGGATTATTTAATTTATGTCTGGTGAACGAAGTACCACAAATCAAAATTCTTCCTGTGGCTGCCAAATTTATCAGTGGCACGCAGGCTGGACATCCAGCTGTTTCTATGGAACAAACAAAAGAGATAAATATCCGGGCAATTAACGGTACCATTCCAGCCCATGCTGACGGGGAAACGTTGTGTACAGATGGTCTGGCGTTAAATGTGAAAATTTTGCCTAAACAAATCGAGCTTTTATCTCGTGTAGAGGGAATTGTGTCATGAGAATCAAAGCAGGTTTGGTAAATTGGTTTTTAAGAGGTGTCTTTTCAATTCCATGTAAAATTGATAAAGATGAATTAAGAAAAATTCCGCGGGAAGGCCCGTTGATTCTAGTTGGAAACCATATCAATTTTCTGGAAGCACCGGTTGTTTTTCCAATTCTGGACAACCCTAATTTGCGTGGTATCGCTAAAATCGAATCTTGGGATAACCCCTTATTTAATTTCTTGTTTAATATGTGGGGAATTTTTCCAATCGAACGAGGTACGATCGACCGGGAGGCGTTCCGAAAATCCTTCGAGGTTTTAGAAAAAGGTCAAATTTTAGCGGTTTCGCCGGAAGGCACCCGTAGTAAAGACGGTTTATTATTACAGGGCAAACCTGGCATTGTGGCTTTAGCTGCTCGCAGCAAAGCACCCATGTTACCAGTTGCTTTTTATGGTTATGAAGATTTTTGGGATAACCTTAAACATCTGCGGCGAACGCAGTTTCGGGTGAAAGTTGGTAAACCATTTGTTTTAATTACGGACGGAGCAAGTTTTTCTAAGGAAGCGCGCCAGGCTGCCACGGACGAGATTATGTATAAAATTGCTGCATTAATGCCGGAAAAATATCACGGATATTACCAAAATCCCGAAAAGGTGGAATATAAACACCTCACCGATATCATTTAATTTTTTGTTAAAGTTTTAAAAACTGGCTGCCCAATTGGACAGCCAGTTTTTTTAATAACTATTTAGCTTATTGAGCCACAAATGTTGTAGCGGCTTCTGCATTGGTGTATCCCTCTTTTGTAACCAATGCGTTCACTGTAAACGTACCAGGGCCATCTTTGCGTATCCGAATTGAGTAACTGAGACTTACACTTCCATTTGTATCGGTCAAGCCACTGAGCGTGGTAGTAGAACCACTTGGTTTGTTGATGGTAACAGTTACAGCCGCACCGCTCACAGGTTGTGCATTTTCATCTACGGCATTAACGGTGATCGTCACTCTTTCACGATCGGCATAAGTCGATTTATCGGTAGATACTTCTGCAAACATTTGGATATCGTCCGGAGGTGGTGGCGGTTCCACCCCACCCAAATAGTCAAGAGCTGCTTTGGCCTGCACGAGGCCATAACCATAAGCAACATCTCTACCGGGATCACCCAAATCTTCAGCGGTCGTGGTCAATGCATCACGAATTTCTGCATTTGTCCAGGAAGTATTCGCGCTCCAAATTAGAGCAGCCACGCCGGAAACATGGGGCGTCGCCATCGAGGTGCCATCCCATTCCTCATAACCATTTGCATTCCATTGGATATCGGCATGTAAGGTTGCTGGTTGACCGAGTTTATTTTCAACAAGGTATAAACCATCTTCCTGACTGAGGCTGATTGCCACAATCGCGGATGTATTACCATCTCCCAAGGTAAATAGAGCATCACCAAGCTCGTTATTGTAAATAATGACACCAGCCGCACCACTATCTTGGGCAAACATTACTTTTTCATAAAAACTGATATCTCCGCGTTGGCATAATGCGATTTTTCCGGATAAGGCCTGGTCTATTGCCAGACAAAGTCCACCATCAGCCAAAGCAGCCGAAATCTCTCCATAGGGAGCATATTCAATATGGTTTGCCGAATACTCAACACCATCTACCATTGCATAGTTGGTTTCAATATAAGGCAGTGTACTTAATACAGCTACACCGGGTGCAGCAATTTCCACTGTGCTGTTTTGTTGTGAAAAATCAGCAATTTCTTTGTTTTCATCAATAGCAGCAACCGACATGACGGAGCTGTATCCACCAGGGTAACTGATCGCGGTGTTGCCATCATTTCCGGCGGCAGCGATTGAGAGAATACCTTGCGCATAATGGGTGTTAAAGGCGCGTTCTTCCTGTTTGGATTTTTGGGTACCACCTAAACTCATGCTGATCACATTTGCTCCAGCAGCGGCACAATGGGAAGCAGCGTCAACCAATGTAGAAGAATAGGTCCAGGCGCAATCATCACCAAATACTTTCACAATATAAAGATTGGTTCCACCTGGATTTACGCCCACCACACCTACCTCATTCAAGGCGGCTGTAATGGTTCCAGCGACATGGGTTCCATGACCACAGGTATCTTCCGCCCAATTGGCTGGATATCCCCCTACTATGTTGACACCCTGAAAATCTTCATGCCCGGTATATAATCCGGAGTCAATAATACAAACCGTACGATCCGCCCCTGTAGGTGCGCCAGCATCAATTACTCCATTATAGTCGGCATCCCAAATTTCTCTGGACTGCACCATGTCAATACCGTAAGGGACTGTTTCGCCATAAGCATAACGAACAGCATCTTCTTCGATGCTAACTACATTGGGGTTATGGCGTAAACCATTTAATGCATTCTCCGGTACAGTAACCACAAAACTATTTAAATCATCAAAACGATAGTGATGCTCTGCACCAACGCCATTTAAAGCTTTTTCAACCTGGTTGCCCTGTCCGGGAACAAACTCCACCCAGACACGCATTTTACCTTGGTTACTTGTGTATGCAGGTGTGGTCATTGAAGCCACAAGGACAACAACCATTACAACTGCAAACAACCTTAGGAAACTTTTCATTTCCATTCTCTTGCCTCCTCATTATTGGTTTTATTGGGAAAATATAAAAAAAGACAAACCTAAATTGATGGTCATAACTTACGGCGATGATGTTTAGGTTTGTTATTATTATCCGACGAATATCATGAAAAAGCAATAATATTATGCCTAATTACTACTTATGTACTATAAATAGTACATAAAGGGTGTTATTTCTTATAAATCCGATAGCGAACATTCCGCTAATAATTTGATTATTTTTTACTAACCAAACCCTTACTTAAGGTGATACACCCGATATTTTTCACCGGTAAAGGCTGGGGTAAATTCAATAATAAATTCGGTTTGGGTTTGAAATGCCTGGATATCAGCTTCATTCCAGGTGAAAATTTTATTATATGAATATATTTCTTCCCCCGGTTCGGTTAGATTGATATCCCAATGGCCAATTGTTATTAAAACCGGTTGTTCATATTCTTGTTTTAACGCTTCACCAATTTGAATTAACTCTCCCAACGAAAGGCTGGTTTCAGCATCATTTGCCCAGGAAACTGTTTTTCCAAAACGCTGTTCGCGCGGAATGTAAATTTTATTGTTTACATAATAAGGCAAAGACTCCATCATATAGTCGGGTTCCGCTAAAATAATTGCATTGTTATATTCGGGTGAATTAGCCAAAAATTCACCAAACTGTTTACTGGCACTGGCTGGGGTAGTAATTTCTTTCCAAACAGTTGTTTGATTTAAGAAGACATTACCTATTAACAAAACTGTAAAAGCTGAATACCCGACTTTAAATGCTAAACCTGGAAAACCCGTGATTTTTTTATTTTTCAAAGAATCGAGAAATAACCAATATAGGAAAACGATAAATACAACATACAAGGCTTGGTGGCGAAATTTTCCACTATACACCAACAAGAATGTTGCACCCATCAAGGTCTGAGCACCAAAAGCAGCCAGCATATACGCGGGACGTTTCATCAGTCCTACAGCCATCAATGGCAATACTAGAATGGTGATCCAACCAGGGAAAGATTCGGGGAATAGTTTAGAAAATGTAGTGTTGGATTCAGTGATGGTGCGGAGTAAAGTTTTTATGATTACCAGTGGTTCCAGATTGATGTTGTTGGTAACCAAAATACTGTTTTCTTTAGGGTAGATGTACACCAAGCACAAAACGATACCCACAAAAACAATTAATAAAGGTAAATAAAGGAAAACCAATTGTTTCTTAAAGGTAAGGGGGCGCTGGTTACGAAAAAAGTCCCATACCCAAACCAAACAAATTAATCCAACAAAAATGAGGGAATGGACATTCGTATTAGCAAGGAAAAACAAAGCCAAAGCCAAAGGATAGGGTTGGGAAAAACGTTTTTTGTACAAGATGGCAATTACAAATAACAACAGCATGCTGATGCCGTAGTTTCTTGCCATTACAGAATATTCATACAAAGAGATCGAACTAAACAAAAATAATAACCGTGTCCATAATGGGAATGGAGCGTAAAACATAAACAAACAAACCGCAAGGAATGCAATGCTGACGCCCAAAATAGGTAACCATAAGGGCGTATTAATGATTGATTTTCCAATGAATAAAAGCACATACCATAAAAATGGATGGCCTTCATACTGCAGTAAATTGTAAAAATCAGAAGGAGATTGAATTTCTTGAACAAGAGAAAATGCACGAACTTCATCTCGCCAAAATTCATGTTGGGTTTCTGTATAAACAACCAAAACCAGCCAGATCGATAAAAAAATCAGGGTGAAATGGATCGTTTTTTTGTTGGATCGTGCGTTTTTTGATTGGAGAAAATTTGTGATTCTTTTTAAAAACGAATAATTATTCATTAAATGATATTACCCTACCCGACAATACGTTATCTGTAGTGGGTATTATAGCTTAACTTACTGGTTTCATTTCCGATAAGATGATTATGATCTGATTTTCTTCACTGCTTGATCTATGAAAAAATTTAACCCTTTTAAGATGCTTTCTTCTGTTATATCCATTCGATCGTATTGGTAAAAAAAAGAAGCCCACCCTTTAAGATCTGAACCAGCAAGACGGATTAGACGTAGTGCTGCTACCAAATCCCAGTAGGGTAAAAGCGAAAAATCAAGATCGTTAAGAGACATATACTGCTCAGTAAACAAGTTCATCGTGTCTGTACCCGAAATCCAACACAAATCCAACCTGCTGACAGCCAGATCAAACAACGGAGAACCAATTTCCGCATCTTCCCAATCGATGATTCCAACAAGTTGATCCCCTTTCCAAATTAAATTACCATGCCAAAAATCACCATGCACGAGAACGGGTTGGTTGCGATCTTGTATAGGCCATTGTTTTTTGAGCAAACTCCAAATCTGAACTCCCCTCATTAAATTGTTATCTGAGGGAGGGTGTTCAGGTAAAAGATTAATTAAACGATTTGACTGTCTGGATAAATTTGATAATTCAGGAGAACTTAACGATATTTTATGAATTTGCGCCAGATAGTCCGCAAGTTGTTCAGGGAAAAATGCAGGAGGAAGCCATGGAAATAGAGGCCGCCCCTCAATAAAATCAAGAATAATATAAGGAATTGGTGATGTGTTCCAATGAATGGGATTGGAAACAGGTAAACCTTGTTCTCGTAAAAATTTTAAAAGCTTAAATTCATTTTCCACAATAGTGGGATTATTCTGCAGTACGTTCTCAGAGGGTACTCGCATAATCATTTTTTGGATGGTGCCATCCGGTTGGTTTAATTCAAAAGCCGTCATTTGTGCGGACATACCACCAGATAAATCCCATTTACGATGAAGGTGGGAATTCGGAAAAATGTCGTTAAAAATCACGTTAAAGGTCTCGGTTGTACTCATCAAAATCCATTATTTTGGTAAATTTTTATCGGAAACTCACCAAGATTACCAAATCTGCTTTTTTCATTTACTATACCAGAACGCTGCCTATTTTTTCAAACTCATCCCAAACTATTCAGAGTTCTTCTTAAAACAATATTGAATAAAGGATTTTTTCGATTCGTTGTGTTAATTTGTGATAGAGACCTGTTGTGGACCAAGCAAATCGACAATCACATCCCTTACCCAATAGGGTGATTGACCCTGACGCGAAAGACGGCGAACCCCTTCAAGGTTATTTCCCAAGGTAACGATGGCTGGTTCTTCATCGGATGAATGCTGGTTTTGAATTTGGCCCAAACCAACAGTTGCCAACAGTCCATTGCATAAACAACGTTTATTTTCTGCATTCCGCGGCAAACCTCGTTTTTTTACAAAATTTTCCACGGGTTCCGCCATACAACGTTGAAACAACCGCCGACTGCCATCTTCATTAGGTTTACTCAAACCACGTTGTTGCAAGAGTCCCAAGTCGCAAACCCTCCTGCGGGATTCATAAACCGACTCTTCTGCCAAAGTCCCTTCCAAATTAACAACTTTAAATGGGTACCCTGTCGGCGAAAAAAGGGTGGTTAAAACCATATCAGATTCAGCTACACCCTTTTTTAACTCATTTCGGATGGCTGTTTTATAGGCAGCTTGCATTCCCGATTCTTCAGCCAAAGCAAAGACAGAACCTGCTTGAATACCAACTGCTCCAATACCAATCGCATATTCCACTTTTTCCCGGCTGCTGTAACCACCAGCCAGCCAAAAAGGAAGACCAGCCTGACGAATCACAGCAAAATCAGGTTCATCTGTTTGGTCATAAACTGGCTGTCCTTTTTCATCCAACGTTAAGGGACCTTGTGGACCAGCGTTATGCCCTCCCGCAGTATGATGTTCAATAATAAAACCATCCGGGCTTTCAGTTTGACTGTTGGTTAGTGCTGTGACCAGATTTTCAGAAGAAACAATTGCTAAAAATGCAGGGCGCTCCAATGGTTGTTGGGTTAATTTTCCATTGGCAATGGTGTGAGGATCAAAACTAAGGGTAAAATCTTCTCCCGATTGACGATACAAAACGGTTAAGGATTTTGTCACAACCTGATGTTGTGTTAATTGAGAACATATAGCAGCCAATCCATCCGGATTGCCCGCGCCAACAATTAAACCATCTATTCCTGCCAACATGGCACCATATATGGTATAGATCAAAGGTAATTCGATTTTGTACAAAAAATTCATAAAAATGCGACCACTATGACCTTGCTTGGCTAACCAGGTTTCCGCAAAACCGGTGGCGATTAAAATTTCAATCACCTCTTCGTCCAATGATAATTCCGTCACGACTTCAGATTCATTCACAAATGGAAGTTGACCTGTTCCATTCGGTGTCTGTAATATTTGTTTTGGAGGGTATTTAAACCGGTCTGATGGATCTTTTCCACCCTCAATAAAAAAGCGGTTAATTATCTTTTGACCAATCGTAATGCCAAATTTTTCATCAAAGATGGATAATGCTTGCCGGATATATCCACCAGGATCTCCTAACTGTAATAAACGGGTATAAACCAAATCGAGTCCCGTGCCCGATATCGTGCCAGCTGTAACACCTGGTCTTTCTTTTGCAACAGCCTGCGCCAGCCGCCAATTGGAAACATAAACTCCCATCCCACCTTGGATGAGTTTAATATCTTGAAGGAATCGCATTCACATTCTCCTTAACAATAATTTTTTTAACCAATAACAACGGTGCTCAAAAGCTTAATAAAAATCAGCACCAATGATCAGAAATCTTAATGGCTACTTGATTTATAACCCCGCATTTTGAAAAAAGATTTGGTTGGTTCATTACTGCCCTGGTTGAGTTAGCAAATTTTCAAGTGGAATATTTTCTTGAGAGTCGCTTCAGCCTATTACGGATTAGCCTTCGAAAGAGAACTCAGTAAACACAATGAAAAGACAAACCCCGATTCACGATTGATATGGGTTTAACCTTTATAACCCAGTTTAACTTCGGTTTGGGATGAGATGATAAAAACGCCCCATTGTGGGCGTCATAAGATTTCAACCATCAATCCATCATAAGCAATTTGGTAACCATATTGGGCTGCATACTCGGCTAAATTGGAGTGCGCGGGGTTACCTTCGTGAGCAATATGGCTGGCAAAGAAAGCTGCGCCGGGTTGTAATAAATCTTCATGCTGCAAACGGTGAATATGTTTTTGTACAGACTCAGCATTCAGATGATCACTTTCTGCTTGTTGTGGACCATAGGTATGATCGAATACAATTAGATCGAATTTCAGATTAAATTGATGAAACCCTAACCATGTTTCGTCAAAAAAGCTAGCTGTATCTACGCCATACAGAATGGTATGACCATCTTGTTTGATGACAAAGATCATTGCACCCGGATTTGGTTGGTGATTTGCCTGGAATGGAATTACCTCATACTCCCCAATTTTATAAGACTGACCTGGATGAATTGTATGGGTTTGTAGATTGAGTTTGTTTTGGCCATATTTTGATAAAAGGTCAAAATCCGCAAGATCACGCCGGAACGTATTGGATGCGGTTTGAAGGGTCTCGGGAGAAGCATAAAAGTGTAACAGCGGTGCATTAACAACCCCATATTCCGGACTGCGGGAAAGCAAATGAGAAAGATCAAGATGGTCGGCATGGGGATGGGTTTGTAAACAATACCTCACTTTGGTTAAATCAATATTGTGAATTTGAGATGCCGACATAATATCCGGACCTAAGTCAATTAATAAATCATAATTAATTAAAACTGACGAACGTTTTCGCAAACTTTTCCCACCCATTTTACGAGCTTCTTGGCAGTTAGGACAAGTACAGAATGCTTCCGGGAATGCATTCGCCGCAGCAGTTCCAAGAAATGTAATGATCACTTTAAACCTCTTAAAATGTTAAGAATACTTCTCATGGATTTCTGGTTTAATTTTACCCTCTTATTTTTTACACGGTAATTCTCAAAGATACTGTTGGTAAACTAAAATTGGCAATGAAGTATAACCCCAATGGACAAAACCAAACCCATGCTCCGAATGGGTCTAAAAGCTTTGTTTTTGC